>CAYROQ010000017.1:0-58149 GCA_964425955.1 uncultured Sideroxydans sp.
AACTCCAGTCACCTATACTTATATCTCGTATGCCTTCTTCTTCTTGAAAAAAAAAAAAACACCACATCATCCATGATGATGGAACCCATGCCGATCAGGCAGTCGTTGCCGATGGTGCAACCATGCAAGATCACCGAATGCCCCACCGTCACATAGTCGCCGATGATGAGCGGCGATCCATCGGGCTTGTCCGCCGTCTTGTGTGACACATGGCACATGGTCAGGTCTTGCACGTTAGAGCAGCGCCCAACCACGATGCGGTTCACATCACCGCGCAACACCGTGTTGCACCAGATAGAACTGTCATCGCCCAACTTCACATCGCCGATGACCTGGCAGGAAGGGTGCAGATAGACGCGGTCGCCTAGGGTGGGGGAGGTGTTGAGGTAGTTGGAGAGTGGCATGAAATAGTATTGGGAGCAGTGTGGGCGTTCGAGCGCGATTCTAATTCATTGGCATCGGCGAGCAATTCTTCATAGAGGGGAATCGCGATGAAGCAAAGAAGACAGTGCCCTTATCGGGGTTCAGGAAAAGCATCTCACCGCCACTTAGTACCAACTCCTTCTTGTAGCTCCATATCTCGAACTTACTTTGAGGATCGTCATTGACGCAGAAATGCCGTTGGAGTGGCGCGCCAAGACTCACTTTTAAAGCATCCTTCGTCATCCCGCCATACACCAGAAGCGCCTTTCCCCGTTCGTTGAAATTTTTCTCTTCATCCAGCCCCATCGCGCGCAGGAAAGGACGCGAGACGATCGCAACGGGAATCAGAGGTGCATAGATCAGCGCCTCACCTACGGCAACTCCCGTACCACCAGCAGCATTGGTCGAAGTGGCTGATTGTTTGAATATTCTGGTGCGCTTTATCCCGGTGATGTCGCTTATTGCCACCTTCACCTCTTTACCGGATGGTGTGTCAGCCGCTATTAAATATTCACGCACCTCTAATCTTTTTACCTCCATGTCATGCGGGAAACCGACTGCCCTGATCATGATCACCTCATCCTCGTTCGCCGGTGACAACACCTTTTCCATTGCCGTGGCTGGAATCAGCTTCACTTCTTTTGGAGTGAACGCAATGGTGCTTGATGTCGAGACACACCCCGTTAGAGCAACGGCAACAAGGAGAATGAAGGCACTCAGTGGACGAGGTGTGATGGTGGACATAAGAATCCTCACGATCAGATCATGCGGGGAGGCTAACTGAATATCGTGCTTATTCCAATAGTTCTACTCGTTACGCGGACTTGCTGTTGCTATATTCGGCCGATGGCTCGGCAGCCTTTGCTCACTGGATTCATATCCAGAAGGTTGCAAATTCGCCAGCAAAGTTTCAGGCGCGATGTCTTGCTCATGCGGCCAAGTAACCGCGCCAAACAAAATGCCTACTTGATTAAAATAATGTACGTCGCGCAACTCGCGAAAAACCCCGAAATCCAGATAGGGTTTCATGTCAAAAACACCCTTGCGTCCGTCCTCTATCTCGACGTAAATCAAGTGATCAGTTAATGGTTTTACGATTTTTACATCCCAATACATGGCAACCTCACAAAGGAGCAATCTTGTAGGGGTTTTCGCCACTGACCGCAAGCTCCCAGTCAGCCATCAACTCATCGCGGTGCAACTCTATCCACGCTTGCACCAAGCGCAATTGTTTGCGCGGCAATTTGCCGGAGAGAATTTCGCCATCCTCAAGATTGATAGATGCCTCAAATTCAGCGTACTTGGCGTGCAGGTGCGGCAGATTGTGATGCTGATTGTCAATCAGATACAGGCGGATGATGATTCCGTAAAACATAGAGATGATTGGCATCGAATGTCTCCAACTTTGTTTGTTTAACGACGTTGGTCTTGCCAGAAACTAATTAGTCCGACTCCTTTAGTTTGCAGCAATAACTTCATGATTGATATTCGGCAAAGTCGTCCAGCGGGGCATTAAAATCTGGACTCATTTTAATGCGCCCTTTAAGCGCACCTGCTTTACGGGGCGGACTCATTTCCATTTTCTCATCAGGCATCTCTGACACAGCGATTTCAATGGTTTTATTTTGAAATTGCTTTTTGATTGCCTGCAAAAATTTTTCGTTCAATTCGTCCGACCTGAGTTGAAAGGTTGCATGCATGATGACCTCTGAAAATGATTAAGTGCTTGCGAGTTTAACACCTTGCCAATTTGCTGCTAATCAGACCAACTTCCACTTCATCATCTCCCCCGCCCGCAGCGGCACAAGCTGATGCTCGCCAAATCCCACCGACGCAGGCACTTGCCACCCTTCCTTGCGTAGCGTGATGGTCTCTGTGTTGCGCGGCAGGCCGTAATAGTCCGCGCCATAAAAACTGGCGAAGGCTTCGAGTTTATCCAACGCGCCCGCCGCCTCGAAAGCTTCCGCATACAACTCGATGGCATTGTGCGCGGTGTAGCAACCCGCGCAGCCGCAGGCATTTTCTTTGGTGTGTTGCGCGTGAGGGGCGCTGTCGGTGCCGAGGAAGAATTTTTTGTTGCCGCTGGTGGCGGCTTTCACCAAGGCCTCGCGGTGACTCTCGCGCTTGAGGATGGGCAGGCAGTAGAAGTGCGGGCGGATGCCGCCGACCAGCATGGCGTTGCGGTTGTAAAGCAGGTGTTGCGGCGTGAGCGTGGAGGCAATGGTGTCCGGCGCACTTGCCACGAACTGCGCGGCATCTTTGGTGGTGATGTGTTCGAACACCACACGTAGTCCAGGTAAGTCTTTCAGCAAAGGCTGCATCACGCGCTCGATGAACACGGCTTCGCGGTCGAAGATGTCGATGTCGGCGCTGGTCACTTCACCGTGTACTAGGAACGGCATGCCGCAGTCTTGCATCTCTTCCAGTGCGGCGTAGGTCTTGCGCAAATCGGTCACGCCCGCACCGGAGTTGGTGGTGGCACCAGCGGGATACAACTTCACAGCATGCACCACACCGCTGGCCTTGGCTTTGCGAATCTCTTCCGCACTGGTGTTGTCGGTGAGGTACAGCGTCATCAGCGGTTCGAACTTCGCACCGCTTGGCAAGGCAGCAATGATGCGTTGACGATAAGCCAACGCCTGATCGGTGGTAGTGATGGGCGGGCGCAGATTGGGCATGACGATAGCACGGGCGAACTGGCGTGCCGTGTCGGGCAAGACGGATTGCATCAATGCGCCATCGCGTAAATGCAAGTGCCAGTCATCGGGGCGGGTGAGGGTGAGTTGTTGCATGAAAATATTCCAGCTCAAGTAACGAGTTGGAATTGTAACGCTATTCAGACAAGGGGAAGCCGAAGCAAGCCTACCCTTCGATACGCCCGCTGTGCGGGCTACTCAGGGTGAACGGGTGGACTTAACGCATTTTAATCGTCTTCGTATTCACCCTCTTTGCGCGCATGTCCCGGGAAGAACTTGCGCACGATGACGAAGAAAACCGGCACCAGCAACACGGCGAACAGAGTGGCGGTGAGCATGCCGCCCATGACGCCGGTGCCGATGGCGTGACGGCTTTGTGCTCCGGCACCGGTGGAAAAAGCGAGTGGTGAGACACCGGCGATGAAGGCGAACGAGGTCATCAGGATGGGACGGAATCTCAAACGGCACGCTTCCAACGTGGCATCGATCAGGCTCATGCCTTCGTCCTGCAATTTACGCGCGAACTCGATGATCAAAATCGCGTTCTTCGCCGACAAGCCGATGATGGCGATGAGGCCGACCTTGAAATAAACATCGTTGGGCAACTCGCGCAGTGTCACCGCCAGCAGCGCGCCGAACACACCCAGTGGCACGGCCAGGATCACCGCGAACGGGATGGACCAGCTTTCATACAGCGCCGCCAGACACAGGAATACCACGATGATGGAGATCGCGAACAGCGTGGAGGATTGCGCGCCCGACTGGATTTCTTCACGTGCCGTACCCGACCATTCAAAGCCAAAACCCGGCGGCAGTTTTGCGGCGATCTCTTGCATGGCCGCCATGGCTTCGCCGGAGCTGCGGCCCGGGGCGGGGCCACCGGCGATCTTCATTGAGGGCAGACCGTTATAACGATCCAACTTGGGCGAGTCGCTGATCCAGCGCGCACTGGCCAATGCGGAGAGCGGCACCATGCCGCCCTGCTTGTTGCGGATGGAGATGTTCAGGATGTCATCCGGTGAACGCCGGGTGTCGGCGTCGGCTTGCATCTGCACGCGCAAGATGCGGCCCTGGCGCACGAAGTCGTTGATATAGACCGTCCCCAACAAGGACTGCAAAGTCTCATTCAGATCGGTGATAGAAACGCCTAACGACTCCGCTTTGACTCGATCAATATCCAGGAACACTTGCGGGCCGGCCTCTTGCCCTTCCGGACGCACACCCGCCAACACCGGATTCTGCATCGCCATGCCGAGTGCCATGTTGCGCGCTTCCAGCAGTTTCTCGCGCCCCAAACCGCCACGGTCTTGCAGGCGGAAATCGAAACCGCCGGCAGCGGCCAGCTCGGGAATGGGCGGCGGATTGATGGCGAAGATCATGGCTTGCTTGATGCGGAAGAACGTCATGTTGGCTTGTTGTGCCAAGGTGTTCGAATTGCTCGCCGCGCCTTTACGTTCGCTCCAATCTTTGAGGCGCACAAAGGTGATCGCCGCATTTTGACCGCGCCCGAAGAAAGAGAATCCGACCACGCCGATGACATGATCGACTTCTTTGAGGCCGAGGTAATACTGCTCCACCTGTGTCAAAACTTCGAGCGTGCGTTCGCGCGTCGCGCCCGAGGGTAACTGGATCACGCTGACGAAATAACCCTGGTCTTCCGACGGCAGAAAACTGCCGGGTAACTTGCTGAACATCCAGCCGATCGCCAGCAAGATGACGGCATAGATCAGAAGATAACGCCCCGCTTTGCGCACGACCTTGCCCATGCCGCTGATATAACGCTGGGTCAGTCGGGCGAAAGCACGATGGAACCAGCCCAGCAAACCGGTAGAGGGCACGATGTCGTTGCTGCCGGGTTTGTGTTTGAGCAACGAGGCGCACAGTGCGGGCGTCAGCGTCAGCGCCATCAGCGCCGAGAAACCCATAGTCAACACCAGCGTGACGGCGAACTGGCGATAGATGGCTCCGGTCGAGCCGGGGAACAGGGCCATCGGGATGAACACCGCAGACAACACCAAGGTAATGGCGATGATGGCGCCGATGATCTGGTCCATCGCTTTGCGCGTTGCCGCGCGCGGCGGCAGATTCTCCGTGCTCATGATGCGTTCGACGTTCTCCACCACCACGATGGCATCGTCCACCACGATACCGATGGCGAGCACCATGGCAAACAGGGTCAATACGTTGATCGAGTAACCGAGCAGATACAGACCGACCAACGCGCCCACCAGTGCCACCGGGATGACGATGGTGGGAATCAGTGTGGCGCGCAGGTTGCCGAGGAACAGATACATCACCAGAAATACCAGGAAAAGCGCTTCGGCCAGACTTTTCAATACTTCCGTGATGGAAATTTCGATGAATTTTGAGGTGTCATAAGGGATCAGCCAGTCAATGCCGGAGGGAAAGAACTTTGACAGTTCCGTCATGCGTGTTTTGACTGCCGCCACCGTGTCCAGCGCGTTGGCATCCGGTGTCAGGCGGATGGCGATACCGGCCGCCGGTTGGCCGTCGATGCGTGCACTGACCGAATAATCCTGCGCACCCAGCTCGACCCGCGCCACATCTTTCACGCGCAGCGAAGATCCGTCCGCATTGGTGCGCACCAGGATGTTGCCGAATTCTTCCGGCGTTGAAAGCCTGCTGCGGGTGACGATGACCGCGTTGAGTTCTTGCCCGGGCGCACTGGGTAATTGGCCGAGTTCTCCGGTGGACATCTGCGAATTCTGTGCACGCACCGCGCGCGACACGTCAGCCGGAGTCACGCCATAGGCTTGCAATTTTTCCGGTTTCAACCACAAGCGCATCGAATATTCGGTGCCGAACAACAAGGCTTCACCCACTCCGGGTACACGGCGGATGCTGTCCAACACATTGGCGGCGGCATAACTGCCCAAGCCCACGTTGTCGTAACTTTTGTCGGGAGAGATCAGCGACACGATCATGACGTAGTTGCGCGCCGACTTCGCCACCGTGATGCCCAGGCGCCGCACTTCTTCGGGCAGGCGCACTTCGGCGCGTTTGGCGCGGTTCTGTGCTTCTACTGAAGCCAGGTCGAGGTTGGTGCCCGCTTCAAAGGTCAGCGTGATCGTGCCCCGGCCCAATTCGGCGGCGGATTCCATGTACAGCAGATTCTCGATGCCGTTCATCTCCTGTTCGATCAGCGCGACCACGGTCTCTTCGATCACCTGCGCAGAGGCACCGGGGTAGGTGACGGAGACGGAGAGCGCGGGCGGCGCGACCGCTGGATACTGGGCAATCGGCAAGCCGCGCAAGGCGAGTACGCCGGCAAGCAGAATGACCAGCGCGATGACCCAGGCAAAGATGGGACGGTCGATGAAGAATTTGGCGATCATGGCGGCTTACTTGGCAGCGGCGGGAACGGTGAGACGCTTGTCACTCTTCAGCGTCGCGACAATGGGGACCGCTTTCACCACGGAACCGGGACGCGCTTTCTGCAACCCATTCACGATGACTTGCTCACCGCCTTTCAAGCCGCTGGCGATGACAAAATCACCCCCCACCATGCCGCCGGTCTTCACCGGTTGCGGCGTGGCTTTGTTCTCCGCGCCGACCAGCATCACGAATTGACCCTGCGTGCCGGACTGCACCGCGCGCTGTGGCACGCGGATGACGTTTGCCGCAATGGCTTCGGGGAAACGTAACCGAACGAACATGCCCGGCAACAGCTCTTGCTGCGGGTTGGCAAATTCCGCCCGCAACGAGACCGAGCCGGTAGCCGGATCGATAGCCATGTCAGTGAAATAAATCCGGCCGGTACGGGTGTAGACGCTACCGTCTTCCAACAGCAATTCCACCTTGGTCGTATCGGCCCGTTTCAATGCTCCCGATGCCACGGCCTTCCTCAGCCGCAGCAGATCGGACCCGGATTGGGTGAAATTCACATACACCGGGTCGAGTTGTTCGATGGTGGCCAGCAGTGTCGCCTGACTCTTGCTGACCAGCGCGCCCTCGGTGACTTGCGCGCGCCCGATGTATCCGGAGATCGTGGCAGGCACATTGGCGTTCTGCAGGTCTTCCTCGGCGCGAATCAAAACCGCGTGCGCCTGCTTTTCTCTGGCTTGGGCGACATCGAATTCCTGTTGGCTTACTGCCTTGATCTCTAGCAGTCGTCGTAAACGCTCAACGGTGTGGCTGGCGAGCGTGGCCTCGGCTTTGGCCGCTTCGGCAGTGGCCTGGAAACTGCGCGAGTCGATACGGAACAAGGGTGTGCCTGCCGCAACTTGTTTGCCTTCTTCGAACAAACGTTTCTCGATCACGCCATCGACGCGGGCGCGAATCTGTCCCGTGCGGTAGGCCTGAACCCGCCCGGGCAAATCTTGTGTGAAAGTGGCATCGCCCGACGCGACGGTGATGACTTCGACCTCAGCCGGGGGCGGCCCACCCGCGCCAACCGCTGCACCGGCAGAGGCGGGTTTGTCGCCGCCGCAGGCGCTCAACAGCGCCAGCAAAGAAAAAGTGGTGAGTTTGTTCAGCATGGCGTCGCGACCTTTGACTTTGGCGTGAAGCGGCAGTTTAGCAAAGGATGGTGAAATAGGGACGCTCAGAATGAGGTGGCATTTCCATCCTTCAATATACGGCCATCATTAATAAGGGACGCCTCTATAAATACGTCATACCCGCGTTCGCGGGAAAGGCAAACACCTCTGAGTCGCATACCTTTGTCACAGGGATAGATTCAAGCAAGTCACGCTTAAACGCACTTCAAAATTTTGTCAACCAGAAAGAATATATAGGCCTTTTTTTCGATTGACCTTGCTGCGGGGGGGGGAGTAATCTGCCGAGCGTTTTTTTGTAACCCACGTTTAAATTTTCAAGCTTTACGCAGTTCAACCCACAAGGAGACCCGCCATGCACCTCAGCCCCATCCTGCGCAAAGCCACCGAACTCGGTATTGGCTTCACAGCAATTGCCACTTTGATTCTTGCCGGCTGCGGAGGCGGGGGAGGTTCTTCAGGGGGTGGCAATTCTTCAGTATCTTCTGTCACAACAACCATCACCCCCTTCAAGGGCATGTTCACCAGCGGTATGGTTTCTCTCAAAGATGTTAACGGCAATCTTGTTACGCTGGTCTCGGGTGGCTCGATTAATTCCAACGGTACGGCTTCGGTTACTTATCCCGCGAACGTGGCCTATCCACTTACTGTGGAAGTGACCGGCACGTTCTTGGACGAGACAAGTGGTGTGGGTGCAACAGGCACAATTTCTGCGGGTGCGCCTCTACGCGGTTTAATTCCCGCTGTTGCGGATGCACAGGCTGCCTCGGGTGTGCCTGTCACAGTGCTGACCGAGTTCGCAAGAACCATGTTGCCTAGCAGCGGATTCAGTGCTGCCTCGGCTGTTGCGGCAATCACGGATGCAGCAAGCGGTGTTATCGGCGTGGCCTCATATAGTCAGGCGATGTTGCCTCCTGTGTTCAATGCGCAGGGACAAACGTCCGATCAGGTAACGCTGAAGCTTGCTGCCTTGGCTCACGTCATCAATCAACAGGGTTCGGGTGCGAATATCTCCGCCAAACTGCAGAACATCGCCACTCAGTTGGCGGCGGGTAGCGCAGTGAACGCAGTTATCCCGCAAATAGCTTTCAACAATGCGTTAGGTGTAGTCAACGGTGGCGCTTCGAGTTTGCTACCCGTTGGTGTTACACCGCCAACTATTCCTGCATTCACTTTACCTGGGGGTTCATTGGGTAATCCGAACTCAGGAGGGGGCAGTGGCGGCGGAGGGGGAGGAGCGGCAACCCCAAGCATCTCAAACATCACCCCAGCATCGGGACCGGTTGGTACTGCGGTTTATCTTAATGGCACCAATCTAAACTCCTTTACGCCGGCACCAACCGTATTGTTTGGCACAACACCCGCTGCAGTGACAAGCTTTTCATACATGGGAGGCATTCAAATTACAGTAAATGTCCCTGCGGGACTGGCTGCGGGTAATCATTCCATAACAATTTCAAACGGGGACGGTTCGGGCTTGGTTAACGCTGGCACTTTCAATGTGACTGCAACCCCGGTAGTGGCAGCACCCGCCGTACCAATTGGGCTAACAGCAACTCCGGTAAGTACGAACCAAATCGATTTAAGTTGGCCTGCGGTAGCGGGCGCAAGCAGCTACAACATCTATCGAGGTACTGCCGCAGGCGTGGTAGTAGGTGCGGCGAGCAAGATCAATACAACCACAATAACGACTGCCAATTTCAACGACACTGGCCTGACAGCGGCTACGGCTTACTACTACAAAGTCGCTGCGGTAAATGCGGTGGGTGAGAGTGTGGGTTCGGCTGAGGTGAGTGCGACGACGAGTGCAGCGGGTGGCGGTGGAGCAACTGTTGCACCCGGTACATTGTTGGGTGGGGCGATTCAAGGCACGCCGCTCAATCTCACCACGGCAGTCTCGACATATGCTGGATCAGGTTCTGCAGTCAGCGGAGGGACGGCACCCGCAGATGGTGTAGGTGCGGCAGCATCATTTTCTGCGCCTACGCGCATTACCTCCGACGGTGCCCAATTGTATATTGCGGATAAGCTGTTTATTCGCCAAATCGTGATTGCCACAGGCGCAGTGACAACCCTGGCGGGAAACGGTAGCGGGGGGATGCTGGGAGCAGTTGATGGTACTGGGGTTGCCGCTTCTTTTGGTTCGGCTACAGGTATTACTACCGATGGATCGAACCTGTATGTTACTGACCGTGGAAGTCGCAAGATTCGCAAGATTGAAATTGCCACAGGCGTGGTAACCACACTCGCAGGTTCTGGGGCTGCAAGCTCGTTAGATGGTACGGGAGTTGCCGCAACTTTCAAGGGCCCATCCGACATTACTACCGACGGAACAAACCTATATGTGCTCGACGCAGTCAGCAATCAGATTCGTAAAGTTGAAATCGCCACGGGCGTGGTCACCACGTTGGCAGGTTCTGGTGCAAATTCAACTGTAGATGGAATAGGGATAGCTGCATCGTTTTGGGCACCCAATGGCATTACCACTGACGGAACCAATTTGTATGTAACTGAAACTATAGGCGCAATTCGCAAGGTTGTGATTGCTTCAGGAGCGGTAACTACATTATTAGCAGGGCCTGGCACAATTTCTGGCCCCCAAGGAATCACCACTGACGGCACTAATCTGTATGTGGCAGAAGCTACCGGGAATAAAATCCGTAAAATTGTGATTGCTACGGCTGTGGTTTCTACTCTAGCCGGATCGGGCACAGGGGCTGTGGTAGATGCAACAGGTATTGCTGCATCAGTCTTTGCACCAAACGGCATCACCACCGATGGAAGCAATTTGTATGTGTCTGAAACAGGGAGCAGGAAAATCCGAAAGATTCAGTAATACGCCTTTCAGCGTTTTGTAAAACACACCGCCCGACTTGTTCGGGCGGTTTCGTTTGTGCATGGTTGAAAAGGGATCAGCTTGAAATGCCAGCTGTTTGTTTCAAAATTTCGCGCTCAATTTTGTTTGAGTTCCAGCGCCCGCTGATACAACTCATTCTTGTTTGCCCCGCTGATCTTTACCGCCAACTGTACCGCCTGTTTCAGCGGTAGTTCCTCCAGCAGTAACGACAAGGTACGTTCGGTTTCTGCATCCAGCCCTTCGCGCGCCGGCGCGGCGGAAACCAGCACGACGAATTCACCGCGCTGATTGTTCGGGGCACTGTTCAACCAAGCCATCGCTTCACTCAGTTTGCAGCGGTGGATGTTCTCAAACAGTTTGGTGAGTTCGCGCGCAAACACGACCTCGCGCTCCTCCCCGAATACCGCCAGCAGATCTTCGGTGCATTCCAGAATTCGGTGTGGTGCTTCGTAAAACACCAGGCTGTAGGGATGTTCTGCCAGGGCTTGCAACGCGCCACGTCGGGCGGCGGATTTATTCGGCAAGAATCCATAGAACAGAAAATGCGCGGCACTGAGGCCGGAAGCAGAGAGCGCACTCACAACCGCGCTGGCGCCGGGAATAGGAATCACACGAAAACCCGCGTTGCGCACGTCTGTGACCAGCAATGCGCCCGGGTCGCTCACGGCGGGTGTGCCTGCATCGGTGACCAGTGCCACACTCTGGCCCTGTTGCAACAGCGCGATGATCTTCTCCGCCGCACCACGCTCGTTATGCTGGTGCAGGGTCAGCAGGCGGACATCGGCGATGCCGTGATGTTGCAGCAGATGGCGCGTGTTGCGGGTGTCCTCGGCGGCCACGGCGTCGGCTGAACCCAGTACTTCCAGCGCGCGCAGCGTGATGTCACTTAGATTTCCAATCGGGGTGGCGACTACATATAATGCGCACTCCAATTTTTGACTGGTCTTGATATGCAAAGTGTCGCCTCTGTGCTGAAATGGTTGCGCGGTTTATTGGTCGCCGCACTATACGTGAGCGTATTTGGCTGCGCCACTCCGCCGCCGCCGACTCCCGTTCCGGCAGCACCAATACCTGTGGCAAAAGTACCCGCCAGCAGTCCGAAAGTCGCCCCCCAACCTGTCGCAGAAAGCGCCAAAGTCGCCGAACCGGCACCGATTTTGGTATCAACCGTACCCGAGGGCGGCATGCTGCCTGCGGACCGGCATATTGCTCTTATCCTGCCGCTGAAATCGGCCACTTTTGGCAAGTCCGCCGAGGCGGTGCAGCAGGGATTTCTGGCGGCGGCCACGCAGCAAAAGCAGGGTCTGCCGGTCCGAATTTATCCCTGCAACGATGAGAAGCTGGAAGTCGTCGCGCTTTATCAGCAAGCGTTAGAGGCAGGTGCCGTGGCCGTGGCCGGACCACTTACCCGCAACGGCGTGACCGCGCTGGCGGCCAATCCCAACTTGAACGTGCCCACCCTTGCGCTGAATTTGCTGGATGTGGAGCGCAACGACCAACTGTATTTTTTTGGCTTGTCGCCCGAGGCTGAGGCACGCCAAGTGGCGCAATGGGCGACCAAGACCGGTCTGCTCAGTGCCACCGTGGTACGCACCAATAGCAACTTGTCCAAACGGCTGGCACAGGCTTTTTCCGAGAGCTGGCAACGCTCCGGTGGCGTGATCCAGCCCGAGGTCGTCTATGCAGGCGATCCCGACATGTTGCGCCTGATCCCGATTGATCCCGGCAATATGGTGTTTCTGGCAGCAGAGGTCGACAAGGCACGGCTGATGCGTCCCTACTTGAGCAACGCGTTGCCCGTGTATGCCACCTCGCAAGTGTTCGCCGGCAACGGCAACAATCTGGTGAATTACGATCTGGCCGAAGTGCGCTTCATTGATATGCCTTGGTTCTTGCAACCCGATCATCCGGCAGTGATGGTCTATCCGCGCGCTGCTCCGCCGCTGGCACAGGATATGGAACGCCTGTATGCACTCGGCATTGATGCTTACCGGTTATTGCAGGTGATCTATCTGCGGGATCTGCATGATGGTCTGCCTTTGGATGGTGTGACCGGCAGAGTGCAACTGAACGGGCATCTGCTTGAACGCGAAGCATCCGTTGCCGTTTTGCGCCAAGGTCAGGGTGCCTCGCTGGAGGACAGGATGCAGCCGCAGGAAAGCAAGCCAGCCCAATGAAGCCGGGCGCGCAGGCCGAGCAAACAGCCGCGCGATACTTGCAACAACAAGGCTTGAAATTGCTACAGGCCAATTACCGCTGCCGTTACGGCGAGATCGATCTGATCTTGCGCGAGGGCGAAACGCTGGTCTTTGCCGAAGTGAGGTTGCGCAGCCGCAGTGACTATGGCGGTGCCGCCGCCAGTATCGACAGCCACAAACAGGGCAAACTCATGCGCACCGCGCAACATTATCTCGCCACGTTTGCACACCTCCCGCTCTGTCGTTTCGATGCGTTATTGCTGGCATCGGCCGACGGTGCGCAAGGGGTCGAGTGGATAAAGAATGCTTTTGAGGTTTAAGGTAAAATCCCGCGCATTCCATAACGCTCCTCTTCCGATATGACACTCATCAAACGCGTCAACCAACATTTCGACGACAGCGCCGAGATCAAACTGCAAAGCAAGAAAGTGATGGCAAAACCGATCGCCGAAGCGGCCCAGGCGATGGTCACGGCACTGTTGCACGACCATAAGATTCTGGCTTGCGGCAACGGTGGCTCGGCGGCAGATGCACAACACTTCGCCGCCGAACTCATCAATCGTTTCGAAGTCGAGCGTCCGGGTCTGCCCGCCATTGCGCTCACCACCGACAGCTCGGTGCTGACTTCCATCGCCAACGATTACGATTACAAACAGATCTTCTCCAAACAAGTGCGCGCGTTGGGCATGGAAGGCGATGTATTGCTGGCCATCTCCACCAGTGGCAACTCGCCCAATGTAATTGATGCCATTACCGCCGCGCATGAACGCAATATGGTGGTGGTCGCACTTACCGGCCGCGATGGCGGCAAGATGGGTGCGATGCTGCGAAAAGGCGATTTCCATTTGTGTGTTCCGGCGCAACGTACCGCGCGCGTGCAGGAAGTGCATCTACTGTCGATCCATTGTCTGTGCGACTTGATCGACCATTTGTTGTTCGGGGGTGAAGATGCGTAATGTCTGGGTAGTGTCATTGTTGATTCTGGCCGGCGCGATTTCAGGTTGCGCACAGATGGGGGGTGCGGTGAATCTGGCGAGCGAACGCCGCACGCAGGGCACGGTACTGGACGACCAGAACATCGAGACCAAAGCACTGCAACGCATCGCGGAAAAACACACGGCCAACGTGCGGGTGAACGTGGCCTGCTTCAACCGCTTCGTCCTGCTGACCGGTCAAGTGCCGAACGAAAACGTCAAGATGGATATCGAACGCATCGTCGGCGGTATCCCGCCGGTCAAAGGTATCGCCAACGAACTGCAAGTTTCAAGTGCACCCGCCAGCGTGATCCGCAACAGCGATTCCGGTGTAAGCAACGATGTGCGCCAGCGTTTTCTGAGCAGCAAAGCCTTCAACCGCGACCACATCAGAGTGTCCGCCGAAAACGGCGTGGTGTACCTGATGGGTATCGTCACCCATGCTGAAGCGGATGCGGCTTCCGACATCGCCAGCACGACCACAGGCGTGCAAAAGGTGGTGCGCGTGTTTGAGTACATGGACTAACGTGTACACGTCGCCCACATTCGAAACCAAGATCAGCACGGCACAGGATCTGGCAGCCAAGGTCGCCGCGTTACCGCGTCCCTTGGTATTCACCAACGGCTGCTTTGATGTGTTGCATCGGGGGCATGTCACCTACTTGGCGCAAGCGCGAGCACTCGGCGCATCACTCATCGTCGGCGTGAACAGCGATGCCTCGGTGAAACGCCAGGGAAAAGGCGATGACCGCCCCATCAATCAACAGGATGACCGCATGGCGGTTTTGGCCGCATTAGAATCGGTGAGTTTGGTGGTATTGTTTGACGAAGACACACCGCTCAATCTTGTTTTGGCCTGCCATCCCGACAAGCTGGTGAAAGGCGGAGACTGGAAGCCCGAAAACATCGTTGGCTCCAAGGAAGTGCAGGGCTGGGGCGGATCGGTACACAGCATCCCATTTCTGCACGAGCGTTCCACTACCGCACTACTCAAAAAGATACGTTCACTATGACACCTACCGAAATCATTTTGCATCAGGAATCGCGGATTCTGGAAATCGCTTTTGAAGACGGCGCGCGCTACAAACTGCCGTTCGAATTCTTGCGTGTGTTCTCGCCTTCCGCCGAAGTGCGCGGCCACGGCAAAGGGCAGGAGACACTGCAAACAGGCAAGCGCAATGTCAGAATCACCGATATCGAACCCACTGGAAGTTACGCCATCAAACTCGCTTTCGACGATGGCCACGACACCGGGCTCTACTCGTGGGAATACCTGCACGAGTTGGGTCAATATCAGGATGCCATGTGGCACGATTACCTGACCAAGATGGAAGCGGCAGGCGCGAGCCGCGATACATAGCCGTCATTCCCGCCCTTCGACAGGCTCAGGATAAACTGCCCTGCGGGCAAGCGGGAATCCAGCAAAATAGAAAAATCCGCGTAGAGGTCAAAACCGTAGCTGCTTCGCGTTGCGAGAATAATTTGAATGATTGGATTCCCGCCTACGCGGGAATGACGAACCCAAGGAGCATCGCCATGAGCAAGACCCACTTCGGATTCCAAACCGTCGACGAAAGCGAAAAAGCCAAGAAGGTCGCGGGCGTGTTCACCTCCGTCGCCAGCAAATACGACATCATGAACGACCTCATGTCGGTCGGTCTGCACCGTGTGTGGAAACCCTTCGCCGTGGGCTTGGCGAATGTGCATGAGGGCCAGCGTGTGCTGGACGTGGCGGGCGGTTCGGGCGACCTGTCGAAATTGTTCCTGAAAAAGGTTGGCAGCAGCGGCCAAGTCATCCTCACCGACATCAACAACGCCATGCTACGCGTCGGTCGCGACCGCATGATTGACAACGGCACACCCACACCGACTGCCCAATGTGATGCCGAACATCTGCCCTTTCCCGATAATTATTTCGACTGCGTCAGCATCGCCTTCGGCCTGCGCAACGTCACACATAAAGACGCCGCCCTGCGCGAGATGAAGCGCGTGCTCAAACCCGGCGGCCGCGTCATCGTGCTGGAATTCTCCAAGGTCGCTAAACCTCTGGAGAAGATGTACGACCTCTATTCTTTCAAGCTACTCCCCAAGATGGGCGAACTGATCGCCAACGATGCCGACAGCTACCGCTACCTCGCCGAATCTATTCGTATGCATCCGGGACAGGAGGAGTTGAAACAGATGATGGTGGATGCTGGGCTGGAGCGTGTTGAGTACTTCAATATGACGGGTGGCGTGGTGGCGGTGCATAGAGGTTATAAGCTGTAACTTTGTTTGAATAATATTTTGGGGACATGCATGAGAGAACTGCAAACAGAAATACGAATTGCCGCGTCTATCGATCAGGTTTGGCAGGTACTCACCGATTTTGACCATTGGAAGGACTGGAATCCGATGGTCAATTCCGCTAATGGGAACGCTGCGCTGGATTCCAAGGTGAGTATCACCATGCGAGGTCCGAATGGCAAAGATGCAATGAAATATCAAGCAGCCGTTCTTGAAGTAAGTCCGCCCAAAAGTTTCCGTTGGCGAGCAACGATGATGAGCGGCTTAATTTTTACCAATGACCGTGTGTTTGAGTTGAGAGAAGAAAATGGCGGAACAGTGTTTATCAATAAAGAAGAATTTAGTGGTTTGATGGTGCCCTTATTTTGGAACAAGATGAATCAGTTTGTGGTTCCAATGCTTGAAGAAATGAACAACGCGCTGAAAAATAAATTGGAAGCCAAGTAAGCGTAGGGCGCAATAACCAAAGGGCATTGCGCCGGTTGTTTCAATAACCTTGGTGCGATGCGCTACGCTTTTGCACCCTACGAGTGAAAGCTTGCATTGTGCAACGCGAAACCCATTGCTGAGTTATTGGACATCACCCCGTTCAACCCAACCTGCAAATGAACTGCCCCGCTCTTGCATCTCTTCCACTTGACATATTAACGAACCTCGTTAATATGCATCCATGATCAAGTCGTTTAAATGCGCCGATACGGAATCATTGTTCAACGGCAAGCGAGTGAAGCGCTTCGTTGATTTTGAGAGATCCGCTTTGCGAAAGCTAGAACAACTTGATCTGGCACAAATCATCGACGATATGCGCGCGCCACCGGGAAACCGTTTAGAAGCGTTGAAAGGCGACCGCGCTGGTCAATGGAGTGTGCGCATCAATGACCAATGGCGAGTGTGTTTTCGTTTTAAGAATGGCGAAGTACTGGACGTGGAGATTGTGGATTACCACTAGAAGGAACCAATATCATGCGAACGATTGCCCCTGTATCCCCCGGCGAAATGCTGGATGAAGAATTCCTAAAGCCGTTGAGAATGACTAAGTACCGCCTTGCGAAAGAGATTGGTGTTCCACCGCAACGCATCGGCGACATCGTCGCGGGCAAGCGTGGCATCACGGCGGATACCGATTTGCGCTTGTGCCGCTTCTTTAGTTTGTCTGATGGCTGGTGGTTGCGCTTGCAGGCGAAATACGACACCGAGATGGCGAAGGATGCCTTGTCGGATGTGTTGAAAAATATTCAGCCGTGGGATCGCATTGCGGCCTAAGGCGAGTGAGTTTTTATCCTCAATAATTTTTACTGATTTGAATTTAAGGAAGCTATGTCCGATCTACCTAAATGCCCTAAATGCGATTCTCCTTTCACCTACGAAGACGGTGACAACTACGTCTGCCCTGAGTGCGGCTGGGAGTGGAGCAAGACAGCGACTGCTGAAGCAGGTGAGCAAGCCAAAGTCTTCAAAGATGCTTTCGGCAATGTGCTGGTCGATGGCGATACCGTGACGGTCATCAAGGACCTGAAGATCAAAGGTTCGTCTTCCGTTGTGAAGGTTGGCACCAAGGTGAAGAACATCCGTTTGGTGGATGGCGATCACGACATCGACTGCAAGATCGACGGCATCGGTGCGATGCAGTTGAAGACCGAGTTCGTGAAAAAGGCCTAAGGAATACGCACATGGGCGGTTGGGGTTGTCCGCATGAGGTTGATGACAAGTGCCAGAAGGTGCTGAACAAACCCTGCGACATCGGTATGAAGGGGTGTGTGTTGGCAGGGCGCTTCAACTTTGCTGACCCGAGTAAAAACCGCCCGAAGAAGAAACCGCTCGATGAGGCCAATACTTCTGCGCCGACTTCCGATCAAGATGAGTGAGTTCCTGAAATCGCTATTTTCTTTTGCGTTCCTCTGTGTCGCTCAATCTGCGCTCGCGGCAGAAGTTGCTTTGCCCCGTCCCGATCACATCGTCATCGTGGTGGAAGAGAACCGGGGTTATTCCAAGATCATCGGCAATCCCGATGCGCCTTACATTAATGCCCTCGCGCAACGCGGTGTGTTGTTCACCAACTCGTATGGCGTCACCCATCCCAGCCAGCCGAACTATTTGGCGTTGTTCTCCGGCACTACGCGCGGCATCACCAGTAACACTTGTCCGCTGGAACTGAAAGGGGAGAATCTTGGGGGCGCATTGATCGAGAAGGGCTTGAGCTTCGCCAGTTATTCGGAGTCATTGCCCGAGGCGGGCTACGAAGGTTGCATGTACGGTGCTTACATGCGCAAACACAATCCGTCGGCGAATTGGAAAGAACTCGCCGCGTTCAATCAGCCTTTCACTTCATTCCCGCAAGATTTCACACAACTGCCAACGGTCTCATTGATCGTGCCCGATCAGCGCAACGACATGCACGATGGCAGCATCGAACAGGGCGATGCCTGGTTGGCACGGCACATTGAGCAGTACGCGCAGTGGGCGATGACGCATAACAGCTTGCTCATCGTGACGTGGGATGAAGACAATGGCAACGAAGGGAACCACATCGCGACTCTCTTTGTGGGTGAAATGGTGAAGCCGGGCAAATCGGAACAGCACATCAACCATTACACGCTGCTACGCACACTTTCCGAGATGTACGGTTTGTCCGTCTTGGGCGAGAGTAAAGATCAGCAACCCATCACGGGTGTGTGGAAGAAGGCTGGCAAGAAGCACTAGCCTTACTCGTTCCCGTTATCCAACCCTAATTCCTGAATCTTCCGCGTCAGAGTATTGCGACCCATGCCGAGCAGTGTGGCGGCTTCGATGCGTCGTCCACCGGTGTGCTGCAATGCTTGCGTGATGAGCGTGCGTTCGAATTCCTTGGTGAGCGTGTCAAGGATGTTCGAATCATTGCGTTGCAGCGCCGTCGCGGCTTGCTGGGCCAGTGCCGCGCGCCAATCGCTGACGGCTGGGGCGGCTTGCGCACCATCGCGCCATTCGGCAGGCAGGTCAGCGATCTCCACTTGTTGTGTCGGTGTCATCACGGTGAGCCAGTGGCATAGATTCTCCAACTGACGCACGTTGCCAGGGATATCTTGCGCGGAGAGGTAGTTCAGAGCCGCTTCGCTCAATACTTTTTGTTCCACGCCTAATTCTTTGGCACTTTTCTGCAGAAAGTGTTTAGCCAGCACGGGGATGTCTTCACGACGTTCGCGCAATGGGGGGAGCCGCAGGCGGATCACGTTGAGGCGGTGGAACAAGTCCTCGCGGAACAAGCCCTGCTTCACACGCTCGTCCAAGTTTTGGTGCGTGGCGGCGATGATGCGCACATTCGCTTTGATGGGCTGATGTCCGCCCACGCGGTAATAGTTGCCGTCTGATAACACGCGCAACAACCGTGTTTGTAATTCCGCAGGCATGTCGCCGATCTCATCGAGGAACAGGGTGCCGCCTTCGGCTTGTTCAAAACGCCCGCGACGGGTTGCGGCGGCACCGGTGAAGGCGCCTTTCTCATGCCCGAATAATTCGGATTCGAGCAGGTCTTTTGGGATCGCGGCGGTGTTGATGGCGACGAAGGGTTTGTCCGAACGGGCGCTATGCCGATGCAATGCCTGTGCGACGAGTTCCTTGCCCGTACCCGATTCACCATTGATGAGAACGGTGGCGTTGGATTGTGCGAGGCGACCAATTGCGCGGAATACTTCCTGCATGGCGGGGGCATGGCCGAGGATGTCCGGTGCATCGGGCAATTCGGGACTGCCTGTGTTCTTGCGTTGACTTTGCGCCAACGCGCGGCGGATCAACTCGACCGCGTGATTGACATCGAAAGGTTTGGGCAGATATTCGAAGGCGCCGCCCTGGAAAGACGACACTGCACTTTCCAGGTCGGAATACGCGGTCATGATGATGACGGGCAACGCCGGATAGTCGCGGCGCAAGATCTGCAGCAGATCCAGTCCCGAACTGCCCGGCATGCGGATGTCACTGATGACCATCTGCGGCAGTCCGGCAGGAAGTGCTGCCAGCGCTTCGTCAGCCGATGCGAAACTCTTGAATTCGATCTGTTCGCGTCCCAGCGCTTTTTCCAGCACCCAGCGGATAGAACGGTCGTCGTCGATAATCCATACGGCTTTGCTCATGTTGATTTTTCCAGGTTGGTGAGAGGGAGCATGACCGTAAAACAGGTGCGGCCCGGTTCGCTTTCAAATTCGATACTGCCTTGGTGTTGGCTGACAAAGTCTTGCGCCAGTGTGAGTCCCAGCCCGTGTCCATCGGCGCGTCCCGAGACCAGTGGGTAGAAGATTTTGTCCCGCAGATGCCTGGGGATACCGGGACCGTTGTCTGTGATCTGAACTGCAATGGCAAGCCGATGCAATTTTTTCATCAACGTGACTTGGCGTGTAATTCGGGTACGGAAGGTGATGGTGCCATGTCCTTTCATGGCCTGTGCAGCATTGCGAACGATGTTGAGAATGACCTGGATCAATTGTTCCTTGTCTCCATGCAGTTCCGGAAGACTCAGGTCATAGTCGCGCCGTATGAGCAGACCTTCGGAAAGTTCGGCCAACACCACGCTGCGTACTCGTTCCAAGACTTCGTGGATATTCAGCGCACTAAAATGGGGCGCGACTTGCGGTGAGAGTAATTTTTCCATCAAAGAACGCAAGCGATCGGCTTCCTGGATCACCACTTGGGTGTATTCCCGCAATGCCGGTTTTTCCAGTTCCTGTTCCAATAATTGGGCAGCTCCGCGTATACCCCCGAGTGGGTTTTTGATCTCGTGTGCCAGATTGCGCAACAGCATGCGATTGGCCTGCGTCTGATCCAGCATCTGTTCTTCACGCGCCATTTTCAAAGGGCGGTCGATGGTGTGGAACTCCAGCAGCAACGCGAATTGATCCAAATTGATCGGTGTCACCGTGCAGCTCAAGTGCAGCCTGTTGGGCAGGGTGTGGGTGCCCAGCATCATGTCATGTTCGATGTGGCTGCCATGATTCACCAACGCGGATTGGATGGCAGACCATAATTGCTCGGTGTTGCTGAAGGCATGCAGAAGTGGATGGCCCAGCAGGTTGCTGTTGCTGACCGCAAACAAATTTTCTGCAGCAGGATTCAGATACGCTATACGCGACTCGCCGTCCAGGAGGATGACGGCAGTGCTGATGTGTTCCAGAGTGGGGAGTGTGGCTGGCATGCGGATCTAATGAGCAGAAAACATGCCAAAGAATTTTATTTCAGGTTGGAAAGCTCAGTTCTTAATGCCCGCACATTATTTTCATGTAGCTCCACCGCATCGCGATGCGCATTCACCTTTTCTTCATATTTCGCCACGTTGCGCAGTGTCTGGCCGTCTGCTGTCTTGTAAACCTCGGGGGTGTCTTCTGCCTCTTTCAGTCTAGTACGCGCATCTTCCAGCGCGGCAGTTTCGGTGGCGAGTTCGTCTTCCAGAATCTTGCGCCGTGTGTCGTCGCGCCGGGTTTGGGTCTGGCTGTCGACTTTGGGAAAGCCTTCTGAACGTGGACGCGCTTTGGGTTGCGGCGTCATGGTAGGCAACGGTTCCAGTAGCAGTTTCTTTGACCCTTTGATGGGTGCACTGGAATAGGTTACATGACCGTCGGCATCGACCCGTTTATAGATCTCCGCAGCAGCAGCGCCGCTGAATGACGAGGCGCAGATTAGTAACAACAGCGAAAAGAGCTTCATGGTTGTACCTGAATAATCACTGGGCGGAGTATAGGATAACGATTGACACGTGACAAACGCGTCATGGAAGTCGCAAATAAAAACGGAGCCGCTTTGGCTCCGTTTTTATTGATTGCTATAAAACGATTACAGGCTGTAGTACATCTCGAATTCGACCGGGTGTGTGGTCATGCGAATCTTGTTGACCTCTTCCATCTTCAGGTCGATGTAGGCATCGATGAAGTCGTTGGAGAAAACACCACCGCGTGTCAGGAACTCGCGGTCTTTGTCCAAAGCGGCAAGCGCTTCATCCAGCGAAGCACATACGGTTGGGATCTTTGCGTCTTCTTCCGGAGGCAGATCGTACAAGTTCTTGTCTGCCGGATCTCCCGGGTGGATCTTGTTCTGGATGCCATCCAAACCTGCCATTAACAACGCGGCGAAACACAGGTACGGATTGGAAGAAGGGTCCGGGAAGCGCGTTTCGATGCGGCGAGCCTTGTCGCTGGCGACGTGAGGAATACGGATCGAAGCGGAACGGTTTTTTGCCGAGTACGCCAACTTGACCGGTGCCTCATAGTGGGGAACCAAACGCTTGTAGGAATTGGTGCCTGGGTTGGTGATCGCGTTCAATGCTTTGGCGTGTTTGATGATGCCGCCGATGTAGTACAACGCGGTATCGGACAGCCCTGCATAACCGTTGCCAGCGAACAGGTTCTTGCCGCCCTTCCAAATGGATTGGTGCACGTGCATGCCGGAACCGTTGTCGCCAACGATAGGCTTGGGCATGAATGTGGCGGTCTTGCCGTATTGGTGAGCGACGTTGTGGATCACGTATTTGAGCGTTTGTGTCCAATCGGCGCGCTTGGTCAGCGTGTTGAATTTGGTACCCAGTTCACATTGTCCGGCAGTTGCAACTTCGTGGTGATGTACTTCGACGGGAATGCCGATCTCTTCAAGCAGGATACACATCTGAGCGCGGATATCGTTCAGGCTGTCAACAGGAGGAACGGGGAAGTAACCCCCCTTGACCACTGGACGGTGGCCGGTGTTGCCGCCTTCGAACTTTTCACCGCTGGCCCAAGCCGCTTCTTCAGAACCGATCTTGACGTAGCAACCGGACATGTCGATCTTCCATTCAACGGAATCGAAAATGAAGAATTCGGGTTCGGGGCCGAAGTAGGCAGTGTCACCCACGCCGGAAGATTTCAGATATGCCTCGGCACGTTTTGCGATGGAGCGCGGATCGCGATCGTAACCCTTGCCGTCAGTCGGCTCGATTACATCACAGGACAAAACGATGGTGGGCTCGTCAAAGAATGGATCAACATAAACAGAATCAGGATCAGGCAACAAAAGCATGTCTGAGGCTTGAATGCCTTTCCAGCCGGCAATGGATGAGCCATCAAAGGCGTGACCGGACTCGAATTTATCTTCATCGAAATGGGAAATTGGAACACCAACGTGTTGTTCCTTGCCTCGCGTATCGGTGAAGCGCAGATCGACAAATTTGATGCCCTGTTCCTTGATTAGATTCAGAACGTCGGCGGCTGTTTTAGACATACTCGTATCTCCCAAAATAAAAAGTAAGCGATGTTATTTGATGAAACCTATCCAAGGTGTAACGCGTTGGCTACAGCAGAAAATGTGCCACCACCCCTAATCCTGCAAGACGCGCATTGTGCCATATTTGTTTGCGCGGGGGATTGACAAAGCACGCCCCTGAATGGGGCAAATTGTGAATTTGACGCACTATTCTGGTGCGGCTGCTTGAAAGACACGGATGGTATGGAAATAAGGATCATCAGCTGAAATAGCCGAGCATTTGCGTTGCAGTTCTGCCAGGTCGACCGGAACATCGAGCAACAATTCAGCCTCTACTTTTCCGGCTAGGTAATGCAGGACAGTACGGGTTGAGGGCGGCAAACTTTCACCCAGCCTGCTTTGCAGGTGCGCCATCAATAAATGCCTTTGCGGCAGATGGATGTTGGGTCTGGCCTTGGCATCATCCTCGGGATCGATATGCACCATCACATCCATCACATGGTGATGTTTCAACACGCCGATGCGCGCTGCTTCAGCAATGAAGTGGCCTTCAGAGACGCTGATCTTCGGATCGACCATGATGTGCGCATCAACAAGTGCATTGTCTGCCATCTTGCGTGTACGCAATTCGTGCAGGCCGATCACACCGGGAGTGGATTTAAGGGTGTTGCGAATGGCACGTACCTCTTCTTCATCCAAACCGGTATCCACCAACTCAAGGAGCGCATCACGCGAAAATTTGATTCCCATGTGGGCGATCATCACGCCGACGACGGCAGCTGCCACTAGATCGAGGAAGGTATAACCCAGCAGGTTGCCCACGATACCCACGATAACGACCAATGAAGATGCGGCATCCGAGCGGGCATGCCAGGCATTTGCCACCAGCATCTGGGAGCGCACACGTTGTGCCACGGCAAGCATGTAGCGAAACATCCCTTCTTTTGCGGCCAGCGCAATGATGGCGACCCATAAGGTTAAAGGATGGACGGCTTGCACGTGTTCGGGATGTTGCAGGCGTATACCCGCCGCGATAAGCAAGCCTATGCCGAGGGCGGCAAGGCTGGCACCTAGAATGAGCGAAGCGGCAGTCTCGATACGTGCATGTCCGTAGGGATGGTCGGCATCGGCATGCTTGTTGCCGTGACGGTTGGCGAACAGGACCAAAACATCCGATAAAAGATCGGCAAACGAATGCAAGCCGTCCGCCATCAACGATTGTGATCTCCCGAAATAGCCGGCCAGTACTTGAATTAGCGTCAAAAATAAATTGATGAGGATGCTGACCCAGGTGCTCTTGCGCGCAGCCGCAAAGCGCACCGGATGCGCAGGTTCAAAGGCGGCGGATTTTTCATGCACATGGGTGTGCGGGTGTTTTTTCATGTGTCTTGGGATAGTATGTTGACGAGGTCAGGAGAATAACACTGGCGATTCGAACCGAAAACGATAGAAAGACCACTATGGGAAAAATCACCGAAATCTTAAACAAAGCGCAACAACGCGCCAAAGAATCAAACCTGCCTTATGAGGGCGCGCTGACCCCGGCTGAAGCGTATGAGATTTTGCGATCCGCGCCCGGAGCCAAAATCGTTGATGTGCGCAGCCGGGCAGAATTGGATTGGGTGGGCCGCGTGCCCAATGCGGTGGAAATTGAGTGGGCGACCTATCCGGGTATGAAGCAAAATCCGAATTTTCTGGCGGCACTTGATCAGCAAGTGGACAAAGAGTCGCTGGTGATGTTCTTGTGCAGAAGCGGCCAACGATCCCACTTCGCCGCGATGGCGGCAACACAATCCGGCTTCCCAGATTGTTACAACATCCTGGAAGGATTCGAAGGCGACAAGAACACCAATAACCAGCGCAATATCACGGGAGGATGGCGTGCTGCCAACCTGCCTTGGGAGCAGAACTGAAACGATTTATTCGGCTGACTTGGCGCGCATCACCCAATTGTTCTTTCCACCCTGTTTTGCCTCGTACATGGCGTGATCCGCGCTCTGCAACAAGGCCTGAGGTGTTGACGCATCTTGCGGGAATCGGGAGATTCCCAGACTGCATCCGACCTTTACATTCGCACCGTTGAAATCGAACTCAAGCGATCCGATCGAAGAAACGATTCGTCCAGCCAAAATAGCCAACTCCTCATCACTGGTGTTGATCAACAACAAAGCAAATTCATCGCCCCCGATTCGATACAGAACTTCGTTACGGCGCAATTGCATGGAAAGTGTCTGGGCGACACGTTTGAGGACGATGTCTCCCGAGGCATGGCCATGCAGGTCATTGATTGGCTTGAAGTCATCAAGATCAAAAATCATTATGGACAGTTTGGATTGATCGCGTTCTGCCTGGGCAAACAAGCGTGGAAGATCGTTATCGAAACGTTGACGGTTATAGAGCAGGGTTAATGCATCTCGTTCAGCGCGTAATTCAGCAGTCTGCAACCGCAATTTTTCTTGAGTCACATCCTCGAACATCCAGAAGCGGCCCAAGTAGCCGCGATTCTCCGGTGCGATGACAGTGTTGGATGTCAGGCGGAGAATTCGTCCGTCTTTCAATTCAAGGTACTTCGGTTCGGACAACGTGTATGAGGCGAGGATTTCGGCAACACTCTTCAGGAAAACATCCGCCTCGGCCACAATTTGTCCAAGGAAAGTCAGCAAAGCTTCGTTCCTCAATCCGACTAATTGCTCATCGGGATTGGTCAGACACATACGGCGGAATGCCGAGTTGCAGTAACGGATGTGTGTGCGGTCGGCAAAGAACACACCGACCGGCAACGTTGCCAGCAAGGTGTCCAAAGTGGATTTTTCGTCACTGATCGCAGCTAAACTCGCGGCTTGAAAGTCTCTGTTCTGCACCAAGGCCTGAGCCATGCCCTGAAAGCTGGTAGTCAATTGTGATATCTCGTCATCTCCCGGCACCAGAGTGGGTGCAGGATAATCCAAGTTCCCCTTGGCGAACTGTCTTGCGGCGTCGGATAAGTTGCTTAGCGGGCTTACCATACGGCGTATCTGCAAAAAGAAGGGCAGCATGAACAGTGCAAACCATAGCAATGAGAACAACGCGCTTTGCTGGATCAGGTCTTTGCGAGCTTGTGCGATATCATCCGTCCGAACTCCCATTCGCATCGTACCGAGCAACTCATCTCCGTGTATGACAGGTATGACCGTGTTATGGCAACCGTCATGACTGTTGGGATCGAAATCTGTATCGACATGAGAGTTGACTTCGCCGACCTTGTAAACAACCGTCCCCACATTATCTTTGAGTTGAAAATTGCAAAGTGGCAATTTCAATTGGATGGCTTGCAGTCTGCTCTGCAATAAATTCAGATCCTTTTCGAACATGGGATCGGCCAGAACACGGCTCAACAGATAATTGCTGCTACGCAGATTGGCTTCGGCTTGGCGTATGAAATACTCCTGAACCAAATAAGCTTGAGTAGCCAAGATGGTAGTCAGGCTGAGCGCGACAATAGCCGTCAAAGAGATAAACAGCTTGAGCTGAATCGAACCGCGACTTGCTTTAATAAAATTAAACAATTCGTATACCCCCAACAATAAGGCTAGAAATAGAATCGTTTCTAACGGGCACTGATTATTTTCGAAATTTCGTCGCGTATGGTACCGAATTTACAATTTATCTGCATGGGGAATTTTAGGGTGCTAGTTAGCAGACCAATTCACCAAGCCGAAGTAAGAAGTTGCAAGCACGATCAATCCAAATAAGATCCGATACCAAGCGAATATAGTGAAATCGTGACGGCTTATATAGCGCAACAGGCCGCGCACAGCAATGAAAGCACTGACGAATGACGTGATGGAGCCGACCAGAAAGATGCCCAAATCTTCGGTGTGGAACTGGTCGCGGTACTTTACCACTTCGTACAAAGTCGCCATTGTCAGCGTGGGAATGGCGAGGAAAAACGAAAATTCCGTCGCTGCCTTGCGGCTCAACCCGAAAAATAAACCACCGATGATGGTCGCGCCCGAGCGTGATGTTCCGGGGATCAAAGCCAGTGCCTGTGCCAAGCCCATCTTCAGCGCATCCTTCCAGTGCATATCGTCCACGTTACGGATGTGCTCAGTATGTTGACGTTTTTCCGCCCACAGAATGATGAACCCGCCGATGATAAAAGCCAACGCAACGGGCAAGGGCGAGAACAGGTGAGCTTTGATTGCTTTACCGAACAGCAACCCGAGTATGGCTAGCGGCAGAAAGGCGATGAAGAGATTGAAGGTGAAGCGTTGCGCGGCTTCCTGTTTTTGTACCAATCCCGAGGCAACTGAAGTCAGCTTGGCGCGGTATTCCCAGCACACGGCGAGAATGGCGGCGAACTGGATGACGATCTCGAACACCTTGCCGCGCTCGTCGTTGAAGTCCAATAGATCACCGACAAGAATCAAGTGTCCCGTGGAGGAGATCGGAAGGAATTCGGTCAGACCTTCGACTACGCCAAGGATGGCTGCTTTGAGTAACAGGATGATGTCCATTTAGAGTGTCATTCCCGTCCTTCGAGTCGCTCAGGATAAGCCTGGCTACGTTCGGGCGGGAATCCATTAGTTTTCGAAATTGCGATACGTTGGTTCACTGCGCAGCGTTCAGCGTGGCTCATCTCTATCCAGCGCGTGATCTCTTCGAAAGTGCGCAGGCAACTGCGGCACACATCGTCACCCAACACAGTCGTGCAATGACCGCTACAGGGTGAAACGGCAGTGATTTCAACAGATTGGAACAAGGAATAGCTGCATGACATGGTGCGATTATACCGAGGGTCGCGTGGCAAGCTCCAAGCTTGATAGCCACTGCATCGCCTGCACACGTGATTCGCCGCACATCTCCGCCGAAGGCTGCAATCCGCCACAAAAGGCAGGGCGCTCTGGATAGTTAAATAGCTTGCAACGCAGTTCATCGTCCAGTTGAATGCACGGAACACCCGCAGGTTTGCCCAGCGGCATACCGGGTAACGGTGAAGTGATGGACGGTGCGATGCAACACGCACCACACCCGCAACGGCATTCCATCATCAAGCCTTGTGATAAACCTCGGCGCCTTGTTTCACGAACTCGATGGATTTGATTTCCATGCCTTTTTCCAAAGCCATCTGTTCGGATAGCCCCTCTTTAGCAGCAAAGTCGCGCACGTCCTGGCTGATTTTCATGGAGCAGAAATGCGGTCCGCACATCGAGCAGAAGTGGGCGATCTTGGCGGACTCTTTGGGCAGGGTCTCGTCGTGGAAACTGCGCGCACGGTCCGGGTCGAGGCCGAGGTTGAACTGGTCTTCCCAGCGGAACTCGAAACGCGCTTTGCTCATGGCGTTGTCGCGTACCTGAGCGCCGGGATGACCTTTGGCGAGGTCGGCGGCATGGGCGGCGATCTTGTAGGTGATGATGCCTTCCTTTACGTCCGCCTTGTTGGGCAGTCCCAGGTGTTCCTTGGGCGTGACGTAGCACAGCATAGCCGTACCGAACCAGCCAATCATCGCCGCGCCGATGGCAGAAGTGATGTGGTCAT
Source organism: uncultured Sideroxydans sp. (assembly GCA_964425955.1). GTDB lineage: Bacteria > Pseudomonadota > Gammaproteobacteria > Burkholderiales > Gallionellaceae > Sideroxyarcus. Next base: position 28,660 of record CAYROQ010000017.1, read on the forward strand.
AACCGGGGGCGATGTCCTGCGTGAGCGGGCCGAGGGTATAGAACGGTGCTTCCTTGCACCACTTCAGTTGCAGGTCCATGTTCTCTTTGATCATATGCATCGGTACGTGGCCGGGGCCTTCGATCATCACTTGCACGTCATGTTTCCACGCGATATCCGTGAGCTCGCCCAGCGTTTTCAACTCGCCCAATTGCGCTTCGTCGTTGGCGTCGTAGATCGAGCCGGGACGCAGGCCGTCGCCCAGCGAGAAGGTCACGTCATACGCCTTCATGATCTCGCAAATCTCTTCGAAGTGCGTGTAGAGGAAATTCTCTTTGTGATGCGCCAAGCACCACTTCGCCATGATAGAGCCGCCGCGTGACACGATGCCGGTCATGCGGTTCGCCGTCATCGGGACGTAGCGCAACAACACACCCGCGTGGATGGTGAAGTAGTCGACACCTTGTTCGGCTTGCTCGATCAGTGTGTCTTTGAATATCTCCCAAGTCAGGTCTTCCGCTTTGCCGTTCACCTTCTCCAGTGCTTGGTAGATGGGCACAGTCCCAATTGGGACAGGGGAATTGCGGATGATCCACTCGCGGGTCTCATGGATGTTCTTGCCAGTGCTCAAATCCATTACCGTGTCACCGCCCCAGCGAATCGCCCACGTCATCTTCTCGACTTCTTCCTGGATGCTGGAACCCAGCGCGGAGTTGCCGATGTTGGCGTTGATCTTCACCAGGAAATTGCGCCCGATGATCATCGGTTCAATTTCAGGATGGTTGATGTTGGCGGTGATAACGGCGCGGCCTGCGGCCACTTCGGCGCGCACGAACTCGGGTGTGATCTTTTTCGGCATCGCCTTACCGAAGTTCTCGCCCGGATGTTGTTTCAGCATCATCTCGCTCATACCGTCCACACGCTGATTCTCGCGGATGGCGATGTATTCCATCTCCGGCGTGATGATGCCCTGGCGCGCGTAGTGCATCTGCGTCACGTTCTTGCCCGGTTTCGCTTTGCGTGGCGTGTGTTGCAGGTTGAAACGCATGTCGGCCAATGCGGGGTCATTCAGACGTTGCTGACCATAGTCAGAGCTCAAGCGAGACAATGCCTCGGTATCATCACGCTCGGCGATCCAACCCGCGCGCATCTCGGCCAAACCGGAACGAATGTCGATCTTGGTGGCGGGGTCGGTGTAAGGGCCGGAGCAGTCATACACATAAACCGGTGGGTTCACTTCCGCGCCCATGCTGGCGGGTGTCTCAGCTTGTGTGATCTCGCGCATGGGCACTTGAATGTCAGGACGCGAACCCTGCACATAGACCTTGCGCGAATTCGGCAACGGTTTCACGGCGGCTGCATCAACGTGAGCGGTGCTAGCTAAGAATTGCGGATTGGCGTTCATTTGATGCTCCAAAATTAGGGGGAAGCATCGGAAGAATGCTTCCCTACGACGGCATGACCCGTACAGGTTCAAAGGGTGTGTCTCACTGCCGCGATTTTATATTTCTCGGGCAGACCCCTAGCGAGGGACGCAAGTTACTGGAAACAGGGAAGAAAGACAAGCTTCGATCCCCGTTCAAAACTACGAGGGCTGAATCGCTCCCGTTTAACTGGCCACTCTCCAGCTTCTCGAAATACGTCCCATCCGCTGTAGAGCAGGCTGCAAGCCGTTTTCGCGGAAGAGTCCTGCCACGGCCACCGGGCTTAATTCAACGCCGATCACTTCATGACCTTGTTGGGCCAACCAGAGCATGTCCTGGCTCTTGCCGCAGAGTGGCACAAACACACGGCTACCCTGCGTCAATTCAAGGCAGGACCAGAACCGGCTAGTAGCGGATTGACCCGTGACTGGTGGAAATCGGTGTATTGGTCGCGCCAGAATTCCAGCCACAGATGGTCGTCCTGATTGGTGAGAACAGAGTTGACCGCGCCGATCTTTGCCGGGTCCGGAGTCAATCGGTGATGCTCCCGGCATCGAATGTCAATTCAGTGACCTCACCATCGATGTCGGTGATCCTGGCTTGCTCAAGTTTGCCATTGGCATGATAGGTGTAGCCATGCGACAGCTCGGTCTCGCCGTAGGCGAGTTTGTCGAAACCGGTGAGCCGGTCTTGTTCGTCGAAATATCCGCGAAAGAAGGTGTTGCGATTTTCTACTTCGCTCGGCTGCAATTCATTCACCAGCTTGAACGGTAATTTGACGCCAGTGTAGGTGACAAAGAACCGGACTGCTCCCCGGTTCTCGTTGTTCGTCTTGCTCATTCTGTTTAGGCGCGAAGAAGGGCTTTGGCCATTCTCTCGGAAAGCTGATCCGCAGTGAATTGCGGTTCATTGGGCGGGTACATCTCATCTTCAATGAAATTGAAACCGTTTTCTTTGGCCAGCGTGAGTAACTCGCGCACTTTTTGGCAGGCAGCCAGTTTTTCTTTCAACTCGGAATCGGTCCTGGCTTTTTCGGAAAATGCTTTGATATCTTTGATTGCCATAGTGGTCTCTTCTATCTCTTGTAAATTGGAAAATACATCGGCAATTTTGTTTGTCCGATGTGGTGGGTCGATTTGTCGCTTTTTCAAGCTTGGGGATAGAACAGCAAATTGCATGCCTGCATTTTTGACAAGCGGTTGGCGGGGCAGTTAAAGAGTGTTCCCCCTCCCTAATCCCTGATGAAACAACTAGCCATTCGACCAAGCACGATAAAGCCGTGCAAGTCGCTGGTTATCCCCCGGTGGGAGAGGGAGCTAGTTCGGCATAGCGCTGGGTTTAGTCCCTCTCCCACCGGGGGAGGGATTAGGGAGGGGGAACACTTGGGGAAAAGTTCTAGCTTCCGTTTTGATGAACCGCCTAAATCTGCCTTACCTTGATATTCAGCGTCTGGATGCGATAAGCGATTTGGCGCGGAGACATGTCGAGCAGTCGCGCGGCTTTGGCTTGTACCCAGCCCGCTTGTTCGAGCGCGGCGATGACCCGTTCGCGTTCGTCGAGATTGGGGTCGTCAAGGTTCAGGCTTTGCACGGCACCGTGGCTAGTCGAAATCTTCTCGTCGATGCCGGTGAGCAGAATCGCATCGCGGTCGATCTGGTTTCCTTCTGTCATCACAGAGGCGCGTTCCAGACAATTCTCCAATTCGCGCACATTGCCCGGCCAGTCGTGGTGCATCAATACACGCAGCGCGGCATCGGCCAAGGTGAGTGGGCGACCTTGCTTGGTGCCGATCTTGTCCACCAGAAAGCGCGCGATCTCGGGTACGTCTTCCATGCGTTCACGCACAGGGGGCAGGTACAGCGGCATCACGTTGAGGCGGTAATACAAGTCCTCCCGGAAGCGGCCTTTCTCCACCTCGGCTTCCAGATCGCGGTGCGTCGCGGCAACCACGCGCACATCCACCTTGATGGTCTTGGTGCCGCCGACACGTTCCAACTCACCTTCCTGCAACACGCGCAGCAGTTTGGCTTGGAACGAGGCGGAGATCTCGCCGATCTCGTCGAGAAACACGGTGCCGCCCTCGGCCTGTTCGAAGCGGCCCTTGCGTTGCGCCACCGCGCCGGTAAACGAGCCTTTCTCGTGGCCGAACAATTCCGATTCCAGCAATGTTTCGGGCAGCGCCGCACAGTTCAGTTTGACGAAGCTGCCGCGCGCACGCGGCGAGTTGTAGTGGATGGCGTTGGCGATGAGTTCCTTGCCGGTGCCCGTCTCGCCGCGAATCAACACGGTGGTGTTCCACTTGGCCACCAGGCGCACTTGCTCGAAGATCTTCTTCATCGATTGGGTGTGGCCGATGATGTTGTCGAAGCCGAACTGGCTGCGCACGCTGCGCCGCAACACATCGCGCTCTGCCACGATCTCCATCTTCTCCTGCGCCACTTCATGCGACAGGCGCACGCTTTGGCCGATCAAGTTAGCCACCATCTCCAGGAAGCGCTGATATTCTTTGAGCAACTTCTTCATGCCGGGTGCGGGTTGTGCTGCCAACACGCCGACCACTTTTTTGCCGATGCGGATCGGGACGCCAACGAAGGAGCCCTGCGGGTTGTAGATGCCCATGCGACTGAGGAAGCGCGGCTCGTCCATGATGCAATCCACCACGATGCTGTTGCCGCTCTTCAGGATATTGCCCACCACACCTTCGCCCGGCAGGTAGCTCACCTCTTCAGTGACCGTGTCGGATACGCCATACACCAGCGACACTTGCAACTCGCCGCTGGCGACATCCATCAGGCTGACCATGCCGCGCTCCAGCGCCATGCCTTCGTGCAGTGCATTCAATACGCCATCCAGTGTCTGTTTGAAGTCGAGCGAATGCGACAACACTTTGCTCACCAGATACAAGGTCTCCAGTTCGGAACGAAGCAGATCGAGTTCGTACTCTGCCCATCCTTCCGCGCGCGCGTTAGACATGAACCACTCCTTTCGAACCCGGCAGCTGAACGCGCACTCGGCATCCGTTGTTAAACGCGGGGTCGAAGTCGATGGTGCCGCCATGCTGGCTCACCACTTCCTGTGCCATGGCGAGGCCGAGGCCAAGATGTTGCTGTGCCGCCCCTTTAGTCGTGAAGAAGGGTTGGAAGGCTTTGTTGCGAATGTCGTCCGCGATACCGGGGCCGCTATCCTCAAGCAGAATTTCGAAATGATCGACATGTTGCAGGCAGTTGATTCTGATCTCGCGCCGTCCGCCCCGTTTGAGATTGACCGCCTCGATGGCGTTTGCGAGCAATTGTTTGAACAAGTTGGCAAGCTGTGCAGGGTGGCCGGCCATCCTGGCGGGCGTGCCCGAGGGTACCCAATCCACCACAATGCCGGCCCCCAATAAATCGCTCGTCGTCAGTTTCAACAGGTCTGCGATCACTTCATTGAGATCGACGGGTTGCATCTCTTCGCTGATCTGCTCCGGTATGCAGGCACGCAGTGCTTCCAGTGCTTGGCGACTTTTTTGTATCGCCTCTTCGAGCGCACTGGCAGAAAGCAAACCGTTGCCACCGCTCAGTGCCGATGGCGGTGTGTTCGAAAGTCGCCGCTCCATCATGTGGGCGACCGCACTCAGCATATTGAGCGGGCCTTCCAGTTGATACACCGCACCTGCCAGTGTCTCGCGCAATCCCTGGATGCGCTCTTGTTCGGAGAGCACGGCACGCAGACCATTGATGCGCAGCGCTTCCTGCTGCTGCTTGAGTTGACTGATGTCCTGGATGGTGAGCAGCAGATAGTGGCGGCGTTGCGGTTCGTAGAACGCATCGGCGCCGACATCCTGTTCCTCGAACCAGGACACCGCACACGAGAACCAGCGGGTGTGATTGTTCGCCAACTCGATGCAGATTTCGCGCGCGGCGATGTTGCGGTGCGTGTCATGTGCTTTCGCGAATGCGGCGCCCAGTTGGGAACGCAGCGCCGCCAGAATCTTGAGGGCGGGTTCCTTGCCCAGGTCGCTGACCAGCTTCTTGTATTCCTGATTGTCGAGCACGACGCGTTCTCGGTCGTCCAGTAACACGATGGCGACTTGCGCCGAATCGACGACCGACTCGATCAGGGCTTTTTGATTTTGCACCTGGCGTTCCAGGCGGTGCACCTCGGTCACATCGCGTTGCATGCCCAGGAAGTGCGTGGTTATTCCTTCTTCATCCACCACGGGAGTGATCGTCACGTCCGCCAGATAACGGCTGCCATCTTTGCGTTTGTTCACCAGCAGGCCGTTCCAGGGGCGTTGGCGTTTGATCTGCGCCCACAAGGTTTCGTACACCAACTTGGGGGTGACGCGGTAAGAAAGGGTGGACTGGTTCTGCCCGATGAGCTCGCTCTGTTTGTAGCCGGTGATGCGCTGGAATGCGGCGTTGGCGTACAGGATATTGGCACGCGCGTCGGTGATCGAAATCGCCTGCGCGGCTTGTGCGACTGCCTGATGGAACAGATGGGACGGCAAAGCGCCGCCCAATTCCTCAGGCGTATCGGTTGATGCGGGTTGCTTGGGCATGACTGCTCCGTTTCAAGATGACAACGGTAATTCAGCAATATCCATGCCCGGGAAAATGTCATCTCTCGTACAAGCCCGCATGGCCCGTCGCTTGTCGTGTTTGCTACATCGCCACTCCGCGCGACCCGACAACGACAACTAAATATTTGCACCTGTCTGGTGCGTGTTGATACCTAACGCCTGATTCTGTGCATTTCTTTTCTGCGCGACTTTCCTTGGCACGGAGCTTGCGAATAGGAGCGCAGGAGAACGTCGATGTATGGGTGACTCTAAAGATTCAGAGTTCGCCCAAATGCAAGGCGCGGAAAAAATTTCGCCGCGCCGCATATAAATAATATGTAAGCCAGAAATTTATTCCGCAACGCAGCTGTTGGGATGAAATCTGGATTTTTAGAGGTGCCCATGAGTGAATATTTGCTGTTGCTGCTCAGTACCGTGCTGGTGAACAACGTGGTGCTGGTGAAATTTCTGGGGCTGTGCCCGTTCATGGGCATCTCCAAAAAAACCGATACCGCGATCAGCATGGGCTTGGCCACGACTTTTGTGATGACCATGGCTTCGGCATCGTGCTGGATGCTGGAGCATTGGTTGCTGGTGCCGTTGGGCATGGTGTATCTGCGCATCCTCGTCTACATCCTGGTCATCGCTGTCGTGGTGCAGTTCACCGAGATGGTGGTGCGCAAGACCAACCCCGGGTTGTATCAGGTGCTGGGTATTTATCTGCCGCTCATCACCACCAACTGCGCGGTGCTGGGGATTCCTTTATTGACCACGCAAGAGAAGTTGCCGTTTGCGGAAAGTCTGTTGTATGGCTTTGGTTCGGCGGTTGGGTTTACTTTGGTGATGGTGTTGTTTGCGGGTTTGCGTGAACGCTTGGCGTTGGCACAAGTGCCGCCCGCATTCGCCGGCGCACCCATTGGATTTATCACCGCAAGCTTGTTGGCCTTGGCCTTCATGGGCTTCGCCGGTTTGGCTTAATTTGCAGGTTGGGCACGCTTTTTGTGCCCACGCGTTGGACGGATATTGATTCCGCGCGGGCACAAGAGCGTGCCCAACCTACCCGAATGTTATGCAGGAGATAGATATGTTCACCGCTGTTGTCAGTCTGACTATTCTCGGTTCGGTCATGGGCTTGTTCCTCGGCTATTCCGCACGCCGTTTAGCCGTGGAAGGCAATCCGTTGGTGGCGGAGATACAGGCCATCCTGCCCGGTTCGCAGTGCGGGCAATGCGGCTTCCCCGGCTGCGCGGGTGCGGCACAGGCATTGGCGGATCGCCATGCGCCCATCACTTTATGCCCACCCGGCGGTCGCGCCGTGGTGCAGGCATTGGCATTAAAGCTGGGTGTCGAAGCGAACCTGTCCGAGGTGAAAGACAGCGTGCCGATGGTGGCCGAAGTAAAAGAAGAGATCTGCATCGGCTGCACGCGCTGCTTCAAGGTCTGCCCAACCGATGCCATCATGGGGGCGGCACAACAGATCCATTCCGTATTCCGCGAAGCCTGCACTGCCTGCGGTAAATGCGAGGAAGTCTGTCCCACCGAGTCGGTCAAGTTGCAGCCGATCCCCGTGACCTTGCATGGCTGGTATTGGCACAAACCTTTGGAGGCGGCATGAAACTCTTCCGACTTCGCGGCGGGGTGCATCCGGAAAGCCGCAAAGAGTTGGCGGCGGAATGTGCGATCCGGGTCTTGCCAATGCCCGCGCTGTTGCACGTGCCTTTGCAGCAACATGTGGGTGCGCCCGCATCGCCGCTGGTGAGCGTGGGCGACAAGGTATTAAAAGGACAACTCATCGGGGCCAGTCAGGGTGTCATCTCCGCGCCCGTTCACGCACCCACCTCCGGACGCATTCTCGCGATCGGTGATTTCCCCGCCGCGCATCCGTCGGGATTGACCGCGCCGACCATCACCATCGAAGCGGACGGTGAGGATCGCTGGATGCAGACGGAAGAAGTGGCCGATCCGTTCTCGCTCACACCCGATCAGATCGCTGCGCGTGTGGCGGCGGCCGGTATCGTCGGCATGGGCGGTGCGACGTTTCCTTCGGCCGTGAAGCTGAACCTCTCGCGCAAAAACAATGTGTCCACCCTCATCATCAACGGCGGCGAGTGCGAGCCTTACATCACCTGCGATGACCGCCTCATGCGCGAACGTGCGGCGGACGTCATCGAAGGCGCACGCCTCATTCGCCAGGCGGTCGGTGCAGTCGAAGTGCTCGTGGGTATCGAAGAAAACAAACCCGAGGCGCTGAAGTCCATGAGAGCAGCGGCGGCGGGCAGCGAAGTCAAAGTGATCGCCGTTCCCGCGATGTACCCCATGGGCTGGGACAAGCAGATGATCCGCGTGTTGACCGGACTCGAAGTCCCCGCCGATGGTCGTACCGCCGACATCGGCGTGTTGGTGCATAACGTGGCGACAGCTTATGCGGTGCGTGATGCGGTGCGATTCGGCAGGCCGTTGGTGTCGCGGCTGGTAACAGTGAGCGGCGGTGCGCTGGCTGCGCCGGCCAATCTGGAAGTGCCCATCGGTACGTTAGTCGAGACCTTGTTTGAATATTGCGGCGGCTTTATCAACACGCCGGCACGCCTGGTGTTGGGCGGGCCGATGATGGGGATCGAGTTATCCGGTGCCGCCGTGCCGGTGGTCAAAGGCAGCAGCGGAGTGTTGGCGTTGTCCGCGCGCGAGATTGGCAGCACACAGCCCGCAGCGTGTATCCGTTGTTCCAGTTGCGTGCGGGCTTGTCCGGTCGGTCTGTTGCCGTTGGAGATGGCGGCGCATATCCGCGCGGGTGATTCCAATGGTGCAGTCTCACTGGGCTTGAAGGATTGCATCACGTGCGGTTGCTGTTCGTTCGTGTGTCCGTCCAGCATCCCCTTGGTGCAGTACTTCAATTTTGCCAAGGGTGACCTGATGGCACAGGAGCGCGCGAAGTTGAAACAAGAGGCCACCAAGAAACTGGCAGAGGAACGCCTGGAACGAACCAGGCGCATCGAACTTGAACGCGCCGCAGCGGCAGCGAAACGCAAGGCGGCCAAAGAAGCGAGAGAGCGTGCGGCAAAGGAAGCCGCAGCCAAAGCGGAGGCGGTATGAATTCATTCCATCTTCGGAGTTGTCATTCCCGCGCAGGCGGGAATCCAGATAGTGCAATGATTTCCTGCGCAGCAGGACAACATGGTTTAGTCCGCTACGCGGGCTGTTTATTTCACTGGATTCCCGCCTGCGCGGGAATGACGCAATTTATGAATGTGGAAAAATTATGAACCGCATCGCCCACTCACCCCACGCGCACGCACCCAACTCCATCGGCAAAGTGATGGGCACGGTGTTACTCGCACTGACACCCGCCACTCTGTTCGGTTTCTGGTTGTACGGTTGGCCTGCCGTCAATTTATGGGCGGTGTCTCTGATCGCCGCCATCGTGGGTGAAGCCTTTGTATTGCGCTTGCAAGCACGCGCTGTGCGTCCCGCCTTGATGGATGGCTCCGGCATCTTGACGGCGTGGTTGCTGGCGATCTCGTTGCCGCCGTACGCGCCGTGGTGGATCGCGGTGCTGGGCAGTCTGTTCGCCGTCATCATCGGCAAGCAGGTGTTCGGCGGCTTGGGGCAGAACGTGTTCAATCCGGCGATGGCGGCGCGTGTGATGCTGCTGATCTCATTCCCGCTGGAAATGACGACCTGGGTTGCACCCGCGCCTTTGTGGTCGGCGAATGCGCCCACTTGGTTGGAAAGTTTGCGCATCACATTTCTGAGTCAGCCCATTGACGGCATGGCCAGCGCTTCGTTGCTCGGGCATGTGAAAACCGAGTTCACGCGCGGCATCGGATTGGATCAGGCGCTCGCGGGTCATTACGTCCCGCTGGATATGTTGTGGGGCAGCCGGGCGGGCAGTCTGGGTGAGACCGCCGCCGTGTTGTTGCTGTTAGGCGGACTGTTCCTCATCGCGCGCCGCATCATCACTTGGCACGCGCCGGTCGCCATGCTGCTCGGCGTGGCCGTACCGGCACTGCTGTTCAATGCCATTGACGGCGACCACTATGCCGGCCCCCTGTATCACGTGCTCACGGGCGGTTTGATGTTGGGCGCATTTTTTATCGTCACCGATCCGGTGACTTCACCCAATACCGCGCTGGGGCAATTCATCTTTGGCTTGGGATGTGGAGTGTTGACCTGGATCATCCGGACATGGGGCGGTTATCCGGAAGGAGTGGCCTTCGCCGTCATGATCATGAATACCGTTGCACCGATCATCGACCAATACGTCAAACCGCGTATCTACGGGCGCGACCGCAAGGGTGTATCGCTGTCCGTGAAGAAGGAGGCGTGAGATGAACCTTGACGAGTTGCGCGGCAAGCTAAGTTATCAGGGCATCCTGCTGGGGGGGGTGGCACTGCTCACCAGTGCGGCACTGGCCTATGCGGCACGCATCACCGAAGCCGACATCAAGGCGTCGGAAGCGGCCGATTTAAAACAATCGCTGACGCAGGTACTGCCGGGTGAATACGAGAACGACCTGCTCAAAGATACCCTCTCGCTGCGCGGCAAAGAGGGCGATGTACAGGTGTATCGCGGGCGCCGTGCGGGCAAGGTGGAAGCGGTGGTGTATCGCGTGATCGGTCACGGATATGCGGGCAACATCGTGTGTGTGATGGGCGTGTCGCGCGAAGGCAAGATCCTCGGCGTTCGCGTCATCAGCCACAAAGAGACACCGGGGCTGGGCGACAAGATCGAACCGGCCAAGGCGAAATGGATATTCGATTTCGACGGAAAATTTCTGGGTGAACCGCCTATCGAAAAATGGGCCGTGAAGAAGGACGGCGGTGTATTCGACCAGTTCGCCGGAGCGACCATCACGCCGCGCGGCGTGGTGAATGCGGTGAAAGGCGGGCTGGAGTTCTTTGAACAGAATCGCGTTGCGATGCTTGAAGGCGCAGCAGCGCAAGGAGGCGAAAAATGAGCGGAAATTACGGACGCATCAGCCGTGACGGTATGTGGGACAACAACATCGTGTTCGCGCAGATCCTTGGCTTGTGCCCGACCATGGCGGTGACCAGCAGCGCGACCAACGGCCTCGGAATGGGGCTGGCGACCACGGCCGTTTTGCTGGCTTCCAACTCCATCATCTCGGCGGTGCGCAACCTCATCAGCCCAGACGTGCGTATCCCGGTTTATATCGTGCTGATCGCCACCTTGGTCACGCTGGTCGACGTGAGCCTGAATGCCTGGGCGCACGATCTGTATAAAGTGCTCGGCCTGTATATCGCGCTAATCGTGGCGAACTGCGCGGTGCTCGGTCGCGCGGAGGCCTTCGCCGCCAAAGTCGGTGTGGGTGAAGCCGCGATGGATGGTTTGATGATGGGATTGGGATTCACTTTTGCACTGACGCTGATCGGCGGCATCCGCGAAGTGTTGGGCGCAGGCACCCTGTTTGCCAACGCCCATTTATTGTTGGGGCCGGCCTTCGCGTTTCTGGAAACCACAGTGATCCCGGAATACAAAGGCTATCTGTTGATGATCCTGCCACCGGGCGGCTTCATGGTGTTGGGTTTCTTGTTGGCAGGCAGACGCGTCATCGAGAGTCGCCGTGCCGCGCGCGCCCAGAGTGTTGTCGCCGAAGCGACAGCGAGTTAACAAACATACTCCCTTCTCCCGCTTGCGGGAGAGGGACTTGAATAGAGTCCATCTGGAGAACAACATGCAAATCGGCGTCGCCTTTTCAGAGCCCGCGCAACAACTGTGGCTGCGCATCGAAGTGCCCGAGGAGGCCACGGTGCAGCAGGCTATCGACCAATCGGGCATCCTCAATAAATTCCCGCACATCGACCTGGCGGAATACAAAGTCGGCATCTTCGGCAAACTGGCGGAACTGGATGGCCTGCTTAAACCCGGTGACCGCATCGAGATCTACCGCGCTATCACCGCCGACCCCGCCACCGTGCCGCGCCGCGTCATCGCGGGTGACGACGACGAGTAATATTCCGTTTTCGAATATGAGAATAACAACCCTCCATCAACGCTTGAGAGCGAAGAATCGCGGCCAAGCCATGGTCATCGGTCTCACTTGGTACAACGCGGAGACATGGGCCGAGGTGAAAGCGTCCTCAACCGATCCGCAATGTTTCGAACAAACATTCGAAAAGTGGAAAGCCGTGGCGGTGAAAGCACGCAGAGAGTTCCAACGTTCCGGTGTGCGAGCAATCGAATGCCACATCGTTCCGCAAGAACTCTTCGCATGGTGTGTATTGCATGATCAGGATAACAACTCCACTTCCAGAGCGGAGTTCGTCTCGGCCAAGTTGACTGCCGAGTTTGAAGGTAAGTCATAATTGAAAATTGAAATGGTTGTCGTTCCCGCCCTTCGATAAACTCAGGACAGCTTGTCCTGAGTTTATCGAAGGGCGGGAATGACGGAAATAAATGCCTAGAATTATTAAAGGATCAAGCGCTACCCGCAGCTTGCTTCTTCAAGAACGCCACCAGCGCCCCATCCATCATCGCCAGGTGCGTATCGAACCACTCGGCTAATCCTTCACGCACATAAGCGCGCACCAGCGGCAAGTGACCGCGTTTGAGTGTGCGGTTGAGTTGTTGCAACTCGCCCAGCACGCGGTGGTGTTCACCTTCATGCACACCTAATCCCTGATATTTCGCGGCACGCATCAGCCGACCTTCGGCCATGAAATGTTCGCGTGTGTGGGCAATGAGCGTTTGGAACAAAGCAGGGAACTCCGCATCCGTGGCGGCGATGAGCGCGGCCACCTGTGTGATGAACTCGCGATGCGCGACGTCGATCTCATCCATGCCCAGCGTGTGACGCACCTCGTCGAATATGGGTTTAGCAGCGCGGCGCGCTACGATTGCCCCCTCGCCCGCAAGCGGGAGAGGGTTGGGGTGAGGAAGGGCTTCGTGCTTGCTCATGCCGCAGCGAGGCTGCCATTCCAACTCAATGCGGCCGTCAGGAAATCAGACACGTCGGCATTCACGATCTCGATGTTGAGCTTATCTAGGTAGCGTTTTTCCTTGTCGGTCGGATGGGGGATCAGCGCCCAACCGGCAGGCTTGTCTGCACCAAAGATGACATCGGAGAACACCATGCGGTCAGTGTCGCGGTTCAACCGCATGCCGAGCAGCAGGTAACGTTTGTTCTGGCGCATGCGCTTGACGAAGGAAGGGATGGCAAACCCGCCCATCAGCTCGGTGATGTAATCCACGAAGTCGGCATCCGAGGCGATGTAGTTCGATTCCGGCAGCGGTGTGCCCAGCGGCTTGAACAGGACAGGCAGGCTGGTATCCACGGCCTCCTGCTCGATGGCGGAGTAGTGTGCGCCATCGTAGTTGAACAGGCGGAAGCGATATTCTTTGCCGGACATGCGCGCGATACCGACGATGAGTGTGTGCGGTGTGTTGGCATATTGCTTCTGCAATTGCGTGTCGCGGTTGGTGTCGATAAGGTAAGGCAACTTTTGTTGTGCCAACCAAGTGTGCAGCGCGGAGGTGCTCCATTGCGTATCGCGATAGGTCGCATCCAGGAATTTATTGACCGCCGAGCGCCCGCGTTTCAACTCCACATTCATCGCCGCACGCGGGAATTCGTACATCAGCTTGGGCGCCATGGGCTGGCCGTTGTTCATCGCCAGGATCAAACTTTCGCTGTCGGCAGGGATGGCTTTGCCGGTGGCAGGATCGATCACGCCGTTCAGCGCGCCGGCACCCAGATAAGGAACGACGCCGCCCTCGAAAAGGCCGGTGAAGATGTTGTCGAATGGTGTGCTCATGTGGGAAAACTCCTCGTGGTGATAGATGAGGAATTTGCTCGCAATAAACGCGCCAGCCCGCACATCCAGCAATGACGGGGTTTGCAAGGCGGCGGGGTTTGGAGCAATTACGACAAAGCTGATTAACTTGTCGTACATGGGTGCGGGGGTAGAGCGACACATTGTTTACACCAAATGTCTCACAAAATTCGCAAACAACTCAAAGCTGCTTTGCTATCGTTACGACGTCCCTTGTGCTTATTGGGATATGAGCGTGATGGGTTCTTCTATATAGTGATTTTTCTCAGAATCGACTTTTTTAAAATAGTGAGAATTTTTCAAACAATTTTGAGAACCTACAACTACAATTTACACATCCAAATTCCTCACACCCAATGCATTCTTTTCAATAAACGCGCGACGCGGTTCGACCACATCACCCATCAACGTGGTGAATATTTCGTCAGCGCCGATAGCATCTTCGATACGAACTTTGAGCAGGATGCGGTTGGTTACATCCATAGTGGTTTCCCATAGCTGACTTGGGTTCATCTCGCCCAATCCTTTGTAACGTTGAATGCCTACGCCCTTTTTAGCTTCATCCAACAACCACTCAACACCTTGTTTGAAGCTATTTACAGCGCGCTTCTGTTCACCCCTTGCAACATAAGCCGTAGGGGAGATGAGGCCGTTCAGCGCGTCGGCAGTTTGGCGAATTTGTGTGTAGTCGCCACTCTCCAGAAACTCTTTATCCAAGTAGCTCAAAGAGTGGTTTCCATGGAATACCTTTTCCAATCGTAAGCGCAGTTCACCATGCTCATCGGTTTCCACGGCTGTCTTGATCACGCCGTCGCAGGCTTCCTCCAACAGCTTGGCGCTTTTCTGGGCTTCCGCCACATCAGATAGAGACAGCGTAGGCAAGGCGAGGAGGGCATGACTAGCCTCAGGTGCGATGAAGTGTGAAAGGCGGTCAATCACAGCTTCGGCTAGAAAATATTGTTTGGCGATTAGCTCCAAGGCTTCGCTTTGGATAGGCGTAGCTTCAAGCGCAGGGTAAAACTGTGCGTTATTGAGCGCTGACTTGAGCATATAGTTTTTCATCTCATGCTCATCTTTGAGATAGCGTTCTTCTTTACCTTGTTTAATCTTAAACAACGGCGGTTGTGCGATGTAGATATGGCCACGCTCGATCAACTCAGGCATTTGGCGATAGAAGAAAGTAAGTAGCAGAGTGCGGATATGCGCTCCATCCACGTCCGCATCGGTCATGATGATGATACGGTGATAGCGCAATTTATCAGCGTTGTACTCCTCTTTACCAATACCCGTGCCAAGCACCGTAATCAGAATTGCGATTTCTTGGGAGGAGATGAGCTTCTCGAAGCGTGCGCGCTCTACATTAAGTATCTTGCCCTTCAGTGGCAAGATAGCTTGAAACTTACGGTCGCGACCTTGCTTAGCAGAACCACCCGCAGAATCACCCTCGACCAGATAGAGTTCTGACAAGGCTGGATCCTTTTCTTGGCAATCGGCCAACTTTCCGGGCAGCCCTATACCGTCCATGATACCCTTTCGTCGCGTCAATTCGCGCGCTTTTCGCGCCGCATCACGCGCACGAGCTGCATCGATGATTTTTCCGCAGATTATCTTGGCATCAATAGGATTTTCAAGCAGGTAGTCCGTCAATTTTTGCGAAACAACTTCTTGCACTGCGGGTTGTACCTCACTGGAAACCAGTTTATCTTTTGTTTGTGAAGAGAATTTTGGATCAGGCACTTTTACAGACAACACACAGGTTAAACCTTCGCGCATATCGTCGCCGGTAGTGTCAACCTTGGCCTTTTTCGCCAGCTCGTTATCCTCGATGTATTTATTGATTACACGGGTCATGGCCATACGAAGCCCCGTCATGTGTGTCCCACCATCCCGTTGTGGTATGTTGTTGGTGAAACATTGCACAACTTCGGAATAGCTATCGTTCCACTGCATAGCAACATCAACGCTGATATTGTCCTTTTCTCCACTCGCTTGGAAACATTTAGGATGCAGCACCGACTTGGTTTTGTTCATGTATTCAACAAAACCACGCACACCCCCTGAGTACGCGAAATTCTCGCTCTTACCTGTGCGTTGATCTACCAACTCAATCTTAACGCCATTGTTTAGGAAAGATAGTTCACGCAGTCGCTTTGCTAAAATTTCGTAATGGAATTCTACGTTGCCAAAAATTTCTTTATCTGCAAGAAAGTGTACTTCTGTCCCGCGTTTATTACTTTCACCCAGTTCACGTACCGGTGAAACCTCGATACCTCTTTGCTTTTCAACAATACGATTCACCACTGCGCCTCGAGCGAACTCCAAGCCGAATTTTTTTCCATCACGGTAAGTGGTTAGTTTAAGCCATTCCGACAAACCATTTACGCAACTTACGCCCACACCATGCAAGCCACCGGATACTTTGTAACTATTTTGATTAAACTTCCCTCCCGCATGAAGTACGGTCAGAACAATCTCAGCAGCAGAACGCTTTGGTTCATGTTTATCATCAAACTTTATTCCAATAGGAATACCTCGACCGTTATCAGAAACTGAAATTGAGTTATCACCATGAATGATGGCCTTAATGTCATCACAATGACCTGCCAAGGATTCATCAATTGCGTTATCTACTACTTCAAACACCATATGATGTAATCCCGTACCATCTGAAGTATCGCCGATATACATTCCTGGACGTTTACGCACTGCCTCCAAACCTTCTAATTGTTGGATGCTTGATTCGTCGTAATTCTCGCTCATTGGATTTCTTTCTGTTTCACGTGGAACATTAAATGCGCATTGGCATCACTACGTATTTGTAATCGCTTTGTTCTGGGATAGTAATTAATAAACTGCTGTTCTGGTCTCCAAACGACAAAGTGATATTCGTGCTATTGATGTTATTGATGCCTTCCAATAGGTAGTTCACATTAAAACCGATATCCAGCGCTGTTCCTTGGTATTCCGTCTCAATATCTTCTTGTGCCTCTTCTTGCTCACTATTGCTACTGATAATTTGTAGATTTTTTTCGGTCAATAGCAGACGAACACCACGGAACTTCTCGTTCGAAAGAATGGCTGCCCGTTGAAGCGCCTGTAGGATGGTCACACGGTTCAGGTTTAGGCTATTTGTGTGATTGGGGATTACACGGGTGTAGTCTGGAAATTTTCCGTCAATCACTTTTGAGGTTAACACAATGTCTGCAAAGGTGAATCGAACCTGTTTTTCAGCCAATTCTAATTCCAGTTTATCTTCTGAATCGGTCAATAACTTGAGTAGCTCATTAACAGTCTTTCGGGAAAGAATGATTTCTTTCTTAAGATGTTCTGTTGACAGTTTTTCAGCAATGTATGCCAAGCGATGTCCATCCGTTGCGATTAGCTTGATTGAATTACCCTCGATGACTAATAACACACCGTTTAAGTAATAACGGATGTCTTGTTGAGCCATTGCGTGTTGAACTGAATTTAGCAGTCGTTTTAATTTTCCTTGTTCTATATCGATTTTTATCGATCCTGCCAATTGCTCTATTAGGCTAGGAAAATCCTGGGCAGGCAATGTTTGCAGACTGAAGCGGCTTTTATTGGCTTTTACCAACAACTTGCTTTCGTTGATATCAAGGCTGATAGAACTTTCTTCAGGAATCGCCCTTAATATCTCTTGTAGTTTTTTTGCCGATATGGTGATGGATTCAGGACCACCTGTCGATTGAAGTTCTGTTTTCAACTGAGCTTCGATCTGTATCTCTAAGTCAGTCGTTATAAACCTTACTCCTTCAACATTTTTTTTAAGGAGAACATTTGACAGAATTGGGAGTGGTTGCTTACGTTCAACAATACCGACTACCGCTTGAAGAGGCTTGAGTAGGTCGTTCCGGCTGATTTGTTTAATAAACATATATTCTTTCCTTAAATACTTAATAACAATAATAAGGCTGCAAGAAACTGAACATAACTAAATATAAATACGATTATTCAATATGATACACATCAATTTTCTTGTTACTAATCCCTTGTATAACTGTGTATGGTTTGTTGATTATTTATGGGATTAAATTTTTTTTGGTGTTTGTTTACATAATATCAACATACAGATATTTAGTTATCCACGAAGAGTTTGGTGGAGTAAATTAAAGTCTGCTTCGATTGTTGTATCAGTATTTCTCATTAATTCAATTGTTTTGCATGCATGCAAGACTGTCGTATGGTCTCTACCTCCAAAAGCATTACCTATTTCCGGCAAACTCAATTGAGTCAATTCACGAGCCAAACTCATTGCAATTTGTCTTGGTCGTGCTATGACGCGGGTGCGCTTCTTAGAGAGTAAATCGATAATTTTTATCCGATAGAAATCCGATACTGTTTTTTGGATATTTTCTATAGTTACCTGTTTGTTTTGGGAAGCAAGGAGATCTCTTAGAGCTTCTTTGGCTAACTCAATCGAAATGATTCGTTTGTGAAAACGGGCATACGCCTCTATTCTGTTCAAAGCACCTTCTAATTCTCGAATATTTGAACGTACATGTTTGGCGATAAAAAAGGCAACATCTTCACTGATAGGTTTCCCGCTTTTTGCTGATTTTTGAAGCAGGATTGCAACTCTCATTTCCAAACCAGGTGGTTCTATAGAAACTGTTAATCCTGAAGTGAATCTAGAGGTTAACCGTGGCTCGATACCGGATATTTCCTTAGGAAACGTATCACAGGTGATAACCACTTGTTTATGAGTATCAATCAATGAATTTAAAGTATAGAAAAACTCTTGCTGCGTGCCAGGTTTATCCGCAATGAATTGGATATCATCTATTAGTAATAGATCTAGAGAGTTGTAATATTGCTTGAATTCATCAAAACTTTTTGTCTGGAATGCTTTTACAACACTTGATATGTAATTGGTTGCATGGATGTAGCAAATTTTAGAATCAACATTTTTTGCAGCAACCATATTTCCAATTGATTGCAATAAATGAGTTTTACCGAGTCCAACCCCCCCATAAATGAACAATGGGTTGTAGGAATTCCCAGGTTTCTCCGCTACTTGAATACCTGCCGCATGAGCAAGTTGGTTAGCTTTACCTGTAACAAAAGTATCAAAAGTTAGTTGACTATTGAGTTTATTATTGGACTTTGTTGAACTTACAATGACGGGTTTTGTAGTAGTGTGATTTTCTTTTTGAGTATCAAAATTACCAACACGTGCAGATGTATTTAGTTCGATACGAAACTCGATTTCTGGAGGTGTTTTAAAAAAAGGGGCTACTGTTTTCTTGATTTCTTGAAGAAAGCGCTCCTGAATGATACGCAGGGTGAAACTGTTTGGGGTTGTGATAATTAATCGATTCCCTACAACATTAAATACTAAGGGTTTAATCCAAGAATTATATTGTTGTAAGGATAGTTGTTCTTTAAAAAAAAGCTGACAACTATCTGACAAACCCTGTGATGACATAGAGATATACGAAAATTTCAAGGAACGAAGATATTCTACAAGCTCCTGATAAAGTTATCCACAACTTAAAATTGGCTTGACAGAAAGATCGCAACCGATTGTAATCGCGCGCTTTTCAATCATTAAATCAAAGGAACTAACCATGAAACGAACTTATCAACCGTCTGTTACTAAAAGAAAGCGTACCCACGGTTTCTTGGTGCGAATGAAAACAAAAGGTGGTCGTGCAGTTATTGCTGCACGTCGCGCAAGGGGACGTGTGCGTCTTGGAGTGTAAACCAATTACGAGATGTGTATTTCCGCGAAGTGATAGATTATCCCGTCGTGTGGGTTTTTCTCGTGTTTTGAAGCAAAAATCAATAACACGTGACTGGTTCTCAGTTTATTCTCAACCTAACTCAGAAAGTAATCTTAGGTTGGGAATATCCATAAGTAAGCGAGTTGTGCCGGGCGCGGTTCAAAGAAACAGTATAAAACGGTTAGTACGGGAGTGTTTTCGACACCACATGCATGATGATGCATCGCTCGACGTAGTTATTCGTTTACGCAAGCCTTTGGGTAAAAGTGAAAAGTCCACAGCAAGAGTCTTGTTAAATATATTGCTGGATAAGGTATTAATTGTCCGATGAAACAGATTCTCTTGATATTAGTAAAGATTTATCAAAGATTCATTAGCCCAATGTTTCCTCCGTCATGTCGTTTTTCTCCATCTTGCTCGCAATACTCATTTGAAGCCATATCCAGATATGGAGTTTTAAAAGGATTGTGGCTTAGCGTCAAACGAATATGTCGTTGTAACCCTTGGAACTCTGGTGGTTACGACCCTATTCCATAGTTAAAATTTACGGTGATTCCAAATGGATATGCGACGGATGTTTTTGTTTGTTATTTTCAGTTTTTCCTTAGTGGTACTTTGGAGTGAGTGGACACGACAGAATCAAACTGCCCAATCTGTCGAAGCAGTTTCCACGAATCCAGCCTTGCCACCATCTGTATCGGTCGATCCTCCCAAAGCGACTGCCTCAATTAATGTTGCAGAACCGCTAAAACCTTCAACAGGAAAAAAGGTCATCGTCAAAACCGATACCTTTGCGATTGAGTTCAATACCACCGGTGCGAATGTCGAGAGGGTTGAACTGCTCCAGCACAAAACAGCAAATGATCAAAATAAATCAATCGTCCTTTTGCAGCATCAAGATCAATTAACCTACATTGCCCAATCAGGATTATTGGGGCATGGACTGCCAACACATAACGCCGAGTTTCAAACAGACTCAGATGAGTTCGCGCTAGCTGATGGTCAGAATCATCTGGTTGTAAAGTTCACTGCACTCGTTATTGAAGGTGCAAGAGTTGCAAAAACTTACACATTCCACAAAGGTAGTTATTTAGTGGATGTAGGCTATGAAATCGAGAATACGGGTACTTCCACCCTTACACCATCAGCTTACTTTCAGCTAATTCGCGATTCATCCCCACCAGAAGGGGCCTCTTCATTCGTTCCAACCTATACCGGTGCGGCTGTTTATACAGAACTGGAAAAATTGCAAAAGATTGAATTTACAGACATTGATAAAAACAAGATAAAACTTCCGAAGGATTCGAAAGATGGTTGGGTTGGAATGGTCCAACATTATTTTGTTTCAGCATGGTTGCCAAAAAACAATACCCCCCGCGAGTTCTATGCAAAACACCTTGACGGAAATTTATATTCTGTCGGAGTAATTTTGCCCACAGAAACAATCGAGCCGAAACAAAGTATCAAATTTGAGACGCCTCTATATGTTGGCCCAGCTAAATCCAAGTTGGATGAAATCACTCCCGGTTTGGGATTGACTGTTGACTATGGGATTTTTACTGTGTTTGCAGCACCATTGTTTTGGTTGATGTCTTTCCTGAATGACTGGGTGAACAATTGGGGAGTTGCAATCGTTCTGCTGACGGTTTTGATTAAACTTGCTTTCTTTCCTTTGTCCGCAACAAGCTATCGATCGATGGCCAAGATGCGTGTGGTTGCCCCTAAACTGGAGAAGATAAAGAAGCAGTATGGCGATGATCGAGAACGTCTGAATAAAGCCATGATGGATTTGTACAAAACAGAAAAAATTAACCCTTTGGGTGGTTGTTTGCCTGTTTTGATACAGATCCCGGTTTTTATTGGCTTATATTGGGCTATTTTGGAAAGTGTAGAGCTGCGTCATGCGCCGTTTATTGGCTGGATTACAGATCTTTCGGCTACCGACCCATACTACATTTTGCCTATCATCATGGGCGCTAGTATGTTGATTCAGAGCAAGCTTAACCCAGTTCCAGCTGACCCAATTCAAGCCAAAATCATGCAGATCATGCCGATTGCCTTCAGCGTGGTGTTCTTTTTCTTTCCTGCCGGACTAGTTTTGTATTCAATTGTAAACAACATCCTTTCCATTGCGCAGCAGTGGTACATCACACACGGCGAAGAGGCCGCTCAAAAAGGTGGATCAAAAATCTGAGAATATAGCCGCCATCGCGACCGGAACCGGTCGCGGAGGTATAGGGGTTGTTCGCATTTCTGGCAATAATTTGGCCGAAATGGGTTTAGAACTAACGGGACACAAACTTCCACCCAGGCAGGCTGTTTATACAAAATTTTTAGCCGCAGACAAAACGATTCTTGATGAAGGAATCGCACTATTTTTTCCAGCACCCCACTCCTATACCGGTGAAGAAGTTCTAGAACTTCAAGGCCATGGCGGATCAGCTGTTCTTCTATCCGTTCTACAACGATGTTTGGAATTAGGAGCACGGATAGCTCATCCTGGGGAGTTTACCCAACGCGCTTTCTTGAATGACAAGATGGACCTGGCACAAGCAGAAAGTGTTGCTGACCTAATTGAGGCTACGACACAGCAAGCTGCTAGCAGTGCAGTCAGATCTCTGCAGGGCGTATTTTCTGAGGCAATACGAGCGGTCGTTTCCAAGTTGATTGATTTGCGCATGCGTGTCGAAGCAACCTTGGACTTTCCTGAAGAAGATGGTATAGCAACGGTAGAGCGTGAGCGTGTTTTAGGCAGATTGGACGGAATTAGAAATGAACTTTTGCATATTGAGAGTTTAGCTAAACAGGGTAGCATCCTAAGAGAGGGTGCACAGGTTGTGTTGGTTGGCGCTCCGAACGTGGGTAAATCAAGCTTACTAAATCGATTGGCAGGGGAAGATATAGCGTTAGTAAGTGAGGTTGCAGGAACCACTCGTGATGCAGTCCGCCAATCGCTGCAGATTAATGGCATACCACTACATATAATCGATACCGCTGGTATACGCGAAACCCAAGATATCGTTGAACGCATGGGAATTGCTCGCACTCAGCAAAACATTGAACGTGCTGATTTGATATTAATTTTGACCGATGATTCAAACAACAATGCAATAACAAACGAAATATCCATTCTTTCAAGACTTCCATCGAAAATCCCACGTTTGTTCATACACAACAAGATAGATTTGTCTGGGCAACACAGTCAGATAATGCAACAGGGGGATAATATACATATCTATGTATCGGCGCTTACCGGCGCGGGAATCGAAATATTGCAGATGAAAATGCTGCAAAAGATAGGATGGCATCAAGAAGCAGGCGTATTCATGGCTCGTGAGCGCCACCTTGTTGCAATCTCAACAGCCAAACAACACTTAATATCAGCAGATAAGCAACTGGATGATCTGGAGTTGCTGGCTGAAGAATTGAGATACGCACAGTCCGCATTAAATGCTATTACCGGAGAGTTTGTGGCTGACGACCTTCTGGGTGAAATATTCAGCCGGTTTTGTATTGGAAAATAATATTTGTTTCACGTGAAACAATAGATTTTGGAATACAAACGGGCTGTTGTAAGATGCGCGTCCTTTTGGATTGGCTGATATGGAATTCCCTGGAAAATTCGATGTGATCGTGGTGGGGGGTGGGCACGCCGGAACTGAAGCTGCCCTCGCCAGTGCCCGTACGGGTAGTAAAACCTTATTGCTCAGCCATAACATTGAAACATTGGGTCAAATGTCATGCAATCCTTCTATTGGCGGGATAGGTAAAGGCCATCTTGTTAAAGAAGTGGATGCTTTGGGTGGTGCAATGGCTGCGGCGACCGATGAGGGAGGGATCCAATTCCGGATTTTGAATTCCAGCAAAGGCCCGGCAGTTCGTGCTACACGTGCACAGGCAGATCGTATCTTGTACAAACAGGCTATTCGTAGTCGTCTTGAAAACCAGGCTAACTTGTGGCTATTTCAACAAGCTGTTGATGATCTGTTGCTGGAGGGTGAGCAAGTAAAAGGCGTAATTACGCAACTAGGATTGCGTTTTTATGCACGCAATGTGGTGTTGACAACAGGTACTTTTTTGGCTGGGTTGATCCATGTAGGCCAATCCAATTATCAGGCGGGAAGGGCTGGAGATCCGCCAGCAATCAGTTTGGCGTTAAGGTTGCGCGAACTCTCCCTTCCTGTGGGTCGACTTAAAACTGGGACACCTCCAAGAATTGATGGCCGTTCCATCGACTACTCTGCGATGCAGATCCAGCGCGGAGATGATCCGGTACCGGTTTTCTCGTTTATGGGTAGTGCAGGACAACACCCTCAACAACTGCCTTGCTGGATTACTGAAACAAATCAGCACACACACGACATCATTCGTGGCGGATTGGAGCGGTCACCCTTGTTCACTGGAGTGATTGAAGGGGTGGGCCCGCGTTATTGCCCTTCGATTGAAGACAAAATAACTCGTTTTGCCGATAAGGTATCACATCAGATTTTCTTGGAGCCTGAAGGCTTAACCACCCACGAGATTTATCCAAATGGCATCTCAACCAGTTTGCCTTTTGATGTGCAATTGGATTTGGTACGATCAATAAAAGGTCTTGAAAACGCACATATATTACGTCCGGGCTACGCCATAGAATATGACTACTTCGATCCGCGCGGACTGAAAAGTTCATTGGAAAGTAAGACGATTCACGGTCTGTACTTTGCCGGGCAAATCAATGGCACGACTGGATATGAAGAAGCTGCTGCTCAGGGATTGTTGGCAGGAGTCAATGCAGCCCTCTCCGCTCGGGAATGTGATCAGTGGTGTCCGCAACGTAATGAAGCATATTTGGGGGTGATGGTCGATGATCTGATTACACGAGGTGTATCAGAACCTTATCGTATGTTCACTAGCCGGGCCGAGTATCGACTACAGTTGAGGGAAGACAATGCAGATCTGAGATTGACAGAGAAAGGCCGTCAATTGGGCATTGTGG
Organism: uncultured Sideroxydans sp.; assembly: GCA_964425955.1. GTDB lineage: Bacteria > Pseudomonadota > Gammaproteobacteria > Burkholderiales > Gallionellaceae > Sideroxyarcus. The sequence continues at coordinate 53,119 of CAYROQ010000017.1, forward strand.
GTGACGAGCGGTGGCAAGTTTTTGAGCGAAAACGCGAAGCCATCGCAATTGAAGAACAGCGTTTACGCAGTACTTGGATTAACCCCCGTATCCTTGAGTCGGAGGACGCGATCAGGGTGTTGGGTAAGAATATTGAGCGAGAATATTCATTGCACGAACTATTAAGACGGCCGGATGTGACTTATGAATCATTAATGACCTTACCCGGCTGTGGGGGCGCGGTGGAAAAGAGCGTGGCATTGCAAATTGAAATACAAGCAAAATATCAAGGCTATATCCAAAAGCAGCAAGGAGAAATTGAACAGTTGGAACACTTTGAAAGCCTACTTCTGCCGCAGGAATTCGATTATCGAGGAGTGCGCGGTCTATCGATTGAGGCTCAACAAAAGCTTAATTTGCACAAACCGCAAACAATAGGACAAGCAAGTCGAATATCAGGGATCACGCCGGCCACGATATCGTTGTTGCTGGTTCATCTAAAGCGCGGGTTTAAAGTACAAAGTCCAGAGTAAAGGCGCGAATGGGAGAAGTCGAGATTTTACGTGCAGGCGTGGCTAATTTAGGGCTGAAGATGAACACAAGTAATCAAGAGAAGTTGATAGCTTATGTGGAATTGCTTTCCAAGTGGAATAAAGTCTATAACCTGACCGCGATACGGGATAAAAGTGAGATGGTGAGCCATCACTTACTGGACACCCTTGCAATAGTTCCCTACCTCTGGCCTGGACGTTGGCTTGATGTTGGATGTGGTGGCGGAGTGCCGGGCTTGGTTTTGGCCATCGTTAGACCAGAGTGGCAATTTACTTTGCTTGATAGCAACACAAAAAAAACCAGTTTTGTACAACAAGCTGCAATTGAATTGGGGTTGGAAAATGTAGAAATTCACTGCGGACGAGTGGAAGACTGGAATCCAACATATAAATTCGATGGGATTATTTCCCGAGCATTTGCAGATTTGGCAGATTTTATGAATGTGAGTCGCCATCTGATTGCCCCGAATGGACGTTGGGCTGCAATGAAAGGCCAACCCGAGTTGGAAGTGGCACTGATAACACAGAATTTTGAAATCGAGAGTATTGTTTCTTTGAAAGTGCCGGGTTTGCAAGCGGCTCGAAGTTTGGTGATAGCTAAAGTGGCAAAAGGGGCAGACTAGATGACTAAGATTATGGCCGTGACAAATCAAAAAGGGGGGGTTGGAAAAACCACAACCACCGTAAATCTGGCAGCAAGTTTGGCGGCGGCAAAGAAACGGGTTCTACTGGTTGATCTGGATCCCCAGGGCAATGCAACGATGGGAAGTGGTATCAATAAAGGTGAATTGGTAGTGACGGTCTACAACGTACTACTGGGGGAGTGCTCCGTAGAACAAGCCAGAATTGTTTCAGAAACCGGCAAATTCGACATCCTACCGGCAAATCGAGAGTTAGCAGGAGCAGAAATCGAATTGGTGGATATCGAAGGAAGGGAATTAAGGCTAAAAAACGAATTGCAAAGTATTTCGGCTGAATACGACTACATTTTGATTGATTGCCCTCCAGCATTGAATCTACTTACCTTGAATGGCCTGTGTGCAGCGCAGTCAGTGATGATTCCTATGCAATGTGAGTATTACGCACTAGAGGGATTGAGCGACCTGGTTAACACAATACGCAAAGTGCGGGAAAATTTGAATCCCGAACTGGAAATCGAAGGTTTGTTGAGAACGATGTTCGATCCGCGCAACACTTTGGCTCAACAAGTTTCAGATCAATTACAGCAGCACTTCGGGGAAAAAGTCTATCGAACCGTGATTCCTCGCAATGTGAGACTGGCTGAAGCCCCCAGTTATGGAGTTCCCGCCCTGTATCACGACGCTTTGTCAAAAGGCACACAAGCCTACCTAGCATTGGCGGGCGAATTGCTGAATAACGCAAGTTGAAACAGCGTGCTATAAGTTAATATTTAAAAACAGGTACTTAAAATGGCAAAATTGAACAAAGGACTGGGGCGCGGACTCGATGCTCTTCTGTCCGGTAATGGGGTAGCTAAAACAAACGATTCCTTGCGTGAACTCAGAACAGAACAATTAATACCTGGAAAATACCAACCAAGAAGCCGGATGGATCAAACATCTTTAAATGAGTTGGCAGCATCCATCCGAACACAGGGAATTATACAGCCCATTTTGGCACGCGAATTAGCTGGCGGAGGATACGAGATCATCGCCGGAGAAAGAAGGTGGAGAGCAGCACAAATCGCGGAATTAAAAGTAGTCCCTGTGTTGATCCGATCGGTTCCCGACAATGCCGCGCTGGCCATGGCGTTGATAGAAAACATACAGCGCGAGGATTTGAACCCGCTGGAAGAAGCGATCGGCATCCAAAGACTCATTGAAGAGTTTCAAATGACGCACCAGTCCGCAGCGGATGCCGTTGGAAGATCGCGCAGTGCAGCCAGCAACTTGCTCAGACTGCTCAAACTGCCGCAGGATGTACAAGAAATGCTGATGGATAATCTGCTGGATATGGGGCATGCCCGTGCGCTGTTGTCTCTAGAAGCAGCACAACAGATCTTGCTGGCAAACAAAATCGTAATGGAGAAATTATCGGTACGTGAAACCGAAAAATTGGTAAATAAATATTCGGACACAGTAACAATGCAATCTGTGAAAAATAAACCTCAAGCAGACCGTGACACGCTACGCATCCAGGAAGAAATCAGCGGTCAATTGGGTACGCGGGTTGAAATTAAATCCGGCCGAAAGGGATCGGGAAAATTGCTTATCGAATATTCCGACAATACTCATTTGAGCACTCTTCTGAAACGTTTAACAGGGTCAATTAATTGACAAAAAGAGTAGGTGACGACCTTCAAGATAGTTTGACACCCTCGATAAACGCCGCTATCATCGCCGCGCTTTCAAAAGCTGAGGTACAAGAAAAAAAACAAACTCGGCGTGTGACATGGCTTCAATTGCTTGTCTCAGTGGTCGCCGCAGCAATGACCTACAGTTTTGGAGTAATGCCGCAGCAAGCGATAGCGGTGTTGATTGGGGGAGGAGTATCAGTTCTCAATGGCGCGATAATGGCTTGGAGAATGTCCCGAGAATCTCAGCGTTCTGCCCATGATGCACATCTCCAGTTACGGCTTATGTATTTCTATGCCGCCGAGCGCTTTTTCTTGGTGGTTGTGTCGCTCATATTAGCAATGGCGACGCTTAAGCTGCCGCTCGAGGTTTTAAGCGGCTTTGTATTAGGTCAAGCGGTGCTTCTGTTAGCCCGGTTGTTTATGCGAATTAAGACTGAAGATTAGAGAATAATATGTCTAGCGAAGCTCACACCTCAGCGGAATACATTCACCATCACCTACAAAACCTTACCTATGGTCAATTGCCCGACGGTACATGGGCTGTTGCACATACCTCAGAGCAAGCAAAGGCAATGGGATTCTGGGCGCTAAATCTGGATACCTTTCTGGTGTCACTGTTGTTGGGCGCAGTTTTCATGCTAGTGTTTCGCAGTGTGGCAAAAAACGTGGTGAGCGGAACGCCAAGTGGGCTTCAGAACTTCTGCGAGTGGGCGATTGAATTCATAGACAGTAGCGTTCGGGGATCTTTCTCAGGCAAGAACAATATGGTTGGTCCCTTGGCATTGACCATCTTCTTCTGGGTGTTCACCATGAACCTAATGGATTTGATTCCCATCGACTATATTCCGTTGCTGATGACCTCCCTCGGCATCCCTTTCTTTAAAGTTGTTCCTTCCACTGACCCTAACGCGACATTCGGAATGGCGATTGGCGTATTTCTGCTGGTGCTTTACTACAGCGTGAAGATGAAAGGCTTGGGCGGTTTCGTGGGTGAACTCACACTGCAGCCATTTGGAAAGTGGGGCATGCCGGTCAACTTGCTGTTGGAAGGTGTAAACCTGATCGCTAAGCCCATTTCTCTGGCGCTGCGTCTATTCGGAAACATGTACGCTGGCGAAATGATCTTCATTCTGATCGCGCTGATGGGCGGTGCATGGGCGGGCTTCTCGGTAAGTGGCGTTACACTTTACGGTTCGCAGATCTTGCTTTCACTGGGTTGGGCGATCTTCCACATCTTGATTGTGACATTGCAGGCGTTCATCTTCATGACGCTAACCGTTGTTTATCTAGATATGGCGCATCAGGAACATCATTAATTCTTTTATCAACTTTATTATTTATCAACAGGAGAAATAGAAAATGGAAATGGCAAACGCACTGCTGTATATCGCTGGCGCATTGATGATGGGTCTGGGCGCGCTTGGCGCGGCCGTTGGTATCGGCATCTTGGGTGGTCGCTTCTTGGAAGGCGCCGCTCGCCAACCTGAACTGATCCCAATGCTGCGTACACAGTTCTTCGTTGTCATGGGTCTGGTTGACGCGGTTCCGATGATCGCTGTTGGTATCGCGATGTACGTTCTGTTCGCTGTAGTCGGCTGATCCGCTCAACGCAAAACGCATAATTAAGAAAGGAAGCTTGCATGAATATCAATGCAACTCTTCTCGCTCAGACCATCATGTTCGCGTTGTTCGTGTGGTTCTGCATGAAGTTCGTGTGGACACCGATCGTTGCTGCTTTGGAAGCGCGTAAGAAACAGATCGCCGATGGATTGGCCGATGCTGAACGCGCTAAGCATGATCTGGAACTGGCCTCTAAACGCTCCGCTGAGATCCTGCGCGAAGCGAAAGAAAAGGCTGGTGACATCATCGCCAATAGCGAAAAGCGCGGTAGTGAGATCGTTGAAGAAGCCAAGAATCAAGCTAAGGTAGAAGGCGACCGTATCATCGCCGGTGCCAAGGCTGAGATCGATCAAGAAGTATTCCGTGCCAAAGAACAGCTGCGTACACAAGTGTCGGCCATCGCGCTGGCAGGTGCCGGCAAGATCTTGGGTCGCGAGATCGACGCTAAGGCGCACAACGACCTGCTCGATAAACTCGTTGCGGAAATCTGATCGACATGTCTAACGCCATTACTATTGCACGTCCTTACGCTCAAGCAGCGTTCGAAGAAGCGCAAAAGCAGAA
>CAYROQ010000018.1:0-3713 GCA_964425955.1 uncultured Sideroxydans sp.
CAAGATCGTGAAGAACAAAGTCGCCCCCCCGTTCCGCGAAGCCTTGTTCGATATTCTGTACGGCGAAGGCATTTCGCGCGAAGGCGAGATCATCGAACTGGGCGTGCAGCACAAACTGGTGGAAAAAGCCGGTGCCTGGTATGCCTACAAAGGCGAGAAGATCGGTCAGGGCAAAGACAACGCACGCGAGTATCTGCGCGAACATCCCGATGTCGCGCGTGAGATCGAGAACAAAGTGCGTGAAGCGGTCGGCGTGGCGTTGCTTGAGCCTGTGGTAAAAGCGCCCGCGAAAGCCAGTGAGTCAGTCAGCGACAAGGCCGGTGCAAAAGCAGCTAAGGCAGGTAAAGCCTCCGAAAAACTTTTGGCCGGGCACCCGGATGAGGAAAAAGCCTGAGTTAAGCCTGCGCGCGCGCGCCTTACAATGCTTGGCGCGCCGCGAATACAGCCGCGCCGAGTTGCGCGCCAAGCTGTTGCCGCATGTGCGGACGGACGAAGATTTCGAGCAAGCGCCTCCGGTTGACTTGGATGTATTGCTGGATGATCTGACCGCGCGCGGCTGGCTCTCCGATGCCCGTGCCACCACACAGTTGGTACACGCCAAACGCAGCCGTTTCGGCACGCAACGTATCACACATGAGTTGCGGCAACGCGGTATAGCCGACGAGTTAATCGAGGCTGCGTTACCAGCATTGAAAGAGACTGAATTTGAAGTAGCGCGTAGTGTGTGGCAAAGGAAGTTCGGTACACTCCCGCAAGATGCCAAAGAAAAAGCCAAGCAAATGCGCTTCTTGCAATCACGAGGGTTTAGTTTGGATGTGATCGTACACGTGCTGAGATTAGTGGGTGCTGAACATTGAAATTGTAGTTACCGATAGATGGGGAAGCATGACTTCTGTAAATGATTTTGCCGAAAAGTGGGTGCTCATCATTGATGACATGGAAGGGATGCGCTCGCAGTTGCGCATGTCGTTATTTAGTTCAGGGTTCGGCAAGTTGCATGTCGTCGCAAGCATTAAGGACGCACTGGAACGCATGTCATCCAAACGATACGATGTGATTCTGTGTGATTATGCGTTGGGTGATAGTACTAATGGCCAGCAATTCCTTGAGTACCTGCGCACGAATGACCTGATAACACGTAATACCATTTTCGTCATGATCACCGCCGAACAGTCCTATGAAAAAGTGGTGATGGCATCGGAATGCGCCCCCGACGATTACCTGCTTAAGCCGTTTACTGCGGCCCAGTTCAATGCGCGACTGGAAAAATTGCTGGAGAAGCAGGAATATTTTCTCGGACTCGACAAAGCGACTGACACCAAGAATTGGAAACGCGTTATTGAGGAATGCGACAAGAGGCTGGCTGTCAAGGACAAGTTCTTTCTTGACCTTTGCAAGATCAAGGGGGCGGCTTTGTTGCGAGATGGGCTTCCGTCGGAGGCGGCTGACCTTTATCGCGAGGTCATCGCGCTACGCCCGATAGGATGGGCCAGATTGGGGCTGGCTCGTGCATTGGTCAAGCAGGGCAAGGAAGTGGATGCACGAATTTTGTTACGCGAGATTCTGGCTGATTCACCGCAATTCATGGCTGCTTATGATTATCTCGGCAAGTTGCTGGTTTCGACGGGAGACAAACATGAAGCACTGGAGGTGTTGCAAAAGGCACGCTCAATCTCACCCGGAACCATGAGCCGACTCCGCGAGATGAGTACGATCGCTGTCAGTGCGGGAAAGCCCGAGGTCGCAGAAGCGGTGATGCGGCAAGCGTTGCAACAGCATAAATACTCTCCGGTGCGTCAGGTCAATGACTATGCCCTGCTCTCCAAGGCCTTGTTAAACCAAGGCAAGGCGACAGAAGCTTTGAACGTAGTGGCAGATGCCCGCAACAGTTTTAAGGATGAGCACAGCAATATCGTTTTATCCGCGACGGAAAGTGTGGCGTATCGGGCAACGGGCAATCAAGAAAAAGCCGAGGAGGCCTTGAGCAAGGCGATGGCGGGTGCAGATCTGGGTAAATTGCCGATGCATGCCATCATCGCGATGGCGGATGCTTGCTTTGTGATGGGGAAGGAGGATGACGCCAAAGGGTTGCTGCGTCATGCGATACAGAACAGCCATGAGGACGATTCTATCAAGGGCAAGGTGCATGATGTGCTGGCTGCCGCCGGAAAGGGAGCATTAGAGGCCGCCGAGATCATCGAGCAGAGCGAGCAGGAAGTCATCCTGATCAATAACAATGGCGTAAGAAAGGCCGACGCGGGACAATTGGAAGAGGCGATCACCTCGCTGTGTGAAGCTGCAGAGCGCTTGCCGAACAATATGCAAATCGTGGGCAATGCATGCCTTGTCATGGCACTCGATCTCGTGCGTAACGGTAGCAAACCTGACAGATTGACTCAATGTTTGCGTTACCGGGAGATGTTGGTGATCAGATTCCCGAACAACCCCAAGCTGGTTCAGATCAATGGACTCCTTAAACAATTGAAGCAATGATAATGGTGTGAACATGAACGATATATTTGCGGCGGTCGTACATGACGTGAAGAATCAACTGGCCGAACTGGCATTTCGGCTGGAAAAACGCGATGACGCACAACAGGAGTTAGCTCTCGCCTTGAGTGCGGCACGGCGCCTGACAGAGATGTTGCTAGTGTATCGGCATGAGCATGAGTTGCTGAGTGTTAATCCCGATTCGGTCGATGCGGCTGACTTCTTGGCAATCCTTGCGGCAGAGTACCGGCAGTTGTTCCCGCGATTGAGAATCGAGGTGAATGCAGACCATGCGCCAGCCTTCGCGTTTTTTGACGATGCGCTGGTGCGAGTGGCGTTGGCCAATGCATTACATAACGCCTGTCGTTTTGGGAGTTCCAGAGTCATGCTGTCAGCGCACGAAGAGGATAAGTTGCTGGTTCTGCAAGTTTCAGATGACGGTGCGGGATTTCCGCAAAATATACTGTCGAACGGAGGCGAACTTCCCTCGAATGTAAGCTATCGCGGTACTGGACTTGGACTATTCCTGGCAAAGCGGATTGCCGAGTCGCATCACCTGAATGAGCGTCATGGTCGTATCGAATTGAGTAATGCGGATGGCGCGGTATTTCGCATGCTGCTCCCCTAAAGTTATTCTTCCGATGGTTCTTTGCTGGGTGAGCTTGCAAGTGCTACATGTTATGATGCGCGCCTTGTCCAGCCCGTCTGGAATGTGACTATTTAGTTCAAGGTGCACCGATGAAAAGCAGTGAAATCCGTCAACAATTCCTGGATTATTTCGCCTCCAAAGGCCACACCGTGGTCGCCTCAAGTTCGCTGGTGCCGCACGAAGACCCGACGCTGTTATTCACCAACGCGGGGATGAACCAGTTCAAGGATGTATTTCTCGGTTTCGACAAACGACCCTACACCCGTGCCGCTTCATCGCAAAAATGTGTGCGGGCGGGCGGCAAGCACAACGATCTGGAGAACGTCGGCTACACCGCACGTCACCATACTTTCTTCGAGATGCTGGGCAACTTCAGCTTCGGCGATTACTTCAAGCGTGACGCGATCAACTACGCGTGGGAACTGCTCACGGTGGTGTTCAAACTGCCCAAGGACAAACTCACCGTCACCGTGTATGCCGAGGACGACGAGGCGTACGACATCTGGACCAAGGAGATCGGCGTGCCCGCCGAACGCGTGATTCGCATCGGCGACAACAAGGGCGCGCGTTATGC
>CAYROQ010000018.1:3723-5390 GCA_964425955.1 uncultured Sideroxydans sp.
GACAATTTCTGGATGATGGGCGACACCGGCCCGTGCGGCCCGTGTACCGAGATCTTCTACGACCACGGCGAACATATTCCCGGCGGCCCTCCCGGTTCGCCCGGCGAAGACGGCGACCGCTTCATCGAGATCTGGAACAACGTGTTCATGCAGTTCAACCGCGACGAAGCGGGCGTGATGCATCCGCTGCCCAAACCCTCGGTGGATACCGGCATGGGCTTGGAGCGCATCTCGGCGGTGTTGCAGCATGTGCATGCCAACTACGAAATCGACTTGTTCCAGGCGCTGATCAAAGCCGCCGCGCGCGAAACGAATTGCGCCGATCTGGATTCGCCTTCGCTCAAAGTGCTGGCCGACCACATCCGCGCCTGTTCCTTCCTCATCGCCGACGGTGTGATCCCCGGCAACGAAGGTCGCGGCTATGTGCTGCGCCGCATCATCCGCCGCGCGATTCGCCACGGCTACAAACTCGGCGCACGTGATGCATTCTTCTACAAGATGGTGCCCGATCTAGTGGAGCAGATGGGCATCGCCTTCCCTGAATTGACTGCAGCCCAAGTGCGTGTGATGGAAATCCTCAAGCAGGAAGAGGAGCGCTTCTTTACCACTATCGAGCATGGTATGGCGATCCTCGAAGCCGATCTGGCAGAAATGGACAAGGCGGGCAATAAGGTATTCAACGGCGAGACTGCATTCAAGCTGCACGATACCTACGGTTTTCCACTTGACCTCACGGCCGATGTTTGCCGCGAACAGGGCGTAACTGTTGATGTCGCGGCCTTCGACAAGGCGATGGCGAACCAAAAGCAAATGGCGCGCGCGGCGGGCAAATTCAAGATGGCGACGAACTTGGAATACTCCGGACCGGCCACGACTTTCCACGGCTACGACACGCTGGAGCACAAGGGCAACATCCTCGCGCTGTACAAGGACGGTGTATCGGTGAATGCGCTGAACGAAGGCGACATCGGCGTGGTGGTGCTGGATGACACTCCGTTCTACGCCGAGTCCGGAGGTCAAGTGGGCGACAGCGGCGAATTGCGCAGCGTGCACGGTATTTTCGCGGTGGAAGATACGCAGAAGATCCAGGCCACGGTGTTCGGTCATCACGGTGTAGTGAAAACCGGAAAGTTGTCGGTGGGCAACGGGGTCACTGCCAAAGTGGACGTGGCGGCACGCAGCAGCACTGTACGCAACCACTCGGCCACGCACCTGATGCACAAGGCGTTGCGCGAAGTGCTGGGCAGACACGTGCAACAAAAAGGTTCGCAGGTGGATGCCGACAAAACGCGTTTCGACTTTGTGCATACACAGCCGATGAGTGACGCCGAGATTCGCAAAGTGGAAGCGATTGTCAATGCCGAAATTCTGGCGAATGACGAATGTCAGTCGCGCGTGATGGGAATTGAGGATGCGCAGAAGACCGGCGCGATGATGCTGTTCGGCGAGAAATATGGCGACGTGGTGCGCGTGTTGAACATTGGCTCGTCGATTGAGTTGTGCGGCGGCACCCATGCGAAACGCACCGGCGACATCGGCCTGTTCAAGATCGTGGCCGAGAGCGGTGTGGCTGCGGGTGTGCGCCGCGTGGAAGCGGTGACGGGCGAGGGCGCGTTGGCGCGGGTGCTCGACGACGGACAGACCTGCTTCGTGGACCGGGCCGGGGC
>CAYROQ010000018.1:5400-8731 GCA_964425955.1 uncultured Sideroxydans sp.
GCGTTGGCGCGGGTGCAGCACCAGGAGCAGCAGTTGCAGCAAGTGGCCGATGCGGTGAAAGCACAGCCGCAGGAGGCCGCAGCGCGTATCGCGCAAATCCTCGAAAACGTGAAGTCGCTGGAAAAAGAACTGGCGGCATTGAAATCCAAACTTGCTTCGGCGCAAGGCGACGAGTTGCTGTCCCAGGCACAAAACTTCAACGGTGTAAACGTCTTGGCCGCCAAGCTGGACGGTGCAGATGCGGCAGTGTTGCGCGAGACACTGGACAAGCTGAAAGACAAACTCAAATCCGCCGTGATCCTGCTGGCCTCGGTGAATGATGGCAAAGTAAGCTTGATCGCGGGCGTGACGGCGGATGCCACGTCGAAAGTGAAGGCAGGCGAGCTGGTTAATTATGTTGCACTGCAAGTCGGTGGCAAAGGCGGTGGCAGACCGGACATGGCTCAGGCGGGTGGTACGCAACCTGAACATTTGGCTGCGGCGCTTGCTTCGGTTGGGGCGTGGGTAAAGAACAAACTTTGATCGCTTGTCTGTTTTCGAAGTGATTTCGCTCGTGGTGGTTGCTTGCTTGAATTCGGTAGCATGGTGTTGTGTTTCAATGCAGGCTGATTATTCAAATAGAATCAAGAAACGAATAACATGCCATGGCAAGTCGGGTCGGAGTTGAAACTTTCACGACTTGTGGGAGAAGGGGAAAGCGTCATGTCACTCCAATCGAGAAACTCATGATCGAACTTAACGTTCTGTTCATAGCGGCCACGGTCGACCAGAAGAAGTCGGTGCTGGCTGCATTGCGTCACAGCGATTACCTTCCGCATTCCCATCAAGCAAACAATCCGGACGAACTGGAAGCGGCCTTGGCCCACAAGCAATGGGATGTGATGTTCGTCACTCCCGTCCCCCATGAATTTTCCATCGAGCAGGCTGTAGCGGCAATTCATCGTCACGAACTCGATATCCCATGCATCGTGCTGCTGACTGAACAATACCAGCTCAGCTTGGCGGAGGTGATGCGACTCGGTGCGCAGGACTGTGTGAGTGTTGCCGATTGGAAGCGGCTGGTGCCCACGGTCGAGCGTGAATTAGTCGCAGCTACATTGCGCTATAACATGCGCGAACAGATCGTAACCGATCATCTGTTGCAGGAGATCGACCAGTATATCCTGCACAAATACGACCAAAGCAACGTGGTGAAACGCGTGTGCCAGCGCATGGTCGAACTGTTTGATTTCAAACTGGTGTGGATCGGTATGAAAGAGCCGGACGGGGGGGTGGATATCGTGGCATCCGCCGGTGCGTCGGAATATCTGAGCGATGTGAAAGTCAGATGGGATGATACCCCGCTGGGTCAGGGCACAACCGGCATGGCGATTCGCGAGAATAGGCCGGTGGTACTGCGCAGTGATTCTCCGCGATTTGCACCGTGGCAAAAACGAGCCGAGCAGTATGGCTTGCGCAGTATCCTGGCGATGCCGCTGGGCATCCAGGGCGAAGTCATCGGCACACTGGTGATGTATTCAACCACAGACGATAGCTTCGACAAACTCACCGTGAGCCGCTTGTCCGCATTTGCCGCACGCGTCACTGTGGCCATGCTGGGGGCGCAAGAACAGCAGGAATTGCGGCTGATGGAAGTGGCGATGAGCAATGCGTCAAACGCCATGTTCATCTGTGATCGCAGTGGCCATGTGCAATGGATAAATGATGCGATGAGCCGGTACAGCGGTTTTTCAGCGGAAGAAATTATCGGCAACACGCCTGACTTGTTCAATTCCGGCCGGCACGACCAGGAGTTCTGGCACGAGATGTGGGACACCATCCTCTCTGGCAGGCCGTGGCGCGGGGACATCACCAATCGCACCAAATCGGGAGAGCTTTTCACGGTGAACCAGAGTGTCTCGCCGTTGTTTAACGACAAGAACGAGCTGACACATTTTCTGGCGGTGCAACAGGATATTTCCGAGATGCGTCGCCTCGAAGAAGAGATCCATTATCTTGCTTATCACGATACGCTGACCGATCTGCCTAACCGCATGCTGTTTCAAGACCGGGTGCAACAGGAGATCAGTTTGTCAAAACGCAACAAGACATCTTTTGCTGTCTTGTTCATTGACTTGGACGGTTTCAAAGCCGTAAACGATACGCGCGGACATTCCACTGGCGATCACTTGTTGCAGATCGTCGCGGGCAGACTGCGCGGATGTCTGCGTGAAGGCGATACGGTCGCAAGGTTGGGAGGGGATGAATTCACCATCCTGCTTAGAGGGATCGCGGAAGGTGAGGGGTTAAAGCAGGTATTGAACAAGATCATCAAAAGTGTGGCCGAGCCTTGCGTGCTCGGTGAGTTCAACGCCTATGTGACTGCCAGTGTCGGGATCAGTCTGTATCCGGCAGATGCGGCCGGCGTGGAGAAACTATTGATCCACGCGGATGAGGCGATGTACCAAGCGAAAAAAGCAGGAAAGAACGGTTACGTAATCTACGGCCAACAGCAGGCCGCAGGATCAATACTAGAATGGAAGCACTAACGAATCATCAGCCGACAAAAGCACTTTTCTGAAGTCTTCCTGAATGCGCTGCAAGGCCGCTTTGGTGTCCGCTTCAAAGCGCAGCACGATCACCGGGGTGGTATTGGAGGGGCGCATCAAACCGAAGCCGTCGGCGTATTCCACACGCAGCCCGTCAATGGTGATAATTTCTTTCTCATCCGTGAAGCGGGCTTCTTTTTGCAAGCGTGTCAGCAACGAATGGTTCAGACCTTCCGCAGTGTGGATATGCAATTCAGGCGTACACACCGCATCCGGCAAGGCGTTCAGCGTAACGCTTGGGTCGCTTACCCGGCTCAAAATTTCCAACAGTCGCGCACCGGTATAGAGGCCGTCGTCAAACCCGTACCAGCGTTCCTTGAAGAACACGTGACCACTCATCTCGCCCGCGAGCAATGCACCGGTTTCTTTCATCTTGGCTTTTACCAGCGAGTGGCCGGTCTTCCATAACAAAGGTTTGCCGCCATGTTGGCGTATCCAGCCGAACAGATTGCGCGTGGACTTCACGTCGAAGATGATTTCCGCTCCCGGATTGCGGCTCAACACATCGGCCGCAAACAGCATCAACTGGCGATCGGGGAAAATGATCTTGCCGTCTTTGGTGACCACGCCCAGGCGGTCGCCGTCGCCGTCGAAAGCCAAGCCCAGCTCGCTGTCGTTGTCGCGCAAGGCGGCGATGAGGTCTTGCAGATTGTGCGGGTCGGACGGATCGGGGTGGTGATTGGGGAAGTTGCCATCTACCTCGCAGAACAGCTCGGCCACTTTGCAGCCCAGACCGCGATACA
>CAYROQ010000018.1:8741-24903 GCA_964425955.1 uncultured Sideroxydans sp.
GTTTGGCGGCGAAATCGCCCGCCACGCCGTTGCCGCAATCCACGGTGATGTTCATCGGGCGCGCCAGTTTGATGTCGGAGACGATACGCGCCAGATATTCGGGAGCGATGTCGTATTGCGAGTAGTTCCCCGCGCCTTGTGTTAGATCGTTTTGTTCGATGCGCTGGCGCAGTTTCTGAATTGTTTCGCCGGACAGTGTTTCGCCCGCCAGCACCATCTTCAGGCCGTTGTAATCCGGCGGATTGTGGCTGCCGGTAATCATCACCGCGCAATCCGTTTTGAGTTGGTAGGCGGCGAAATAGGTCATCGGCGTGGCGACCCTGCCGACATCGATCACGTTGCAGCCGCTGTTCTGGATACCGCGCGCCAACGCGTGTGCGAATTCCGGACCGGACAAGCGCCCATCACGTCCGATAGCAATCGTGTGCTGCTTGCGGGCCAACGCTTCCGAACCGAGGGCATGACCAATAGCCTCAACGATCTCGGAAGTCAGTGACTTGCCAACTATGCCGCGAATGTCGTATGCCTTGAATATCTCTTTGGGAATTTGGATCATGCTTTTGCCTGATAGATAGGGATATGTTTGGAGACTTTCTGCGGGGTCAAATGCAGCATGCAGTTAAAGTGACCGAGCGGACAGGTTCTTTTGAAACAGGGGCTACACGGCAGGTCAAGTCGCAACACCTGTGCTTTTTCCGACAATGGAGGGGTGTAGCGCGGGCTGCTGGATCCGAACATAGCCACCAACGGCCGGCCCAATGCGGCAGCGATATGCATCAGACCGGAGTCGTTGCTCACCACAAGATCGGCGCCGGAGATCAATGCGATGGCATCGCCCAGATCGGTGGCTCCGCACAGATTGACGGCTTGCGGATTGCCCAGCGCCACAATTTTGTCGGCGATTTCCTTGTCCTTGGGCGAACCGATCAGCCAAATTGTATAACCTTTGGCGCGCAGGTTTTGCGCTAGCTCGGCGTAATACTGCTCCGGCCAGCGCTTGGAGGGACCAAATTCGGCACCGGGACAAAAAACGGCAACGGGAGCTTTGGGTGACAATTTAAATTTGGAAAGTACCTGTGCTCTTTGCGCTTTATTCACCTGAAAATTCGGATCCGTGATCGAGCGCAGGATGGCTTCGCTGCCATCCCTGGCCAGTTGTGCGTAACGCTGTACTTGAAGCGGAAGATTTTTTTTGTCGAGTTTTCGCGCATCGTTGAGCAGGCCGTATCGGACTTCTCCGACATAACCGGTGCGCACAGGGATACCGGCAAAGAACGGGACCAAAGCGGATTTCCACGAATTGGGCAGCACAATTGCCTGGTCGTAATGTGCCGCGCTCAATTTCTTGCCCAAACGCCTCCGCGCGAATAATTGCAATGCGCCATGCGGAAAAGGGTTGACGATGACATCGTGTACTTCTGACATTTGCCGCAGCAGCTTGACGGTCCACGGAGGCGCCAGTACGTCGATCAAAGTACCGGGTTGGCGTTGGAGCAGATTGTGCAGCATGGGTTGCATCAGCACGGTATCACCTACCCAGCTTGGTGCTATGACGAGTATTTTTCGCATTTGGCTTTCTTGGTTTACACCCGTCCCGGATAGGGAGGGGTTTGGGGTGGAGGAAGGTCTAGTGATGTCCTTTGGGTAACTCGCCCTTGTATTTATAGCGAGTCCCGCAATACGGACAAACGGCCTCGCCTAATCGTTCAATCGCGATGGCGACTCGGGGATGCGCGCTCCACAGGCTGACAGAAGGCGTCGGGCAGAACAAGGGTAGAGCGTCTGCACTGACTTCGATATAGCTGTTATTGTGGTTCTCGATGGACATGCCTTAAACCCCCGAATAAATGGTTACACGTGTGCCAGCCAAGCGGCGTATTTCGGATTCTTGCCGCTGACGATATCAAAAAATGCCGCTTGAAGTTGGGTGGTGATCGGGCCGCGTTTGCCGATGCCGATGGTGCGTGTATCCAATTCCCGAATCGGCGTCACTTCGGCTGCGGTACCGGTAAAGAACGCCTCCTCGGCACAGTACACTTCGTCGCGGGTAATACGTTTTTCGATCAACTCCAATCCCAGGTCTTTGGCGATAGTGACGATGGAATCACGTGTGATGCCCTCCAGACAGGAGGTCAGGTCGGGTGTGTAGAGTTTGCCCTTCTTCACGATGAAGATGTTTTCACCCGCACCTTCCGCCACATAGCCGTCCACATCCAATAACAACGCTTCATCGTAACCGTCTTGTGCCACTTCCTGATGGGCAAGGATGGAATTGGTGTACGTGCCGACGGATTTGGAGCGGCACATGTTGATGTTGACATGATGGCGGGTGAAGCTGGACGTCTTGACGCGAATTCCTTTTTCCATGCCTTCTGCGCCCAGATACGCGCCCCAAGGCCAAGCCGCGATAGCGACATGGACACTCAATGTGGTGGCGGCGATGCCCATCGCTTCAGAACCGTAGAAAACAATGGGGCGGATATAACAGGACTTGAGCTTGTTGGCGCGCACCACTTCCTTGTGCGCCTCGATCAAGGTTGCTTTGTCATAAGGCATCTTCATCTTGAAGATGAAGGCGGAATTGAACAGGCGGTCGGTGTGCTCCTGCAGGCGGAAGATCGCAGTACCTTGCGTGGTTTCATAAGCTCGAACCCCTTCGAACACCCCCATGCCGTAATGCAGGGTATGGGTAAGGACATGGGTGGTGGCATCGCGCCAGGGTACGAGTTTGCCGTCGTACCAGATAAAGCCGTCGCGGTCGGACATGGACATGGTGATTTCCTCAATTTCGTTATTTTTTGCGAAGGGCGCAATTCTAGCTGTTTCCACCCTTATTATGAAGGGCGCTTTTACTCAAACAAACCTGTGCACACAGGTTTGGAAAATAGCATATCTATTCGGGCGTATTCCTTTTGTGGCGGGTTCATGTAATTATCACGCAGGTCGTCCAAGTCATATCCGGGAGTAGCATGGTGCAGCACATCAATTCGATTGAAATCGATCCTGAAATGCTTGAAACGCAGGAAGACAAGTTACGCCAGAGCCTGCTGATCTTCGCCGCCGCGTTCATGACGTTTGCCGTGATGCTTTGGCTGGCGATCTACTGGGCAATGGGTGTGAATTTTTCCAGCAACGTCCCGCTTGGATATCAGGCGATTTCGGTCGCTTCAATGTTGCATTTCATCAAGACCCGTAATTTTGCGGTCTTCCGTTTTGTGCAGCTTTCCCTTTTTCTGTTTGCGCCGTTCATCATGCAATGGAGTATGGGCAGTTCCGTGACTTCCAGCGGGGTGACGTTATGGGCGTTGCTCGCACCCATAGGCGCCTTGGTGGTGTCGACATGGCGCGAGTCCA
Organism: uncultured Sideroxydans sp.; assembly: GCA_964425955.1. GTDB lineage: Bacteria > Pseudomonadota > Gammaproteobacteria > Burkholderiales > Gallionellaceae > Sideroxyarcus. The sequence continues at coordinate 12,096 of CAYROQ010000018.1, forward strand.
TCCCCTGGTTTTTCGCCTATATGGTCATGACGGTCTTGTCCGGATTTTTTGATTATTTTTTGGGGGCGACTGGCAGCATGGGGATTCCGATCAATACCATCGGTTTGTTCTTTGCGATGAATTTTGCCGCCATGTCCTCCATCTTGTATTTCCTGGTTCGCCATTTCGTGATCGAGACGGAAAAAATCAAGGAGCAACTCAATCAGCAGCATGCCTTGTTGGCGGAGGAACAAAAACGCTCGGAACGTGTTTTATTCAATGTGCTGCCGTCACAGATCGCGCAGCGACTCAAGACCAAAGAAGGTCTGATCGCTGACGGATATGCGGATGTGACAGTGATGTTTGCCGATCTGGTCAATTTCACCCAACTCACCGAGCAGATGTCCCCGGAGCAAATGGTCGGATTGCTGAACACCGTATTTTCCGGCTTCGACGAACTTTCCGAAAAATACGGTTTGGAAAAAATCAAAACCATCGGCGACGCGTATATGGTGGTGGGGGGTATCTCGCGCGAACGTCCAGACTATGCCGCCGATGTGGCGAACATGGCATTGGAGATCAACGAGTATGTTTCGAGACAGCCGCAATTGGTCAAGCGCAATCTGGGTGTGCATATCGGCATTGCGACCGGACCCGTGGTGGCGGGCGTCATCGGTACCAAGCGTTTTATCTATGATCTGTGGGGCGATACGGTGAATATCGCAAGCCGGCTCACGAATGATGCCAAACACGGCGTCATCCTGACTGACAAACTTACCTATAACCGCTTGCGCCACGATTATTTGTTCGAGCCGCCAACCGTGCTGAACCTTAAAGGAAAAGGTGAGATGACGTGTTATCGCCTCATCGGGCGTATAGAGTCTGCGCAAACTCCCGATGCAAATAATGTGCTTCAGTTTGCCGCGCCAACTGGCAACACAACACAAGCCTGAATCAGTCTTCCAGCAATATTTTCCAAAGTGAACGCGCCGGAGTGGTATCCAATCGGTCGTGTTCGATGCGGCACGGTATCTGATTGTTCAGGCGCATCTGGTGCTGGATACGGCGCAACTCCCGATACAGATGGCGCACCGATTCGCTCAGTTCAGTTTCGATCAATCCAAGTTTGGAAGCGATTTCCAGCAAAGCAAGATTTCCCCGGTTGGCGGTGAGTTCCACATGTTGCGCGGCATTGGCCAACACCAAGTATTGCACCATGAATTCGATATCAACCATCCCACCTGCGTCGTGTTTGATATCGAACAGCGGGGACGGGTTGGGATGACCATCCTGAATTTTTTGGCGCATGCCCCGGATTTCTTGTTTTAACAATGCGTTATCACGCACCTGGCGCAGGATATTTAAACGCACTTGTTTGAATTTCTCGCCGGTCTTGGCGTCTCCCGCGCTAAAACGCGCACGGGTCAATGCCTGGTGTTCCCATACCCATGCGTGATTTTGTTGGTAGTCTTCGAATGCCTCGATGGAACTGACCAGTAGACCGCTTTCGCCATTCGGTCTTAATCGCAGGTCCACTTCGTACAATCTGCCTGCCGAGGTGTAACTGGAAAGCAAGGTGTTGATGCGCTGAGCCAAGCGAGAGTAGTTCTGACCGGCATCGGGGTGGGGGTCGTCATACACGAAGATCAGATCAAGGTCGGATGCATATCCCAGTTCACGGCCGCCCAGTTTGCCATAAGCAATGATGGCGAAACTCGCCTCCTCCTGGTGCTTTTTGCGCGCATCCCTCCAGCATAGTTTTAAGACATGATGCAAGATCAGATCGGCCAGATCACTAAGGTGGTCACTGAGTTTTTCAAGGGGCAACACGCCAGACAAATCCATTGCCAGAAGGTGAAAGGTTTGCGCTTGCTGGAATTGCCGCAGTGCGTCCATTTCGCGCTCGGTGTCACCGCCTTGCTCGTCGAGCTGCGTAGCCAGTAGCCCATCGAGCGCGGTCCAATCGGGAGCGATATAGAGTTCGCGTGTGTCGAGCAGTTCGTCCAACAAGATGGGATGCTGGGTCAGAAAATCGCTCGCCCATACACTGGCGGAAAGCATGCGTACCAAGCCGGGCAACGCTTGCGGATATTCGGCGAGGAAGGCCAGATAAGCCGCGCGGCGTGCCACGGCTTCGAGTAATCCAAGTGCGCGTCGTAATGTCTCGTCGCGATTCCCCGTTGAAGCGCACAGGGAGGTGAAACGCGGGATCAGGCTATCCAGACGTTGCCGGCTGATGTCCGGCAACTGGCGATAGCGGCTGCCGCCCCGAAATTGTTGCAGGCCTTCTGTGAGCCCCGCAACATCGGTGTAATGCAACTTGGTAAGGTGAACAGTGATTTCGTCGGTTGAGCTGCTTTCCAGCCACCAGCCATTTTCCTGCGGCTCTTGTTTGTTACCGAATACCGCTTCGAATTGACTGCTGACAAAATTGCGCAACGGGTCAAGCACGGCTAACAACGACGGATAGTCGGAACAACCGATCGCTTTGGCGATGATCTCTTGTGTCGCGGTTTCTTGCGGCAATTCCTGTGTTTGCTGGTCGTTCAGGTATTGCAGTCGATGTTCCAAGTTGCGCAAAAAGACATAACTGTTGTCCAGTTGATCGACGACGGCGGCACTCAATTCACCTTGTTGTTGCAATTGGCGCAACACCTCTCGGGTGGGACGGATGCGCAGATTCGCATCGCGCCCCCCGCGTATCAGCTGGAATACCTGGGCAATGAATTCGATCTCACGGATACCGCCCCTGCCCAATTTGATGTTGTGGTGGCGGTCCTTGCGTGCGACCTCGGCGCGGATCTGTTCATGCAGTTTGCGCATGGAATCGAAGGCGCCAAAATCCAGATATTTTCTGAACACGAATGGCTGTATCAATTTTTCAAGATCACATCGACGGTCGCAATTAAGCGGTGAGATCACCCTGGCTTTGATCCAGGCATAACGTTCCCATTCCCGGCCCTGCGCGACCAGATATTCTTCCAAGGCGGCGAAACTCATCACCAGCGGCCCGCTGTCGCCATAGGGGCGCAGGCGCATGTCGACACGGAATACAAAGCCATCGGCAGTCAGATCGTTAATCAGCGCGATGAGTTTGCGTCCCAATCGGCTAAAGAATTCGTGGTTGGATAATGTGCGGGAGCCGTTGGTGTCTCCGTCTTCCGGGTAAACAAAGATGAGATCTATATCGGAAGAGGCATTCAGCTCGCCGCCGCCCAGTTTTCCCATGCCGATCACCAGCAGTTCTTGTGATAACCCGCACTCTGAACCAAGGGGCTGCCCGAATTGTGCGACCAATGACCGCATGGTGAATTCCTGGGCTTGACGCACTGAGATCTCTGCCAGTGCGGTCATACCCCTGACCACTTCAGTCAGCCCGCATAATCCCCCCAGATCTCTCAAAATCAAAACTAGCATGACGCGTTTGCGCAATTTCCTCAGGCTGGCCGCGAGTTGAGCTTCATCGGAAAACGGGAATTCAGCCAACCAACTTGCGATGGTTTTGGCGTCGCATTCATTCAGGTAATGATCGTGCAACCAGGTTTGCTGCTGCGGTTCGGCGTCCAGCAGTCTGGCAAAGTAATGGCTGCACGCGCGCGCGCGTTGCAACAGTTCGTTGAAGTCCGTACCTTGAGCTTGAGTTGTGATGTTCATGGTGGGTTTCAGTTAAAATGCGGCCACTTGATATTTGCACCGAATTATAGATTCTTCATGTCAGTCTGTTCGCCTTTCTTCCCGCCTCATTCCCACCTTCAATCACGATGCTGAAACCCGCGATTCGACATACCACACGCGGTATCAGGCATCTCGCGCGCTTGGCGTTGCTGTTCATTTTGGTGTTGGCTGGAACGGGTGTCGCGGTACTTTTGGGTTTGCGTTATTGGGTCTTGCCGAATGTTGAGCACTATCATTCCGAAATCGAGTTGGTTGCCACAGCGACGGTGGGCAGGCCGGTGACCATTGCAAAAATCGTGGCGGACTGGAACGGACTGCGTCCGCGTTTGTTGTTATCGGATGTGAAGATATTGGATGAACGGGGCAATACGGCACTGTCATTTCCAACCTTGCGCAATACGATCGCCTGGACTTCGCTGCTGGTGGGGGAGTTGCGTCTGTCCAGCCTGGAGCTGGATGGGCCGGACCTGTTGGTGCGAAGGGATCCGCAAGGGCGGCGCTATATCGCGGGCATCTTGTCCGGAGAACAAACCGGCGTGCAGTCTGATGATGCCAGTCTGGATTGGCTGTTGCACCAGACCCGTATCGTGATCCATGACGGTCATATCGTGTGGCAGGACGAGATGAGCGCTGCCCCACCTCTTGCCTTCGAGCAAGTTGATCTGGTCATTGAGAACAAACGGGATCACCACCGTTTCGCCCTGCTCGCGACTCCCCCCGCGCAACTTTCATCGCGTATCGATGTGCGCGGCGATTTATACAGCGAAAGTTTTACTGCGCCGTCGGGGTGGCATGGCGAAGTGTATGGCCAGATGGAAAAAGTGGATGTGGCTGCATGGGGGCAGTGGTTTGCTTTACCGGAGGCCATCAACAGCGGCACCGGCGCACTGCGGGTGTGGTTGGGCATGGAGGACGGCAAACTCAATCGTGTGGACGCTGATGTGTCCATGCAAAATGTACAGGCGTTATTGGCCGAGGATCTGCAACGCATCGAGCTGGCCCGGCTCGACGGGAGCGTGGGTTGGCGCAAATCGGCAAGCGGTTTCGCCATCAACGCAAAGCATTTGTCACTGCGCATGAGTAACGGGTTCATCTTGCCAGCAACCGATTTCTTTCTCAGTTTATCCGGTGGTCAGGGATACCAATCCGCATCGGGTGAGATCCGTGCGAACGCGCTCGATTTGGCAAATATCAAAGCGATGCTGGGCTATCTGCCGCTGGATCCTGATGCAAAGCAACGTATTGCCGAACTAGATCCGCAAGGCCGTGTGACTGCATTGCAGGCCAGCTGGCAAGGAGATTCCGAACACATTTTGCGCTATCGGTTGAGCGCCGGATTTGAGGGGCTGGGCGTGCGCCAAGCAGGCGTGTATCCGGGTTTCTCCGGCTTGAGCGGCAAAGTCGAGGGGGGCGATAGTGATGGCCTGCTGCAGTTAAATAGCATCGGTTTGACTGTTCGCGCCCCTGGTATTCTGTCCGAGGATCTGGCATTCGACAGCCTGTCGGCAAGATTGGATTGGCAGCGCAGCGGTCAGGGGTGGGAACTGAAGCTGAACAATGCGCAGGTTCGCAATGCGGATTTCGAGGGTACGCTCAATGGCGGGTACCAGATTAACGACGGCCCCGGTATCGCTGACTTTACTATCAATTTGACACGCGTCTCGGTTAAACATGTTGCCAGATATATACCCGTCCATGCTTTTAACGATGCGACTTACCGCTGGTTGCAAACCGGATTGCAAGACGGGGTGGCCGACACCTTCCAGATGCGGGTTCGCGGAGACCTGAGCAACTTCCCATTTCCCGACAGCAAGAACGGACTGTTCAAAATCGAGGCGAAAGCGAAAGAGGTCGCCATCGAGTTCGATCCCGTTTGGCCCCGTATTGAACACGCCGCGGCGAACCTGTTGATTCAGGGGAGGCTGTTGGAAGTGCGTGCCGCGTCTGCCATGACCGGTGGAGCTGCGTTGCAGAATGTGATCGTGACGTTACCGGATACCATGGCTCACGAGTTGGTGATGCAGGTCAGCGGTGAAGCGGCAGACGAAACACAGCGTTGTCTGGATTACATTCGCACCAGTCCGGTTCGCGGTTATCTGGATGGTTACACCGACGATTTTGTGGCGAGGGGCGCAGGTTTGTTGAAACTAAAATTGGAGGTGCCCCTGAGCGGCGTCAAACCCGCCCAAGTGGCGGGCAGCTACCGCTTCAAAGACAACGAAGTCGATCTGGGCGAACATGTCCCTTTGATGAAAAACGTAAAGGGTAGTCTGACTTTTACCAACTCGTTGTTGCAAGCGACGGATATCAAGGCACAGATATTAGGCGGGCCGGCCAATATTACTTTGCGCAGTGAGGACGGTATCTTGTTGACCGAGGCGACTGGCAGGCTCAGTGCCGGGAGCTTGTCGGAAAGTTATAACTACCCCTTGCTGAAAAGTTTGCATGGCACAGCGGACTGGACGGCTGAGATCAACGTGAAGAATAAACTGGCAGATGTCCGAGTCACATCTTATTTGGGCGGTCTGACCTCTGAGCTTCCCAAACCGTTTACCAAGGCGGCGACAGATTTGGTGCTGATGCGCTTCGAGCACAAAGACATCAATACCCGGCAGGACAGGCTGCGCTTCAGTTACGGGGATGTGATTCATGCCGACCTCACACGTAACGCCGTTGCGCAGGGTAAATGGGAAGTTAAGCAGGGCGCAATCGTCATCGGCAAAGAAACTTCCAAGGCGGGCAAAGAGGGGATATGGGTTTCGGGAGAATTACCCAAACTCTCACTTGAAGGTTGGAGTGGCTGGTCCGACCTACCGAACCGTGAAGGGGTGATACCCAATATTGCAGGCATTAATTTGATCGTGGATAAAGTCTACGGCTTCGGCAATACCGTACATCAATTGAATATCCGAGGCAGCGGGCGCAACGGTCTGATCAGCACCCGGCTAACTTCCAAGGAGCTGAATGGAGACCTAATTTGGCAACCTCAAGACGATGGAAGGATTTTGGTGAGATTAAAGAATGCGATGCTGGGCGAAGGCCGCGAGGAAACGAGTCAGGTAGCAGAACTTAATCCGTTAGATTCTGTTCTATTCACCCAACCCAAATTAATTTTGCCTACGATTGATTTGGTGATCGACAAGTTGAGCTGGAAGGGCCGGCAACTGGGCAGATTGGAGATGTTGGTCAACAGCGAGGCAAGTGATGTGGTTCTGCAAACATTGCGACTGACCAATCCCGACGGGGTGTTCAATGCATCGGGCCGCTGGGATCAGGCAAATCAACAGACCCATCTTAACGCCAGGCTGTCGATCACCAATGCCGGCAAGATACTGGCGCGTTCGGGAAACCCGGAGAGTCTGAAAGACGGTAGCGGAACATTGGAAAGTGATCTGGTGTGGGGTGGATCCCCGGATGAGTTCAATTATGCCAAGCTGAACGGGACGTTGCGCTTGAAGACCGGCAAGGGACGCTTCCTGCAAGTCGATCCCGGGGCGGGCAAACTGCTCGGAGTGTTAAGTCTGCAATCGATTCCCAAGCGTATCTCGCTCGACTTCACCGATGTGTTTAGTCCGGGCTTTGAGTTCGACAGTATCGTTGGAGACGCCGTCATCCAGAACGGATTGCTGAGGACGTCGGAATTCAAGATGAGCGGAGCCGCGGCCAAAATCACCCTGAGCGGCGAGGTTGATCTGGAACGCGAGACGCAAAATTTGCGCGTCAGGGTGATGCCGGCCTTGGGCGACAATGTGTCACTGCTGTCATTCGCAGCAGGTCCAGCGGTCGGAGTCAGTGTGTTGTTGGCCAACAAATTATTGCTCGACCCTCTCGATAAGCTGGTGTCGTTTGACTACAATGTCAGCGGAAGTTGGGCAGACCCCAAGGTCGACAGAGCAGGACAGCAGAAGTCGCCGGCGGCTGCCACGAATCCGGCCGAATAATTGTGATGATGCAGCAAAAGCCAGATTCCTTGATTAATCCAATGCAGAAAGCCATCAATCATGTTTAACCCAAATACCACCCAAGCACGTATTGCCGCCCAACAAAACGCATTCAAAGTTGCCGCCATCCAGATGGCCTCGGGTCCCAATGTGGAGGGCAATCTGAACGAGGCGCGACGACTGATCGCCAATGCGGTTGAGCAAGGAGCAAAACTGGTGGTGTTGCCGGAGTTCTTTGCCGTGATGGGCATCAACGAACAGGACAAGGTCAGGGTACGCGAGCAGCCGGGGCAAGGCGTCATCCAACAGTTTTTAAGTGAAACGGCGCGCAAGCACCAGATCTGGCTGATGGGTTCGCTGCCCTTGGCCGCATCTACACCGGACAAGGTGCGCAACAGTTTGCTGGTATTCGACGAAAGCGGGGATCAGGTGGCGCGATATGACAAGATCCATTTGTTCAATCTGACGCTGGGCAACGAGAGTTACAACGAGGCGCAAACCATCGAACCGGGCAATCAGGTGGTCGTGGTGGACAGCCCGTTTGGCCGGATCGGTTTGGCGGTGTGTTACGACTTGCGCTTCCCGGAGTTGTTCCGAGCCATGACCGATGTGAATATCATCGTATTGCCTTCGGCCTTTACGGCCACCACCGGAAAAGTTCACTGGGAACCTTTGGTGCGCGCACGCGCCATCGAGAATCTGTCGTATGTCATCGCCGCCGCTCAAGGCGGTTACCACGTGAACGGGCGCGAGACGCATGGCCACAGCATGATTGTTGATCCCTGGGGACGTGTCCTCGACGAATTGCAACGCGGTTCGGGGGTGGTCATCGCCGATGTCAATCCATCCTATCAGGCCAGCTTGCGCAACAGTCTTCCCGCGCTGTCGCACCGCACGCTGAACTGCACTGCATGAGCGATTCCCTGCAACTGGCGCAACAGGCGCTACTGACGGCGCATGGATTGGAGCCGCGCCATTTGGAACACGTGTTCGGCAAGCTGTTGGCGCATCGCGTGGATTACGCCGATCTGTATTTTCAGTACAGCCGTGCGGAAAGCTGGTCTCTGGAAGAAGGCATCGTCAAATCGGGCAGTTTCAATATTGACCAGGGTGTGGGCGTGCGCGCGGTCAGCGGCGAGAAGACCGCTTTCGCCTATTCCGACGACATCACACAGGCTGCGCTTGAAGATGCCGCACTGGCGACCCGTGCTATCGCGCGTCAGGGCGGCAAGCAAAAAGCCGCCCACCTGCATGCCGGAAAATCGCACCAGTTGTACCTGCCGCATGATCCGATTGCCACCCTGAAAGCAGAGCAAAAGGTCGCGTTGTTGGAACGGCTGGAAGGTTTTGCGCGCGCACTCGATCCGCGCGTCACCCAAGTGATGGCGAATCTGGCAGGTGAATATGAAGTGATTCTGGTGGCGCGAAATGACGGGCTGATGAGCGCCGATATCCGCCCGTTGGTTCGCCTCTCACTGCAAGTGATCGTCGAGGGTAACGGTCACCGCGAACAGGGATCGGCGGGTGGCGGCGGGCGTTTTGGCTACGACTATTTCAACGACGAGATACTGCAACGTTATGCCCGAGAAGCCGTGCACCAGGCCGTCATCAACCTCGACGCACGTCCCGCACCGGCGGGCAATATGACGGTGGTGCTGGGCAGCGGTTGGCCCGGCATCCTGTTGCATGAAGCGGTGGGACACGGGCTGGAAGGCGATTTCAACCGCAAGGGCAGTTCCACTTTTTCCGAGCGTATCGGCGAACGGGTTGCGGCCAAGGGCGTGACCGTGGTGGACGATGGCACCATTCCCGACCGTCGCGGCTCATTGCAAGTGGATGACGAAGGTAATCCGACCCAGCGCACGGTGTTGATCGAAGACGGGATTCTGCGCGGTTATCTGCAAGACACCCTGAATGCGCGCCTGATGAAAACAGCGGTGACCGGCAATGCGCGGCGCGAATCGTTCGCCCATCTGCCGATCCCGCGCATGACCAACACCATGATGCTCAACGGCGACAAGACCCGTGACGAGATCATCGCCTCGGTCAAACACGGTTTGTACGCGGCGAATTTCGGCGGCGGGCAAGTGGACATCACCAGCGGCAAATTCGTGTTCTCCACCACCGAGGCCTACATGATCGAGAACGGCAAGATCACCTACCCTGTAAAAGGCGCGACGCTGATCGGCAACGGCCCGGATGCGTTGACCCGGGTCTCCATGATAGGCAATGACATGGCACTGGATTCCGGTGTGGGCACGTGCGGCAAAGAAGGGCAGAGCATCCCGGTCGGGGTGGGGCAGCCGACGCTGCGTATAGACGGATTGACGGTGGGCGGTACGGCGTAGATAGTTTTGTAGGGTGGGCACGTCCTTGTGCCCCCGCACTCTAAAGGCGGGCGCTCAGCCCGTTTTTTGCTGTGCCGCGATATACCCCGCCGTGACGAAATCCATGGTGGCGACGTGATTGACGAACCAGGAAGCCACCTCTTTTTCCATCCAACTTTTAAGTACCCGCGTGTCCCGTCCTGTAGCCCATTCCGCGATATGGCTTTCCATATCCGCCAACACGCGGTCATGTTCCATCTTGTGCATGAGGTAGGGCGGAAACTGCGTCATCAACATCAGTCGTTCTTCCTCGGCGAAATGGTGGCGGGTGTGTGCCATCAACCAGGATAACTTCAGGTCCACGGCCGCTTCGCTGGAGGGGGTCGTTAACAGTTCGAGAACCTTATCGACCAAGGTGACGAATTCCGCGTGATCCCGGTTCATGAATTCGAGTGCGACTTGCGGGTAGTTCTTCATGGTTTTTCCTATTCGGCTGCGGGTCTCAACGGCTTTTCTCACTGTATAATCCGCGCCCTATGCAGATTCTACGCGGACTTCAATCCTCAGACATTCAAGCTTTGGCGGTCACCATCGGAAATTTCGATGGTGTCCACCTCGGCCATCAGGCCATGCTGAATGAGTTAAAAATCGAAGCACGGCAACGCGGACTTCAAACGGCAGTGGTGATATTCGAACCCCACCCGCGCGAATTCTTTACGCCACAGCAGGCGCCGGTCAGGCTCACCAGCCTGCGCGAGAAGCTGGAGTTGTTTCGGACGATGGGCGTGGACCGCGTTCATGTGTGCCGCTTCGATGCGGAATTCGCGCGGCAATCCGCGGCAGAATTCATCAATGCCCTGCATCAAGATATGTTTGCCAAGTTTGTGCTGATCGGTGACGATTTCCGTTTTGGCAGCGGCCGCGTGGGTGATTATGCCTTGATGCAAAAGATCGGCGAACAGCAAGGTTTTGCGGTGCAGGCTGTGCGCAGTGTTTTGCACGACGGTGTACGCATCTCCAGCACGGCCATCCGCGTCGCCTTGGCTTCCGGCCAGATACAACTGGCACGGCAGTATCTGGGCCGTCCCTACAGCATCAGCGGGCGCGTGGTACATGGCGATGCGACGGGCAGAAAGTTGGGCTTCCCCACCGCCAACATCCAGCTGAAACACAATCTGCCACCGGTTAAAGGTGTATTTGTGGTGTTGGCGCATGCCGAAGCGCTGGGTGTTTTACAGGGGGTGGCGAGTCTGGGGGTGCGCCCCACGCTGAAGCAGGATGCCAAGCCGGTATTGGAAGTGCATCTGTTCGAATTCGAGCAGCAGATCTACGGCAAACATTTGCGGGTGGAATTCCTGCACAAACTGCGTGACGAAGAAAAATATCCGAATCTGCAGGCACTGACACAGCAGATCGCGCTTGACGTTAACAATGCGCAGAGCTGGTTTATCGAACATGAATAAGTATTGCTGTGATTCCCGCTTTCGCTGGAATGACGTGATCGAAAGTTGATTGAGTTTAGTTTTGAGAAAAACATGGCCGAAGACAAAAAGAAATATCCGCTGAACCTCCCCGATACGAAATTCCCGATGCGCGGCGATCTTGCCAAACGAGAGCCGTTGATGCTTGCGTTGTGGTTGCAACAGCAGCGCTATCAGCGTATTCGCGCCGCGACAAAAGGCCGCAAGCAATTCATCCTGCATGACGGCCCGCCCTACGCCAACGGCGACATTCACATCGGTCACGCGGTGAATAAAGTATTGAAGGACATCATCATCAAGGCCAAGACCTTGAGCGGGTTCGATGCGCCTTATGTGCCGGGATGGGATTGCCACGGGTTGCCGATCGAATTGCAGGTGGAGAAGAAACACGGCAAGGCGATTCCACCTTCGCAATTTCGTGAACTGTGTCGCGCCTACGCCACGGAACAGATCGAGCGTCAGAAGAAGGACTTCATCCGCCTTGGAGTATTGGGCGATTGGGATAAGCCGTATCTGACGATGGATTTTCAGACCGAGGCTGACATCATCCGTGCGCTCGGCAGGATCCACGAGAACGGCTATCTTTATCAGGGCCGCAAACCAGTCAACTGGTGTCTGGATTGTCAGTCGGCTTTGGCGGAAGCGGAAGTGGAATACGAGGACAAGGTCTCCTCCGCAGTCGACGTCGGTTTCGAAGTGAAAGACAAACACGCAGTGGAAAAGGCGTTCGGCGTTTCATTGCCGGGAAGTGCCAATGTATTCGCCGTGATCTGGACGACGACACCGTGGACGCTGCCTGCCAACCAGGCCGTCAGTGTGCATCCGACATTGCAATACGATCTCATCAATACTGAAAAAGGTTACCTGATCCTCGCAACCGATCTGGCGGCCGATTGTTTGAAGCGTTACCAGACCGGCGGTAGCAATGATCGTGGTGATGGCATCGCTGCCAGTTGTTACGGCAAGGCGCTGGAAGGTTTGCCGCTACAACACCCCTTCCAGGATCGTATCGTGCCCGTCATCTGTGGCGAGCATGTCACGCTGGAAGCCGGCACGGGCTTGGTGCATACCGCTCCCGCGCACGGTGTGGACGATTATGTGGTGGGACAGAAATACAACCTGCCCAATGACAATCCGGTGGGCGACGACGGCAAGTTCATCTCCACGACACCCGCAATTGGCGAGACAGCACTGGCCGGTGTATTCGTATGGAAAGCCAACGACATCGTGTTGCAAGCGTTGGCAGCCAGTGGACATCTTTTACACCAGGAAAAACTCAAACATAGCTATCCGCATTGCTGGCGCCATAAAACACCCATCATCTTCCGTTCCACACCGCAGTGGTTCATCGGTATGGAACAGACAGGGCTTCCCTCTCCCAACGGGGGAGGGACTGAGGGAGGGG
>CAYROQ010000018.1:24913-37175 GCA_964425955.1 uncultured Sideroxydans sp.
ATCAACAGGCGCACCCCCACCCCAACCCTCCCCCGTTGGGAGAGGGAGTCACTTTGCGTTTATTGGCCAACAAGGCCGTAGACCAAACCGAATTTTTCCCTGCTTGGGGACGCGCCCGCCTGGAAGCCATGATCAAAAATCGCCCGGACTGGTGTGTATCGCGCCAGCGTAGTTGGGGCGTGCCGATGACCTTCTTCGTGCACAAAGAGTCGATGCAATTACATCCGCGCACAACGGAACTGCTGGAACAGGTCGCAAAACTGGTCGAGAAATCCGGCATCGAAGCATGGTTCAGTCTGAACAGCGTCGATCTGCTGGGTGAGGACGCGCAACATTACCGCAAACTTTCAGACACCTTGGATGTGTGGTTCGATTCGGGTGCGACGCACTCTGCCGTGTTGGCCAAACGCGAAGGATTGCGCTCCCCGGCCGATCTGTATCTGGAAGGTTCCGACCAGCATCGCGGTTGGTTCCAGTCCTCGTTGCTGACGGGTTGCGCCATCAACGGCCGCGCACCGTACGATGCGCTGCTTACGCATGGTTTTGTGGTGGATGGCCACGGCCACAAGATGTCCAAATCCAAAGGCAATGTTATCGCTCCGCAAAAGATCTTCGATACCCTGGGGGCGGACATCCTGCGCCTGTGGACGGCCTCCACCGATTACTCCGGCGAGTTGACCATCTCGGACGAGATCCTCAAACGCGTGGTGGAGAGTTACCGCCGCATCCGCAACACCTTGCGTTTTCTGTTGGCGAACATCGCCGACTTCGATGCCTCACGCGATGCGATGCCTGTGGCGCAATGGTTGGAGATCGACCGTTATGCGCTGGCCTTGACGCAGAAATTGCAGGACGAAGTTTGTGTCGATTACGCACGTTATGAATTCCATTTTGCGGTGCAAAAGCTGCTCGCGTTCTGTTCGGAAGACTTGGGCGGTTTCTATTTGGACATCCTGAAAGACCGTCTGTATACCGCTGGCGAGAATTCCAAAGCACGCCGTTCGGCGCAGAACGCGCTGTATCACATCACCCAATCTCTGGCGCGTTTGATCGCACCGATTTTGAGTTTCACCGGCGAAGAAGTGTGGGCGACTTTGATTGGCAAAGAAGACGAAAGCGTGTTCGAGCAACTTTGGTATGAACTGCCGGATGCGTGCCTGGACGGAATTGAAGTGGGTGCCTGGAGTGATATCCGTACCGTGCGCGAACAAGTCAACAAGAAACTGGAGGAGCAGCGTACCGCAGGTGCAATCGGCTCTGCGCTACAGGCTGAAGTGGATGTCTATGCGCCAAAAGTGACGTTCGAATTGTTGTCGCGACTGGGTGAGGACTTGCGTCTGGTGTTCATCACCTCGCGCGCCAATGTGCATTTGCGGGAAGGTGATGGGTTGAGTATCGAAGTCGCACCCAGTACCCATGCCAAATGCGAGCGTTGCTGGCATTACCGCGAAGAAGTGGGTCAGGATGCGGCGCATCCAACCTTGTGCGGACGTTGCGTGAGCAACCTGTATGGAGCGGGCGAGGCTAGAACCTATGCATGACCAACAAAGCACCGGCTCCCTCTCCTCTCGGGGGAGGGTTGGGGAGGGGGAACACATTTCGCCCGAAGAGATTCCCCCACCTCAACCCCTCCCCCGGTGGGAGAGGGGCTTTGTGCAATGGCTTGCCATATCCTTCATCGTCATCCTCCTCGACCAGTTGAGCAAAGCGGCGATAAACAGCCATTTCTTCTACGGCGAAAGTCTGCCGGTAACGCCTTTTTTCAATCTGGTTCTGGCACATAACAGCGGTGCCGCCTTCAGTTTTTTACACGATGCGGGCGGCATGCAACGCTGGTTGTTCAGTGTTATCGCCATCGTCGCCTCGATTTGGATCGTGTGGTTGTTGAGCAAACATCAAAAAGAAAAATTATTTTGCTTCGCGCTTGCGTTCATCCTTGGCGGCGCTCTGGGGAACTTGATCGACCGCATCGCTTACGGCTACGTGGTGGACTTTCTCGATTTCTATTGGGGCAGTTACCATTTCGCGGCTTTTAATGTGGCTGACTCCGCTATCACCTGCGGAGCGGCAGTTTTGATTTGGGATAGTTTCAATCCGGTTAAACCATAGACCGTTCGTGGTGAGTGGCCGTAGGTTGTATCGAACCATCCGGTGTCGTACGCGGCGGATTACACTTGATACACAGATTCCTCGATATACCGCGCGATGCGCGGCACTCGGGACGAACGGTTCGTTTATATAATGAACAATCAGAAGAAATCGTAGGGTGGGCACGCTTTTGTACCCACAAGGAGTAGGCCGTGGCTGTAAGGGGATGAATCCCCAACAGCGCACGCTCTGCCCACGCTGGAATATCCTTCGCTAAACGCGTGGGCACAAAAGCGTGCCCACCCTACGGTCTGCATATTTTTAGAAAGTTGAGAGGTAAAGAGCATGGAACTGCTACTCGCTAATCCGCGCGGTTTTTGCGCCGGCGTGGATCGTGCCATCGAGATCGTCGAGCGCGCTCTGCTCTTGCACGGGGCACCGATCTATGTGCGTCACGAAGTAGTGCATAACAAATTCGTGGTCGAAGGCTTGAAGGCGAAAGGGGCGATTTTCATCGAGTCACTCGATGATGTGCCCACTGGCAGCATCCTCATCTTCAGTGCGCACGGTGTGCCGCAATCGGTTCGGCGCGAAGCGGAGGTTCGCGGATTGACGGTGTTCGATGCCACCTGTCCGCTGGTGACCAAGGTGCATATCGAAGTGTCGCGCATGCGTGCTCAAGGCAAAGAGATCGTCATGATCGGTCACAAAGGTCATCCCGAAGTCGAGGGCACGATGGGCCAAAGCGAGGGCGGTATGTACCTGGTCGAATCGCCTGCCGATGTGTTAACGCTCAAAATTAAGGATGATCAAAATCTGTCCTACGTCACCCAAACCACGCTGTCGATGGATGACGCCAGTGTCATCATCGCCGCGCTAAAGACGCGCTTCCCCTTCATCTCCGGACCGAAGAAAGACGACATCTGTTATGCCACCCAAAATCGTCAGGATGCGGTGAAGATTCTGGCACAGCAATGTGATGTGGTGATCGTGGTGGGTTCACCCAACAGCTCCAATTCGAACCGGCTGCGCGAGGTGGCGCAGAACCTCCATGTTCCCGCTTATCTGGTGGACAACGCCAGCGAGCTCAAAGCCGAATGGATTGCGGGTAAACGTTGCGCGGGTATCAGCGCGGGCGCTTCCGCACCAGAAGTGCTGGTGAAGGAAGTCATTACACGACTCACCGAGCTCGGCGCGAACCGCGTGCGTGAACTCAGCGGTATCGAGGAGAATGTGGTGTTTCCGTTGCCGAAGTCGTTGGTTGAGAAGGCGCCGCACTAAGAAAGAGACAGCAGTTCGAGGTATAACCGTACACAAGGAGTATTGGTATAAAACAAAAGCGGCCAGTTGGCCGCTTTTGTTTTATACCCAGCAGTTGATTAAGGAATCAATTCTCGCCAGATCACCCGTTTCTTTGTGAAACTGGCTTGACCACCCAGATTGGGGGGCTGTTCAGCAGGTTTTGTGGGTGTTGGATCGGTGGATGTTACAACTTCGACCAAGGGTTTACCTGCAATGAAAATAACGTTTAGTCCAACAATGGTCGAGTCAAATTTAACTGAAGTAACTCCCCCTGTTTTGTAATTGAAGTAGTTTAGCCAACTATATCCCCCCGGTGAACAGATCGTATTGGTAGGCACAATCGATGGAACCAGCAGCACGCCTTGCACAAGGGTGCCGTCGACACTTACCCTCTCACCGGTGTCCGGAAAGTCGGCGAACCAACCACGACCTGAGTAAAAATCGGGTGCGGTGCCAGTGCTCTGGCGGTTGGTGGTAGCACTCAATGTTTGTTGCACAAGTGTGTTACGCGGATTGACGAATGTACTAGTGGAATTGTCATCTTTGATCGCATATTGGGTTTGTTTTTGGGTCGTCGTCAGGTCGCTTGTTTCCAGATATTTTCCGGTACCAATAAATACCACACGTTTTTCCGCAATTTTGCCGAGCACGGGCGTGGTCGTGATTGGTTGGGGAGCCGTACCTGCCGCATCCGAAAATAAAGTGGCGAATTGCAAAACGTCGCCGTTACCAATCGTCGCGGCAGCCGTGCTGTTGATGTCAAAGCGCCAGACATTGCCCAGCAAGTCACCGCCATAGACATACCCCGCTTTGTTCCCTGCGGGTTCATCATTCCAGGCAGCTATCTTGGCCAACCCACTGGGAGAACTGGGGCTGCCAACATTGGCGCCAGCACTGGTAACGGTGGCAATTTTGCTGATGATTGCGCCTGTTCCCGCATTCAGGACATACAAGTAACCTATGCCACTCCCTGCCGGGTTGTTGCTGACGAGAGGGTCATCACTGAGGGTTCCATTGTCATAGCCTGAAGTAACCAGTACTACCCAGGTCCCATCATTCTTTCTGGTGACGATGGGCTGTCCGTAGCTGTATCCAAGATCATCATCCGTCACGGAACCGGTTCCTGAGGATGGTGTAAATTCCCACAGCAAGACAGGGACGTCAGGGTTGGTGATGTCCAAAGCGAAATAACCGCGCCCCCCCGCATTCAGGCCGGATACCAAGATGGTTTTCCATACGGCGTTAATGGGATCGTTGCAATTAGCTACACAAACATCAGAAGTGTCAGGGTCTCCGTTCATGAAATTGTGGTGCTTGGTGGCGTAACTGGTATCCGCCAATCTCCACATATCCGGAATCACCATACTGGGCACATAGGCCCAACGTTCTATGCCAGTGTCTGCTGCGAACGCATGCAACATACCATCGTTAGTCCCCAGATAGACAGTTCCAGCCCTGCCCGCTTTCAATGCTTTGAAGTTGCTATAACCGGGGTAGGGGTAGCTGAAAATGGGTTTGCTGATATAGGTTGGTTGCGCTTCCAAGGCGTCACCCAGCACGGCTTCGCGGGTGCGATACAACCTGTCAGTGGCATTGTTGGCGGCACGGTCCTCAAAACCATTCTGACCACGCAGGTAATTAATCAGACTGATTCCATTGGATGACGCAGTAGGATTCAATACAGAAATCAATGGCCACTGGGTGAGCGTATTGATATGTGCAGCCGAGAAATAGGTGGGATTGGCAGTGGCATAAGCACTATCGAAGTGAACAAGATTTTGTCCCGATAAAGGAACCAGGCCGCCAGCGGGGGCAGTGTAAATAGTCCTGTTATCGGAACTCGCGCCTACTCTGGATGGCATGGTGCCGATGCACGTGTTGGCAACTGGCGTCGTACAAGTGGAAGCTCCATCGAACACACCCGGTGCGGTACAGGTAGTGGAAGTGGCAGTTGTATCGACGCAGTTGTAGGTAGTGCTTGAGCCGCTGGTATCAGCGACTAGTGCGGTTGCACATGTTCCGGCTACCACGTTTTCCACGCACCATGTTGCGGTGTCACTGATCACGCCTGCATTTACATGGGTAATTCCATCCGGGCATTGCGGAGAAATGACCCCGGGAGGTGTGCATTCTCCCGTGTTGATGCTGCGGGATTCAAGGTTGCCCTTCCATTTTACCGTGGTGTAACTTGCTACAAAGGAAAAATTATTGCCGGCAACCGGATTTAGCGTGCTGGTGGCGGCGGAGGATGCAGCCCCCAGTTTATTGGTAATTTCTGAAAGTGCCTTATTGAGGCCGGTGATGATTTGGTCAGGATCTTTAGCGCTGAAATAAGTCCCTTTTCCATTCACGGCAGCGTGCCATAAATCGTCAATCCGTTCCCCCGTTGTGCCGGCTATCGGGTTGGGCCAGTTTACAGTCGGTGTACCGTAGCCATTTTTGAGGTCGAAATAATCTCCGGATACTGCGTTTTCATAGTCGGACGTAAAGTTTAAAGTCCCCTCTGCCCCCAATCCCATTGTGAAAGTGGTCATGTGTTGTTTGAGGTTATTGTCGGAACTGCTGACATAGACGTTATTCGTACACACATCCGGATTGCCTGTTGGAAAGTCTGTACTAATGCCGCCGTTGCAGTTACCCAAGGTGCCAGTGCGCAAATCGGTATCGTAATAATACTTGGCGATGTCAGCCAAGGTGTCGGGAACAGCGGTGGTGCCTTCCTTCATCGGCCGTGCAGTGGTGCCGCCATCCAGGTTGCCAACGTTGCCTCCGGTCAGGTTGAAAGGGCCGTAACTACCCGATTCAAGTCCAGTGTTCCAGTATCCGTCGGTGGATAGAATGGTGAAATTTTGCTGGCAGGAATATTGCACCGGATCCACCGTTTGGCCGCTGATTTTCTTTGCATACAGCCTTCCCGCATTGGAAAGCGCGCCGCGCAGCGGGGTAGAACTGGTGGGGTTGCTGGCGAACAGTTTGGTAAACCAACTGTTCTTGTGCGCCAATTCAAAGGTGTCATGGTGGAGGAATTTCGTGCCATCGGTGGCCCCGGTATAGCTGATAGAGTTGAAGCCCACCCGAAAACGATGGTCGATCGTTTTGAAAGCACGACTGACCGAGGTCTTCATTGCCTGCATCCGGGTGTGGTAATACGTCCACCAGTTGGCGTAATTGGTCATTTCTTCGGTGTAAGTGCAAGTCGTACTGGCACAGTCGCTTCGGGTTGGGGCTTTGGGGTAACTAGTAGTGGTGGAAACGATGTTGGTTAGGATGTTTGAACCGAGAATGGTGGAGCTGCCTCCCGGTGAGCCGGCATTCCCTCCAGCGCTAGAAATCAAGGTAACACCCAGGCTGCCTGGATTGTTGATGGTTCCAATTGTGACGCTGCTACCATTGGTATAGCTTGAATTATCAACAAGGCAAACTCTGGTATTGGTGGTGGCTGCACAGGTTGGGGTAATGTTGTTGCCCCCGACATAGGCTGCAATGGTGCCGCCGGTACCGATGGCAGTAGCCACCGCACTTGCAGTCTGCGCCGCACTTCTGCCCTTGCCTATCGTGATACTGACCGATTTAGCCACCGTCGCTCCTAGTTTCACACTCGCAGGTCCGGCTAAGCTGGCAGTAATAACGCTGCCAGTGCCGGTGTTGGAGCTGGTGCCCGTAAATCTTATCAATGCGGTTGGCCTCGTTGCAGGTACGGCTGCCACCGTGACCGTGAGTCCGGGGTAACGCGGGTATTTGAAGGTTGTGTTGTTGATACTCTGGCAATTGGTCAGTGCCGTGCTATCGCACCAGCGCAAACCAGCGGCATAAGGATACGCAGTTGAAAACGCCGTTGCTGCCACGCAGATGTTCATCTTCGGTGTAGAGCAATATTCACCGGGAACAAAAACGTAATAAGAAGCATTGCCTACCAGATTACTGGTTGTTGTTGCTTGGACTCCGTAAGCGTCATCTTTGACGGCCTTCCAATTCGGTTTTGCAGTGGTATCAGCACCCGTCGCGGCAGTTTGACCATGCTGGCTGGGATAAGTGGTCGTGTTAATGACTCCACTCGCATCGTAATGTACCGGGGGCGAGTAGGTAATTGCCGGATTGTAAGCAAGCCCGTTAAATCCATTATTTTTGAAAAGCTCAGGCATGTCGATGTAATTAGTGCCTGAAACAGGATGATTGTCGTTCGCCCAATCCGGCAGATACTCCCACCCCATACTGCCTGAATCATCGAGGATGAACAGCACGTTGGGCTTCACGCTGGAAGTGGTGGAGGTTGCCAAGGGTGCCTTGGCCAAGGACACCCAAGCAGCCAAAGCGTGTAAGGGAAGGGTGAGGCTGAAAGCGAATATAACTGACAGAATGAAACGGTACGAATCAGAGCAATTGACAGGATTTTTCATCTTTACCTCCTAATGAACAAATGCTTGCACGTAGCTGATGGAATTGCGGGAGCCTTGGATTCTGGTGGTAATGCGGTACTGCGGTGGTAGCTCCTGTTTAACGCAACCCGACCCTTCGCATTTTTCTTGGTACCGGACAACCGCTTGTGAATTTTTATCCTCTGTCTTGTCGCCAAACAGGCAATCTGTTGTGGGGGGAACCAATGCAGGTTGCTCCAGAGTGGAGGGTAGCGCACCTGCCGTGCGACACATGCGTTGGATGACATAACGTACTGTGTTGCCGCTGGCATCGATACTATCGGTGCAATTGGCACCGATGCCACAACTGTCATTGTTGCCCCATTGTATGCCCGTGCCATCGGTAAGATTCACGGTGGGGTCGAGGTTGGAGTAATAACCCGGGTTTTGAAACCCGCCGATCCCACCGGTATTATTGAAAGGATGGGCGATATTCGTAGCAACACTCAAGGCATTGTTTGCCGCATTGGTGATTTCCAGCCAGTTCAAGGCAGCCTCCGTCCCGGCATCACCCGACGTGGTCGCGGACTGCTTGAAAGCCAAATTTCCGGCGATCATGGTGCTGGTGTCGACCGAGCGGATAAGCGCGACCGCCGCAAGCGACATGGCAAGCAGCGCCATGAGCGCGAAAAAAAGCACGACTCCGCGTTGCTTTGCACGCAGTGGGTTCTGGAGATTGGATTTCTGAGTGGAGTTCATAGCGTATCTTTTGCCCAGATTACATTGCGCAAAGGAAGAATGGTTTCAAATATCCGGTAGCGGTAACGTTGCCAATCGGGATCGGAGGCGCTTAAATCAATCACAGGCCCGCCCTGCCAGGCATTCAGAGCAGCGGTGGTGACATTTTCCGGTTCGGTTTTTGAATTGCGTGCCACGACCGCGATACGAATGGCTTTGATGCGGTTGCGATTTGCAACGGTAGGCAAGTTCCAGCCAGTGGCAGAACTTGCGTCTACCCACTGGACGACTTGGTTAGAGTTGGCGGTGGCGGAAATTCCATATTGCGCCTGAAGGTTGACAACGCCTGCCACGCTGGGTACGCCATTACGTTCCAGGTTGCCATTGTTTGCGGTGTAGGTCACTGCGTTCCAGTTGCCCAAGCAAGAAAAATTGAGCCCCGGAATAGCGCCAGTAGTATCTGTTACGTTCACTGTTTGCGGCACTATCCCCGAAGGTGACACAGCACTTGCAAACTGTGGAATTGACGACATGGCGCAATTAGTCCCATTAATAATCAATGTCGTATCACCAGGCTGGCAGCCAAAATTGGTGCCCAAAGTTAAATCGTTCGCTGTCGGATTTCCCACGCCAGTAATAAGAGTAGGAATGCCTCCGGCGTTTGAGTTGCCATAACGGATGGTGATGGTGTCACTGACACCGTCGGTAATGGCGAGGGGAGAGAGGCGGTTGGGTGTCGTCATGTCGACAGCGCCATTTACGGTTAGCACCGCACATTCGATTGCCGAATCAGCCACATTGGGTTCGCCGTTGGCTACCAACGGATAACCTGCAAGTTGCAACTCTCGTCCAATGTTGTACAGCGCGATGCTGCCGTTAGTTTGAGCATCGGCTGTTCCCGTGGTGGTGCGTTTTTGTGCTTCAAAGACGGAAAAAACTTGCATGATAACGATTGCCGCAAGCATCCCTATCGTCAAACCGACCATAATCTCAACCAAGGTAAAACCAGCATGTGAAACTTGCGGTTGTGGCAAGAACGGACGTTGGATTTTCGGATTCATAGTGATTAGCCCCCGGTGATGCTGGCGACAGCGGTGAAGGTATGTGCACCTTCACCGGGCTGTTGCCAATTGACCGTTACTACGAACTGTCCGGCTACAGGTTGAGTAACCGTCCTCGTGCCATTGGGCAACAGATTCGAGATGTCGGTATTCACTTCAAGGTAGGTGACCAGATTGTCCGGATCGGCCCACATCTGTCCGATGCGTTGTTGGGCGATGTTGCTTGCATCGGCGCGGAATTTCGAATCGGCGGTGTTTTTGATCATGTTGGCTTGCATACCCACGATACCCAGCACACCCACGGAAAAGATCAGGATGGCGATCATGGCTTCAACCAGCACAACGCCTTGTTGCGCTATTTTGACGGGTGGGGGATTTTTCATGGGCATGATTTATTTCCTCCGACTAACACGCTCGCGGGCTGGAACCCGGAGCTAGGTTAGGGTCGCACATTCTGGCATTGCCACCCACACCAATTGTCACTCTCAATGTCTGGTTGCTTCCGGGAGCAGCAAGATCGATTTGCGTGATCGAAGCTGAAGCATCTGCATTGGCTACCACGCCACCGAAATTGTTGAAGGTGACGGTGGTGGCGCCCGTTGGCAGGACGTTGATCGTCACGTTCTTGGATCCTTCGTTGGCGGAACGGGACTCGATGACTGCCGCCGGATTGACCACGTTGACCGACCATGCACTGTTGACTGCAAAGACCAAATTGACATTGGTGTTGCGCGACACCGCTTCCGCCCTGGCGCGTTGCAGGCCGTTTACCACAGATTCAGCCGCGTTGCGGACTTCTGAATTTCTGAGCATGGTTTGCAAACTGGGAAACGCCACTGCCGCCAATATTCCCATGATGGCAACCGCCACCATCATCTCGATCAGCGTGAAGCCTGATGCCTGCGGTTTAAGTGGCACGCTCAACACGCCCCCCCTTTGCTGGTGATCCAACAATTCGCCGGAGCCGTTCCCCAACCCGCTTTCAGCGTGGCCGTTTGTTTTGTGTTGGCCTCATTGATGGAGTAGCTGAAATCCGCAAGGCCGTTTTTGCCGGTTGCGGTGATGGTGTAAGTCGTTGCTGTAAGGTTGTCGCAGGTGTAAGTAAAATTGGCCGTCGCGGCAGGACAGGTGCCGCCTACATATCCTAGGGTTGGGTTGTCCTGAAAGAACTGCTCCATCTTGACACGTGCATCGGATAACGCCGAAGTGGCTTCGACCAATTTGCCGCGTGTGACATAGTCGTTGTAGGCGGGGACGGCTACCGCGGCCAAAATACCAATAATCGCGACGACGATCATCAATTCGATTAGAGTAAAACCTTTGCTGGATTTCATATGACGCTCCGTGTTTGCAGTGATGGAAAATCAGTAATGATAAAAATATTACAAGGAATATCGGTGTGGCTAGCCAAAACCGACAGATGGCAATTTTGCCGGACTAACGGCGATAAGGGTGGGGAATTTTGCAAGCTAATAATATAGTAATCGGAGCGGGCGCACTCGGTTTGGCCAGTGCAGAAGCGCTGCTGCGGCA
Source organism: uncultured Sideroxydans sp. (assembly GCA_964425955.1). GTDB lineage: Bacteria > Pseudomonadota > Gammaproteobacteria > Burkholderiales > Gallionellaceae > Sideroxyarcus. The sequence goes on from CAYROQ010000018.1 coordinate 35,991, forward strand.
AGGCAGTGAAGTGACGATGATCGAACGCATCCAAGTCGGCCGGGAATCATCCTGGGCGGGTGGCGGGATTCTGTCGCCACTGTGTCCCTGGGACTATCCGGACGAAGTGACCCGGCTGGCATTGCGCGGTGCGGCATTGTTTGGCGACTGGGCGCAGGGTTTGCATCAGGCGACCGGCATCGATCCGGAATATCAACGCTGCGGCATGTTGGTGGTGTCCCCGTCCGACGGGCAACTTGCGAATCAATGGTGTGTCTCGCACGGTGTGCGGGTGGAGGAAAGGGGCGATGACCTGTTTCTCCCCGATGTCGCCCAAGCGCGCAACCCGCGTTTGTTGCAGGCTTTGCGCGCCAGGGTCGAACAACTCGGCGCGCGAATTATTGAAGATTGCGAAGTCAAAGAGATCGTCTCCGAGGCGGGGCGGGTAAAACATCTGGCGACTTCGCACGGTGAATTTGAGGCTGACAATTACATCGTTACGGCGGGTGCGTGGAGCAATCTGCTGCTCGGCGCACAAGCTTTGCAAACCGTCATCAAACCGATACGCGGGCAGATGTTGCTGTTCAAATTCGAGACGCCTCCACTCCCTTACATCGTGTTGCAAAAGGACTTGTATTTGATCCCCCGGCGCGACGGGCATCTGCTGGTGGGCAGCACATTGGAAGATGTCGGTTTCGATAAAAGCACCACCGATGACGCCAGCGAGAAATTGCAGCAAAGAGCGATTGCCTTGTTGCCTGCATTGCGCGGAATGTGCGTGATGAAACATTGGGCGGGTTTAAGGCCGTCTTCACCCGGTAATATTCCCACCATCGGGCGCCACCCGCATTTGCAAAACCTGTTTATCAACAGCGGCCATTTTCGCTACGGTGTGACGATGGCAACAGCAAGCGTGGAAGTGCTGTTGAACGAGATGAACGGTACGCCGCAGCAGCTTGATGTTTCTCCCTACCGGTGGCGCTAAGCGTTGCCGTACCACGGGCTGTCCGCATATAATCCGCGCCGGTATTGCCGATGTAGCTCAGTTGGTAGAGCAACGCACTCGTAACGCGTAGGTCAGAGGTTCGATTCCCCTCATCGGCACCATTTCCCTCGTGAAATATTAGCGCACAGTCAGGAGCAACAATGACTTCCCCGCAACTCGGTAACACCTTCTCCAAATATAAAAAGAGCGCCATTGCTGTC
>CAYROQ010000018.1:37185-47034 GCA_964425955.1 uncultured Sideroxydans sp.
TCAGAGGTTCGATTCCCCTCATCGGCACCATTTTCCCCCACACCATTCAGCAGCGAACAGTCAGGAGCCCCAATGACTTTCCCGCAACTCGGCAATACACCTTCCAAACGGAAAAAAATCGCAATTATCGCGTTACTCGCCATCGTGCTTGTCGTGGGTGTTAGCTATTTCAGCCGCAGCAAACCACTCCCCGTCGTGCTGCAAACCGTCGAGCGCGGTGATGTCGAGGCGTCGGTCAGCAACACGCGGGCGGGCACAGTGAAGGCTTGTCGCCGCGCCAAGATGTCACCTTCCGCCGGTGGTCAGATCGCGCATCTGCGCGTGAAAAAAGGCCAGCGCGTGCGCAAAGGACAGGTGTTGCTGGAGCTGTGGGACGACGACCTGCACGCACAAGAGCAATTGTCGCAGGACCAATTGAAGGTTTCGCAGAGCCGGGTGCAAGAGGTCTGCGGCTTGGCCGAAGCAGCACAACGCGATGCACTGCGTTCGCAGGAATTGCGCGACAAGGGATTCATCTCCGCCCAGATGCTGGATCGTGCATTGACCGACGCGGCCGCGCGCAAAGCGTCGTGCGCTTCCGCACGCGGCGATATCGAGCAGAGCCGCTCGCGTATCAGCATGGCACGCAGCACGCTGGAACGTATGACGCTGCGTGCGCCGTTCGACGGCGTGGTGGCGGATATCAGCGGCGAGTTGGGCGAATACGCCACGCCCTCGCCGCCCGGAATTTTGACCATCCCCGCCATTGATCTGATCGACGACAGTTGCCTGTATGTGAGCGCGCCCATCGACGAAGTGGATGCCGCCAAACTCAAGGTAGGGCAGAACAGCCGCATCACACTGGACGCAGTAAAAGGTCGCACCTACGCAGGCAAGGTGCGGCGCATTGCGCCGTATGTGCTCGATCTGGAAAAGCAGGCGCGCACGGTAGAAGTGGAAGTCGAATTCAGCGCATTGGACAAAGGAGAGAATCTGCTGGTTGGCTACAGCGCCGATGTCGAGATCGTGTATGAGACACGAGCCCAAGTATTGCGCTTGCCCACGCAAACATTGATGGAAGGCAACCGCGTGTTGCTGTTTGCCAACGACGGAACTCTGGAAGAGCGCAAGGTCAGCACCGGACTTTCCAATTGGGAATTTGCCGAGATCACGGCGGGTTTGAACGCAGGTGATCAGGTGGTTTTCTCGCTGGATCGGGCGGGCGTGAAAGCGGGTGTACACGCGGTTCAAGAGCAAACCCCCTCCGGCTCCCCCTTGTCAGGGGGAGAGACTAAGCGGCTCCTCCCCTGACAAGGGGAGGCTGGGAGGGGTTTGAAATGATCGAACTGCAAAACGTCAGCCGCAGATTCACCGTGGGCGACCAACAGGTTGCCGCGCTACGCGACATCAACCTGAAGTTGGGTGTGGCGGAATATCTTTCCATCATGGGGCCGTCCGGCTCCGGTAAATCCACATTGCTCAATCTGCTGGGCCTGCTCGACCGCCCGACCGCTGGCAGCTATTTGTTGGACGGTGGCGATGTCACCGATTTGAGCGACGAACAGCAGGCGCGGGTGCGCCGTGAAAAAATCGGTTTTGTGTTCCAGTCGTTCCATCTGGTACCCAGGCTCACTGCCGCGCAGAACGTCGAGTTGCCGATGATCCTGGCGGGTATCCCCGCCGATGAACGCAGGTCGCGTGTGCAAGTGCTGATGTCGAACTATGGCCTGGCACAACGCGCCGACCATCGGCCGGACCAACTTTCCGGCGGCCAACGCCAACGGGTGGCTATCGCCCGCGCCACGGTGATGAATCCCCGCGTGTTGCTGGCAGACGAACCAACCGGCAATCTGGATCGCACCACCGGCTGGGAAGTGTTAAAGCTGTTGGAAGGATTGTTGGAGCAGGGCATCACACTGGTCGTGGTCACCCACGATGCCGAGATCGGCGCGCGCGCCAAACGTCAGATCCACATGCTGGATGGCGCGATACTTTCCGACGAGTCGAAGTGAGATGAAGTGGGGGTGTCAACCATGAAGCTCACCGACACCCTGTTGTTCGCCTCCGGCAGTCTGCGCGGCAGTCCGATGCGCACATTTCTGATGATGCTGGCGATGTCCATCGGCGTTGCCGCTGTGGTTGTGCTCACCGCGTTGGGCGAGGGCGCGCGCCTCTACGTCATCAATCAATTTGCCTCACTCGGCACCAATCTGGTGATCGTGTTGCCGGGTCGCACCGAGACAGCGGGCATCGGTCCCGGCATGATGCTGGGGCAAATCCCGCGCGAGATCTCGTTGGACGATGCGCAGGCGATCTTGAGCAGTCGCGCAGTGAAACGCATCGCACCGTTGACTGTCGGTTCGGCCAGTCTTTCACGCGATGCATTGAACCGCGATGTTGTGGTGCTCGGCTCCACTTCCGACTTGCTGGAAGTGCGCCACATGAGCATGGGCGTGGGCAAATTCCTGCCGGAAGGCGACATCCACGAAAGCGCTTCGGTGTGTGTGTTGGGCAACCAGATGAAGCGCGAATTGTTCGGCAACGAGCAGGCGGTGGGTCAGTGGGTACGTTTGGGAGACCGGCGCTTCCGCGTCATCGGTGTGTTGGCGTCGCAGGGTGAATCGATGGGTATGCGCACCGACGAACTGGTCATCATTCCCGTGGCTTCGGCGCATCAACTCTTCAATACCTCGGGCTTGTTTCGCGTGCTCATCGAAGCCAGGAACCGCGACGCCATCGAGCAGGCGAAACAGGATGCCGAGCAGATCATGTTCCAACGCCATAGCGGCGAAAAAGATGTGACCGTCATCACGCAAGACGCAGTGCTCGCCACCTTCGACCGCATCCTCACCGCGCTGACCATGGCTGTAGGTGGCATCGCTTCAATCAGTTTGGCGGTGGCGGGTGTACTCATCATGAATGTGATGTTGATCGCCGTGGCACAAAGGGTCAAAGAGATCGGCTTGCTCAAAGCCCTCGGCGCACCCCCCAAGCAGATTCGTTCTTTGTTCTTCGCCGAAGCCGCGTTGCTTTCCAGCATTGGAAGTATGGCAGGGCTGGTTCTGGGGTATGCGGGCAGCATGCTCATCGGCCATATTTATCCCAGCTTGCCGGTTTCTCCACCGTGGTGGGCGGTGCTTGCGGCGTGCGGCACCGCATTGGGAACCGGCATCCTGTTCAGCGTGTGGCCCGCGCGGCGCGCGGCGCGGCTGGATCCGGTGGCGGCGTTGGCGGGACGATGAGACGACCATGTACTTCCGCGACTTCCTGACCCTCACCACTTCCAGCTTCCTCACTTCACGGATGCGCAGTTTCCTCACCGGGCTGGGCATCGCCATCGGTATTGCGGCGGTCATTCTGCTCACTTCGATCGGTGAAGGATTGCACCAGTTTGTGCTCAACGAGTTCTCGCAGTTCGGCACCAACATCGTATCGGTGCAACCGGGCAAGACGCAGACGCAGGGCGGCAATATCGGTGTGCTGGGCTCTTCCCGCCAGCTTTCTTTGGAGGACGCCGATGCCTTGCGGCGTTTGCCGTTCGTGCAGAGCGTCAACCCGAGTGTGATGGGGAATGCCGAGTTGCGTTTCGACGGGAAGACACGCCGCACCACGGTGTTTGGCGAGGGACGCGAGTTCGCCCAGGCGTTCACCATGCAAGTGCAGAGCGGCAGATTCTGGCCCGATGCCGATGATGAACAGGCACGTGCTTTCGTGGTGCTGGGGGCAAAAGTACGCCAGGAGCTTTTTTCGGGGATCAACCCGCTGGGCGAATATCTGCGTGTAGGCGGACAGCGTTACCGCGTGATTGGCGTGATGGAGCCGAAAGGGCAAGTGCTTGGCATGGACTTGGATGATGCCGTGTACATCCCCGCTGCGCGGGCGATGGAGTTGTTGAATCGTCCCGGCCTGATGGAGATCAACGTCAGCTATCGCCCCAGTGCGGATGCCGAGGATGTGAAGAAACTGATCGCGCAACGATTGATCGAGAGGCACGGACGCGAGGACTTCACGCTCATCTCGCAAGAAGAGGCACTCGAAGTGTTGGGTTCGGTATTGAACGTCATCACCTTCGCGGTCGCCGCGCTGGGGGGCATCTCGTTATTGGTGGGTGCCGTCGGCATCCTTACCATCATGACCATGGCCGTCACCGAACGCACCGCAGAGATCGGTTTGCTGCGGGCGTTGGGCGCGCGCGAACGGCAAGTGCTGATGCTGTTTCTGGGCGAAGCCATCATGCTCTCCGCGCTGGGCGGCGTGATGGGGTTGCTTATCGGCATCGGCATCGCGCAGGGATTGCATCTGCTGATTCCTGCGCTGCCGGTGCATACGCCCTGGCTATACGCATTGCTCGCCGAACTGACCGCCATCAGCATCGGTGTGGCGGCAGGTGTGGCACCTGCATTGCGCGCCTCAAGGCTCGATCCGGTGGAGGCGTTGCATGCAGAATAAGAAAATGATTTTCACGTTTGCTCCCACTCCCTCCGGGGGAGTGGTTGCACCCGCAAGGGGCAGGCCGTGGTTGTACAGCCGACAAGTCGGCAACAACCACGCTCAGGTGGGGGAATTAAGGTTGAAATTTATAACGGAGTCCTCATGCTGAGTTATCGCCACGCTTTTCACGCCGGCAACCATGCCGATGTGCTCAAGCATTTCGTCGAGTTGCAGTTGCTGCGTTATCTGGCGCAGAAAGACAAACCTTTCTGGTACATCGACACCCATGCGGGTGCGGGATGTTACGAATTGGATAGCGAATACGCCGGGAAGAATGCGGAATACGAGAGCGGCATCGCGCGCCTGTGGGATGCCGCCGACCTGCCCGCTTCTTTGGCGGAATATGTGGCGATGGTCAAATACTTCAATCCCGATGGTGTATTGCATCTCTACCCCGGCTCACCCTTGGTCGCGCTGGATTCCATGCGGGAGCAGGATCGATTGCGCTTGTATGAGTTGCACCCGACCGACTACGAAATCCTCGAACAGAACTTCGCTGAACACAGCAAACATGTGCTGATGGTAAAGGCAGACGGCTTTGGTGCAATCAAGGCTTTGCTGCCACCGCCACCGCGCCGGGCGCTGGTACTCATCGATCCCCCCTATGAAGAGAAGCTGGATTACCAGCGCGTGGTCACTGCCTTGCAGGAGGGGCTGAAACGCTTCGCCACCGGCACCTACGCCGTGTGGTACCCGCAGTTGCAGCGCAGTGAATCCGTGCAACTTCCCGAGAAGTTAAAACAACTGGATGTAAAGAGTTGGCTGCATGTTGCGCTCAGTGTGCAGGCACCCTCCGACGACGGATTTGGCATGCACGGCAGCGGCATGTTCGTCATCAATCCACCGTGGACTTTACATGCCACTTTGCAAGAAGTGATGCCGGTGTTGGCAGCGCGCTTGGGGCAGGATGGTGCAGGAAGTTTTGTGTTGGAACAGCAGGCGGTTTGAGTCAGGACAAGGAGAAGTATTTATGAGATACCAGGGCAAGATAACTTCATGGAATGCAGAACGTGGATTTGGTTTTATCACTTGGAATGGTGGAAACGATAAATTATTTGTTCACATCAGTGCATTCAAAGAAAGGCAGCGAAAACCAAGTGAAGGTGACGTCGTTACCTATGAGGTTGGGAAAGATACCGAAGGTCGTAGTCAGGGTCTGAATGTGTCCTTTGTGAACTCTGCAAGGCAGGCAATATCCCCACATTCCGGTAGCAAATTCGGATGGGGCAGATACGTAACCATCGGACTGATTTTGGCTGTCGGGATTGCTGGATTTCTGGCAAATAACTCCGAATTCGGTCAGGTTGCGATAGAGCAAAGTCAGGCATCTTCGAATTTTTCCATTAGCGAACCAGAAGCAAAAACTTCCACTAATAGTTCTTTGGTTGTTGCTAATACAGAGATGCTATTTGCAAACCACCAAAGTGGAAGTCAAATTGGTGGTCAAGGTGTAGTTATAAAATTATTGTCAGACGATATCGAAGGCAGCAAGCATCAGAGATTTATTCTCAGATTAGCTTCAGGACAAACAATTTTGGTCGCGCATAACATTGATCTCGCTCCTCGAGTTGCGTCACTTGAAGAGGGGGATACGGTTCAATTTTTCGGTCAATACGAATGGAATGAGAAGGGGGGCGTAGTTCACTGGACGCATAGAGATCCGGGTGGCTCGCATGAAGGAGGGTGGTTACAACATCGAGGAAATATGTATCAGTGACTAAGCTGGTGCCAGTTATTTCAGCGAAGTAATGCATTGTTTTGATTTCTGGAAGAGTGCTGCACGGTTCAAAGGAATTGTAAGTGATAAAAGCGTGGCGATTGTGAAATCCAGCGATATCTTCTGCTCCGTCATCGACAACTACGGCGACATCGGTGTGTGCTGGCGCTTGGCTCGGCAGTTGGTCAACGAGCAGGGCTTGCAAGTGCGGCTGTGGGTGGATGATCTACACAGCTTTGGCAAACTGTGTGCGGAGTTGGATACATCACTGGATGAGCAAACTTGTCGCGGGGTGGAGGTGCGGCGGTGGAGACAATCTGGTGACGTAACCGTTTCAGGAGTGTTCCCCCATCCGTGCGTGGTTGTTGCCGACTTGTCGGCTTTACAACCACGGCCTACCCCTAGCGGGTGCAACCCTTCCCCCGTTGGGAGAAGGGCTTTGCTTTCCTCTCCCTTCGGGGGAGGGATTGAGGGAGGGGGAGTGGCCGATTTGGTGATCGAAGCATTCGCCTGCAAGTTGCCACCGGCATATATCGAAGCGATGGCCGCGCAAGAGCGCAAGCCCGTCTGGATCAACCTCGAATATCTCTCCGCCGAAGATTGGGTGGAGGGGTGCCACAAGCTGCCTTCGCCGCATCCGACTTTGCCTCTGACCAAATATTTTTTCTTCCCCGGCTTCACCGAAAAGACCGGTGGTTTGTTGCTGGAGCACGACCTGCTGCAACGACGGGAAGTTTTCCAATCGGATGCCGGGACACAACACAGATTTTGGCAGGGGCTGGGAATTCCACCGCGCATCCAGGGCGAGTTGCGCGTGTCATTGTTCAGTTATGAGAACGCGGCGATTCCAGATTTGCTACGTGCATGGGAGCACGGCGAGCAACGGGTGACTTGCCTGTTGCCGGAAGGACGTGCTTTGCCGCAGGTGAAACAATACTTCGAGAGTGTAGGTCGGGATTCATCCCGACATGGCGATTGTATCGGGATGAATTCCAACCTACAGCGCGGCAACTTGCATGTGTACGTGTTGCCCTTTGTGGCGCAGGAAAACTATGACGAGTTGCTGTGGGTCTGCGATATCAATTTCGTGCGCGGCGAGGATTCTTGTGTGCGGGCGCAATGGGCGGGTCTGCCTTTTATATGGCATATCTACCCGCAGCACGATGGTGTGCATCTGCAAAAGTTAGAGGCGTTAAGGATGCTTTACACGGCGAATCTACCGGCCGAAGCGGCGCAGGCAGTCTGCGCTATGTGGCTGGCTTGGAATGGCGGGCAGGGTGTTGCTACCGCGTGGCGCGATTACGCGGCACAGCACAAGGTACTTGAGTCGCATGGTAAGGATTGGGCGAAACAGCTGTCGCGGAACAGTCTTGCATTGAATTTGCTGGATTTTTCCAGACAACTTGAATAGAATTCGCGCCTTGATTTTTGAGGGCAGTAAACATGAAAACAGCACAAGAACTCCGCGCCGGTAACGTGATCAATGTTGGCGGCGAGCCAATGGTCATCCTTAAAGCCGAATACAGCCGCTCGGGCCGTAACGGCTCCGTGGTAAAAATGAAGATGAAGAACCTGCTGACCGAATCCGCCAAAGAGACGGTGTACGCAGCGGACGACAAGTTCGACCAGATCATCCTGGACAAAAAAGAATGCACCTACACGTACTTCTCCGACCCGATGTATGTGTTTATGGATACCGAATACAACCAGTACGAAGTTGAAAAAGAAAACGTCGGTGATGTGGTGAATTACCTGGCGGATGGCATGGAAGACATTTGCGAAGTGGTGTTTTATGACGGCAAGGCCATTTCGGTCGAACTGCCCAACACCATCGTGCGCGAAATCGAATACACCGAACCCGCCGTACGCGGTGATACTTCCGGCAAGGTGATGAAGCCCGCCCGCTTGGTAGGTTCCGGTTTTGAATTGCCCGTGGCCGCGTTCATCGAGATCGGCGACAAGATCGAAATCGACACCCGCACCAACGAGTTCAAGAAACGCGCGAACTGATCTGGTTCAAATAGCAAAACAAAAGAGCCGCTGCGAAGCGGCTCTTTTTTCGTCCGTCATTCCCGCGTAGGCGGGAATCCATGTAATCAGAAAATCCCTGCGAAGCAGGACAAAACCCAACTGCCTATTTGATAAATACGCTGGATTCCCGCTTTCGCGGGAATGACGTGTGGTTGAGTTACAGCTTCTCCGAGCTGTAAACCGCCACTAGCCGATGTGTCTCACCGGCTGCAACCGTGACCACATTTTCCATTGCGTTGCCGCTTTCCACACACACCATGCCGCGATGGCCTTGTGGGCCGAAGTCACCCATTTTGTCGGCCTTCTCTGTCCACGGGTTCCATACCACGGCGGACTTGCTGCCTTGCTTGCTGATACGGATGGCGCGTTTCAGACCTTTGTCTTCGATCACGCAATCTGCGGTGGTGTTTACGTACACGCGATCCACTTCGCTTTCGATGACGATGCCGCCTTGCTGTGTGCGGCGGGTGGTCTCGCCGACTTTGTCGATGTATTCACACTCTTCCAAACCACGGATGGTCATGTTGCCGACATCGCTGATGTGGAAATACGTGTGCAGTGCTTCGCCCAGTTGGAATGCGGTCTTGCCGGTATTTTTCGTGACCAGTTCCACGCGCAATGTTTTGCCCACTGTGGCTTCGAGTTGTACGTTGCAGGCATGTGGCCATTGGACACGGGTGGTGTCGTTTTCGATGAGGCCGAAGCGCAGGAAAGTCGAGCCGTCCGCCAGTGCCTTGGTTTCCAGCACTTCCCACATTACGGTGCGCGCGTAACCGTGTCCCGGCAGTTTGCTGTCCGTCGCATGCGCTCCGAACCACGGCCAGCAGACCGGCACGCCGCCGCGTATGGATTTGCCGGGGATGAATTTGGCAAGCTTGGATAACCAGATCACCGGTTCTTCACCCTTGGGTTGATAAGTGGCGATATGCGCACCCTGCAGCGCGATGCTGGCTGTGGCGTGTGTATTGTTGATCTCCGCGAAGACAAGTCCGCCATCCACTTCGATGAATTTCAGATGGCCTTCGATGGCAAAACTTTGGTTGAGCGCGTTCAATGTCATTATGATTTCCCCTGTTAAAAATTAGTTTTGATCGGAAGGGGGTGAGGTTTTCAATACCTCTTCCAATGTGGTGAGTCCGGCGGCGACTTTTTGTGCGCCGGAGATGCGTAGCGGTTTCATACCCTCACGGCTGGCCAGGTCACGCAATTTGCCGATGTCGGTTTCGGCGTTGATGAGCTTTCGCATTTCCGGCGACATGAGCAAGATCTCATAGATGCCGATACGCCCCGAGAAGCCCGTCATGCGGCATTCCAGACAACCCTGCGGTTTCTGCAACTGGCTGGGTCGGGCGGCTTTCCACGGCGCGACCAGATTGTCCCAAAGTTCGTTATCACTCTCATTCATGGGTTGCGGCTGTTTGCAGTGCGGGCACAGAGTGCGCACCAGACGCTGCGCCATGATGCCCAGCAACGTGGCGTTGAGCAGATAGGATGGCACACCCAGATCGAGCAAGCGCGTGACGGCAGAAGGCGCGTCGTTGGTGTGCAGGGTGGAGAGCACCAGATGGCCGGTGAGGGCGGCCTGGATCGCCATATCGGCGGTTTCCAGATCGCGAATCTCGCCCACCATG
>CAYROQ010000018.1:47044-55396 GCA_964425955.1 uncultured Sideroxydans sp.
ACCATGATGATGTCCGGGTCCTGCCGCATCAGCGCGCGCACCCCGTCGGCGAAACTCAGGTCGATACCCTGTTGCACCTGCATCTGGTTGAACGCCGGTTCCACCATTTCGATCGGGTCTTCCAGCGTGCACACGTTCACTTCCGGCGTCGCCAGACTTTTGAGTGTGGAATAAAGCGTGGTGGTTTTGCCCGAACCGGTGGGGCCGGTGACGAGGATGATGCCGTTCGCTTGCGAGGTCATTTTCTGCCAGCGCGCTCGGTCATCGTCGGAAAAACCCAGCTCGGAAAAATCGCGTACCAGCACTTCCGGATCGAAGATGCGCATGACCAATTTCTCGCCGAAAGCCGTGGGCAGGGTGGACAGACGCAACTCGATCTCCTGACCGTCCTCGGTGCGCGTTTTCACGCGCCCATCCTGCGGCCGGCGCTTTTCCATCAGATCCATACGACCCAGCAATTTGATGCGGCTGGTCATCGCGGTGACCACCGACATCGGCAATTGATGCACCTGATGCAACACGCCGTCGATACGAAAACGCACGATGCCGAACTCGCGCCGAGGCTCGATGTGGATGTCCGACGCGCGCTGGTCGAAAGCGTATTGCCACAGCCAATCCACGATATGCACGATGTGCTGATCGTTGGCGTCGAATTGTTTGTTGGTTTTGCCCAGTTCGACCAGTTGTTCAAAGGAGGCAAGATTGGACGTGTTCGGATTGGCCTTGGTCGCACTCTTCACCGAACGCGCCAGGTTGTAGAACTCGGCCAGGTAGCGATTGATGTCGAGCGGCGAAGAGATCACACGGCGAATGCGTTTGCGCGAGGTGTGGGCGAGGGTGCCTTCCCAATCGCGCAGGAAAGGTTCGGCTGTCGCCACGATGAGCTCATCACCTTCGATGCGGATCGGCATGATGGAATAGCGGTTCGCATAATCAATCGACATCAGCTCGGTCAGGTTGGAGAAGTCGATCTTCAACGGGTCGATGTGAAAATACTCAAGCCCGACTTTCTGCGCCAGCCATTCGGTCAGTGATTCAAGGGTGAGTATGCGTTGCGGCGGGAGTTGCGACTTCAGACGTTTTTCGGCGATCGCCACTAACGGAGGTGCATCAGTGCCACGGATGCGACGCTCGGTGATGAGTTCATCGGCATCGGCTTTGTTAACCACGCCGTCGATGACCAAAAGCTCAAGAACCTCGGCGAGTTTAAGTTTGTGTTCTGCGGCTTTGGGAGAAGCCATGTTCACTTTCTCATCAACGATACATTGCAGGTATCGTAGTATTTATTGGTGGAGGCGGCGGGAATTGAACCCGCGTCCGCAAGTCCTCTACAGGCAGTTCTACATACTTAGTCCAGTTATTTAATTTTATCCGGCAGACGCCAACCGACAGGCTGCTACTGGACGAGTTACCTAAATTTAATGGTGTACAAAGTAACCCTGCACAACACGATTCCGTGTAAATGACCTCACTCATCTCAACCTTGCGGTATCAAGCCCCTCCACGGACAGCAGGGTGTGAGGTCTAACCGGTTAAGCGGCTAGAGCGTACTTTTCGTCGTTTGCGACTATTGGTTTTCCAGCTGATTTACGAGGTGGCGGGTCCTCGGTATGCCCTACTCTGCTTTGTAACCCACGTCGAAGCCAGGTCGCCCCCGGTTCTGTTTGCTACTAGCGTCAAGATTGTAGCGTATGGGGGGAGGTCAACGCCAGAATTATTCGGATCGAAAATCCATCCTGATTGTATTGCGGTTTATTGGGGGTGAGCGGGCAGTGACATCACGTGAATGAGGTGGCGTCCAACGTGGCGGTCGCTTTTGGCGATGTGGCCGGTAAACCAGTCGAGCAACAGCAGTTGGGTACGGAAGGTTACAAATGGCAAGTCGCAGTTTTCAACATAGACTTCTTCTTTGAGAGCCGAATAATTCTCGATGAAGCGCTTATGTTCATGCAGGTGGCTTTCAAGGAAAGGATAGTTGTATTGCCGCATCAAGTCTTCTTCCTTGCTTATGCCCGCCATGTGGTAGTTGCCAAGCTCGGAGAATAAGTCGCGGATCATCCGGTTGTCCCCGGTTATGCAGGCAGAGATGAATTCATTCAATGTGTCGAATAGCAACTTGTGTGTGGCGTCAATTTCTTCAATGCCGATCTGAAATTCATCCTTCCACTCCAGTCGGTTGTTCAACTCGCCGGTGCTGTTGTGCTGGCCCGTTGCAAGGAAAGACTGACAACGCGACAAGTAGATTCGTGCCGGCAAATCTTGGGGCGCGGTAGCAATGCATTGCGCGAGCAATTCCACAGCCCGCGGAATTTCCTTCAAGTGGTAATGGATCACCGCCTTTTCAAACTTGAGTCTGGTGACGCGTTTGGCGTCCCTCAGCTTGATGGGATCATTGTTGAATACTTCGTAGATGGATAGCGGTTGTGTTTTGCCCTTCACCCGGATGCGATCCAGGAAGCGGATGTCATATTTTCCCGGACTGGCAAGGTCGTATAGCGTGTTCTGGCTGATGAGCAACGGTGTGTTGTAAATCTTGGTGGATTCTTCGATGCGCGAAGTCAGGTTGACGGCATCCCCGATCACCGTACTTTCCATGCGATTTTCTCCGCCCACCGTACCAATCATCACCAAGCCGGTATTGAGGCCAAACCCGATCCTGATCGGTGCATAACTGGCGCGGGCGCGACCGGCATTGTATTGCTCCAGTTTTTCCAGCATCTCGATCGCGCCGCGTAAAGCGTCGTCCGCACCCTGCGTGAATAACGCCAGAATGGTGTCGCCCACATACTTGTCGATGATGCCGTTATTTTTGCCAATGATGGGCTCCATCTGTTTCAGATAGGAGTTGAGAAAATTAAAGTTTTCCTGCGGCGTCATGGTCTCGGATAACGTGGTGAAGCTGCGGATGTCCGTGAACATAATGGTTAACTTGCGCTCGATCTGATCGCCCAACTTGACGTCGAGGATACTGTCTCTTTCCAGCAGTTTGAGCAGCTGGCGCGGGATCAGACGATTAAAGGCTTGTTCAGTTTGTTCCAGCAGGGAGTGTGCTTGCAGCTGTTCGGAGAGAGCTATCTTGCGTAAATGAGTCTCCTGTTCAAGCTTGTCTTTGATAGCTGAAAGCTGTGCAGTACGACGGGTGATGATCCATTCGGCACGTGATGAACGACTGGCCATGCCAAGCACCGAGGCGATCAGAATGCCGGTCAAAAAGGTGATCCATTGCTTGCCAATGTCTGTAAAGAAGATCGCGGATACCAGTAACACAACCACCACGATGACCGCGACGGCGGTGAGGTAGGGTCTGACGCCGCTGTATATTCTTTTGGTGAGCATTGCGAACCTTTATACTTTTTTTGTTCGGCTACTTACGGCCATTTCCTGCATCGTTTTACCCGGTTTGAATCAGCGGGGAAATGATACTGCGGTTCAGAGTGACAGGTATCGCAATAAAGCAAAAGGAGTTTGCACACTGCCGGCGGCAGGCCAGTCACGTGTGGTTGCGGCTGGTTCAAGGTAGCCGTAACTGGCGACGATGCCGATCATCTGCGCGGCCTGCGCGGCTTGCATATCGCGCAAGTCATCGCCCAGGTAGAGACAGCGCGTTGGTTCGACTCCCATCAAGGCGGCGGCGTGCAGCAAAGGCATCGGGTGCGGTTTGGCGTGTTCGCAGGTATCGCCGCTGACCAGACAGGCCGCGCGTTTGGCATAGCCCAGCTTTTCCATCAATGGCACGGTGTAGCGGTGGGGTTTGTTGGTGACGATCCCCCAGGGGATGTCGCGCTCGTCCAGTTCGGCGATCAATGCGGCCATGCCGGAGAAGAGTTTGGTGCGATCACAGATATGTGTTTCGTAGTGGTGCAGGAAGGCATCGCGTAATGCGTCATAGTCCGCGTCTCCCGGCTCGATGCCGAGCGCCAGTTTGAGCAGTCCGCGCGAACCGTGCGAAGCCTGCGGGCGGATGGTGGCTAGGGGTAGAGCGGGGACGCCGCGCAGCTTCAATACATGGTTCAGCGCCTCACCCAAGTCGGGTGCGGTATCGGCAAACGTGCCGTCGAGATCGAAGAGGACGGCGTCAACCACGCTGACTTGCCAGCAGATAGTTCACGCCGGTGTCGCGTCCCAGCGAGTAACTCTTGTTGATCGGGTTGTAGCTCATGCCGGTGACTTCAGACACATTCAAGCCGGCATTGCGACACCATTGCGCCAACTCGGAAGGTTTGATGAACTTGGCGTAATCGTGCGTGCCGCGCGGAAGTAGATTAAGCACGTACTCCGCCCCGAGGATGGCAAACAGATACGACTTCGGATTGCGGTTCAGTGTGGAGAAGAACACATGGCCATCGGGTTTCACCAGTTTGGCACAGGCCGTCACGACGGCGGCCGGATCAGGCACATGCTCCAGCATCTCCATGCAAGTCACCACGTCATAACTTGCGGGGCGCTCGGCGGCCAATTCCTCCACGGCCACCTTGCGGTATTCCACCTGCTTGCCACTTTCCAGCAAATGCAGTTTCGCCACCTTCAAAGATTTGTCGGCGAGATCAATGCCGGTCACCGTTGCACCGGCACCTGCCAGCGCTTCGCTCAAGATACCCCCGCCGCAACCCACATCCAGCACCGACTTGCCTGCAAGAGGCGCGATGCGCTGGATGTAACCCAGACGCAACGGGTTGATCTCATGCAACGGCCTGAATTCACTGTTCGGGTCCCACCATTTGTGGGCGAGTTGCGAGAATTTTTCGATTTCTACTGCGTCTACATTGGACATGATGAATGGCCGTGTTGATAGGGGAATGCGTGGAATGTAGCAAAACCGCGCCGAATAAAAAAGAGTGTTGACCATTGTTGTGCGAGTGGATAGGGTGCGGAACCTTATCGAGCCTCCTTAAAACCATGCCATCCCTACGCGCAGTATCCGCCACAAAATGAGCGATTTTCCCGTGATCCATTGGAACGAAGCGGGGGAAGAACGCTCGGCGCGTTGGCGCTCGGAAGCAGGCACACCGCCGCCAAAGCGAGTGGAAGTTGTCGATGACCGCCTTACCGCCGATAGCGCCTACCGTCTGGCGTGTGAGGGAACGGCGTTGTTGTGGCGGGGCGATTTTCAGAACGCGCGCCAATTGTTGCAAGCCATGGCGCGACGTGTGGATGAACCGCCGCGCAAAACCAAGCCCAAACCCGCCGCGCTCAAAGATGTTTTCAACCTGCATCGCCTGGCCCAATCTCAACGCGCCCGCACCTTGGGCATGTTGCTGCTGCCGTTCGAGGCCGACCACAGCGTACCCTTGCGCCGCGCGCCCGATGTGCGGGCCGCCTGTACCGAGGCTTATGGCGAAACAGACGAACCCTACATCGCCTCCTTGCGTGGTTTGCAAGGACTCATCGGTGCTTACGAATGGCGCAAGAACGGGGTCGAGATACCCGCTCTGGGCGCGCGCATCCATCCGCATTACGGTGTGTTTGCGCCGATACGCGGGGAATATAT
Source organism: uncultured Sideroxydans sp. (assembly GCA_964425955.1). Taxonomy (GTDB): domain Bacteria; phylum Pseudomonadota; class Gammaproteobacteria; order Burkholderiales; family Gallionellaceae; genus Sideroxyarcus. The sequence goes on from CAYROQ010000018.1 coordinate 52,533, forward strand.
TGGCCTGGTAAATCAAGCGCATCTCCCAGCTTCTTTGCAGAAAAATTCAGTCGCGTTCGACATCGGTACCGGTACGGGCGTTTTATCTGCGGTGCTGGCGAAACGTGGTATCCAGCGCATCGTCGCCACCGACCAAGACCCGCGCGCACTCGACTGCGCCAAAGAGAACCTTAGCCGATTGGGTTATGCCGCACAGGTGGATGTGGTGCAGGCCGATCTGTTTCCCGCTGGTCGCGCCGCACTCATCGTGTGCAATCCGCCGTGGCTTCCGGCACGACCCAGTTCCCCGTTGGAACATGCGGTGTATGACCCCGAAAGTCGTATGTTGAAAGGCTTCCTGAATGGGCTGGCCGAACATCTTGAAACGGGCGGCGAGGGCTGGTTGATCCTCTCCGATCTGGCAGAACATCTGGGATTACGCACGCGTGACGAGTTGCTTGGGTGGGTGGATGGCGCGGGATTGCAGGTGTTGGGTAAGCTGGATGTAAAGCCGACCCATCAAAAGGTGTCGGATACCAGCGATGTACTGCATGCTGCAAGGGCTGCGGAGGTGACTTCGTTGTGGCGGCTGGCTATCAAATAGCAAGCATCATCTCATCGGGTTATACTTCGTCCATCGTTCAATTCAAGCGGGGTGTGTGATGGGCTACGCCGAACTAATCAGCAAACTGGAATCGCTGCCACGCGAGAAGCAGGCAGAGGTTTTTGATTTCGTCGAATTTCTTTCTGCCCGCACTCGCACTTCAATAGACAAGAACCACACCAGTGCCGAAGTCGCAGCGCAAACCTGGAACTCCTTTAACGAACGCTCTGGCTCGTTTGCTGACCAATACTCCACGCTGTGATGGCACAGTTCGACGTACACCGGAATATCGGAAAGCAACGGGAAGCTATTCCCTATGTCGTCATCGTGCAATCGTCACTGTTCGATAACTATCGCCGCCGAGTTGTAGTCCCATTGGTGCGCCGTAGCAATCTTGATAACGCTGCAGCCTTGCTTGGATCGGCGCTGAGTCCGGTATTCTTAATCGAGGGAATCGAGGTGGTGTTGCACCCGCTGGAAGTTGTATCAGTTGCCAATGATCAACTCGGCGAAAAAGTGACTTCACTCGCTCAAGAAGGCGACCGCATTACGGGCGCGATGGATGAGTTGCTGACACGTGCTTGGGCTTAATTGAAAACATTAGTCTCTACGTACATTCTGGGTTGTACTCGCACAAAGTTTGCAGTTACCAGCGAGACACTCTATGGGTACGGACGGCGGAGGTCACGTCGTTGTGGCGGCTGGAGGTGCAGCGACTTTGAATTATTGTAGTCGCGTGCACCTTGAAAACAGTTTAATTATTCCCTGATACAAGCTTTCCTGTTTCGTCTTCCATCCAAAATCTGACAATGGTCTGGTCAGGTGTGGCTCCTGATTCCATTTTGCAGAAAATTGAATAATTCTTTCCACCCTCAAATTTATATTGAAGAGGCTTTGGGTCATCAAAAGCTACTCGTTGACTTCCACGTTGCAGCATAGCGGCAATGGCTAACGTGTGTTCACCAGGCATAACTTCAAGTACTGCATGGCTATCACGTTCTTTCGGAGATAGTTCTCGTCCGTCAACCCGCAAGATATATACATCTTGGCGACCATTCACGATTCCGTTGTAACCAGGTGTTGGTGTAATTAGCGCGACTTTCTCTTTCTCAAGCTGGGCACCATCGTAGAGCCTCAATTTTGTGGGAGTGGCGCAAGAAGACGTCAACGCAACAATTACTGCCATAGCAGCGTAAAGAGTATTTTTTCCAAGAAATCTTTCGACTTTCATGATATTTCCCCTTGTGTGTTTTGAGGTGGCGATATTCCCACTAACTTAACAATGTTTCAAGTAATGCCTGCTACATTTGAAAGCCTTGAAATCAAGGTGGTAGTTTTGTTTTTGAGGGGGCGTCAACAGCTAGCTATTTAAAGCTCCGTATACTTCTTCGCACTCCCCTTGGCTTTCTCCACCGGATACTTCAGCGCATTCTTCTTGATCTTCTCCAGCACGATCTGTTTTACGTCGAAACCGTAGCGATCCGCCAGCAGGAAGGCGTAGGCGAAGACATCTGCCAGTTCTTCGCGAATCTCGGCTTCGTTTGCTTGTTCGGCGGATTTCCACAGGTAGGATTCGAGTAATTCGCCCGCTTCGATGTTCAAAGCCAGCGCGAGGTCTTTGGGGTTGTGGAACTGCGCCCAATCCCGTTCGTCACGAAAGTCGAGTAATGCTTGGGTGACTTCATTGAGGTCGCTCATGGGCTGTCCTGTCTCGGTTTTGGGGTTTTGCAGTGGTGTGGTTTGGATTGTAGCTCAGGTGAGAGGGCGTTCAGCAAGTGCAGAAGTCTCCCGCGATCCCCTATTTCCAGGGGATGAGGCTGGATCAGGGGTTGCAATAGTTGTGTGCGGGCATGGCCACGGGCGTTGGCTTAGAGCGGGTATTCGGCGCGGTTGGAGGCTGTGCTAGAATGCGGCCTTCGTTTTTTTGCCTATTCAGCCAATCAATCGGGTAGCACATGGAACAACAATTCGCCAAAGAAACCCTCCCCGTCAGCCTTGAAGAAGAAATGCGCAAGTCTTACCTCGATTACGCGATGAGTGTGATTGTGGGACGTGCCTTGCCGGATGTACGCGATGGTCTGAAGCCGGTACACCGGCGCGTTTTGTTCGCGATGCACGAGCTTTCCAACGACTGGAACCGCGCTTACAAGAAATCGGCGCGTATCGTCGGTGACGTCATCGGTAAATATCACCCGCACGGCGACACGGCGGTGTACGACACCATCGTGCGTATGGCGCAGGATTTTTCGCTGCGTTACACGCTGGTGGACGGTCAGGGTAA
>CAYROQ010000018.1:55406-57620 GCA_964425955.1 uncultured Sideroxydans sp.
ATTCGCATGGCGAAGATCGCGCATCAACTGCTGGAAGATCTGGATAAAGAGACGGTCGATTTTGGGCCGAACTACGACGGCTCCGAGCATGAGCCGCTGGTGTTTCCGGCGCGTTTCCCCAATTTGCTGGTGAACGGTTCCTCCGGTATCGCGGTGGGCATGGCGACCAATATCCCGCCGCACAATATGGGCGAAGTGGTGGATGCGTGTTTGGCTTTGCTGCGCGATCCGAACATGGATATTGAGCAGTTGATCGAACTGGTGCCGGCACCGGATTTCCCGACGGCGGGGTTCATCTACGGTCTGGCGGGTGTGAAGGAAGGTTACCGCACCGGCCGCGGACGTGTGGTGATGCGCGGCCGCACCCACTTCGAGGATATCGGCAAGGATAGACAGGCGATCATCATCGACGAACTGCCGTACCAGGTGAACAAGGCCAATCTGCTGATCAAGGTCGGCGAGTTGGTGCGCGAGAAGAAGATCGAGGGTATCACCGAGATTCGCGACGAATCGGATAAATCCGGCATGCGCGCGGTGATCGAATTGCGTCGCGGCGAGATGCCGGAAGTCGTGCTCAATCATCTGTTCAAACAAACGCAGTTGCAGGACAGCTTCGGCATGAACATGGTGGCGATTGTTGACGGTCAGCCGCGTCTGCTCAATCTCAAACAGATCATCGAGGCTTTCCTGCGCCACCGCCGCGAAGTCGTCACACGCCGTACTTTATTTGAACTGCGCAAAGCGCGTGAACGCGGCCATATTCTGGAAGGTCTGGCAGTCGCATTGTCCAACGTGGACGAGATCATCGCGCTCATCAAGGCTGCCGCGACACCTGCCGATGCCAAACGCGAGTTGATGGCGCGCCCGTGGCGCTCGTCGCTGGTGGAAGACATGTTGAGCCGCGTCAGTGAGGCATCGCGTCCCGAAGGCCTGGCACCCGAGTTTGGTTTGGTGGGTCAGGGCGATTCGCGCGGGTACTACCTTTCCGATGCGCAAACTCAAGCCATTCTGGAATTGCGTTTGCAACGCCTGACCGGATTGGAGCAGGACAAGATCGTGGGTGAATACCGCGAGGTGATGGATAAGATCGCCGACCTGTTGGACATCCTGTCCAAACCGTCGCGCGTGACACAGATCATCGGTGACGAGCTGGTGACGATCCGCTCGCAGTTCGGCGACAAGCGCCGCAGCGAGATCATCACCCACACGCAAGACATGAGCATGGAAGACCTGATCGCGCCGGAAGATGTGGTGGTCACCATGTCGCACGGCGGTTACATGAAGGCGCAGAAGATGGACGAATACCGCGCGCAGAAGCGCGGTGGTCGCGGCAAACAGGCGGCTAGCACCAAGGAAGACGATTTCGTCGATAACCTGTTCATCGCCAACACCCACGATTACATCCTGTGTTTCTCCAATCGCGGCCGCGTTTATTGGTTGAAAGTTTATGATGTGCCGCAGGGCACACGTATCAGTCGCGGTAAACCAATCGTCAATTTGTTACCGCTGGAAACGGGCGAGAAGATCAACGCCATCCTGCCGGTGAAAGAATTCTCGGCAGACCAGTTCGTGTTCTTCGCGACCACCGACGGTACGGTCAAGAAGACACCGCTGTCCGACTTCGCCAATCCGCGCAAGGCAGGCATCATCGCCATCAATCTGGACGAGAACGACTTCCTCATCGGCGTGGCGCTCACCGACGGCAAGCATGATGTGATGCTGTTCTCCGACGAAGGCAGGGCGGTGCGTTTTGAAGAGCAGGATGTGCGTCCGCTGGGTCGCGCCACACGCGGTGTGCGCGGCATGAACCTCGCCAAGGGCGGCAAGGTAATCGCCATGCTGGTGGCCGAAAATGAACAGCAGAGCGTACTGACCGCGACTGAGAACGGCTTCGGCAAACGCACGCCAATCATCGAATACACCCGCCACGGGCGCGGGACTCAGGGCATCATCGCGATCCAAACTTCGGAGCGTAACGGCAAGGTGGTGGCGGCGACGCTGGTGAACTCGGAAGACGAGATCATGCTGATCGGCACCAACGGTGTGATGATCCGCACCCGCGTCAACGAGATCCGCGAGATGGGTCGCACGACGCAGGGCGTGACGCTGATTAATCTGGACGAAGGCGATAAGTTGGCGGGTTTGAGCCGCATCGCCGAAACGGAAGAAGAGGCAGAATAACGGCAACCCCCTCCAACTCCCCCTTGTCAGGGG
>CAYROQ010000019.1:0-57545 GCA_964425955.1 uncultured Sideroxydans sp.
TAATGAATCTCCTGATATGGTGGAAGATAGTATAGTTGGATTGAAAATGTCAAAGTGTTTGGACTAAAGAACACTTTGAGCATCCAAAAGTCCACACAAATATTCAAGGACTTTTTGATTTACAATAAACTTCCTTGAGAAACTCTTTTGTTTTCCTTGTCAATTTCGGTCAATTTTTCCTTCGCTTTGCTCGGGTTTAGCCTGCATATATTTAAGATTTCAAGCATCTTTTGTATAACGTCTTCATAGCTTTCTCTTTTATGAATTTTTAGTTTGTCTAATCTGACTTTTGTCTTCTTCTTTAATTTTATCGTCGTTATTTCCATGCTTGGTATACCTATAGCTACCTTTATAATACTTTTCCATTAAATGTCACCACTAATAGTTATAACTTTAGAATAGTATAAAATGTGTTGTTACCGTAAAGTTTATAAACGACCTTTTGGTACTAATTTTAACTAAATAAAAAACAAAACAATGGCATCCACAAAAAAATTTATAGGGTACCTTTTAGCAGCATTTGCTTTGATGGTCTTGTCTGTTGTAAATGTAAGCGCTATACCTTTTGGCACTATTCAAAGTGTTGAAGTTAGCGGTGTTGACGCTGTTACAAATGGTGTAACATCAAGCGTAGACATAACTGCATTTGCAAGTCAAACAATACCTGTTAAAGTAATCTTTTTAGCTACAGAGGACGCTGAGGATGTCAGAGTGAAAGTCTGGATTTCTGGCGAAAGAGAACTTGCATCTATCTCCGAGAGATTTGATGTGATCGATAACAATACATACAGCAGGACACTAGCGGTTCAAATTCCTAGAGATTTGGACGAGCTGGATGAAGAGCTAGAATTGAATGTTGTTGTCGAGAACAGAAATGAAGGAGTGGGTGACGAAAAGTGTGCTTACAATGAGTGATCCCGTCCGCATCCAACAAGAAGACTTCTCACAAGACGCCGAAATCGCCGCCCTGAAAGCCAGCTCACTTCGGATCGGCGGTATCGCCACCTTCCTCGGCTGCGCGCGTGATTTCTCCGAAGGGCGTGATGTCAGCGAGATCAGCTTTGAAGCCTACGGCAGCATGGCGCTGGCCGAGATGCGCGCACTGCGCGAGGAAGCCATCGTCAAGTTCGGTCTGCTGGACGCGCGCATCGTGCATCGCGTCACCACGGTCCGCGCGGGCGACAACATCGTGTTCATCGCCGCCGCCGCCGAGCACCGTGTCGCCGCATTCGATGCCTGCCGCTGGATGATCGATGAACTTAAACAACGTGTGCCGATCTGGAAAAAAGAAATTACGCCACAGGGAGATGCTTGGGTCACGCCGCATCCCTAGGACGTTTTTCGTAAGGAGATTGATACATGGATCGTAAACAACATTGGGAGCAAGTCTACGCAACAAAACCTTCTGATACGGTCAGTTGGTTCCAAGAACATGCCGACCAGTCTTTGAGATTGATCCACAAAACGGGGATAGGCAAAGACGCCGCCATTATTGATGTTGGCGGAGGCGCGTCGATACTGGTGGATGAACTGGTAGCGGAAGGTTATTCCGACCTGACCGTGCTCGACCTGTCCGCAGCGGCACTATCGGTAGCCAAGCAACGTTTGGGAAAACATGCCGATGCAGTCCACTGGATGGAAGGCGACATCACACGTGCCGAGTTCCCTATCCACCGTTTCGATATCTGGCATGACCGTGCGGTATTCCATTTCTTGACAGACCCGGCGGACCGCAATGCTTATGTGGAGCGGGTCATGCGTGCCGTGCGTCCGGGCGGGCATGTGATCATTGCCACCTTCGGCGAAGATGGCAATGAAAAATGTAGCGGATTACCCGTGATGCGATACAAACCGGAATCGCTGCATGCGGAGTTTGGCGAAGCGTTCCTGTTAGTCCAGCATGAAAAGGAAGCGCACCACACACCATCAGGGGCTGTGCAGCAGTTCGTCTATTGTTATTGCCGCAAGGGAAATAGTTAGTCCTGATTGGGGATGAGTGCTATATCGGCAGGAGCTAGTTTTGATACCATCGCCCAACATGAATGATGCAAGATTCACCAACTATCAAGTTGATGCAATCCATACTCGGGTTTGTGAAAACCTATCATAGAAATTTTACAACAAACATGTCTATCTTGAGATGAACTGTTCGAAAAACGAATCGGCATCGACTGGTTTTCCGAGGAAATAGCCTTGTCCGGATTGACAACCGATCTCTCGTAATACGGCTAACTGTTCCTCCGTCTCGATTCCTTCGGCTATGGTCTGCAGTTTCAATGCAGCACTCACGCCGTGTATCGCCGTCGCAATGCCTTTGTCGCTCTCATCCGTAGCGATGCCGTCAACGAACTGGTTTGGTATCTTGAGGAAGGAAATCGGGAAGGTCTTAAGATAAGAAAGAGAAGAGTAGCCCGTGCCAAAATCATCGATCGCGATGGGAATCTCTTCCATCTCGATCTTGTGCAATTTGCGCGATATCTCTTCGTTACTGTTCATCAATGTGCGTTCGGTGATCTCGATCCCTATCGAGCAAGCGGGCAAGCGGTATTTTTGTAACTGACGTGTGATGATGGCCAGCAACGGCTGGCGCATCAATTGGCGGGCTGCAACATTCACAAAAAGGGTTCCGGGTAGTGATTTTTCCAACTTGCGCCATTTGCTCAATTGTTCCGCTGCATGTTCGATGACCCACTCGCCAATCTCCAGAATAAGGTCAGATTCCTCGGCGATAGGGATGAACTCGTTTGGACCGACGGATCCGAACAGTTTGCTATCCCAACGCAGCAAAGCTTCAGCACCAACGAGTTTGCCGGTTTGAATGTCGAACTCGGGTTGGTACACAAGTTTTAGCTCATTCTCTTGGATCGCTTTATGCAGCGCATTTTCCAACTCGATACGATGACTGATCTTCTCTTTCAGGTCGGAGGTGAAAAACTGAAAACTATCTTTACCTTTCTCTTTCGCCTGATACATTGCCGAGTCTGCATTCTTGGTCAGCGTCTCGAGATCATTCGCGTCCTTTGGGTAGACCGCGATACCGATACTGGCCGAGACGAATACCTGCTGCTCTTTGACTAGATAAGGCTTTGAGATTTTCTCCAAGATGCGTTGTGCGGTATTCGCAAGCTGCGTTTCCGATACATCTTCAAGTAGCACATTGAACTCATCTCCTCCGATACGCGCCACGGTATCTTCTCCGCGCACGCAAAGACTCAATCGCTCCGCGGCCTGTTGCAACAGTATATCGCCTGCCTCGTGTCCGAGATTGTCGTTAACGTTCTTGAAGTTATCCAGATCAAGGTACATAAGCGCGAAGTTGCTGCCGTGACGTTTCGCACGAGCATACGCCTGCGCCATTCGCCCCTTGAGCTCATTGCGATTGGGCAGATCAGTCAGTTCGTCATGTGAGACCAGATATTCGAGTCGTTTCTGCGAGGCCTTAATGAGTGTGATGTCCGAAAAAATGGCGATGTAGTTCGTAAGCTCGCCTTGCTCATCCCGAATCGTGTTGATGGTCAACCATTCAAGATACAAACTACCATCCTTATGCCTGTTCCATAACTCCCCCTGCCACCAGCCCTGTTTATTGAGGTCATTCCACATGGCCGAATAGAATTTTGCATCCTGCTTTCCTGACCCCAGTATCTTCGGCGTCAGTCCAATGACATCTGACGGCTCATAGCCGGTGACTTTGGAGAACGCGTGGTTGACCTTGACGATGTTCTGATTGACATCGGTTATCAGAATACCTTCGTTAGCTGAATCAAAGAACTTGGCTGTCAGCTTCTTCTGTTCATCCAATTCCCTGCGTTCGGTGATATTTATTGCTTGGCTACACACTGCTCTGACAGAACCCTGCTCGTCATTGATAGGGTAACAAATGAATGCGAACCAATGATGTTGATCGCCGATAAGGAGTCGCTCCTCCGTTTCAACCCGGGATTTTTTATGCAACACGTCAAAGTGCAATTTCTCAAAGAGTCCAGCCATCGGTTCCGAGAATATCTGAGTATCCGTTTTTCCGATCACATCACTTTGATCCAATCCAAACGTGATTTCAAAAGCTTGGTTAACAAACTGATACTTTCCCGCCGTGTCTTTGATGCCAATATGCATCGGCGAGTTCTGCATCACCGCGACCAATCTCTCTTGACTCGAAATGATGTCACGCTGCGCATCGACCAACTCGGTCTCATCGATAAAGGTGATGATGACTCCACCCAGCGTTTGATCTTGAGAGGTATAGGGGAAGCACAATACGTTGTAATGTTTGCCGCCAAAGCTGATTTGTTGCTGGCGCTTGATCCCATCGGCCATGGCTAGCTGGGCTGTTCCCAACACTTCGACCACAGGAAGAGAGAGTGCGGGTATTGACTTGCCTAGGGTGTGCACACTGAAGCCGAACAGGCTGGCAGCTTCTTTGTTGTAACGCTGTAATCGCAAGTCTTGATCAAGCAATACCAGCGAGAATCCCGTGCTGTTTTGCAGATTCTCCAGCTCGGTATTCACTAAGCTCAACTCGCCACCCTTGACGATCAATTCTTCGTTGACGGTGGTCAGCTCTTCGTTGGTGGATTGTAATTCTTCGTTGGAGGCTTCAAGTTCCTCGTTAGAAGATTGCAATTCTTCATTAGCCGCCTGCATCTCCTCATTCAATGCCTGCAATTCCTCGTTCGAAGTCTCCAACTCTTCGATGACAGTTTGCAAGTGCTCCCGAGTTGCAATAAGTTCGTCCTCAACCTCACTACTATTCGGTAGCGGGTGATCAACGAAAGGAGCGTCGCCTGTTTGAGGGGACTGGGAAATGAAGCTGATCAGGAACTGCTTTTGATCATCTCGTGATACGACAGGATGCACTTCGATCTTCACACTATGGCCGGATCTGTGTTTGATCGGCCGGATGCGACCTATCGCGATGGTGTGCTTCAGATCGGCGTGATGTACTAACGTCTGCACTTCGGTACGCCATTCGCGGCGCAACAGTTGAGCGAGGTTCGTTTCCATTTTCCCCGTTGGGAATTGCAAAAACGCCTGCATGTCACCGTGAATCTCGATTACATCCATTTCTTTGTTGATCAGCACGCTAGGGGGGGCGTAAATCTCGGAGAGCGCTTTCTGCAACTTGCTCTCATGCTTGCGTTGTGTGCGATCGGTGATCGTGATTGGGGGCTTGGCATTCGCTCCCGCACCCGCTTCTTGACTCGAATACAGTGGGATAGGGATGATTTGGTCTTTTACAGCGACGCGTTTGAATATGCGCGCCTCTTTACTTACAGCGGAAAACAAATTGTCCTGATGCACGATACTTTCCGATTTTCCCAAGAACAAATAGGCGGAAGGCCTAAGTGCAAAGTGAAAGATCGAAAGCACTCGCGTTTGCAGCAGTGGCTGAAAATAGATCAGCAAGTTGCGACAACTTACCAAGTCCAAACGCAAGAAGGGTGGATCTAGAACCAGATCTTGTCTGGCAAAAACAACCATGTCCCGGATCGGGCGTGCTATCTCATATAGATCGGCTTTTTTGGTGAAGTAGCGAGCTATCGTGTCAGCACTGACTTCGGCCAACGAACTGTTTGAGTAGATGCCTTTGCGTGCGACCGCCATCGCATCCATATCGATATCCGTAGCGAATATCTGGATGCGATATTCGTTCATCTTGCCGCCCAGAATATCTGAAATCAGAATGCCGATAGAATACGCTTCCTCTCCTGTTGCACAGGCCGGTACCCAGATCCGTATTTCATCCCCCAGCTCTTTTCCGACGATAATTTCCTCCAAGACCTTGCGCAGACCCTCAAAGCTATTCCGGTCGCGGAAGAATGCCGTGACTGAAATCAGAATATCTTTGCTGAGTTTGTTCAGTTCATCTGGATTTTTGCTACAAAAATCAAAGTACGCAGCCAGATTATTCAAACGGTTGGCAGCCATGCGGCGCTCGACGCGGCGCGACAGCGTTGCCTCTTTATACCCGGAGAAGTCGATCTTGGAGTGCTTGTACACCATTTGCAGCAACCCCTTCATGGTTACGGGGGTATTTTCCTGTTTGGAGGCGCGGTTGATCAGGCCGTGCGCCCGTGCGATCGCTGTAATCTCTTCGGCGATGCCTTTGCAACTCATCACCCATTCGACACATCCTGTGCTGATCGCAGCCTGCGGCATGCCACTGTATTTGGCTGCTTCAGGATCTTGCGCAAAAGTGAATCCGCCCGCTGCTTTGATGGCGGCGATACCTGCCGCACCATCCGATCCTGTGCCCGACAAGACGACGCCAATGGCATCCTCACCTTTCTCTTCAGCCATCGAGTTGAACAGGGCGGTTGCAGAAGGTTTTGGGAGCACGGTCTTGCCTGGCACCAACAGACGCATCTGCCCGTCCTTCAAGATAATGTTCCAATTTGCCGGAGTGACGTAAATGACGTTCGGCAAAGGAATCTCACCGTCTTCCGCGTCTTTCACCAGCATCGAAGTCTCGCGTGCCAATAGCGGTACCATCATGCTTCGATGTGTTGGAGACAAATGCTGAACGATGATGTAGGGCACGTCCAGATCATCCGGCAACACCGCAATCAGATCGGAAAGCGCTTCCAGGCCACCTGCGGAAGCACCGATACCCACGATGAAGTTGCGTTCCTCAGTTGGAGATGAGATGGGCGGGATGATGGTTTTGACGATTTTGTTCGTTTTGCTGGTTTTTCTAGAGGGCTTTTTGCTGGCCTTAACAGCGAGGAAATTCAGTTCCTCGACAGAGGAATTGACATGGATTACAGGGGATTTCTTTTCTCTATCTCCGAGAGCCTTGGTGTTCTTTGCGATGACCTGCGTCTGATGCGGCTTGGCCTTGCGTACGACTGCAGGCTTAACGACATTAGTTTTTGTGATGGGCTTAGTCTTCTCGTCTTTGCTAACAACAGATTTGGTGACCTTCGTTCGACTTACCTTGCTCATACTAATATCCACCTAAATTCAAGAGTTGGCATCTTAGATAGAAAGAATTTGGGGGGGTATTGGGAAAACCCTTATATTTATATAAAGGTATCCCTTAGTCATCATTTTATTTAATTAGATTAGTGAGTTAATGTGCTGCCGTGATCCAGTGAGCGGCATAGCGCATCAGATCTGCTCCGTCTTTCAAGTGCAGCTTTGCGCGAATATTGGCGCGATGTGTCTCGATGGTTTTGATGCTACGACTCAGTAAGCGCGCAATCTGCTGACTACTGTGTCCGGATCCGATTAAATGAAGCACCTCGAATTCACTCGGCGTCAGGCTGTTGATCAATTGCTCTGCTTCCGCATTCCCACTCACGAAACGCGCCATCAATTTGTTGCGCATCTGCTCGCTTAGATAGAAATTCCCTTTCAGCACCTCGCGAATCGCTAAGATCATGGTCTGTCCATTCTCATGTTTCATCACATAGCCTCGCGCGCCAGTTCGCAGGGCTCGTTCGGCATATACGGTCTCGTCATGCATAGAAACGACCAGCACAGGAAGTTCAGGGGTCAAAATATGGATGCTCTTTATCAACTCAAAACCGGAGAGTGTCTTCAACGACAGATCCACCAAGACAATGTCGGGCTGATGTTCCATCTCCAACTTGTCCATCGCATCTCCGACATCTTCTGCTTCGCAGCAAACCTCCATGTCATGCTCCTCATTGATGAGCATGGAAAGACCTTGGCGGACCATACAGTGGTCGTCTACCAACATCACTTGCGATTTCAAGGTAATCATACGAATATCCTGTCCAGACCCTGTGTATCATAAGGCCTCAAATATGGAATGCAATGGGGGCAACACCGTCAAGCAACCAGCAATAAAATCGATGTACCCTACTGCATCCCCCACCTAAAGAAAATTTCCAAATGGGCAAAATCTGATGAAGAAGCAACGCTGGAATATTGTTTGTCGAGTGACGCCAACATTTCTGGAGTCCGTCATCGTAGAATTGTGCGCCGAATGATCGGTCGGCGGCAGCAGACTGTAAAGAGCCAATATCTGCCGGACGCCTCGAATCAAGTAAAAGCATTCCAATGATCGAAAGAAAAGTCAAATAGTTATCATATGAAGCTCATCTCTATCGTCGGTCATTCCGGTTGTGGCAAGACCACGCTAATGGTGGCGCTCATTCGTGAGTTGTCGCAGCGGGGACTGCGTGTCGCCACCATCAAGCATGCACATCACAAAGTGGAGCTGGATACGCCGGGCAAGGATAGTTATCGGCATAAGGAGGCGGGCGCGGCGTTGAGTATGTTGTTGACACGTGATGCGCTGCAACTGGTGGCGGATGCGACGTTGGAGCGCGAGCCGGAGCAGTTGGCGCGGCGCTTCCTGGGTGAAGCGGATGTGGTGCTGGCGGAAGGTTTCTCACATGCACCCGGTGCCAAGATCGAGGTGCTGAGACGCGAATGCGACAAGCCCCCGCGTTGTACCATCGAAGACGGCCTGATCGCACTCGCCACCGACATGGATGAGGTCTATCCGCAACTGCCGCATTTCGCGTTGGACGACGTCGAAGGCATCGCTCGTTTCATTCTTGAACGCAAATGATCTCTGATTGCACCGCAGTCATCTTGACGGGCGGGGATTCTCGCCGCATGGGGCAGGATAAGGCGAGTTTGATGTTGGGCGAGCACAGTCTGTTGCAACACGTCATCAGTCTCGTGCAGCCCTTGTTCAGCGAGGTCATCATCGGCGTGCGCCAGCCCCGCGCAGACATTACCTTGCCGCAAGTCTGCGATGATCCGAAACATCGCGGGCCACTGGCTGGATTGGCCGCCGGGTTGCAGAGTGCAAAGACAACTTGGGTGTTCGCGGTGGCGTGTGACATGCCTTTCATTGAACGTGCCGTGATCGAACAATTGACGCAATTCAGAGCGGGTTTTCAGGCGGTCGTGCCGGTGGTGCAGGGGCATCCGCAACCCTTGCTAGCGTTCTATTCCGCAGATTGTTTAGGCGAGGTGCTTGCGTGTTTGAGCGGTGAGGGCAAGCACAGTTTGCGCGAGTTATTGGATAGATTGCAGGTGCGTTATGTGAGCGAGGATGAGTTGCTGATGGCTGATTCAATGTTGCGCAGCTTTGTCGATCTGGATACGCCAGAGGATGTGGCGATGATGGGATTTTCTATAAATTCGTCATTCCCGCGAAAGCGGGAATCCAGTCAATAAAACCCCAAAAAGAATATTTAATAAAAGCGCTGGATTCCCGCCTGCGCGGGAATGACGGGATTTGAATTTATAGAGGTGTCTTTGATGGAAAAGCATTTGAAAGTAAGCGAGGCACAACAGATCATCATCGACGCGGTCTCGCGCATGGATGTTGAGACGGTGGCGCTGGAGAATTCGTTGGGGCGAGTGTTGGCGCAGGATATCCGCGCCAATCGTGACCAACCTCCCTACGATGTGTCGGCGATGGATGGTTATGCATTGCGCAGTGCCGATGTGGCGAACGCGCCGGTGCTGCTTGAGATCATCGAGGACATCAAAGCCGGGGATATGCCGAGCAAGACCGTGCAGTCTGGGCAGTGCGCCCGCATCATGACGGGGGCGCCGGTGCCGCAAGGTGCGGATGCGGTGCTGCGTGTTGAAGATACTGAGGCAGTGGATAGCGGTTTCCCCCTCCCTCCTTCGACACGCTCAGGACAGGCCGAGCCTCCCCCGGAGGGAGAGGGAGTAATCGTCTCGCTACGCGAGAATATGTTTGAGCGTGTGCAAATAAATTGCAGCGTGAAGCAGGGCAACGATATCCGCCAACGCGGCGAGAGTATGCGCGACGGCGAGGTGGTACTGACTGCCGGAACCGAGATCGTACCCGGTGTGGTCGGCATGTTGGCGATGGTGAAAGTGGCCAAGGTGCAGGTGGTTCGTCAACCGCGCGTGGCGATCCTTTCCACGGGCGACGAGTTGGAAGGTCTGAATGATGCCTTTGATGCGAACAAGATACCGGATGCCAACAGCTACGCGCTGATGGCTCAGGTGCAGGCGCTGGGTATCCAGCCCGTATTGCTCGGTATTGCGCGCGATGATCCCGATGAACTGCGACGTCATCTGCAAACGGGCTTGCAGTACGACGCATTGCTGGTTTCCGGCGGTACCTCGGTCGGTGTGCATGACTATGTGCGTCCGACGTTGGAAGCATTGGGCGTGCAGATGAAGTTCTGGCGGGTGGCGATGAAGCCGGGACATCCGATGGCGTTTGGGGCAACGCAGAATACTTTTGTTTTCGGCTTGCCGGGAAATCCGGTGTCGAGCATGGTCTGCTTCGAGCAGTTCGTATTGCCTGCGCTGCGCCGCATGATGGGATGCGCTCGTTTGCATAGACGCACCATCTCAGCGCGGCTCACTCACGATGTGAAACATAAACCCTCGCGTACCGAATTCGTGCGCGTTACGTTGCATCAGGAAGGCGGTGGTTATACGGCCACTTCGACGGGTGCGCAGGGCAGCGGGATATTGCCGTCGATGGCCAAGGCGGATGGATTGCTGGTCGTGCCGGCGAGTAGTCGGGGCTTGGCGGCGGGTGAGCAGGTGAGGGTGCAATTTCTGGATGGCAGTGGATTTGCATCTTATGCAGGCGCAGATTTTTAATCCATGACGGGAAATCCCCCGGCTATGCCGGGGTGGCAGTAAAAGTTTGACATATACGGGAGTCCATCAGCGAAACTCCAAACGTGAACCGCCAAGCACACGTAGAAAGGAGAATCGAGATGGACGACAGTGAAAGCCTAAGCCATAGCAAATGGGAGTGCAAATACCACGTGGTATTCATTCCGAAGTGTAGAAGGAAAACGCTGTACGAACAGCTGAGGCCGCACCTTGGAGAGGTATTCAAGAAACTGGCTCAGTACAAAGAGAGCAGGGTAGAAGAAGGACACCTGATGCAGGATCACGTGCATATGTTGATATTGATTCCGCCGAAGTATTCGGTGTCGCAGGTGGTGGGGTATATCAAAGGCAAGAGCGCGATCCATTTGGCACGGGTATATGGAGAGAGGAAGCGCAACTTTGTGGGGCAGCACTTTTGGGCAAGAGGCTATTTCGTATCGACAGTAGGACGAAACGAAGAAAAGATACGAGAGTACATCCGTCACCAAGAGGAAGAAGACCAGCGCATAGACCAGATGAACCTATGGCGCTGACCGGCCACCTTCAGGTGGCCACAAGAGAAGGGGCCGCGTAAGCGACCCCGTTAAGCCGCTTTGAGCGGCTCACAAAATAAAGCCCCCGGCTTTGCCGGGGGATACTTACTACTCCTTCCCTCCCCCATACAGGGGGAGGGTTAGGGTGGGGGTAGAGGTTGTGAACGAGATTACCCCCATTCCAACCTTCCCCCTTAATGGGTGAAGGTGTCTATAAAATAACGATTCAAGGGTTGATTATGAGTATTACACGTATCGGATTCGTGACCATTTCAGACCGCGCGAGTCGCGGCGAATACGAAGACAAGGGTGGCCCTGCGATGCGCGACTGGTTCACGCGTGTGCTGACCAGCCCGTGGCAAGCAGTGACGCGGGTGATTCCCGATGAACAGGCGCTGATCGAAAAGACGCTCATCGAGTTATGCGATGTCGAGGGATGTTCGCTGGTGGTCACCACAGGCGGCACCGGCCCGGCCTTGCGCGATGTCACACCTGAAGCGACCGAAGCCGTGTGCGAGAAGATGATGCCGGGATTCGGCGAATTGATGCGCGCTGCTTCACTCAAGTTTGTGCCGACGGCGATCTTGTCGCGCCAGACGGCTGGCATACGCGGCAAGAGCCTCATCATCAATCTGCCGGGTAAACCCTCGGCCATCGACGACTGCCTGAATGCGGTGTTTCCCGCTGTTCCTTATTGCATTGACCTCATCGAAGGGGCGTATCTGGAATCCGATGCCGGGCAATGCAAGGTGTTCCGTCCGGCGCATGCGCTGATTCGCCGGTCAAACATAGCTAGCGACTGACGGCGTTGGCGATCAGTTTCTGTAATTCGCCCTGTTCATACAGTGCCAACATGATGTCCGAGCCGCCGATCAACTCACCCCCGACGTAGAGCTGCGGAAAGGTGGGGAAGTCCGCGTAGAACGGCAAGTTGTCATAGACCTCCTGATCTGAGAACACATTCACCGCGACATATTTTTCCACGCCGCAGGCCTTGAGTACCTGTGCGGCACGTCCGGAGAATCCGCATTGAGGAAACTGGGGGGTGCCTTTCATGTACAGCACAACAGGGTTGGCAGTGACGGTTTGTTTGATCTTGTCTAATGCGTTCTGATTCATGAAGCGATTCTCCTGATTAAAATAATTTAGGCCAAAACGTCCCATTGTGCGGGGGTAAGGGTTTTCATCGACAGTGCATGGATCTTTTCCATTTTGTCCCCGAGCACCTGATAGACCAATTTATGACGCTGCAAAAGGCTCTTGCCGTCGAATGCTTTGCTGACGATAACCGCATCAAAATGGCGTCCATCGCCTTCGACTTGGATATGCTCGCACTCTATTCCCATCAGGATGTATTCCCTGACATTGTCGGGTGTGACTTTCATTTATATTCTTCCTCAATATTGGCAGCATGACTCTCTGCTTCTACGATCCAATTTCTCAAACACAACCTGTCGGTTTGGGCATGCCGCCGTATTTTGTGATGGGTTTCATCGGGCCGGTCATCCACAGATCAAACAATTCCTTTTGATCCTCGTTAATGTGCTTGGCGAATTTTCTGATCGGCGGAACCGAGCCAAATTCCTCGAAAAATTGACGCGCTTTCTCGATGTGATCCCATTTTTTCTCATTCATTTCGTAACCATCGGCTTCGGCCATTGCACGACCAATCTCCGGAGTCCAGTCGCTCATATCAACGAGATATCCATCACCATCACGATTAGGTAGATTCATTTCAGTCCTCAAAATAGTTTGTTAAAACGGCCGCATTGAATATTACTTGAGCGCAATAGTCAATTACTCTCCTGGGGGATTCGTTTTAGGGTTGGGTTCAAATGGACGTCAGTTGCGGACTTATTATTTGCGCAATAAGCGTGTTTTGTTGCTCAGAGATATTTTGCAAAACAAACTTACAACTCGTTGATATCCCATCTTTATTAAGATACGCAATCACTCCCGCGTACGGATAAGTTATAATCCGGCCTTCAAATTTCGGGGGCGCGATAATATTTCGGCACCGGCTAGTTTGTAAAAAATGCGGTTTGTTATCAACTGGTTTTGCTTGAGTAGCGGAGCATCTTCTCACTCCGTCAAACAGAGGCGAACGCAAGTTCGCCTCTCTTCTTATTGGATGTCAAAACTGGCATCTTTATTTTTGGGTAGGTGATATGTTTGATTTTGTGCATGAAAGAAAACGTTTGGTGCAGGTCGTGTTGGCCCTCATCGTATTGCCCTTTGCGTTGTGGGGCGTAGATTCGTATCAAAAATCAGGCAATGAGGCTCCACTGGCCAAGGTAAATGGCGAGAAGATCGGTCAGCAGGATTTCGAAAACGCGATGGAGCAACAGCGCCAGCGACTGCGTGAAATGGCCGGGCCGAATTTTGACGCGTCGATCTTCGATAAACCTGAAATCAAACATTCTGTATTGGATGGGTTGGTTTCGCAGAAGCTGCTTTTCAGTGAGGCGCGCAATGCCGGACTGGTGGTAAGCGACGAGATGATGGCCCAACTTATCGCCACAGTGGGCACATTCCAAAAAGACGGAAAATTTGACAAACAAAGCTACGAGTCTGCACTGAGTGCCCAAAATATGACGCCGGCCATGTTCGAGTACCGTGTGCGTCAGGACCTGATGTCCCGCCAGTTGACGGATGCATTCTCGCAAAACGGCTACGCGGCAGCAAAGACGGCGGAGAATCTGATCCGTCTGAATGAACAACAACGCGTGGTGTCGGTTACCAAACTTGGTCTGGAGGCTTTCTTCAAAGATGCCAAAGTGGAAGAGGCCGCCGTCAAAGAATATTTCGACAAGAACCCCCAGGAATTCCAAGTTGCGGAACGGGCAAAAGTAGAATTTGTAACTTTCTCTATCGACTCATTGCTGCAACAAATTGCCGTGACGGATGAAGAAATCAAAGCGTATTACGACGAACACCTGCAGGAATTCGGCACCCAGGAACAACGCCAGGCGGCCCATATCCTGATCCCGCTTTCCAACAAAGCCACCGAAGCGGAACGTCAGGCGGCAACAAGTTTGGCTGAATCGGTGCTCAGCCAAGTTCGCAAGTCACCCGCAAAATTCGCCGATCTGGCAAAACAATATTCCAAAGATCCGGGTTCGGCTGCCAAAGGCGGTGACCTTGGCATGTTCGGGCGCGGCATGATGGTGAAGCCCTTCGAAGAATCGGTGTTCTCTCTCAAGGTCGGGGAAATCAGCGGCTTGGTACAGTCCGATTTTGGTTTCCATATTATCAAGCTGGTGGCGATCCAACCTGCCAAGTCACAGTCGTTGGCTGAAGTGAAGGGTTTGGTCACACAGCGCCTCAAGTCAGTACACGCGGGTGATAAATTTGCCGAGTTGGCAGACAAATTCAGCAACACGGTTTACGAGCAGAGTGACAGCTTGAAACCGGCGGCTGAACTGGTGAAAGCGTCTGTGCAAAGCGGGGTGTGGTTGAGCAAGAATCAGCCACCCAATGAAACCTGGAGTGCGAAAGCTTTGCAGGCCGTATTTTCAGAGGATGTGCTGAAGAACAAACGCAATACGACCGCGATCGAGGTTGCGCCGAATACATTGCTGGCAGCACGGGTCACGGAATACCAGGCAGCAACGGTGCGTCCGCTGGCGGAAGTCGCGCCAATGATTCGTGGCAACCTGCTGCGTCAAGCCGCGATCAAGGCAGCCTCAAAGCAGGGAGGTGATTTGTTGGGCCAGTTGCAGCGCGGAGAAAAAGTCCAGGTGAAATGGAATGCGGCTCAAAGTGTGACCCGTTCGCAGCATGGCGATATCAGTCAACCGCTGGCGCAGTTGTTATTCCGTGTTGATGCATCCAAGCTGCCGGCCTATGTGGGGCTCGAGGATGGACAGAATGGTTATGTGATTGCGCGTGTCGACGCGGTGAAAGAAGTGGCGGCGATTGACGGGGAGAAACTGAATCGTTATGCGCAGCAGATCAGAATGTTGACCGGAGAAGAATTGCTGAAAAATTATTTGGCCGATACCAAAAAACGCGCCGACATCAGCATGAAAGACTTCACGGCTGACGAGAAGAAATAAGGGGCAGTCCTTACCTTGAAACGCCGCTCAGTGAGCGGCGTTTTTTTTCATCAAACGAAAGCAGTATTGCCGTCCCTACCCGGCAAAGGGCCGGGTTTAGAGGCGATACAACGTTCCCAAGCTATCGTATATAATCCGCCGCTATTTTTGTTTTGACCAACCCATAATATTCCATGCAGCAAAAACCTCTTCTGGAAGTAAGCAATCTCGCCTGTGATCGCGGCGATATTCGTATTTTCAGCGGGTTAAGTTTCACCCTGTCAGCGGGGGAATTGGTGCAGGTGCGTGGCGAGAACGGTAGCGGCAAAACCACGTTGCTCAGAACGTTGTGCGGATTCGTGCAGCCCGTGGAGGGTTCGGTTAACTGGTGCGGGCAGGACATCGCCGAGTGGGACGATGGGTTTCATGCGCAGATGTGTTACCTGGGTCACCATAACGCGATCAAGGATGAGTTGAGTGCACTCGAGAATCTGCAAATGAGCGCGGGTCTGGCGGGTTACCGCATCTCCGAACCCGATGCGTTGCAAGCTTTAAGGCGCATGGGATTGCGCCGCAGAGAGCATCTGCCAGTCAGGGTGTTGTCGCAGGGACAACGCAGGCGTGTTGCGTTAAGCCGGTTGCTCATCGGTGATGCGAAATTGTGGATATTGGACGAGCCGTTGACCGCACTCGATGTGGGGGCAGTGGGATTGATTCAGGAACTTATTGCAGAACACCTGTCGAAGGGCGGCATGACAATTTTCACCACGCATCAACCCTTGCAAGTCGCGGGTTTTGAAGTGCGGCCGTTGGCGCTGTCATGACACGGTGCGCGAATGCGATGGGTGCGGGAATGACAGCCAGGCACCTCCTCCCGCAAACGGCTGGCTTTGCCAGTAACGTGTTGGAGGTGCTGTCATGACGAAACTGTCGCTGTTCGGACTGTTGGCATTAGTGATCAGGCGCGACCTTCTGCTGGCGATGCGCCGCCGTGCAGATGTGTTAACCACGCTGATATTCTTCGTGATGGTGGTGAGTTTGTTTCCGCTGGGCGTCGGGCCGGAGCCGGACATGTTGCGCAAGATGGCTTCCGGAGTGTTGTGGGTTGCGGCATTACTGGCCTCCATGTTGTCGTTGCCGCGCATGTTTTCGGCGGACTATCTGGACGGTACGCTGGAGCAGATGATGCTTGCACCGCAGTCACTCACCATGATGGTGTTGGGCAAGATTATTGCGCATTGGATGTTGTCCGGATTGCCGCTGGTATTGATCGCGCCGGTATTGGGTTTGCAATTTGATATGCCGGTGCAGGCCTTGTGGATATTGGTGATCGCGTTGTTGCTCGGTACGCCGGTGTTGAGCATGATCGGTGCGATCGGCGCGGCGTTGACGTTGGGTTTGCGCGGTGGCGGGGTGTTGGTGTCTTTGTTGGTTCTACCTTTGTGTATTCCGATATTGATCTTCGGGACAGGGGCGGTCGAGGCGGTGAATAGCGGGTTGGGCGCGACGTCCAACTTGTCGTTGTTGGGGGCGTTTTTCTTATTCGCGCTGGTGTTCACGCCTTTCGTTGCGGCACAGGCATTGCGTATTTCGATGGAGTAAATAGATTGTCAATCAACTGGTTTAAATATTCTGCACCCACTACCTTTTACGGACTGGCCGGAAAGCTGATTCCGTATTTTGCCTGGCCCGCGCTGTTCCTGTTTGTTGTCGGCTTATACATCGGGTTTTTTGTTGCGCCAACCGATGCGGTACAAAGCGAAGCCTACCGCATCATGTTCATCCATGTACCGGCGTCGATCCTGTCGATGTTCATCTATCTCATCATGGCGGGGTATGCGGCACTCGGACTGATCTTCAAAACCAGATTGTCCGCCATGATGGCTTCCGCATTGGCGCCGACCGGAGCCTTGTTTGCCTTCATCTCACTGTGGACGGGCGCACTTTGGGGCAAGCCGATGTGGGGCGCCTGGTGGGTGTGGGATGCGCGCCTGACCTCGGAATTGATTCTGCTGTTCCTGTATCTGGGCTTCATTGCCTTGCAGGCGTCCATCGAAGATCCGCGCCGGTCGGACCGCGCCAGTGCGCTGCTGGCCCTGGTGGGTTCGGTGAACGTGCCCATCATCTATTACTCGGTGCAGTGGTGGAACACGTTGCACCAGGGTTCGAGTATCAAATTCAGCGGCACCAGTATGCATGTTGCAATGCAGCAAGCGATGTTCACCATCCTGGTTGCCTGCTGGCTGTATACCATCGCCATTGCCTTGGCGCGGGTGCGCAGCATCATTCTTGAGCGTGAGTCCAATACCCAGTGGGTCAAGGAATTGAAGGAGGCTAATTAATGAACTGGTCCGAATTTTTTGCCATGAACGGTTATGGCTTTTACGTGTGGGGATCGTACGGCGTGGCCTTTTTGGTATTTGGTGTTGAGACCCTGATGGTCAGACATAAACGCAAACTGGTCCTGCGGCAGCTAAGATTAATGAATGAAAGCGGAGAGACACAATGACGCCCCGGCAGAAAAGATTGGCATGGATCGTGGCAGGTTTGGTATTGGTGGCGGCGGCAGTAGGCTTGGTGTTGTTTGCGTTGAAGAACAACGTCAGCCTGTATTTCACACCGACTCAGGTGCATCACAAGGAAGCTCCGCAAGGACGCAATTTCCGCATCGGTGGATTGGTGGAAGTTGGCAGCGTCAAGCGCGAGACAGACGGATTGACCGTGCGTTTCAACATCACTGACACTGCCCAGACTATGCAGGTCATTTACAAGGGCATCCTTCCCGACCTCTTTAAAGAAGGAAAAGGCGTGGTGGCACAGGGCAAGCTGGAAGCCGATGGTGTGTTCCGTGCCGAGGAAGTACTGGCCAAGCATGACGAGAACTACATGCCACCGGAGGCGGCCGATGCGCTGAAAAAAGCGGAAACGGCCAAAGCCGCCACTGTGCAGCCTGCCTCAAGTTCATCAGCAGAATATCCCGTAGCCAAATAATT
Source organism: uncultured Sideroxydans sp. (assembly GCA_964425955.1). GTDB lineage: Bacteria > Pseudomonadota > Gammaproteobacteria > Burkholderiales > Gallionellaceae > Sideroxyarcus. Next base: position 18,163 of record CAYROQ010000019.1, read on the forward strand.
TAGAAAGTCCAAGCATGATTCCTGAGATCGGTAATTTCACACTCATCGTCGCCTTGTTCATTGCGCTTGTTCAGGGTGTGTTGCCCATTGTGGGTGCGGCACGCGGCAATATCGTGATGATGAGTAGTGCGCGCACCTTGGTTGTTGGACAGTTTGTGTTTGTTGCAATCGCCTTCGGTTGCCTGACGTATTCGTTCATCGCCAACGACTTTTCTGTTTTATATGTTGCCGAGCATTCCAACTCGCAACTCCCCACCGCGTATCGGGTAGCCGCCATCTGGGGCGGGCATGAAGGATCGCTGTTGTTGTGGGCTTTTATTCTGGGTTTGTGGTCGATTGCGGTTGCCGCCTTCAGTAAACATTTGCCGCTGGAAATGGTCGCGCGTGTCCTGGGTGTGATGGGGCTGGTCGCGGTGGGTTTCCTGTTGTTCATGTTGCTGACCTCTAATCCGTTCGACCGTCTGTTCCCGGCCGCGCTGGATGGACGTGATCTGAACCCGTTGCTGCAAGACCCGGGTTTGGTGATCCACCCGCCGATGTTGTACATGGGTTACGTCGGATTTTCGGTGGCGTTTGCTTTCGCTCTGTCTGCATTATTGGGTGGAAAACTGGATTCGACCTGGGCACGCTGGTCGCGTCCGTGGACGACCGTGGCGTGGGTATTCATGACCATCGGTATCGCCTTGGGGAGCTGGTGGGCGTATTACGAATTGGGCTGGGGTGGCTGGTGGTTCTGGGATCCGGTCGAGAATGCTTCGTTCATGCCTTGGCTGGTCGGGACAGCGTTGATCCATTCTCTTGCGGTGACTGAAAAACGCGGCGCCTTCAAAAGCTGGACCGTGTTACTCGCGATCGCGGCCTTCTCGCTGTCCTTGCTGGGAACCTTCCTGGTGCGTTCGGGCGTGCTGACCTCCGTACACGCTTTCGCCACCGATCCCAAGCGCGGTATTTTTATCCTTTCCTTTTTGGTCGTCGTCATCGGATCGTCCCTGGTGTTGTTTGCCTGGCGCGCGCCCAAGGTGGGACTGGGCGGCAAGTTCGATATCATTTCGCGCGAGTCGATGCTGCTCTCCAACAACGTGTTGCTGTCGGTCGCCTCCGCCTCGGTTTTCCTGGGAACGCTTTACCCGTTATTCATGGATGCACTCGGCTTTGGCAAACTTTCCGTCGGCCCGCCTTACTTCAATACCGTGTTCGTCCCGTTGATGGTGCCGTTGGTGATGATGATGGGTTTGGGGCCTGTTGCACGTTGGAAACATGCCAGCTTGCCGGACATCTGGATCCGTGTGCGCTGGGCTTTGGCCGCCAGCATCGCGATCGCTCTGCTGCTGCCGCTGGTGTTGGGTAACTGGACACCGATCATCGCGTTGGGCCTGCTGATGGCCGCGTGGATTATCACCACTACCACCGTGAATCTGCGCCAACGCATCGGCAGTGAAGGTCCGTTGTTACAACGCTTGAAAACTCCATCGCGCAGTTATTACGGCATGGTATTGGCCCACCTCGGCATCGCCGTGTTCATCCTCGGTGTGACGATGGTGAAAGGATACGAGACCGAACGCGACGTGAGAATGGATATTGGTGACACGGTCGCAGCGGGGGGCTATGTGTTCCGCTTTGACGGGGTAAGAGAGCAACAGGGGCCGAACTATGTCGCCGCCCAGGGACGTGTCAGTGTCAGCAAAGATGGCAAGCTGGTCACTTTGCTGTATCCGGAAAAACGCACCTACAACGCCTCGGGCATGCCGATGACCGAAGCGGCGATCCGTACCGGTTTCTTTACCGATCTGTATGTGTCGCTGGGTGAGCCTATCCCCGACACGAATGCATGGGCGGTGCGTGTCTACATCAAACCGTTCGTGGATTGGATCTGGGCGGGATGCGTGTTGATGGCACTGGGCGGGATCTTGGCGGTCAGCGACCGGCGTTACCGCATCCATGCGCGCAAAGAAAATGAAGTCGTTTCGGAAGAGGCACCATTGAAGGAGCAAACCGCATGATGCGCTTCACTTTACCCTTGGTAGTCTTTTTGGTCTTGGCCGGCTTTCTCTATGTCGGCTTGGGGCTGGATCCGCGTGAAGTACCTTCACCTTTGGTGGGAAAACCCGCCCCGACTTTCACCTTGCCGCAATTACATGACGCGAACAAACAGTTCGCCTCCGAGGATATGAAGGGGCAGGTCTGGCTACTGAATGTGTGGGCATCCTGGTGTAGCGCGTGTAAAGACGAGCATCCGATCCTGATGGATCTGGCGCGCCAGAACATCGTTCCTGTGCTGGGTTTGGATTACAAAGACAAGCGCGAAGATGGTGAACGCACCTTGAGCCAAGCCGGTGATCCCTACACGCTGACGATCTTTGATGCCGACGGCAGAGTGGGTTTTGACTACGGCGTTTATGGAGTACCCGAGACCTACGTCATCGACAAACAAGGCGTCATTCGTGACAAATTGATCGGTGCCGTGACACCCAAGAATCTGAGAGAGCGCATCTTGCCGCTCGTTGCGGAGTTACAGAAACAATGAGACATCTCCTATTAGCCTTGATGTGCCTTTTGCCGACTTTTGTTTATGCCGGTGAAGCAAAAGACCTGGCAGACGATCCCGTCATGGAACGTCGCATGATCGACCTCGCCGAAAAAGTGCGCTGCCTGGTATGTCAAAGCGAAAACGTGGCGAGTTCGCGTTCCGACTGGTCGAACGATGTGCGCCAGATCATGCGCGACAAAATGAAAGCGGGTGCAACCGATCAGGAGATCATGGATATCCTGGTTGAGCGATTCGGCAAGTCCGTACTGTTCGACCCGCCCGTGGACGAAGAGACCATCACGTTGTGGATCGCGCCATTCGTATTATTGTTGATCGGCGCTACCGTGCTGTTCATTCAATTGCGCAAACGTCGCGTGACCGTTAAGGAATCCGCACTGACACCCGAAGCGCAACAACGTGCTCTCGATTTACTCAAAGAAGAAGACAACAAATGACTTTATTCTGGATCATCTGCGCGGCGTTATTGATCGTCGCCATGCTTTTCATCGCGGTGCCGTTATGGCGCGGTCATGCCAAAAACAATTCAGTTGCACGGGATGCAGCCAATCTCGAAATATTGCGTGACCAGATCGTCGAGATGGACAACGATCTGAAAAACGGTCTGCTGACCCAGGAGTTGCACGCGCAGGGAAAAAGCGAGTTGCAAAACCGAGTGCTGGATGAGGTCGGCAACGATACGGAACAGCCGAACGCTGAACGCAGACCACTCAAGCTCGTGGCAATCGCACTCTCCGTGTTATTGCCGCTGGCGGCAATCGGAATGTACACACAGGTCGGGAACATGGACGCGTTCTCGGATCGGATCGGACATGGCGGCACGACCGATATGGGTGTTCCCCGGACTGCGGCATCGATCAGTGAATTGGAACAGAAGATCGAATCCAATCCCGAAGATGGGGAGTCACTGGTCATTCTGGCGCGCAGCTATATGGAGGCCGGTCGTTATGCCGATGCGGCACAAAATTACGAGAAGCTGACCAAACTGGTTGGCAGCGAAGCCTGGGTATGGGCGGATTACGCCGATGCACAAGCGATGGCACAGGGACAGACTCTGCGCGGCAAACCGACTGAGTACATCAACAAGGCATTGGCGATTGACCCGATGCATCCCAAGAGTTTGGCATTGGCCGGTTCGGCAGGCATGGAGCGCGGCGATTTCGCGGCGGCCATCCAGCATTGGGAAAGGTTGCGCGGACAACTCCCGCCGGAGAGTGAAGATGCCAAGATGATCGAAAGTGGATTGGCAGAAGCACGTCAATTACTGTCGCATGCCAAGGGCGGCAAAGCGCCGATGATGGAGCAAAACATTGCGCCGACGCCAACCACGACGACTTCAACCGGCAAAGAACGTATCACCGGGCGGGTGTCCTTGAGCGATACGTTAAAAGGCAAGGTCAGCCCGGACGACACTGTGTTCATCTTGGCACGTGCGGCGGAAGGCCCGAAGATGCCGCTCGCCATCCTGCGCAAACAAGTGCGCGATCTGCCGCTGACGTTCGAACTGGATGACAGCATGGCGATGATGCCGCAGATGAAATTGTCTGCATTCGAGCAAGTGGTGGTCGTGGCGCGTATCTCCAAAGCCGGCTCTGCCACGCCGCAACCCGGAGATGCACAAGGCATGAGCAAACCGTTGCGCCCCGGAACTAAAAACGTGAATGTGAAGATCGATCAGTTGGTGAACTGATCCTCTGTTTGAAAGAAAAAAGCCGCACTGTTTGGCAGTGCGGCTTTTTTACGCCTGCTACGCAAATTACTCAGGACAAACGGCCTCTCACCCAATTGGTGACTACTCCGTTCGTGCTGAGTAGCGGGGTTTCATGCGCGTATCGAAGCCTGTCCTGAGCCGAGTCGAAGGGCATGAGCGGGGTGGCAACTGCCGTTTTCAGGATGATTAGAAGTGTCAGAAGTAGCGTGGGCAGCCACTTGATGCACGCGTGGTGTCTACATTTCTACCATTGACAAAACCCAAATACCTCCCTTAAAGTTCGCCTCACTTGCAAATTCGCCGTACGCACATCGCACCGCATGAACGGTTCGAGGCAAACGGCAAAATTCCCAGAACATGGAGCTGGCGCAAGAAAACCCCCGCAACAGACGGGGATCAAAGCCAGTGGCACAACCTGTTCAACAAAGGGAATCGTATGCACAAAATCTCAACGTCACGTCATTGTCCAAACCGGATAGATTTATCGGTGTTTTACGCATCGAAGTTGATTGGCTAAGTGCACTTTGATTGCAACGCCATGTCATCAAATCAATCGCCCATGTGCAATGACATTACGACACCGCAAGCCGCAAGCCGCAAGCCGCAAGCCGCAAGCCGCTAACTGACAGCTTTGCTGCAAATAAATTCCTGAAATTTCGTAGGGTGGGCACGTCTTTCGTGCCCACGCGGAATCTCCAATTCGCCAAGCATTTTTTCGGGACAAGCTTCGCCATTATTGGTGCGCAACTGTTTTCCACAGGTGCGATTGCAGCGCAGCTAAACCACACCAACTGGTCATCCCATAACCGCACCCTTTCGGCCAATCTCAGTTTCGTTCATCAAGACTACAAAGAGAACGATCCCTTCGGATATACCACAGACGGCACGTTAGACACCGAGATCGGTACACTGCGCAGAGCAGAAATCAGCGCGCGTTGGCAAGCTGAAACAGTCCCACTGCATTTGCAATTTACTGCCCGCCGCAACAATGGACCAACCCAATACAGCGGCTATCTACAAACAGGTGCTCAACTCACGCCATACCGCACCACCACCGGCAACATCATGTTTGATTTTGCAGCGCGTGCCGGATTGCCGATTGCGCAAAGTGAAAGTTGGCAATGGATTCCTTTCATCGAATATCAGCACCACCGTTGGCAACGCGAGTTGTCGCAATACACCGAAAACTTCAGACACACAGCAGCCTTGGCTGGCTTACAGCTGCAATGGAAACAGCTTTCCGCTCTCGACAATACAGGTCCGTGGTCGTTCGAACTTGAAGGTGAGCTCGGGAAAATGTTGGATGCCAACATGGAGGCCGCGAGTTTGGGCTTCGATCAAACGTTGGGCAAACGTAGGCTGTGGCAACTTGGAGCAGCTGTGAGTTACGACATTACTCAGCAATGGCGAATCAGCGGAACCGCATCCACACGCCATTTCAACTACGGTCAGTCCGCTGTTCAAAACGGCATGCTTGAGCCAACAAATAAAACGCAACAAACCACATTTGGCATCGGCTTGGGCTGGCGTTATTAATGCAAACGAAATAACTGCAACATCTAGGGGCGCGCTATGAAACACATTTGGAATAATCGACTGAAAGCAACCATTGCCCTGCTTGCATTGGTGAGTTTGGCTTCTTGCGGAGGTGGGGGTGGTGCAACGAACACAAATACCAGTGGCAGTACGTCACCCAGTCAAGTCGCTTTAGTGGAAGTTTCTTCAGCTGGTTCATCCAGTATTGATGTTAGTTGGCTGCCATCATCAGATAGCACAACACCTGCAAGCGGTATGAAATACCAGATTCATACCTCAACAGCATTAACCTTTACACCAAGCAGCGGCACACTCAAAGCAGAAGGCACGGGGATTTTGTCAGTTCGTTTGACAGGCTTACTGGCAGCAACGCGCTACACCATTGTCCTTGTGGCAATCAACACGGCAGGGCGCAGTTCCGTGAGTACACCATTGACAGTAACGACGTCTGCATTGAATAGTGAAACCATCCCCGGTGTGGTTGTCACAACGCCACAAGACGTGCAAATTGCGGCCGTAACTGCCAATCAAGTGACGCTGGCTGCAACAGCAACCGCACCCAAAGTAGGTCAGTTTATTGCCAGCACTCAAGGCGACGGTTTCTTACGCCAGGTAACTTCAGTCAGTACTGTTTCCGGGCAGACAGTAGTTCAAACTCAACCCGCCTCGTTGAATCAAGTAGCGAACAACGTTGAAATTTCGTCAGCCTTCAATATGACCAGTGTTCCGGCAGAGGTTGCTCCGATACAAGCAGGTGTAATCGTCAATTCAAAGCCAGGAAAAAGCGATGCGGAATGGCAATGGCCGCAAACAAATTTCCGACTGTCGAGCACGCCGGCCAATCGTGTTTCAGGAACAATGCAAAACACCTTACAGATGGGTGTCGCATCTAATGGTACGGGCAATATTGATGTCAGTACAAAGAGGGCCAGTAAAGTGGGAAATTGGTCAACTTTCACAGGGCCGCACACTGTTGGCATACTTGCTGGAACTAGTGGTTTGGTTGACCTGAATTTGGATGTAACAAAAGACGATTCGGCCGTGTTGAGTGGTGCACGCATTCCCGTCACTATTTGTAAAGTTGACGTCATACCGGCTACCGATGCACCCGGGCTGGTTTCAATTTCAACCCTGACAAGCTCTGTAACTGAAATGGTTGGTAGCTATCAGGCTATTCGGAAAGCCACTCAAGCGATTGCTGTCAACACCACGGGTGTAACGCCACGTGCAGAACCTTATGTTGTAAGGCTGCGCGCTTACATCGACGAGACAGAAAATCAATGCCAAGGTTCTTTTCGCTTCTTTTTGGGGTGGAAAGAAAAGCTAGACATTGCAATTAATGTCGCTGTTGTGACCACGCCAAATTTCCCTCAAGCAGAGAGCAAGGCACTCGATTTTACCGGTGGTTTCAACGTTCACAACGATGTCACTTTTACCTTCGATCCACGGCTTGAAGCAGAAGTAAAATTACACAATACAAGCCGTGTTAAACCTGGAATCGACTATGCAAGACTAGAGGCAAAAGGTCGTGCAGAGTTAACACAAATACTGACCGTAACTGCTACGGGCGCTGCCACGCTGGACAAAACACAGCCGCTCATTCCGACTCGCAAATTCGTCAAGGTCTATATGGCGGGCACAGTGCCTATCGTCATGTCGGGCGAGTTTGCTGCCGACTTGCGTATTCAGGGGGACGTAAATGGCGCACTCACTGCGACAGAAGAGTTCAAATTTAGCCTCGAAGATATGGACTATGGGGTGATCTACAACAACGCACTGCCAGCAGGACAAAAGTGGAGCACTGTCCAAAATGTACGCCCCACTTATGAACTTAAACTCTCCGGCGCAGGGGACGCAAAAGCTACACTTACTTTGTCGTTGGTGCCACGCTTGAGCATCAAATTCTACGAGTCAGCATCAGGACGACTTGCTATTTCGCCTTACGTGCAAGCGGATGCAGGTGTGCATGGTCAAGTACTTGCAGACATTACACCGGCGGGCATTACGACGGATGCGGATTACTGGCTTACCCAAGGCCAAATTGCAGGGGGAGTTGATGCTTATTTAATGGCCGACCTGACCGTGTTGGACTACACACTCGTTAAATGGCCCAGCACAGCTAACATTGCCGATTATACAAGTTACAAAAAGCTGACTTTGTTAGCCAACACGCCCATTGCAGGCATACCAAGCCTTTCTGCTATTTTGGATACAACGGCCCTGCATCCAACTGACAGTCGTGCATTCCTGATTAAAGGTCGGTCAGTAGATGTGCCCAATCCATTGAAAGTGCGCTTTGGTGGTCCGGACGCTTTCTTGCCATTCTCGAATTGGACAACACCCAAAGTTATTGCACTGAATAACACCGGATATGCCTTTGTGCCATCACCTGTTGGAAGTGATCCCGGTGATGCTTGGTTTGCTTTCACTAATCCGGGTACCTATACCGTGAGATTGGGGGGCAATAGCACAATGGGCGGTTGGGCGCGGCAAGTTGCCGAGGTTGTCGTTGATGTGACTGACAGTAACAACAACGGCATTATTGACCAATGGGAAATCAAATATGGCCTATTAGGTTCTGGCGTCGCAATTGCGGTAGCCGACCCCGACGCCGATGGCTGGACGAACTTGCAGGAATTTCAGAAAGGCCTTAATCCAACTTTGAAAGACGGCAACCACCCATTACCCGTTTACAGCGGAATTGATTGTGGTAACCCCGTTGCCGGCCAGCTGATGACCTGTTCGGTCAACGGTACTGATCTACCTATTGACCTTGTATTTGCGGCAACCGGTTGCGCAAATATTCAGAGCCTGCCTTTTACCGCGACGTCCAATATCACACAGCGCCAATACACCTGTACACCAGCTAATCCTGGTACTTTAATGCTCAATCTGACGAGTGTTTTTATAGGTCCTGCTGCGGGTTATAGTCAAGGCGTCAATATCAACGCGACAACATGTACGCCACCACTAGTACTAAATCAGGCAGGTGTGTGTGGTACGCCCGACCCTCAAGGTACACCTACCAACATTTCAGGAACTTGGCTATCGAATACATTGAATGTTGCGAGTGTGACTCAATTCAGCTCGTTAGCATTGACACAGAACGGGAGTGTTATTACAGGAACAAGTAGAACAACAACTTCTGCTTCATGGTGCGGTTCTTTGGTGACTGATGCCAACGTAACGGGTTCAATAACTGGGCAGTTGGTAACGCTCAACACAACTACAACATCAGTTCAACAGACCTGCCAAGGAACAGGGCAGTGGTTAGGGTCTTCATTTACTACCGAAGCGCCAGGCACGATTGATACGATTGTAGCCAATGTTTCCAGCAACGCATTAATTGTCACAGCAGGAACAACATGTTCGTTAGCCTCCGGTGCTAATTGTATGGCGACGTACACCGATTTTTCCAAGCAAATAACCGCTAGACTTAACGACACCGGCATCACAGCCAACCAGTGTTTTCAGACCGGTGGCTTGGTGGCGTGTAACAGTGCCGGTGCGCTTGCTCTAACCAATGCACAGGACGGGATGATCGGGCGTGATGTGGAAGTAGCCACCAACAGCAACACCGACGGAAAGTTGGGCTTTAGTTTTACTGCTGTGCCGGGTGGTTGCGTGCAGGACAACAACACAGGCTTGATGTGGGAGGTTAAAACCACTGATGGTGGCTTACGCGACTGGTCTAATACCTACACCAATTTTGACAGTATTACGGCAATACAGAAATGGAATGGAATGGCCTGGGCTGCACCCACTCAGGCCGATATTGATGCCGCGACCAATAGTATAGGATTCAAGAATGCCGTGAATGCGGCAGGTTTGTGCGGTTTTAACGACTGGCGCATGCCTACTGCAGATGAACTGCAAAGCATCATTGACTACGGCGTGGCCTTCCCAGGCCCCACCATTGATGCAAATTGGATTCCAAATACGCGTGGAGCAAATTATTGGACTTCATCACCAGTCGTCGGCCCAAGTACTTCCACGGTTGCTTGGCTTGTCGGTTTTGATTATGGAATGACCCCGGCCGGCCAACGTTCTAGCGGGTTATATGCGCGCCTAGTGCGTGGTGGAAAACCGAACATAACTAACCGTTACTCAATATCAGCTGACGGGCAAGAAGTTGCAGACAACGAAACCAATCTAATATGGCGCCGTTGCGTAGAAGGCATGGCATTCGACGGATCAACATGTGTTGGTGTTCCTGTATCAGTTGTACTTCGGGCAGCAATGCAATTGGCCTCAGCTCAATCCACGAGTACTGGAATTGGTTGGCGCCTGCCGAATGTTAAAGAGCTGTCCAGCATTGCCGACAGAAGTCTTGGAATTTTAGCTGCCGATACTTTTGTATTTCCAGCTACACCCGCAAATCGGTTTTGGTCATCTACACCTTATGTGGGTGTCGGAAATTATGGCTTTGGTGGCAACGCCTGGTTAGTCAACCCCGATGGGTCTGTCGCACTTTGGGATATATTTTACAATTTGGCATCAGTAAGATTAGTGCGTGCCGGTCAGTGATTGGGTCGCTTAGCGGCTTGGGATATGGTGTGACCTGCGAATTTACATTGTGTGCTGATTGAATGGATTCGGTTTAATTTTCTGTTTTACAGTGCGGCTTTTTTACGTCTTGTCCACGTTTATTTGTAGCCAATATTCAAGCAGTGCCAGATGCCACAGTTTGCTGCCGTTCAATCTCGTGTAGTACGACTCGGGAGCGGCCAGCAGTTTTTCAACGTAGGTTCGATTGAACAGGCCGCGTTGTTGGCAGGCATCCGACAGCAAAATATCCCGCATGAATTTCAGGAATTCACCGCGCACATATTTCAATGCGGGCACCGGGAAATATCCCTTCGGCCGGTCTATCACCGAATCCGGAATAAGCCCGCGTGCAAGGGCTTTGAGCGGGTATTTGCCGCCTTCTTTCAGGCGTAGTTCGGGTGGCATACGCGCCGCCAGTTTGCGCGTCTTTGGCGTTTTATCAAAAGCAGCAAGGTTTGTGCGCCATATAGGCCCGCTTAACTGGCGCGCAATATCTATTGCGCGCCAGTTAAAGTGGCGCGATACTGATTTCCGCGCCACTAAAAAGAAAGAATGACATGCCTATCGTCATACCAGCACAAGAATTTCAACAGGTCATTGATCTCATCTCCCAATATCCAGACGGTGTTGGTGTGGAAGAACTGGTTCTAAAACTGGGGGAAAGCGTACCGCGTCGCACCATGCAGCGCCGACTTGCTGGGTTGGTTAAACAAGGGCGCATTATTCAGGATGGCGTGGGGCGTGCGATCAAATATCGCATAGGTGGTGCGGGTGAGGTGAGAGTTGCTCTGCAAGGAGTGGCGGGCACAGGAACGGTTGGGAAAGTGACTGCGGAAGTTTATGTCCCCACCTCCCCCGAAGGCGATGAAATTAAAGCCTACGTTCGACAACCACGCCAACAACGGAAGCCGGTCAGTTACAAAAATGAGTTTCTTGAGCAATATCAGCCCAACTTAACTGCATATCTTCCGGAATCGTTACGTACCCAACTGCATAATTTGGGGCGATCACCCGCCGAAAAAACACCGGCAGGAACGTTTGCTCGCGACATTTTAAACCGACTGTTGATTGATCTCTCATGGGCTTCTTCCGTACTGGAAGGTAATACCTATAGCCGCCTCGATACCGAGCGGCTGATTGAATTCGGCCAAGCCGCAGAAGGCAAGGATGCGCTGGAAACCCAGATGATTCTGAACCACAAATCCGCGATTGAATTTCTGGTGAGAGATACGGAACATGCAGGCATAACCCCTGAAACCGTTATTGCATTGCACGCTTTTCTTTCCGACGGCTTGATGCCTGACCCGTTTAGTTGTGGTCGGATTCGCAATCGTCCGGTGGAAATTGGCGGCAGCGTTTATCTACCGATTGCGATGCCACAACGCCTGGAAGAATTGTTCGGCATTGTGATAAACATGGCGGCGGAAATTCAAGACCCTTTCGAGCAATCATTTTTTTTGATGGTGCATTTGCCTTACCTGCAACCATTTGAGGACGTGAATAAACGCGTATCGCGGCTGGCCGCGAACATCCCATTTATTCAGCATAATCTGTGTCCGCTTTCGTTTATAGACGTGCCCCAGCAAGCCTATGTGGATGGGGTGTTGGGGGTGTATGAATTGAATCGCGTTGAATTATTGCGCGATGTATTTGTGTGGGCATACGAGCGTTCCTGTCAGCAGTACGTTGCTGTACGACATCAATTGGTGCCGCCGGATACATTCCGGTTGCGCTACCGCAATGAGCTATCCGGGATTGTTCGCGCCATTGTTCGCGGTGGATTTTCTGCCGATGAAACCACGCTGATGAATATGCTGCCGGTGACAGTTGAGCCGGATGATCAGGCACGTTTTATCGTATTGGGATTGGAAGAGTTCAAAGCGTTACATGCGGGCAACGCAATTCGGTTTGGCTTGAGGCCGCTGGAGTTTGCAGCGTGGCGGGAAAAGACGGATACGAATATTCCTTAACTTGTTTTTTTACGCCTTGTCCACATTCAACTGCAACCAGTATTCAAGCAGTGCCAAGTGCCACAGTTTGCTGCCGTTCAGCCGCGTGTAATACGACTCGGGAGCGGCCAGCAGTTTTTCAACGTAGGTTCGATTGAACAGGCCGCGTTGTTGGCAGGCATCCGACAGCAAAATATCCCGCATGAATTTCAGGAATTCACCGCGCACATATTTCAATGCGGGCACCGGGAAATATCCCTTCGGCCGGTCTATCACCGAATCCGGAATAAGCCCGCGTGCAAGGGCTTTGAGCGGGTATTTGCCGCCTTCTTTCAGGCGTAGTTCGGGTGGCATACGCGCCGCCAGTTCGACCAGTTCGTGATCGAGGAACGGCACGCGCGCTTCCAGTCCCCACGCCATGCTCATGTTGTCCATACGCTTGACCGGATCGTCCACGACCAAGGTCGTCACATCGAAACGCAACACTTGATCGAGGAAGGAATCGGCGTGTGCTTTCGATAATTCTTGTTGCACTCGTTCACTGGTGACATCCGCCGTGTGATACCGCGCATCCACGGTTTGCAGATATTCGGCATGGTCGCGGTCGAAATAAAAATTGCGAAATCTATCCAGTGTCGAACCAGATGCGGCCAACATCTGCGGATACCAGAAATAGCCGCCGAACACTTCGTCCGCACCTTGTCCGGCCAGTGCCACCTTCACTTCTTTTGAAACATTTTCCGCCAGCAGATAAAAAGCGATATTGTCCTGACTCACCATTGGCTCGGACATGCCGCGCACCGCTTCCGGCAAACGCCGCAACACTTCGCTATTGGGGATCAGATATTTGTGATGGCGCGTGTTGAAGCGTTCAACGATCTGGTCTGAGTATTCAAACTCGTCGCCCTTTTCCGCGTCGCCGCCGATATCTTCGAAGCCTATGGAGAAAGTACGCAAGTCATTCACGTGATCTGCCAGCAGGCCGACGATCAGGCTGGAATCCAGACCGCCGGAAAGCAGTACTCCCACCGGTACATCGGCAGCAAGACGGTGACGTTCCACTACCTTGGTCAGAACATGACGCGTCGCATCCAACCAATCGTGCTCGCTCAATGCGGTGGCGGGGCGTGTCGCATCCAGCGCCCAGTAAAAACGCTGCATGACTTCACCTGCTGCGGTGAAGCTCATGCAGCTTGCGGGCGGCAGTTTCTTAACTCCATTGAGCAAGGTGCGCGGGGCAGGCACGACAGAATGCAAGGTGAGGTGATGATGCAACGCGACCGGGTCAATGCTGGTATCAACACCTCCCGCTGCCAACAACGCTTGCAAGGTAGACGCGAAACGCAATGATGCGCCATCAAGGGTGTAATACAGCGGCTTGATGCCGAAGCGGTCACGCGCAAGGAATAATATTTTGTTGCGCTGATCCCAAATCGCAAAAGCGAACATGCCGTAGAAACGCTCGACACAATTCTCGCCCCAGGCGTGGAATGCCTTGAGGATGACTTCACTGTCACCCTGCGAAAAAAAGTCGTAGCCCAGTTCGGTCAGCTCGGCACGCAGCTCTTTGTAGTTGTAGATTGTGCCGTTGAATACCAGCGCGAGATGCAATTGCTCATCCAGCATCGGCTGTCTGGAATGCTCGGAAAGATCAATGATGGAGAGGCGTCTGTGGCCGAATGCCAGTGGCCCGTCCTGGAATAAACCTTCGGCATCCGGCCCGCGCCGTGCCATTTGAACAGTCATCTTTTTGAGGGTTGCAGCATCGGGTTGTTGATGATCGAAACGCAGTTCACCGCAGATGCCGCACATATAAATACCCTGCTAAATAATTGATGAATTCAATTGAAGATTGCACGGGTCTACCCGTCAACCACGATCCCAAGAAAAAACTATATGCTGGAACACAGCGTCCGTGTGTATCACGATTTGGGCGGTGCAAGGATACGGTCGTATTCCTTTTTCACCACCGAGTAACATTCGCACACCCGTTTCTCCAGTTTGAGTCTGTCCAAAACCGCGATGTGCCCGCGCCGGTAATTGATGATTCCGTCACGTTGCAGATTGCCCGCCGCTTCGGTCACTCCCTCCCTGCGTACTCCCAACATGTTCGCGATCAGTTCCTGCGTCATCACTAATTCGTTGCCGGGTAGACGATCCAGGCTTAACAAAAGCCAACGGCAAAGTTGCTGGTCCAGGGTGTGGTGGCGATTACACACGGCGGTCTGCGACATCTGTGCGATCAAGGCCTGGGTAAAACGCAGCGACAAATGTTGTAACGCACCACCCAGCGCAAACTCCCGCTTCATGGTGCTGGCTTTGAGCCGGTATCCGCACCCCGCGCTTTGCACCACGGCGCGACTGGTTGCGCTTTCACCGCCCATGAATAATGAGATGCCGACCAGTCCTTCATTACCGGTGACCGCGATCTCTCCCGAGGAGCCGTCTTCCATCACATACAGCAACGAATGATGCTGGTGGTGGGGAAATACACATATTTCATGTGGCCGCCCGACTCGCTCAATGCCCATTCCAGTGGCATTGAAACGAAATCCAGGTCGGGGAGCAAACGCGCGTAATCCGCTTCGGGTAACGCGGCAAGCAGATGATTTTGTTTGGGGTCGTTGGGGAGACTTGAATTCGCTATGATTTGAATCGTTGCCATAACAGCCTCCCCTGAAGCTTTACACCGTTTACTTTGTTGAAGGTCAAAAAAATATAATTTGCTTCGCCATCGATGCATGCGAATTTGGTGCGGCATTCGCTCTATTTGTGGACGCATTGTACTGGTTCGACCGTGTAGCGCAATCGTAGAATTCGGGCACGGTGTTGGGTTCACTTTTTTCACCCAATTTCCCGGCGGTGAATTAGAGTACGACCCGAAAACCGATGATGGATGCTGACCCGATTCGGATTGATTTTGCGCAGAAAAAATAGGTGGCAACACATGGAAAAACGCTTCGAATATTACGCACACCTGGCCGCACTGATGTTTTTGGTGTTGGGGTGTTATCTGGTCCTCGAACCCTTTCTGTCTGCCACCTTGCTGGCTGCCGTAGTTTGTATCTCGACATGGCCGCTCTATCTCTGGCTGTTGGGCAAGCTGCGTGGCAGGCAGAACTTCGCGGCACTTTGCATGACACTGGTGCTTGCACTGGTCGTTATCCTCCCCATGGCACTGTTGGCCTACAACCTGAGTGACAACGTCACCGACCTGATTAACGCCATCAAACAGATCATCAAAGACGGCCCGCTGGAACCCCCCGTATGGTTGAACGGTGTGCCCATCGTGGGTGAATCAGCCGCTCAATATTGGCATCTGGTTGCAACCAATCACAGCGAATTGACGGCGCTGGTTGAGCGGCTGTTGGAGCCAACCAAGAACTTTCTGTTGGCGGGCGGCATCATGTTGGGGCAAGGCGTGATGGAGATGAGTCTCGCCGCACTGTTCTGTTTCTTCTTATATCGCGATGGCGCTGACATCGTGCGCTTTCTACAGGTGGCGATGGACAGGGTAATCGGCAGCCGTGGCTCGGAAGTGCTCAACATCATCAACAATACGGTGCGCGGCGTCATGTACGGTTTCCTGGGAACGGCGCTGGCGCAGGGTTTCGTGGCTACGCTTGGATTTGCCATTGCGGGTGTGCCGGCTGCGTTGTTGCTCGGCGTAATCACCTTTTTGCTGTCTTTTTTACCCGTTGGCCCGCCGCTGATCTGGGGGGGCGCAGCTGCTTGGTTGTTCTATCAAGGCAGTTTTGGATGGGCGATCTTCATGCTGTTATGGGGCGTGTTGCTGATCAGCAGTGTGGATAATATTCTGAAACCCATGCTCATCAGCCGCAGCAGCAATCTGCCCTTCATCCTGGGAATGATCGGCGTGTTTGGCGGGGTGGCGGCTTTCGGTTTCGTCGGTATCTTTATCGGTCCGACGCTGTTGGCGGTGAGTTTCAATTTGATCCAGCAATGGGAGATTCGCGCAAGCTCCAGTGACGATTCAGCAAAGTGAAAGTGTTAGTTACCCAGTTGGTCATTGCAAGTGTTTCGACTTTGCAAGAACCAGGTGTTCATCTCACCCTTGCCCTGGATATTGATCGCACCGCGTGCCACACACTGGAATGGTTCACTTAAACGATGCCGCGTGCTTTCGGTCAACTGAATCATACCGGCCAAACCTTGTGATTCCATGCGGCTGGCGATATTCACTGTGTCACCCCACAGATCGTAGATGAACTTGCGTTTGCCGATGACACCCGCCACGACTGCGCCGGTATCGATGCCGATGCGCATTTTTAACTGATGTCCGTTGCGTTGATTGAATGCTTCAAGCGCATCCAGCATATCCAGCGCCATGTGGGCCGCGCGTTCCACATGATCGGCAACGGATACCGGCAATCCGGCCACGGCCATGTAGGCATCGCCGATGGTCTTGATTTTCTCCAGTCCGCGCAAATCGGCAATGCTGTCAAACCCGGAAAATATCTCATTGAGCAAGATCACCAGTTTCTCGGGTTTAACACTGGCTGAAAATTGGGTGAAACCCACGATGTCCGCGAACAACACCGTGACGTCGGGGGAGCTGTCCGCGATGAGTGGCAAAGAATCGTCGCCGAGGACACCCAGCAGAGTGTCGGTGATATCGAGACTCTGTTTGTTCAGACGTTCGACGATGGCTTTGGGCAGCACGTTGAGCAGCAGCCGCTCCGACACCCTCTGTTCCGCCACGACTCTATCGTAGAGTTTCTTGGTTTCAAGATGCAGCAGGCGCACTTCCAGCATGTTGCGCACGCGCGCCAGTACTTCGGCCAACTCGAACGGTTTGCTGATGAAGTCTTTCGCCCCTTCTTCCAATGCACGCAACTTGAGTCCGGGTTGGGCGGTGACCACGAGTACTGGCAGGTAGCCGCTGGTCTCGATTTCGCACAGTCCCTGCATCACCTGGAATCCGTCCATACCGGGCATTTGCAGATCCAGAACAATCAAGTCGTAGCGGTTCTGCAGATGTAACTCGCAGACTTGTGTCGGGTCCATTGTGGATTCGATGCGCACATAACCGGCACCGCGCAGTATCCTTTCGAGCAACAGGATGTTGGCTGGCAGGTCATCGACGATGAGGATTTTGCCGTGAAGAATGTCGAATGAACTTGGCATATTAGAGACGCTTCAAATATTTCAGCTAAGGTATCAGCAGCGTCGCCAAGCCGAGCAACATCCCCATACTGGCCACATCGGTCGCGGTGGTAAGGAAGATACTTGAAGCGGTGACCGGGTCGGCCCCCAAATGTTTCAGCAAGAGAGGCACGATGGCGCCGCTGATACCGCTGATGATGCAGCTCCCTATCATGGCGAAGAACACGACGACACTCAGCATGAAAGCACTGGGCAGATGTTGGCCGGTGGCAACCACGTACATCCCCAGCGCAGCCAGCACCCCCACGAGTGCGCCGTTCATCAAGCCCAACAGCGCTTCTTTCCACACCATCGCCATCCCCATGGCGGATTTAAGATGCCCCAATGTGATGCCGCGCAAGTTGATTGCCAACGCCTGACTGCCGGTATTGCCCGACTGTCCGGCCAAAACCGGCAGGAATATGGTGAGGATCAGCAGGCGGTCGATAGTGGTCTGGAACAAACCCACGACAGCGGCCGCGATGAAGGCGGTGAGCAAATTGATTTGCAGCCAGGGGTGGCGCAGCTTGAGGCTGCGTAACAACGGAGTCGACAGACGTTCTTCTTTTTCCACACCCACCATGGCACCGGGCAGCAGGCTCAATTCGTTGGAACGTTTTTGCTCCGCCACAATTTTTTCATAGAGGCTATTCACCTTCTCGCTTTGCTGGCGGATTAACTCGTGGCTTTCCTCCACCTCGTGCACTTTCTGTTCCAATGCGCGGCTGTAACTTTTCGTTTCCCCATGCAGCAGGCGCACTTCCAGCATGTTATGCACGCGAACCAACACTTCGGATAGATCAAAGGGTTTACTGATGAAATCCTTCGCTCCTGCTTTGAGCGCGCGTAATTTATTTTCAGGCTGTGCAGTGATGACGAGTACCGGAAGGTAGCCGCCCGTTTCAACTTTCTTGAGTTGCTCCATCACCTGGAATCCATCCAGCAGCGGCATCTGCAGGTCGAGCAAGATCAGATCGAAATCATTTTTCAGATGTAATCCGACGACTTGCAGCGGGTCCAGCGTGGAGGCGACCGAGGTATAACCGGCGCTTTGCAGCATGCTGGTAAGCAACTGCACATTGGCGGGCAAATCGTCGACGATGAGGATTTTGCCGTTGAGGATTTCCGCTGCGCTTGTCATGTGTGTCGCGGTGTCGTGTGGTTTGAACTATTCAGCGTAAGCATCAAAGATGTCGCAGAACGCCTGGTGGTTGAGGGTGAAAGCGGCCAGGATGACCGGATCGAAATGTTGCGGCTGGGTGCGCCCATCACCGCGTGTGATGATATCGACAGCCTTGTCATGGCTGAACGCGGGCTTGTAAGGGCGCTTGCTGCGCAGCGCATCATAGATATCGCAGATATTCATGATGCGTGCCGACAACGGGATCTCCTCGCCGCGCTTTCCTCCCGGATAACCGCCGCCATCCCAGCGTTCGTGGTGATTGAGCGCGATCTCCGCGCCCATCTGAAGATACGGTGAATGGCTGTCGCCGAGGATCTTCGCCCCCGTCAGCACATGACCCTGCATGATCTTCCATTCCTCCGGCGTAAAACCTCCGGGTTTGAGCAACACATGATCGGGGATGCCAATCTTGCCGATATCGTGCATCGGGCTGGCAAAGAATATCTTGTCTACGAATAACTCATCCTGACCGAGCATGCGGGCAAACTCGCGGCTGTAATAACTGATGCGTTGCACATGAGCACCGGTATCTTCATCTTTGTGTTCCGCCGCGCGTGTCATGGTAAAAATGGTTTCCAGATAACTCTGCTGCAGGTCGGCGGTTCGTTCTTGCACGCGCTGTTCCAGCACCTCGTTGTAACGGTGTAGTTCCTTATGCAGCAGGCGCACTTCCAGCATGTTATGTACCCGCACCAGCACCTCGGCCAACTCGAACGGTTTGCTGATGAAATCCTTGGCGCCTGCTTCCAGCGCGCGCAACTTATGATCCGGTTGCGCGGTGATGACCAGAACCGGCAAGTAGCTTTCCGGCTCGATTTTTTTCAGTTCTTCCATCACCTGGAAGCCATCCATGACAGGCATCTGCAGATCGAGCAGGATCAGGTCGTAATGATTCGTGCGATGCAGCTCGCAAACTGAAAGCGGGTCCAT
The DNA here is from genome assembly GCA_964425955.1 of uncultured Sideroxydans sp. GTDB lineage: Bacteria > Pseudomonadota > Gammaproteobacteria > Burkholderiales > Gallionellaceae > Sideroxyarcus. Next base: position 37,731 of record CAYROQ010000019.1, read on the forward strand.
GGTTGAGGTGACGGATGTGTAACCGGCGGCGACCAGCATGCGCGTGAGCAATTGAACGTTGGCGCTCAAGTCGTCCACGATAAGGACGCTGGCATTGAGGATAACAGATGGATTGAGCATGCTAATTCTCCTAAGCGATTTGGCTGTTTCTGTGGTCGGCATTTTCCAGCGCCACTTCCAGCGCCTGCATCAATTCATCGACCTTGATCGGCTTGGTGACGTAACGGAAGAACCCTGCTTTCAGCCCGCTCTCAATCGTTTCCGTCGCGGCATTGATACTGATGGCGATCACGGGGATGTGTGTCGTGGCAGGGTCCGCGCGCAGGATCTCCAGGGTTTTGAAGCCGCTGATATCGGGCAGATTGATGTCCACCAGAATCACGTCGGGTAGCAGTTCGCGCGCAAGTTGGATGCCGCTATTTCCGTTCACCGCACTCAGCATGCGCATGTCCGGGTGGCGCGCGAGGATTTGTTCGACCAGTTTCATGTCTGCCGGGTTATCTTCGATCGTGAGCAATATGTGATGCCGCGCAGCGCGCGGCACATGTGGTTGTATCGATTCTGTGGTGGTAGTTTTTGTTAGGGAGCCCATTATTTCAGAGGGTTTCCGGGCATCGTCATTGCGGATTTGCAGCAACTCGCGACTGCGCTCAATTTCCCGGACTTTCTGTTCCAACGTATTAATTTGGCGCTTGGCCTCCAGGTGCATCAAGCGCATCTCAAGCATGTTGCGCACACGCACCAAGACCTCGGACAATTCGAACGGTTTGCTGATGAAATCCATTGCGCCGGATTGAAGTGCCTGCTGCTTGTGACTGGGATGTGCGGTGATGACCAGCACCGGAAGATAGTCTTCGGTTTCGATTGCTTTCAGTGCTGCCATCACCTCGAAGCCATCCATGCCGGGCATCTGCAGGTCAAGCATGATCAAGTCATAGTGGTTCAACCGATGCAGGTCGCATACTTGCGCAGGATCAAGAGTTGACGTGACGGCACTATAGCCAACACCGCGCAGCATGCGCTCCAACAGCAGAATAGTCGGATGTTTATCGTCAACGATGAGGATCTTGCCGTGCAGAATGTCAGATGAGTTAATCATGGCAATGGTCCCTAAATCTCCTGACTGACTTCGCCGTGTGCTTGCACCAGCGCTACTTCCAGCGCCTGCATGAATTCATCGACTTTGATCGGCTTGGTGATATAGCGGAAGAAGCCTGCTTTCATGCCGCGCTCGATGTCGAGCGGCATGGCATTGGCGCTGATGGCGATGACCGGAATGTGTACAGTGAGCGGGTCTGCACGCAGCAATTTCAATGTCTCGAAGCCGTCGATACCGGGCAGATTGATATCCATCAGGATCACATCGGGGACGGATGTATGCGCGATCTCCACCCCGCTGAGTCCGTTCACCGCAGTCAACAAAGTGATGTCGGGATGGCGCGCGATGATCTGCTCGACCAGTTTTAGATTCGCCGGATTATCTTCCACGTAGAGCACGCGATGCTGTCGCACTCCGGCCGGTAATTTTGGCGGGTCCGCCGCCAGGGTGTAGGCTTCAGACAGGATCAGATTCGGTTCGGCCGCCGCGGCCAGTTCGAACCAGAAAACGCTGCCCACACCGACGGTGCTTTCTACACCGATCTGGCCATCCATCAATTCGACCAGTCGCTTGGCCACCACCAGACCGATGCCGGTTCCCTCCTCACCACCTGTCTCCTGACCGAGGCGATTGAACGGTTGGAACAATTGCGCAAGTTGCTCCGGTGGCAACCCGGCACCGCTATCTTTGACGCTGGTGCGGATGAATCCGGATTTGCCCTGTGCACACGTCACTTCGATCAGACCCTGCTTTTTGTTGTATTTGACCGCGTTCGACAGCAGGTTGATGAGAATCTGTTTCAAGCGTGTGCGGTCGGCACGCACGAACAATGGGATGTTGAACGGGGGCAGGGTGAGCCGGATACCACGCTGTTGGATTTGCGGCTCGATCATGTTCTGACATTCGAGCAAGACTTCGGCCAGTGACACCGGTTCGCGCGACATGGGCACCTGGCCGGATTCGACTTTGGCCAGATCGAGGATCTCGTTGATGAGCTTCAACAGGTGCCACCCCGCCTGCAGAATCTGCGCGATGCTTTCCTTTTGCGAGGCATTGGGCGGCGGTGAATCGCTCTCCATGAGTTGGGCAAATCCGAGGATGGCATTGAGCGGACTGCGCAACTCGTGGCTCATGCTGGAGAGAAAAGAAGACTTGGCGAGGTTGGCTTTTTCCGCCGCGAATTTGGCGTGTTCCAACTCGATATTCTTTTCCTGCAACGCCAGATGATTCTTCACCCGGGCCATGACAATGGGCGGGCTGATCGGCTTGGTGATGTAATCGACCGCGCCCAGTTCCAATCCCTTTTTCTCGTCCTCGATACCCACTTTTGCGGTCAGGAAGACCACCGGGATGTTCATTGTTTTCGGGTTGGCCTTGAGTCGCCGGCACACTTCGTAACCGTCGATATTGGGCATCATGATGTCCAGCAGAATCAGATCCGGCGGTGTTTCGGAGGCGGCAATGAGCAATGCCTTCTCTCCGCTGTGGGCGACTTTCACTTTGTACTCGTCCTTGAGCAGATTGTTCATCAGGGTCAGATTGTCTGCGGTGTCGTCCACCACCAGTATCGTGGCTTTGTGGGTGAAATCAAGAAAGTCCATGGTGAACCTTATCTGCTGGTGCCACACGGGCAGCGTTTAATGCAAGAAGAGCCGCGTCGAAATCAAATGCGCGGATGTCGTCGCCGATCTGCTGGTAGTGTTGGGGGTAGGCGGCGAGCAGCAGACTTGCGTTAGCGTCGAAAACGTCGCTTGCCGCCGCGTCGTTGTCCGAGAGCAGATGCTGCAGTTTCAAACAGACCTCGGCCAGCAACTGCGTATCCACTTTGATATCCGCCACCACAAGGGAAGTCGGCAACTGTTGCTCGATTTGGCTGATCATGAAATTGAGCGGTTGATCGAGTAGTTCGATTTGGCTTTCGATCTCGTTGCGCGGGTAGTGCTCCCGGATCGCGGACTCGAGTTTTTCCGCGAGATGTTGCAAGCGGTCGGCACCGATGTTGGCTGATGCGCCTTTCAGGGTATGGGCAAGGCGTTCCGCATCCACATGTTGTTCGCTTTGCAACGCCTGCCGGATCTGCAACAACACGCCAGACTGTCCCGCGACGAATTTACGCAGCATCGACAGGTAAAGCGATTTTTTTCCGAGTACACGGCGCAAACCGTTGTGCATGTCCAAGCCTTCGATGGCAGAGGGCAGCTCGACTTCAGCTTGCTCCTGTTGCGGAACCGGTTGGGTGATCACAGGACGCGGCTTGATCCATTTCAACAGGGCTTTCCACAGATCTTCCGGTTCGATGGGCTTGGCCACGTGATCGTTCATGCCCGCCGCGATACAGCGGTCGCGATCCCCCTGCATGGCGTTGGCGGTCATCGCCACCACCGGCAAATCGTTATAACGCGGATCCTTGCGAATCTGAACGGTTGCAGTCACGCCATCCATCACCGGCATTTGCATGTCCATCAATACGATGTCATACGCCGCAGAACGGATCTTGTTCAGCGCGACCAAACCATCTTCCGCCAGGTCCACCACGAAGCCGGCCTCGCGCAACAATTCCATTGCCACTTCCTGATTAAGATCGTTGTCTTCAACCAGCAAGATCCGCGCGCCCCGGATGCTGACCAGCTGTTCGAAGGTATTGCTCGGTGTGTCGGCACCGGTGCGCGGACCGTCGACGACCGTACCCAGGATGCGCAACACACCGTCGAACAGCATGGAGGCGCTCACCGGCTTGATCAGCACATCCTCGATGCCCGCTTCCTCGGCCCCTTTGACGACTTCCTCGCGCCCGTATGCCGTCACCATAATCATCAGCGGAATGTGTTTGAGGTGGCGCTGGCGGATACGCTTGGCGGTCTCGATACCATCCATGTCGGGCATACGCCAGTCGAGGAACACGATCTGGTAGGGACTGTTCTCGCTCTCTGCCCGGGACACGGCTTCGATGGCCAGTTTGCCGGAGGAGGCCTGGTCGACCTTGAGGCTCATGTTGGACAGCATCTCTTGCAGCACCAGGCGCGCGTTCTGGTTGTCGTCTACCACCAACACCCGCTTGCCCTGCAGGTCGCGTGACAGCGCCAGTTTGTGCTGTTGTCCGCGTCCTTTACCGAGGCGCGAGGTGAACCAGAAGGTACTGCCTTTACCAAGTTCGCTCTCTACACCGACTTCTCCTCCCATCAGTTCAGCCAGTTTTTTGGCGATGACCAATCCCAGCCCGGTGCCGCCGAATTTGCGCGTGGTTGAGGTGTCGGCCTGGGAAAAACTCTGGAAAAGTCGTCCCTGTTGTTCGGTGGTCAATCCGATGCCGGTATCGCACACCGAGCAATACAGCAAGACGTCTTTGTCGGTCTGTTCCTGGAGGCGGATGCGAATACTGATTTCGCCTTGCTCGGTGAATTTCACGGCGTTGTTGGCGTAGTTGATTAGGATCTGCCCCAGTCTTAACGAATCACCGACCAGATATTGCGGTACAGTTTTTTCCACATCGAACACCAGCTCCAGACCTTTTGCTGACGTTTTTTCGGCGATCAGATCCGCCACATTGTCGAGTACCTTTTCCAGTTCGAACTCGCTGCTCTCGACTTGTAATTTTCCCGCTTCGATTTTGGAGAAATCGAGGATGTCGTTGATGATGCCGAGCAGGTGGCGGCCTGAAGTTTGGATCTTTTTGATGAGGTCGCGCTGGCGCAAAGTCATCTCCGTCTTCAACACGAGGTAGGACATGCCGATGATGGCGTTCATCGGTGTGCGGATCTCGTGGCTCATGTTTGCGAGGAAGTCCGACTTCGCCAGATTGGCTTTTTCCGCCGTCGCGGTGGCGATTCCCAGTTCGATGTTCTTGTCCTGCAATACTTGATCCAGACGTTTGCGTTCGGTGACGTCGCGCGCGGCGGCGAACACGCCTTGCAGTCTTCTGTCCCGATCGTAGAAAGTGCTCGCGTTGTAAGACACCGCGGTTTCTTTTCCCTCGCGGGTGCGCGCGGTGAGCTCGTAGTCTGTGACCTTCTTTTCAACCAGCACCCGCTTGATGCCCGCCTCGGCCCGCTGCGGATCGGTGAAATAATTCTTGAACGGTGTTCCGATCAGTTCGTCACGCGTGCAACCTGTGAGCGCCTCCATCTGCTTGTTGACATCGGTAATGATGCCGGACGGATCGGTGGTCATCAGCGCGTCGATATTGGATTCGATGAGAGAGCGTGTGTAGAACTGCTGGTCGCGCAAGGCCTGCTGTACCGCATATTCTTTGGTGACGTCGCGGAACACCAGCACGGCTCCGACCACTTGGCCGGACCGGTCGCGGATCGGCGCGCAACTGTCGGCGATGTCGCACTCGCTGCCATCGCGTGCGATGAGCACGGTATGGTTGGCCAGCCCCATGACCGTACCCTGTTGCAACGTGGCCTTGACCGGAATCGTGGCGGGTAGCCGGGTCTGCTGGTTGATGATGCGGAACACCTCGTTGACCGGTCGGCCCGAGGCTTCCTGTTGCGACCAGCCGGTGAGTTTTTGCGCCAGCGGATTGAGCAGCGTCACACAGCCGTCGGCATCGGTTGACAACACACCGTCGCCGATAGAATTCAGCGTCACGGAAAGTTTTTCTTCACTTTCCTGTAACGCACTATTGGCTTTTAGCAGGTGTTTGTTGGATTCCTCCTGCACTTCGAGCAAATGCTGTGTTTGCTGATGTTGCAGATTCTTGAGTTTTTGTTGTGTACCGCGATAAATAAAATAGGCAAAAGCAATCGCGATCAATAAGACGGCCACACTGGCGATAATCAGCAGAATGAACAGCAGTCGCAGATTATTCTGGAATTCAGTGTCATGCTGTGCCCGCGCGACTTCTTCGATCAGTACATAGCTGCGCATCTCGGCACGGATAGCATCCATCATCTGTTTGCCCTGACCGGCCCGGATCACCGCCAGTGCGGCAGACATTTCGTGCTTGCGCTTCAACTCGATGACCAGAGCCAATTCGTCCATTTTTGCTTTGATCAGCGGAGCCATCCCATCCAGGCGGATTTGCGCTTCGCCGATCGTGGTCAGTCGGCGCAATTCATTGAGACGTCTTTGGATACTTTTTTGCGCCAGTTGATACGGTTGCAGAAAGACTTCATCACCCGTCAAAACATAGCCGCGCTGGCCGGTTTCGGCATCTTTCAAAGCCGACAACAAATCATCCGCGTGATTCAGCACAAGGCCTGTGTGTTTGCGATCCGCAGCCGCCTGTTCGATCTCATTAAATGCCCAGAACGATGCGGACACGCCCAACCCGAGCAGCAATGCCGCTATGGCAGCCCACACAATGATTTGACGGGTGGTGTTCATGTCGAATCTTCCGCATTCAGCTGGGCATCCGCCTTGCCTGCTTTGTGGTGTCCGGTTAGTACTTCCTTGAGGGTGACGAGTAGGTTATACATGGCGAATGTCCCGGGTGATTTAGCGGGCAACGCGGTTGGCATGTTCCAGCGCCAGATCCAGCGCCTGCATGAACTCATCGACCCGGATCGGCTTGGTGATATAACGAAAGAATCCCGCCTTCATGCCGCGTTCGATGTCGCGCGGCATGGCATTGGCACTGATGGCGATCACCGGAATGTGTGTAGTAACGGGATCGGCACGCAATATTTTCAGTGCCTCGAAGCCGTTGATGCCGGGCAGATTAATGTCCATGAGGATCACATCGGGCACGGATGCATGAGCGATCTCGACTCCGCTATTGCCGTTCACTGCGGTGAGCAGAGAGATGTCGGGATGGCGCGCAATGATCTGCTCGACCAGTTTCAGGTTCGCCGGGTTGTCTTCCACATACAGCACACTGTGCTGTTTGGAGGTACGCGCCGCAGCGGGAGTTGCAGATGCAGATGGCACGACTCCAACACTTGCCAGATGCGGTTCGGCCACTGTGACGAGTTCGAACCAGAACACACTGCCCACACCGACTGTGCTTTCCACACCGATCTCCCCCCCCATCAATTCGACCAGGCGTTTAGCTACCACCAGACCGATGCCGGTGCCTTCCTCGCCACCGGCCTCTTGTCCCAAACGATTAAACGGCTGGAACAATTGATTGAGCTGGTCCTGTTGCAGACCGGCACCGCTGTCCCGGATACAAATACGTGTGCGTCCCAAAGTGCCTTCGTTGCAGGTCACTTCGACCGAACCCTGTTTGACGTTGTATTTGACCGCGTTGGACAACAGGTTGATGAGAATCTGTTTCAAGCGGGTGCGGTCAGCACGCACGAAGTACGGCATGTCGAACGGCGGCAGCGTGAGTGTGATGCCGCGCTGTTGTGCCTGCGGTTCGATCATGCTCTGGCATTCAAGCAAAACCTCGGAAAGCAGCACCGGCTCTTCCGACAAGGGAACCTGCCTGGATTCGACCTTGGCCAGGTCGAGGATCTCGTTGATCAGCTTCAACAGATGCCAGCCCGCTTGCAGAATCTGCGCGACGCTTTCTTTCTGGCTGGGTGCGGCCTGCGATGTATCGGACTCCAACAGTTGGGCGAAGCCGAGAATGGCATTCAGCGGGCTGCGCAACTCATGGCTCATGCTGGAAAGGAAGTCCGATTTGGCGAGGTTGGCTTTTTCCGCCACCGACCTTGCACTCTCCAGTTCCACGTTTTTTTCCTGCAATACCTGATCCAGTCTTTTACGCTCGGTCACATCCCGGGCGGCAGCAAACACCCCCTGCAGCCGGCGATCACGGTCGTAGAGCGAAGTCGCATTGAACGAGACCACGGTTTCGTTGCCGTCCCGGGCATGCGCGGTGAGTTCGAAATTGGTTACTTTTTTTCCGCTCAAAACCAGTTTGATGCTGGACTCGGCGCGCTCCGGATCCGTGAAATAATTCTTGAACGGTGCACCGATCAACTCGTCTCGCGTGCATCCGGTGAGTGCCTCCATTTGTTTGTTGACGTCGTTGATGATGCCGGACAAATCGGTGGTCATCAGCGCGTCGATGTTGGATTCGAACAAGGAACGTGTATAGAACTGGTGGTCTCGCAGGCGCTGGCTGAGTTGCTTTTGTTCGGCTTCGATCTGTTTGCGTGCGGTGTTGTCGGTACCAATCAGCAGATATCCGATGATGGTGCCCTGCGCGTCACGCAGCGCGGTGACCGAGACCACGGCCGGGAAACGGGTGCCGTCCTTGCGGATGTAGGTCAGTTCATAAATATCCTCGATACCGCGCGAGGCTTTGAACACCAGCGCTTCAAAACCCGGGGTGATGGGTGTGCCCAGTTCGCTGCTCAACGCTTCCGCACGCGCGATCACTTCCTGCGGATCGGAGATATCGGCCGGAGTGATCTTGTTCATCACATCGGCGGCGGCGTAACCCAACATGCGTTCGGCGCCGACGTTGAAGATCTGGATGACGCCTTTTGCATCGGTGGCGATGCTGGAGAAGTTGGCACTGTTGAAAATGGCGCTTTGCAACGCCCCGGCTTTGAGCAGTGCCGCTTCCGCCTGTTTGCGCGCGGTGTTGTCGGTGCCGATCAGCAAGTAGCCGATGATCTCGTCCTGCGCATCACGTAATGCGGTGACCGATACCACGGCGGGGAAGCGGCTGCCGTCTTTGCGGATGTAAGTCAGCTCATAGATATCCTCAATGCCGCGCGAGGCCTTGAACACCAGTGCCTCGAAGCCGGGAGTGATGGGCGTGCCAAGTTCGACACTCAACGCTTTAGCACGCGCGATCACTTCCTGCGGATCGGAGATATCGGCCGGGGTGATCTTGTTCATCACATCGGTCGCCACGTAGCCCAGCATGCGTTCGGCGCCGACGTTGAAGATCTGGATCACACCCTTGGCATCGGTGGCGATGCTGGAGAAATTGGCGCTGTCGAAGATGGCTTTCTGCAACGCCCCGGCTTTGAGCAGTGCCGCTTCCGCCAGTTTGCGCGCGGTGTTGTCGGTGCCGATCAACAGGTAACCGATGATGGTGCCCTGATCGTCACGCAGCGCCGTGACGGACAGTACAACCGGAATTCGGCTGCCGTCTTTTCGGATGGAAGTCAGTTCGTAGATATCCTCGATGCCGCGCGAGGCCTTGAACACCAGTGCCTCGAATCCCGGCGCGATGGGGGTGCCGAGTTCAATGCTTAATGCTTTGGCACGCGCGATTACTTCCTGCGGATCGGAGAAATCCGCCGGGGTGATCTTGTTCATCACGTCGGCGGCGGCGTAACCCAGCATACGTTCGGCGCCGACGTTGAAGATCTGGATGACGCCTTTGGCATCGGTGGCGATACTGGAAAAGTTGGCACTGTTGAAAATTGCGCTCTGTAAGGCGCCTGTTCTAAGCAATGTCTCCTGTCGTTTAACTTCCGAAATTCCGGCAGCCGTTCCTGCAATATGATCAATGTTGGATGGCGGGCGTCTTAACTTTGGCATGATCGACCTTTGTTCTGGGTGCGAATGTGAAGGTTGGGATCACATGAAGATATTGTGTAGCAACATCTCGGGTAGATCAGTTGACCAACCTTGAATGAGTCGTCGATTCGGTATGCAAATAGCGGGTTGTTATGGGCGCGGGCAGCTCTGAATAGTCATTCAGAAGGCGTTGCTGCTCTTTCTTCACCACGCCATAACATTCGCACGCATGCAATTCCAGTCCGGCGCGATTTAGCACAGTGATGTGTCCCCGGCGATAGGAGATCAAACCGGCGCGACGCAGATTTCCGGCAGCTTCTGTTATTCCCTCGCGACGCACTCCAAGCATGCTGGCGATCAATTCCTGGGTCATGGTCAGTTCGTTCGATGGCAATCTGTCCAGCGTGAGCAGTAACCAGCGACACAATTGCTGTTCGACAGAGTGATGCCGGTTGCACCCGGTTGTTTGTGAAACTTGAGCGATCAACGATTGGGTGTAGCGCAACATCAAGCGCATCATCGGCCCCATGCGATTAAATTCTTCCATCATCAGCAGGTTGCTCAGTCGGCAGATGCTTCCGGCTGTTTGAATGGTGGCGCGGCAGGGCATGCTGTTGATACCCATGAATAACGAAGTGCCGAGAACCCCTTCATTACCCACGCCGGCAAACTCGGCAGAAGAGCCGTTTTCCATGACGTAGTGCAGTGAAACGATGGCCGTCGTGGGGAAATACACATATTGCATTTGATTCCCCGATTCATAGAGCACAGTGCCTACCTGCATGGTGGTTTGCTCGAGGGACGAGAAGATGCGGTCATAGCTATCTTGGGGCAGAGCGGCGAGGAGGCGGTTATGGTCTGGCGCTTCCAGCCTGAGGGAATTTAGTTGCATGTTGATCTCCCTATGGTAAGTAACAGAGTTCGCCTTGTTGGCTGAACTGGGGAAGCGGTGCTTTTTGCGGCGGGGCTTTGGAAATTGATATAGACCTATGTCCAAGTTGAGTATGTACGATAGCGAACAGTGGGGAATCCGTTCGACGAAATTTCGAGAGGTTCAAGTTTCAGAATCGGAGAAATAAGCACAACGTCGTAGTGACTTTCAGTACGTGTGTTCGCTGTCGTACAGTGTGTTGGCAAGTCGGGTGGGACTATACGTGCAGGTGTTCTTCCTCCCCTGAAGTTCATCTGAAGCACCAGATCCGGCAACGGCACACCCGTTCCGGATCTTTTTTTACTGAAGATCGGTTGAGGGGAAAGAAGGATGTGTTCCCACTCTCACTGCCTTAACGTGCATCCCTTTGTCAATCTGGTAACACTGGCAGGCCGCAGACTCAAGACCGGCCCCATCGAGAATCGTAATCTCTCCCCGGCTGTAGCTGATCAAATCGCGTTGACGCAAGGCTCCGGCGGCTTTGGTCACACCCACGCGGCGTACTCCCAGCATATCTCCGAGCAGTTCCTGTGTAAGGTGGAATTGGTTTGAACGCACCCGGTCGCGTGTCATTAGCAACCATCGGGCGAGTCGCGCCTCAACGTGGTGGAAGCGGTTGCACGCGGCGGTTTGTGTCATTTGTACCATTAGTTCGAAGGTGTAACGATAAACCTGGCGTTGTAAGGCATCACTCTTTTGCAGTTCGGAGTGGAAATGTACGGATGCCATGCGTAAAGCCAGGCCGGAACCTTGTATCAAAGCGCGTACTGGTGAAGCGATCACCCCGAGCGCAAGGGGGATCCCCAACATACCTTCATAGCCGACCATGCCAACTTCCAGCGCTTGGTGGCCTTCGGCAAGTGTAAGTAAGGAGACCAAAGAATTCGTAGGGAAGTAAACATAGCGTATCGGTTCGCCGGGGTGGTAGAGCACTTCGCCGAATGTGAGAGTAACGATCTCCAGCCGGGAAAGCAGTTTCTCATATTCCTTCTGGGGTAACGCAGCCAGAAGGCTATTGGCTGCAGGGACTGGGTTTGCAGCTGGCATTGGGCGATCCCGAGTAATGCGCGGTCTGGAGGTTATACAGACGGCAACCGGATATGCTGAGTTACAGATCCGATGTCGAAAATCAACTCTTCTGTGACCTCAAATTGCACCTTCCAACTTGGTGACCATCGACATGGCGCAAAGCTACAACAGGGGGACGATCGAAGTATGTGCGCGGGCGTACTATCGTTATGTTGGACAGCGGAAGATCACTTGAAACACACTGGTATCTCAATGTCCGTCGTACATCTCTGCATATTCTTTTTGGAAGTGTTCCACTACTTTGGAACGTTTGATCTTGAGTGTGGGGGTCATCAGTCCATTGTCGGGACTCCAGGCCTCGCCCGACAGTGTGATACGGCGGATACGCGCGTAGCCGGGGAAGGATTGAATCCGTTGAGTCACACGCTGCAAGGCATAGGCTTTGGTTTGAGAAAGCTGCAGGCTCTCCGGCCAGTCCGACGGCAAGTTACGCTCGCGCATGGCAGCCACCCAGCGTTCACGGTTGACCACGGCCAATAAAGCCAGGAAGGGTTTGCCTTCCCCCACCACGATCAGTTGTTCGAACAGCGGATCGGCGAGGATCGCCGCCTCCATGTCGCCCGGCGGCATTTTCTCGCCGTTGGAAAGCACGATGATCTCTTTGATGCGGCCGGTGATGGTGAGTCGTCCGTGTTCGTCGATACGCACCACATCACCGGTGTTCAGCCAACCCTCTTCGGTGAACATCTCTTTGGTTGCGGGTTCGTTGTTCCAATAGCCCAGCATGACATTGGGGCCGCGCACTTCCAGTGCATCGTATTTGCCCAAGCGCACTTCCACATTGGCGAGCGGCTTACCCACGCTGCTGGGCAGATTGTCCTCAAGCCGGTTCACACTGATGACCGGGCTGGTTTCGCTCAAGCCGTAGCCTTGGATGATAGGAATGCCGAGGCCGATGAACGTGCGTGCATTGGTCGCGGAGAGTGCTGCCCCGCCTGCAACCGCGAGGCGCAATCTGCCGCCGAGTCGCGCAGTCAGCTTGTCCGCCACGAGTGTTTTGAGGATGGGCCACAGCAAGAGTTTTGGGTGCCAAACGGCACGACCCTGTGCATGCTCGAAACGCTGATAACCCACATCGATCGCCAATGCGAACATTTTGCGTGTGAGGGCGGAGCCTTTGTCCAGCTTGTTCTGCATGCCTGCCTGAATGCGTTCGAAGATGCGCGGCACGGTGACCAGCACGGTCGGGCGCAGCAGTGACAGGTCTTCCTGCAACTGTTGCACCGAGCGCGCATACGCGACGCTGGCACCGGCCATCACCGGCACGTAATAGCCGGCCATGCGTTCCAGCGCATGCGAGAGCGGCAGGAAGGAAAGGAAAACATCGCCGGTGTAAACCTCGAAACACTGCAGCGCACCAATGGCATTACTCAGCAGATTACGGTGACTCAGCATCACACCTTTGGACTTTCCGGTGGTGCCGGAGGTATAGATGATGGTGGCCAGTGCATCGGCATCATTTACTAAATGGCTGAAGCCATTGTGTGAATCCGGTAACCATTCATCGACGCCGCGCAAACGTGTATCGTTGTCGCCATCCGGCGGCGTACGCAAGGTGACGATGCGGGTCAGAGTTGTGATGTCGGTACAGACCTCGCGCAGCGGATGCCAGTTGGATGCGCTGTCGATCAAGACCAGCTTCGCGCCCGAATCCCGCAACACATGTGCCACATTCTCGGGACGGTCGGATACGTAAAGCGGCACCGTGACCAGTCCCAGCCCCAACGCGGCCTGATCGAACATCACCCACTGCGGACAGTTCCGCAGCATGATCGCCACGCGATCTCCGGGTTGCAGACCTTCGTGTCGCATCGCGGCTTGCCAACCCGCGATTGCCTGTTCCATCTGTTGCCAGGTCAGCTCGCGCCACTCGCAGTGATTGTCGTCAAAATAGCGGTAGGCAATCCGGTCGGGTGAGCGGCGTGTTCTTTCATGGAACAAGCCGTCCAAAGTGACAGAGACGTCCTGGGGTATGAGGTCGATCCTTGCGTTCATACGGTGGCTCCCCTGGTGCAGTGATTGTTGGCCGCATCTGCGCCCGATCCGGTTGTTTCAAAACTCGATTGACGGCCGGATGACCAGCGTGAGTTTATTGGCATTGGCGAATCGCAGTGCGCCGGAATATTCGTCCGGACTGGTCCAAATAAAGCCGAGGCTGAACGTCGGGTGAAAGCCTCTGTCGGGTAGCGGAATCTTCTTTCCGGCGATCAATTCCGAGCGTACCAGCTTGCCACCGTGTTGCAAGAAATGCAGACGAAAATCCAAATTGGTGTTTTCCAGCCAGGCCAGATAGGAAGAACGCAAATCGGTGTTGGTGCGATGCAAGTTGATGAAAGTGACGTTGTTTACATCGTGATTTTTGTTGAATTTGCCGCCGATACGAAAGCTCCATGAAAGTTTCTCGTCGGGGTGGTCGATCTTGCCCTTGATCTTCCATTCAAGTTCGCACCAGTCATCGTTTACCGGGGTGTTGTGCATGATGTGTTTGGTGCCGACGCTGACCAAATAACCGGTGTAGCCATAGTTGTAATCTTGCCGGTGGTCTCCCGGACGTTTCAATCGGGCCACATTGCCGAAGAAGGCCGACAGCGCCCAAGGTTCCTGAAATCCGGCAGTGAGCGATTCGATGACATTGAAGTCCTTGCCGATGCTGAACTGGTCGTAAAAACCGGGCGAGTGTGATTTGATGAAGGTGCCCAGTATCGGCATGGGATAGATGCTGGCTTCGAGCAACATATATTGCGGGATCAGTGAGCCCTTGATGAGTTCGCGGTAGATCACCGCTTCACTGCCCGACGAGATCGTGGGGATGGGTTTATTGGTCAGCGGAATGTTGTAGCCGATGTCGGAATAGTAGGCATCCAGTTCATACACGAACTCGGGTTTGGCATCGCCGCTTGCTTCCTCTGCCAGAACAATCTTTGGATCGACGACCCCTGTCAGCATGCCCAATATCAAGGCAATGAAAGGTAAAGGGCGTGTTCGCACCCGGAAGAATGGAAAAGGCATGGGGCGGGATTCTATCTGCTGTTGCTTGCCAGTAAAAGCATGTAAAAATACGACTTGATTACTGGGAGATAATTTTGAAGAAAATCACGAACGCCGATCTGACCTCACTTGGCCAACAAGCCGCGCAATCCCCGCGTTTACGCGCCAACACCAACCTGCACACAAATCTGGAAGATCCCATCCAGCGCCTCGCCATCGCGATGGAGCCGGGTACCTTGATTCTACCGCACCGCCACCCGCACACGTGGGAAGTGCTGACTGCATTGCGCGGGCGATTCACCGTGTTGCTGTTTAATCAGGACGGCACGGTGATCGAACGTCTGGAGTTGGGTGAGGACACGAGCGTGGTCGAGATTCCGGCAGGGGGATGGCATGCCGTGTTGTCGCGTGATGACGGGGCGGTGATCTTTGAAGTAAAGCACGGCCCGTATCTTCCTGTACCTGAAGTGGATGTGGCCGCGTGGAGCAAAGGACGTCTCAGCGAATTGAATGCCTGGTATGCCGTGGCGCAGGCGGGTGATCGACTGCTATAAGCGAAGCGTCATTCCAGAAAATCAGCGGACAATTTAAGGAAGGTCTGATTAAGTCCGAACACAATGGTTCGATACACCCAAAGGGTGCGAGAACCTCTGCGAGGCATTTTCCGTTTGTCTTGAGTGCCGCGCTTGCGCGGTGTACCGAAGGAGCGAACGGAAAACGGTGTTCGCAATTGATCGACATTTCCCACCATCAGAACGACCAACCCAACCCTAATTCGGCGTAGCTGTCATTCGAGGACGGGATCACGGTCGTGCCTGCCGGAATCGTCAACGCGGGAATATTCGGGAAGATCGTCTGCTGGGTGACCACGGCAGTGGAAGCAACGCGAGAAACGGCGGCGGTGAGGTTGAGGTGATCGGTCACCTGATAATCGAGTCCCAAACGCCGGGTCTTCTGCTCCTGATCCAGTTGGGTAAGTGTCTTACTGGATGAGATATCAACAGTTAAAACTTCCAGCGCACGCCATGTGATACCGAAGCTATTCGAAGAATCAGGGAAGGTCAGCAGGGCAGACCGCGTGCTGTAGAACCTTTGCGGAGCCGTTTTCATCATACGCAGTGCGGCCTGCTTGGGGTCGTGGTCGTAACTGTACTGGTCGTGCGAGAAGTAGAGCGTGACTGGCTCGGCGACATCCTGGCTCAGTCCGAGAGTGTTCGTGGTCTGATTGATGGTGTTGTTCTGTACGGATGGGGGAAGATTGTTGAACTGATACGCCGACGCGGCATGTTTCAAATCAAGCCGGGTTTGCAACTTGCCGTTCCACAAGGTATCCAGCATAAGTGCGAGGCTGGCTGAGTTTCCGCTGATATCAATCAGACTGTTGTCCTGCCTGTTGTGTGTCAAGCCCAGCGTCGCCAGCTCGGAAAGCCTCCAGTCCATGCCGAAAGCCGATTGGGTGATGGCATCCCCCGAGGAGGCGGATTTAAAGACGAACAGGTTTGCGCGCAACGGTGTATCGAACACATCGGCGTTTCCACGTACCTCGGTGGAGTTGTAGCCGCCGGGGCCGGAGCCGGCGGTTGCCGAGAGATAGTTATCAGCCCCGGCAGTGAGCGGAAGTGTGAATAAAGCTACAGCCAGACTGGATGCAGCGCAGCGCAAAATAGCAGAGTGTCTTTTCATCGCATTTTTCCGTGGTGTGTTCATTGTTGTCTGTGTTGCATGCGGAGTTCATGTTGGCGTTGTGCGGCGCGTTCGCGGCGCTCTCCGGCATCCGGTTTTTCGTTGCGGGCATCTTTCCTTGTCTGTACCCGTTTGTGGATCTCGGTACGCAGCGTTTCCTTGCGTTTCTGGATACGTTGTTCGATGCGCAGTGCGCGGCGCTGCATGAATTCAGGCCGATGCTCGAGCAGCTTCGGTGCCTGATCGGCATTGCGCGCCGCATAAGCACTCTCGCCGGTACGCACCTCGGCATTGCCGTGTTCAGATTGCACCACTGTCGAACCTTCGTACACGGTGTTGTAGGTTCCGGGCAGCTCCGCACCATTCTCGGTCTCGATGATGAAGGTCTCATGATCGGTGCCGCGTATGCCGATGGTGGCGTTGGTGGTTTTCAATTGATACGCGGCCGGATTGCGTTTCGCGATCCAGCCCGTGATGGAACGCAATGCCCCTTTGAACAAAGAAAATGAAATCTCATCCGAATCCTCGCCCTTGGCCTGATAACGCTCGACACGGAAGTTGCTGTTCGGACGCAATGCAATCAACCCGCTATCCGTCGTGACGATGTGCACCTCGCCGTCTGCGGCCGTGGTGATGCTTTGGCCGGCATAGATCAGAGTTCCCACCGAAATGGCGGACTGGGTGCCGTTCTCGCCGCTGAGCACGGCTGCCCCTTCCAAGGCATCCACCGTGCCAAATAACTCAGCCGCCGTAGCGGCTCCGAACATCACGGATAAAACAAAAAAACAAAATAGCTTCGTCTTCATGATCTTCCTTTCAATTTCGATTGCGATGAACCCGGTTCTGCCGCTCCATGCGGCGCTGAATGATACGTTCGCGTTGCTCGGGTGATAGGCTGCGCCAGCGCGACATGACGCGCATTCTTTGTTCCGGCGTCATGCTCTGCCATTTCTCGCGCATCGCCTGGCGTTGTTCCGGCGGCAGGTCGCGCAAGGCGATCATGCGTTTTTTCACGACCTCCCGTTCGGCGGGTGACATGTTCTTGAAACGGGCCAAACGTTCTTTTGCCCGCAAGCGTTGTTCCGGCGTCATGCCCGCCCACTTGGTTGCGCCTTTGCTGAGGCGCTCCTGCTTTTGCGGGGGCAACGTGTCCCAGCGGTCTTTTACCGGGGCCAATACCTGTTGCTGTTGGGCATTCAACTGGTTCCAGGCCACCCCTTCCGCCTGAACCGTGTGGGCAAACAAACCCAGCAGCACCAGCATACATACCCGGCGCAGTCTTGCGCTAACGAAATTACTTGGCATTTTCCACCTCCTGTCCTTCCGGCATCCCGTCCAAAACAGCTTCCGACATCGCGATCTCAAGATCGCCCGTGTCATCCTCTATCTCGCCCAGTAACTCGATGATCTCCATGGACGACACCTCGTCGTTTGCGCTCTCATCCGCGTGTGCAAACTGCGCGCATCCGAGCATCAGCAGCGCGCACCAGCAATGACTAACCCGCATTTTGTTCATCCTCCTCGTTCAGCAACAGGGCTTCCATTTGGATGAAGAAATCCGGGTCGGCTTCCGTATCCGGGATAACGTCGTCGCCCAGCAACAATTCCAGCGCAAAATCCGCATCAGTCTGCGCAAATTGCAGAGGCGAATCCGGCTGCCGGTTGGCGACATACAAAGTCACCGCCAGCACCGCACAGGCGGCAAATGCCGTGGCCGGGATCAGGCGTTGCGTCGGCATCCAGCGCGATATCCATGACTTCTGTTCCAGTGCCCGGATACGCACTTCAGCAAGGCGGGAACGTGTCGCGGCATCCAGCGCGGTGACGCTGGAATCCAGTGACACCCGCACCCGCTGTTCAAATTCCTGATCTTGTTTGCTGCTCATCGCATTCCCTCCAATTTCCCGCGCAGTTTTTCAAGCGCCCGTGCGTGATGCGTCTTGACTGCACTTTCCGAACACTCCATGACAGCGGCCGTCTGCGCCACATCCAAGCCCTCCCACACGCGCAGCAAAAACACCTGTTGCTGGCGGTAGGGCAGTTCACCCAACTCTAGTTCCAGCTGCGCCATGAATTGCTCGTTGCCGAGCCGGATAGACGGATCGCTGGATTCTGCGGCGGGCAACTGCTCCAGCATCTCTTCCGCGTCATCATCATCTGCAACAAACCAGTGGCGGAAGCGGTTGCGTACCGACTGGCGACGGTGCCAGTCGCGGATGCGCGATTGCAGGATGCTGTAGAAAAGTGCTGTCCACTCTTGCGCATCGCGCTGCGCATATTTCTGCACCAGCTTCATCATGGATTCCTGCACCAACTCCAACGCATCGTCACGGTTGCGCGTGGCAAACTGGGCGATGCGGAAGGCACGTCCTTCGATGGCTGCAAGGAACTTCTGCATGTGCGGGATGCGCCTGCCTTTTAGAGTTGCCTGCGATTATCTGGCTTGATGGGCGCGGTGATCGTGGCGATGTTTGGCGCGGTCGCCTTTGCGATCCAAGCGGCGGTCGATGCGTTCACCTTTTCGATCCAGCTGCCGGTTCACGGCTTCCCCTTTTCTTTCCAGACGCTCGGCCTTTTCAGTGTTGCCTGCGGCGCGTTCTCTTTCGGCACGGGTCTCCATGCGCTCCTCGATGCGGTCACCTTTACGGTCCAGACGTTCTTCGATGCGGTCGCCTTTGCGATCAAGGCGTTGGTCGATACGTTCGCCACGTTGCTCGATCTGGGCGGGGGTAGGAGAAGCCGTTGCGGGAGGGGTGCGCTCATCGGCAAAAGCGGTAGAAGTCGAGACCAGAGAGAGGAAAGTGGCAGCAAAAAACAGTTTGTTTTTCATTTGATTACTCCTAAGTTGGGTGGAATATCGCACCAATATTTTCCGGTGCTTACAGTATAAAACGCGCTGGTTTTGACTTCGACTACACACCGGTAAAAATATATCACTTCCTTAAGTCAGGGAGGTTAAACCGCGCCCGATGACCTGTGCGGCTGGTTCTTGCCCCCCGCTTTACGGTAAGCTACGCCCCTTCAAAATAGCTGATTAAGTCCGTTCATGGTTCGACACATTTTTTGTTCGCTTTGAACCCCATCTTCCGTTCATCCCGAGTGCCGCGCAGCGGTGTATCGAGGGAAGCGCGGAGTAGCAAAAGGGCGAACGAAAAAGAGTGTGCGTGTGTTGTCGGGGCTTTAGCCCCATACAACCACGGCCTACCCCTTGCGGGTACACCACCCACGGACTTCATCAGTAAGTCCATAACCTAATTAGAGAAACCGCAAAATGGCACAAGGTCAATATGTAATGTCGATGCTCCGCGTGAGCAAGATCGTTCCCCCCAAGCGTCAGATCATCAAGGATATCTCCCTCAGCTTCTTCCCCGGCGCCAAGATCGGTCTGCTGGGTCTGAACGGCTCGGGTAAATCCACCGTGCTGCGCATCATGGCGAAGCAGGACAAAGAATACGACGGCGAAGTGCAACACCTGCCCAACATCAAGATTGGCTACCTGCCGCAGGAACCGGTGCTCGACCCGGCCAAGACCGTGCGCCAGGAAGTTGAATCCGCACTGGGCGAAGTGATGGAAGCGCAATCCAAGCTGGATGCCGTGTACGCCGCCTATGCCGAAGAAAACGCCGACTTCGACGCACTCGCCGCCGAGCAA
>CAYROQ010000020.1:0-49470 GCA_964425955.1 uncultured Sideroxydans sp.
GGTGGATGAACGCGGTGCGATGCGCCATACCGATGAGGCTGATCTCTTTGCGGCTTTCAGACTTGCCATGTTGGCTCGCGCCGTAAGGTGACATATCTGCCACTTGGCCGATGAAGCCGGAGGTGCAAGCTTGGCCGCCGGTGTTGGAATATACCTGCGTATCCACGATGAACACCTTGATGGGTTTGCCCGACATCAAGGCGCGCGACAGATTCTGGAAGCCGATGTCGAACATCGCACCGTCACCGCCCATCGCCACCACGGGTGGGCACAGATGGAATTCTTCGTCGCTCAGCTGTTCCCAATTGAAGTGGGCGAAGAACTTGTCGCTGTCTTCAGGCACATAACCACCTGCCAGCTCCATCTCGACTTGGCGCACGGCTTTGAAACCTTCCACCATCTTCGCCATGTGTCCTTCGAACACGCCCATCGCTACGGAAGGCGAGTCTTGGAACAGGTGCGATGTCCATGGGAACGGGTAGGGGTTGAACGGATAGGTGGATGCCCACACCGAGGTGCAACCCGTGGAGTTGATGATGCCCATCTCGGCGCGACCTTGGTTGGTCGGACCTTCCAGATAACGCCAGCGCAGGTCTTTGAGTTTCTCCAACATCTGCGTCACACGTTTCAACCATTGTGGGTCGATCGGCTCGGCAGGGTGGCGCGCAAGCAAGGTCTCGGTTAGCTTGGCCAAGGTGAGGTCGCGTCCACTGTAGTTTTGGATGGCCTGCATCAAGCCATCGGTATCGGCAAGATTGACCGAGCTACCGAGGCGCAGGCGGATGTGGTTCTCCAATCCCGTGATGAGTCCATCTAACTTGCTCACGTATTTTTTCACGCGCGGTTGCATCAACGCAGTCACGGCGGCGGTGAACAGGTGGATAGCACCCTTCTCGCCGCAGCCCAAGCAGGCACCGTCACCACTGGCCAGCGATTGGTAGTTGTGCTTGTCGAGAAGGATTGTCTCCAGCGCGCCGACCTTCTCGTCTAGATCGTCGATGCGGCTGAATTGTGTCGGCGTCGTTGGCAGTTCCAGCCAAATGTCCCAGTCGTCGCGCAGTGTCTGGATTGCTTCGTTGGTCTGCGTCACCATCTTCAACGCATTGTCGGCACACACGTCCACGCAGATCGCACAGCCCTTGCAGGTGTAGGGATTGATAGTGATGGAGAACAAGCCCCCACTGCCTTTTTCTTTCTTTTCTTTCTGTGTCCAGTACGGTTTGGTGGTGGCGAACTTGAAGCTGCCGATGCCGTCGCGTAGCAGGTTCAGTTCGACTTCCAAACGAGCACGTTCGTCACCCGATGTGGTGTCTTCCGCGAAGGCTTCGGTGATGGCGTTCGCCAGCAAAGCACGCACGTCCAATCCATCCTTATCCAAAGTTGCGCGCAACTTCTTCTCGATGGTGCGGCTGAACTTGCGCAAGAAACGGGTGGGACGACCTCCGGTCTCTATCTTTTGGATTACGCTGTTGAGAACGTCGCTAGGCGTGGAGACCAGGCCGGGGATGGCGCTGTCAGGGCATTGGGTGTAGCACTCGCCGCAGGCGGTGCAGTTCTCTGCGATCCACTCTGGATATTCGAAACGTACGCCTGTCATGTCGCGGTACACGCCAGTCACAGCAGGTACGACGGACATGCCGATGAAGGGATCGACCAGGTTGTCGGAGCCTTGCCCCTTCATGTAGAAGCTACCGGTCTGTTCCCAGAAACGATGGACATCGGACTGTAAGCCGTTGCCTTCGGGGAGGTTCTTGAGCATGACGGGAATGGAGGGAGCGGCTTTGAGTGTGCTGGAGGCGCGCTGACCGACCTTCATCTGCACCGGTTTGATCTCGAACAGCTCTTCATAACCGCGACGCACCACGCGCAGGTTGTCATCTACGATGCGTTTTCCCTTCTTGCCGAACTTGGATTCGAGCTGGTTCTCGATGGCTTTGAATAGCGTCTCTTCGCTCAGGCCGGCACGATCCTTCACATCGGATGCGTGGAAGAACGCGCCTTGGAAGGCGTTACCCTGCATACGCAGCTGCAGGTCTGGGTTACTGGATTCAGCACGGGCGATCTTGAACGCATCGAGGTAAAACACGCGGATCTTGTGATCGACGATGTACTGTTGGGTGCGCATGGGAAAGGTCTGCCACACGGCTTCGGGACTGTCCAAGTTGCTTTGGATGATGAATACGCCACCGTCATTCAGACCTTCCAAGGCATTGGTGTGCAGGAACACTTGCGGGTCGGGAGACATCACGACATCCACGCGGGTGTATTCGCAGTTGATACGGATAGGTTCTGGCGCTGCGGATAGATAGTAGGTAGTGGGTTGCCCTTTCTTCTCAGAGCCGTATTTTGGATTGGCCTTGATATCCCAGCCCAGCAGTTCGAACAAGGTCATCGCCAAGTTCTTGCCCGTGGTCACTGCGCCCCAGCCGCCGATAGAGTGCATACGCACGGCGATGGCACCTTTGGGTAACAAATTGGGGTTCTCAGTGCCACGCAAGGCCATCCCCTTGATGCTGGGGTAAGCGGCTTGCAACTCTTGTTGGCGAATCTCTTGTTTCGGATTGGCGGATTCGTCGCGAACAAAATCGACCGACAGGTAGAAGAATTTGCGGCGTGTCGCACCGGGCAACATGTTCTCCACGGCGGCGATCAAACCCTCAGGTTGCAGATCGCGCGAGCCCAAGCCGTAGCAGCCGGAGTAAAGCGTCGGCATGTCTTTGGCATGTTCGTATTTGGCGTAATCGGCGTAGCATTCTTCGCGCGCATTCTCCGCACATTTTGAGATCGTAGAGCGCACTTCGCGCATCAGCGGCAAGTCTTCCGATAGCGGTTGGTCGGTACGCTCCAACACAGCCACACCTTTCTTGCCTTTCAACACATGACCCAGCAGGTCGCCGGGGAAGGGGCGGTACATAGTGATGTTGACCACACCCACTTTGATCATGCGGTTGTCGCGCAACCAATCGGCGACGGCGGCGGCTTGCACCGTCATGCTGCCTTGGCCGAGGATCACATAGTCGGCATCCTCGCAACGATAGGTGTCGATGCGGTTGTAATCGCGACCCGTCAATGCTTTGAACTCAGCCGCACATTGGTCGAACAATGCAGGGATGTGTTCGAAGAAGTAAGGGCGCTGTGCGGCGACGGCTTGCATATAGGCATCCTGGTTCTGCACCACGCCGGTCTGCATCGGATTGTCCACGTCCCAGGTCATGGGTACACGACGGCGTTTAGGTCCGTACAACATCTTCTGTGCCGGGGTCGGTGTGTCGATGATGTCATCGGCATCGCCCAGGAACTCGGCGATCAATTCACGCTCAGGCACCAGCATCGGTTCGATGAGGTGCGTCGTGAGGAATCCGTCCTGCGCCACGATAGCGGGTGTCAGTGCCAACTCGGCGGTCTTGCGCGCGATCATGTTGAGGTCGGCTGCCCCTTGGCCGTTCTTGGCGAAGACTTGGATAAAGCCGGTGTCGTCGGCGCAGTGGTAGTCGTCATGCGCGCAGTGCACATTAAGCGAGGTCTTGGTGATGGCGCGGCAACCGAGGTTCAGCACATAAGGCAGACGCTTACCAACAGCGGCATACAGCGATTCGTGCATGAAGGCCAAGCCTTGCGAGGAGGTGAAGTTCACCGCGCGGATACCCGTCATGGAGAGGCCGGCGGTGACACCTGCGGCAGCGTGTTCGGATTCGGGTTCGACGAAGATGAGCGGTTTACCGGCGGCGTTCAGGTGGCCTTTGGCGACTTCTTCCGCCCAATATTCACCCATTTGGGTAGATGGAGTAATGGGGTAAGCACCCGCACCTTGCGAGGCTTCGCGTTCCACCATGATGATGGCGGTGTTGCCGTCGATGGCATCGCGTACACCGGGATATTTGAATTGGGTCTGGGTCGCATCGGCATCTGATGCGGTTCCAAGGAATTTGAATTGTTTTAGTTTGTTTAACATGGTCTCTCCTTGAGGGTTGCCCCTTATGCTTCTGCGATGACGGGTAACGGTTCGATACGAATGATCTTCTTGGCGGCTTTGCCTTTGCTGATATTGCTTCCTTCCATCCATACGATGGCCCCCGTGGGACAACGCTCGATGGCGACACGCTGTGCGCTTTCGTTCTTGCTGTAATCAATGACGGCGAGTTTGTTCTTGATGCTGATGAGGCCGGGCGCGGCATCGACCACGCAACGTTCGCAGGCGGTGCACGCCACTTCGCAGGCGGCCTCGGCGATGTCGCCGTCGGATTCGTTGCAGCAGGCCAGCCACAGTTTGTGCGATTCGACTTGCAGGGAGAACAAACCTTTGGGGCAGACATCCACGCAGTCGCCGCAGGCTGTGCATTTGGCGGCATCCACCACGGGCAGGCTGAATTTGTCCATGGTGATGGCATCGAAGTCGCACACGTCGGCGCAATCGCCGATGCCGAGGCAACCCCAGGTGCAACTCTTGCCGCCGCCCGCGACCGCAGCGGCAGCGCAGGAATTAAGACCGTCGTAGTGCGCGCGCATCTTGGCGACGTGTCTGCCGCCGGCGCAGGCCAGCCGAGCGATGCGTTTCTCGACATCGCCCATGGCAATGCCTAACATTTCGGCGATGGATTGGTTTTGGTCAGGACGATTAACGGTACAACTAGCCGGTTGGATTTTGCCTTGCACGACTTGCTCGGCGAAATTACGGCAACCGGCGGTGCCGCATGCGCCACAATTGGAATGGGGCAGCATCTCTTCCACTTCATCGATGCGGGGATCTTCAAAAACATACAGACGTTTGCTGGCGACAGCCAGAAACAGCGCCAGCAGGACGCCCAGTCCGGCCATGAACGCGAAAGTAAAAATAACATTGTTCAACATCCCCATGCTGCCTCCCCGGTAGCAACGACTGTTCTGAACGGACGAAAATTACGGCGGGATTATTTTTGTAAGTGTGAATGTATTAAAGTTACAATCATTTGGGGAATCAATAATTTCAATTTTCAATATTGAAAAAGCCAATGTCGATGGGAGAAGACCGTGTCAACAGACAAACAGGCCTACTATAAAAACAATCGACTCAAGCAGATACGCGCGTTTAGTCAAGTGGTGCGCAGCGGCAGTATCACCTTGGCGGCACAAAAACTTTTCCTCAGCCAGCCTTCCATTACATTGCAGATCCAGGCGTTGGAACGCGAGTTGAATACAACGTTGTTTGAGCGTCGCGGCCCAACGATGCGCCTTACTCCGGATGGCGAAGCACTTTATGCTTTATCAGAACCCCTGGTTCAAGGAATAGATAATTTACAAAGTAATTTTGTCGCCCAACACGGCAGGCTTGAAAGCGGCGAATTAAATATCGGGGCGGGCGAGTCAACTATTTTGTATATCCTTCCCGAAGCGGTCAGTCGGTTCTCAAAGGCATATCCCGGTATTCATTTGCGCCTGTATAACGTGACGGGGCGCGACGGACTGAAGATGTTGAAGCTGGACGAAATAGACTTCGCTGTGGGGTCGTTGTTGGACATCCCCGACGACATCACGTATCAGCCTATCGTCACTTTTGATCCGGTACTGATTACTCCAGTGGGGCATCCGCTGTCGCTGATAAAAGAACTGACCCTAGAGGACATCAGTCAATACGGATTGATACTACCGCCGCGCCACCTTTCAACTTGGGGCATGGTCAAGTATGTGTTCCAGCAACACAATCTGTCATTCAAGGTCACGCTGGAGGCGGGCGGGTGGGAAGTCATCAAGAAGTATGTGGAGCTGGGATTAGGTATCTCCATCGTGACGGATATCTGCCTCACCGGCCAGGAACGTCTGCTCAGGATTCCGCTGGCGCAATATTTCCCGCAACGCGGCTACGGACTGGTGCTGCGCAAGGGTAAGTTTCTTTCACCACAGGCGAATCGCTTTGTCGAAGTGCTCACCGAGGTTTATCGTGAAAAAGGATCGACCCTGGTGGAAGCCTGACAAATTGAATTTAGGCGGTTGAGGCGACTCCGGCGTGTTGTTATACTGCCGCGCTACCCGCACAAATAAGACGTATTCAGGAGAGATAAATGAACTTGGAACAAGCCCGCTTCAATATGATCGAGCAACAAATCCGCCCTTGGGACGTGCTTGATGGTCGTGTGCTGGATCTGCTCAAATGGGTGCGTCGCGAGCAATTTGTCCCGCCTGCAAGCAAGTCATTGGCATTCGTTGATACGGAAATACCCCTGGGTCATGGCGCGTCAATGTGGCAACCCAAGATCGAAGCGCGGGTTCTGCAGGCGTTGGACATCCAGGCGGGAGACAGTGTGCTGGAAGTGGGTACCGGCAGCGGGTATTTGACGGCATTGATGGCCAAGTTGGCGGGTCAAGTGACCAGCGTGGAGATCCAACCTGAACTGCATGCGATCGCTTTAAGAAATCTGGTGGCGCACCATATCGAGAATGTGACTTTGCAAGTCGGTGACGCAGCACATTCCTGGGGTGAGGCGGACTATAACGTAATCGTGCTGACCGGTTCGGTTCCCCTGGTACCGGTGGCCTATCAAAAACAGTTGAAGATCGGCGGCAGGTTGTTTGCGGTGGTCGGCGATGCGCCGGCGATGCAAGCGCAGCTAATCACCCGGGTTGCGGCAGAGACATTCGAGACCAAAACGTTGTTCGAGACCGATGTGGCACCCCTCAGAAATGCGCAACAACCGCAGCGCTTCGTATTCTAGGGTTTTCCCGAATCCTTAAATTCAGCTTGTATCGAAATCAAGCAACAAGTAATATCAGAGAATACTAATATTGGAGTGCGCATGAAACCTACAAAAATCGCTATTGGAATATTGTTCGCACTGGGTGTGCATTCACCGGTATTTGCCGACGATCTGATGCAGATCTACCGCGCGGCGCAAACTCGTGACGCGGTTTTCGCCGGAGCCCGAGCCGCACAGCAAGCCGGCAAAGAGAAGTTGACGCAGGGTCGCTCCCTATTGTTGCCGAGTGTCAATTTGAGTGCGAACACAACTTACAACGACCTGAACTCACCTTTGCTTACCAAGAAATACAACAGTCATGGTTACGCGGTGAGCGTGGTGCAACCCCTGTTCCGCGAACAGAACTGGGCGACCTATCAGCAAGCGGATCTTCAGGTCGCCATCTCGGAGGCACAGTTCAAACTGGCTGAGCAGGACGTGATTTTGCGCAGTGCGCAGACTTATTTTGATGTGCTCATCGCGCAAGACACTGTGCAATTGACCAATGCGCAGAAGACCGCGATCTCCCAGCAACTGGAACAGGCGAAACGCAATTTCGAAGTTGGAACTTCCACTATTACGGATACGCATGAAGCTCAAGCACGTTTCGACTTGGTCGTGGCGCAGGAGATCGCGGCAGCAAACAATCTGGAATTAAAGAGACGCGCACTGCAACAGTTGGTGAACGGCGAAGTCGGTGAATTGAGTGCTCTGGGTTCAGGGTTCAAACTTGAATCGCCAAATCCGGCCGATGTACAGAAATGGGTGGCCGATGCGCAACTGGGCAATTTTCAGATCGTGATGGCACAGGCTGCCGAGGCATTGGCAGAACAAGAAGTGGCGAAAAATCGCGGCGGTCATCTACCCACACTGGACGCGGTTGGAAACTACTCGAACAGTACCGGATGTAGCTTTTCCTGCGGCGATACCAAGAGTGTTTCAGTTGGTTTGCAACTTAATGTGCCGCTGTTTTCAGGCGGGGCGATCCAGTCGAAATGGCGTGAAGCGGATGCGAATCGTGAGAAAGCCAAACAGGATCTGGAAAATACGCGGCGCAACGTTGAACTACAGACACGCCAGGCCTATCTGGGGGTGGTGAGTGGCATCGCCCAGGTACAGGCGTTGCAACAGGCATTAAAATCCAGCGAAAGCCTGTTGCAAGCCAGCAAGCTGGGACAGGAAGTAGGCGTGCGCACCAGCCTGGATGTGCTGAATGCACAGCAACAACTGTTCTCGACGCGCCGCGACTTGCTCCAATCTCAGTACAATTTCCTGGTGAGTCATTTGCGTTTGAAGGCTGCGGTAGGCAGCTTGGCAGAGGCCGACTTGGGTCAAATCAACAAGGCGCTGCACTAAAGGTAAAGTTGGCGGATGCACTCCGCCAAGTCGTCTTCCCAGCGCGGAAGTTCAAGCCCGAAAGCCTGTTTGATTTTGTCCGTGCACAAAGAGGAGTTGGCGGGACGTTTCGCAGGCACGGGATATTCGTGCGTTGCGATGGGTTGAATGGCCAACGGTTTGTTGGCCAGCGCAGTATCGTATTGACGCGCCAGCTGGATGATCGCTTGCGCGAACTGATGCCAATTGGTACGGCCGCTTGAGGTCAAGTGGTACACACCGGACTGCTCATCAGTGAATCTTTGCATCACCTTGACCGTCGAATCCGCCAAGAGTCGTGCCCAAGTCGGCGCGCCGTATTGATCGGCAACGATGCGCAATTCATTACGTTCTTTCGCCAATCTCAAGATGGTTTTCACGAAGTTTCCGCCGTGCACTCCATATACCCAACTGGTACGCAGGATGAGGTGTTTCCCGTCTACGCTGCGAATCGCCTCTTCACCAGCCAGCTTCGTTGCGCCGTAGATACTTTGCGGGTTAGGCACATCTGTTTCACTATAAGGCGCGGATTTCGTGCCATCGAAGACATAATCCGTTGAGTAGTGGATCAGGAGTGCATCCCGTTTCTTTGCCTCCTCAGCAAGCACCCCGGGCGCGATGCCATTGATAGCCAGCGCAAGGTCAGGATCCGTTTCTGCCTTGTCTACCGCCGTGTAGGCGGCAGGATTGATGATGATGTCGGGCTGGTGTTCACGCACCGTGCGTCGAATTGCATCCGGTTGACTCAGGTCGAGTTGTCCCCGGGTGAGCGCGATGACTTTTGCGTCCTTCGCAAGAATACGATGCAACTCCCAACCGACTTGACCGTTGGCACCCGTCAGCAGGATGGCTTTCAAGCGAAGACCTCGGCCTCTTTGAGCAGTTTGCCGGATTGGTCTTTAGCCGCGAGTAGCGGTGTGGCCCCGCCCAATCGCCAATCGATATTCAGTGCGGGATCATTCCACAAGATAGAGCGCTCATATTCCGGCGCCCAATAGTCCGTGGTTTTGTACAAGAACTCAGCCGTCTCGCTTAATACCACGAAGCCGTGGGCGAAGCCGGGAGGTACCCATAACATGCGTTTGTTATCCGCACTGAGAATGACCGTTTCAGACTTGCCGAAGGTGGGAGAGCTCCTGCGGATGTCGACCACAACATCGAGTACTTCACCCAGCGTTGCGCGCACCAATTTACCCTGGGGTTGCTGGATCTGATAATGCAGACCACGCAGCACATGGCGGGCGGAACGGGAATGGTTGTCTTGCACAAAAGGCGTTGTGACGCCGGTTACTTCAGCGAAGCGTTTGGCATTGAAACTCTCATAGAAGAAACCACGCGCATCACCGAACACCTTGGGTTCGATGAGCAAAACATCAGGAATCGAAGTCGGAATGACAAACATGTCAGAATTTCTCTTGCAGGACGGCGAGCAGATATTGTCCGTAGCCGTTCTTTGCAAGCGGTTTGGCCAGCGCTTCGAGTTGTGTATCACTGATGTAGCCACGGCGGAAGGCGATCTCTTCCGGGCAAGCGATCTTCAGTCCTTGCCGCTTTTCCAGGGTTTGGATGAACAGTGAAGCCTCCAACAGCGAGTCATGAGTGCCGGTGTCCAACCAGGCACTGCCGCGCCCCATCACCTGCACGTCCAGTTTGTTGCGCTCCAGATAGATCTGGTTGACGGTGGTGATCTCAAGCTCACCACGGTGCGAAGGTTTGATGGTCTTGGCGATGTCCACGACGCCGTTATCGTAAAAATACAGACCCGTTACGGCGTAGTTGGACTTGGGATGTTTGGGTTTTTCTTCGATGCTCAGGGCGCGACCTGTCGAATCAAAATCGACTACCCCATAACGCTCGGGGTCGGTGACGCGATAGGCAAAAACCGTGCCGCCATCGTTCTTGCTGGCGGCGGCGCCAAGTTTGGTTTCCAGATCGGCTCCGTAGAAAATATTGTCACCCAGCACCAACGCGCAACTGTCGCCACCGATGAATTTTTCGCCAATGATGAAAGCCTGGGCCAGTCCATCCGGCGAGGGCTGGACGGCATAGGACAAGTTGATGCCCCACTGGCTACCATCACCCAGCAATTGTTCGAAGCGCGGCGTGTCTTGCGGGGTGGAAATCACCAGAATGTCGCGTATCCCGGCCAGCATGAGCGTGGTAAGCGGATAGTAGATCATCGGCTTGTCGTAGATCGGCAACAGCTGTTTGGAAACCGGCAACGTCACGGGATACAGACGGGTGCCGGATCCTCCGGCAAGGATGATGCCTTTCATAGTGTGCTCCTGTCGGTGTAGTTCTTTTGAACCCAATGTTGATAGTCACCGCTGGTCACACCTTTGACCCAATCAGTGTTGGCCAAGTACCAGGCAACGGTTTTGCGCAATCCGGTTTCGAAGGTCTCTTGCGGTTTCCAGCCAAGGTCATCGGCGATCTTGGTGGCGTCGATGGCATAACGCTTGTCGTGGCCGGGACGGTCGGCGACGTAGGTGATAAGTTTGTTGTGAGGTTTGCCCTGCGGGTGCAATTCATCCAGGATGGTGCAGATGGCTAACACGACTTCGAGGTTGGTCTTTTCGTTCCAGCCGCCGATGTTGTAGGTCTCGCCCAATTTACCGTTCTCCAATACGCTGCGCAGCGCGCGGGCGTGGTCATCGACGTAAAGCCAATCGCGGATGTTGTCACCCTTGCCGTAGATGGGGAGTGCTTTGCCGTTAACTGCATTCAAGATCACCAGAGGAATAAGCTTTTCGGGGAAATGATAGGGGCCGTAATTGTTGGAGCAATTTGTGGTGACTACCGGAAGGCCATAAGTGTGATGCCACGCGCGCACAAGGTGATCACTGGAGGCCTTGCTGGCGGAATAGGGGGAGTTGGGTTCGTAGGCGGTGGCTTCGGTGAAGAAACCCTCGTCACCCAGACTTCCGTACACCTCGTCGGTGGAAATATGATGGAAGCGGAAGTTCGCTTTGCGTTCAACTTCCAAGCTGTTCCAGTGAACACGGGCCGCTTCGAGCAGCGTGTAGGTGCCGATGATGTTGGTCTGGATGAAGTCGGCCGGGCCGCTGATGGAGCGGTCCACATGAGACTCGGCGGCCAAGTGCATGACGGCATCCGGTTGGTGTTCACGGAACACGCGGCTCACTTCGGCCGCATCGCAAATGTCGACTTGCTCGAAGCTGTAGCGCGGATTGTCGGAGACGGAGGCGAGTGATTGCAGGTTACCGGCGTAGGTGAGTTTGTCGACATTGACGACGTGGTAGTCGGTGTCATTGATCAACTGGCGCACGACGGCAGAGCCGATGAAACCGGCGCCGCCGGTGATAAGAAGTGTTTTCATAATGTTTATCTGCAAACTGAGGTGAGGATTATTTCATAAAGTATGTCCAAGGGCGCCTTCAACCAGCAACAAAGCCTGTGCTGTTGCACCTTGATTTTCGCGAACAAAGCGCAACCCTGCCTCTGCCATGGCTTGTGTTCGGGAGGTATCTTGCAAAAGGTTATTCAGTTGCAGCACAAGCTCATCGGAATCGTGCACCCGGATTGCCGAGCCGCAGGAAACGGCCAGTTCGGTCGCCTGCGCAAAGTTATAGGTATGCGGGCCGATGAGTACCGGTTTACCAACCGAGCAGGCTTCGATCAGATTTTGTCCGCCGAATGGAAGCAGGCTGCCACCGATAAACGCGATGTCGCTTGCAACGTAGTAAGCGAACATCTCGCCCATGCTGTCGCCCAGAACGATTTGGGTACTCGCTGCAATAACTTCATTGGCGCTACGGCGTTGCATGCGCAAGCCATTTTGCAAAATCAAAGCTGCGACTTCATCGAAACGCTGCGGGTGGCGCGGTACGATGACAGTGAGCAGGTTCGTGTCCTTGATGTGCTGGAGCGCATTTAAAAGCAACGCCTCTTCGCCTTCCCGCGTGCTGGCAGCCAGAAATACAGGGCGTTGTCCGAGCAGTTTGCGCAAGTGTCCACCCAATTCAAGCATCGCTACCGGCGGCTCGATATCGTATTTCAGGTTTCCCATAGTCGATACAGCGCGTCCGCAAAGTCCGGTCAGTCTTTGCGCGTCGGCTTCGGTCTGCGCCGCGATGAGATGTAGTCCATGCAGCCCGGCGTGAGTAAGGCGCGGGAAGCGTGCGTACCGCGCCGCAGACTTTTCGGATAGGCGCGCGTTGAGCAGAAGTAAAGCAATACCCGATGTGTTGCAGCAATGAATCAGGTTGAACCACACTTCCGTCTCCAGCAAGATGCCGATGCGCGGTTGGAAGTGGTTGAGAAAGCGCTTAACGGCGAAAGGATAGTCGTAAGGCAGATAGACGCGCATGACGTCATTGCCGTAAAGCTGCTGACTTGCGGCGCGTCCGGTCGGGGTGGTGTGGGTGAGCAGGATCTGAAAATCGGGATATTTCTTGCGCAAGCGATATACCAAAGTTGCCGCAGCCCGGGTTTCGCCAACTGAAACGGTGTGCAACCAAATGACAGGCTTGTTTGCCTTGACCGTGTATCGCCCAAAACGCTCGGCGACGAAATCCAGATACTCCGGTTGCTTGCGCGCACGCCACCAGAGATGGAAGAAGGCGTAGGGCAACAACAACCAAAGCAAAATCGTGTAAACAAGTCGGGAGTCGAAAAATCTCATCATTTGGGATGACCCAGTGCGCGCGTGAGCTGTTGCATCACGTCATCGACCACGATGAGTGACATCGCGTCAGGATGGTGCACGCGGGTGTTCCAAGATAAATGGTCCGGGTCTTTACCTAGAAACTTCTTAACTGCTTGAGGATAGCGATCGACGCAATATTCCAAGCGTTGATAGGGGCCGGTGAGTTTGGGCGATGCAACCGCATAAAGACCGATCACCGGCGTGTTCATCGCTCTGGCGATATGCACCGCACCGGTATCGGGGGCGATCAGCACATCGACCTGCCCCAATAAGGCAGCCAACTGTTTAGGAGTCGTTTTGCCGCACAGGTTCAGTGTCTGCTGCGGTGATACCTGCGCAAGCTGTTGGCACAGCGCGATCTCATGCGGAGAATTGCCACCAGTTAGAACGACGCTCGTTTGGTGCCGAGCGGTGATCTGCCGGATGACCTCGGCATAACGCTCTGGAAGCCAATTGCGCTCTGCTTTGCTGGCGTGTGGGTGGATCGCAATACGGGGTTTTGACAAAGAGCCCAATTGTTCTCGGGCCCAATCAAAATCCTCCTCATCGACAGGCAAGTTCCAACTCGCCTCCGCAGGCTGGCCAATCAAAACCTCAACGAACGACAAGAAACTATCGACCAAGTGACCATCCCGGAATGGGATATGTGTGTTGCAGAACAACCACTGCCCTTCGCGCGCGCGGGTGCGGTCGAAGCCGATCTTGAGCGGAGAATGCAAAGCGGGGTAGAGTAGATTGATACGCAGATTCGCCTGCATCAACAGAACCACATCGAACTGGCGCTGGCGAAACTGATGATAGAAAGCAAAAAAATCCGCCAAGGTGCGCGGCTTCTCAAACACCTCGAAGAATACTCCCTCCATTCCGCCAAGTAGCGAGTAAGTTACAGGACTAGTGATCCACGTGATCTGGGCATTAGGCAGACATTGATGTAATGCGCGAACAGCTGCCGAGACCATTACCACGTCCCCCAATGCTGAAAAGCGGACAACAGCAATGCGCAAGTTAGTCTGTGAGTGATCAGTCAAAGCGTTGTAAATTGGATTGGAACACGCACATTGTAGCGAAACAAGGTGCCGGATTGCTTGACACCTTCGGCAAAGGACTGCTGTAATGCGCGCCGTTCACGGATTGAACACACTGCAGATGCTTGACGAAACAACCCATTACTCCCTGCTCAAAACACTGGAAGCGAATCCAAATCTTACACAAAGAGATTTGGCAAAACGCTTGGGAGTCAGTTTGGGCAAAATTAATTTCTGTCTCAAAGCATTGGTCGCGAAAGGCAACCTAAAGATAAACAACTTCCGAAACAATGAAAACAAACTTGCCTATGTGTACCTGCTTACACCGCGAGGTGTGGAGCAAAAAGCTTGCATGACGGTGGAATTTCTGCAAATCAAGATGAGGGAATACGAATTGTTGCGTGCAGAAATAGAAAATTTGAAGCGGGAAATTGGGCAGTCGGGGACGGGAACACTTCGTGAATAGTCTGAACAAGTAAAAGTTTCTGCATATGTGCGTATGTGCTACAAAAATGGAATGGTAAAGATGAAGAAAAAATTAAATGTAGGATGCGGAAAAGATATTCGGGAAGACTTCGTCAATCTGGATGTGGTCGAATTGCCGGGCGTGGATGTGGTTCATGACTTGAAATCATTTCCCTGGCCATTCGAAGAATCTCAATTCGATGAAATACACATGATCAACGTGCTTGAGCACCTACCAGAAACAATAAAGACAATTGAAGAGTTGCATCGAATCTCTAAGCCCGGTGCCACGTTAATAATCAGGGTTCCATATTGGAATTCACCGGATATGCTTGCGGATCCGACGCATAAAAGCGCCTTTAGTGAACGCACCTTGAATTTCTTTGATCCGGCCTTTCCAGAATGCAAAGATAGACCGTACTACAGCACGGCAAGATTTCACATTAGGCGTAAATATTGTTACCTGAAGTTTTTCCTGTATCTCAAGTTGGGAGCGACAATTCTGACTCGCCCCGCTTTCTTTATCGCAAGATATCTTGGTGCAATTGTGTGGGTCATCGAGTTTCATCTGGTTGCGAGTAAGTAAATACTTGGATTCCACGAGGCCGGGAAAATTTTGTGAAGAAAAATGTACTATTCATGCTGCTCTCGGTATTTAGCATTCAGGGGAGTGCATTCCTGTCGCAATTCATCCTTGCCGGAATTCTTCCCGCAGAAAGTTTTGCGATAGTAAGGACGGTCGAGTCAGCTCTTCAATTACTATCCACTATCGCGCCTTGGGGAATGTCTCTGTTAGTCATTCGTCTTGCATCACAAGACAGGGGCCAAGAAGAATCCGCAAGGATGCTAACTTCATATATTGGCCTGGCTGGGATAACAGCGTTACTCATTGCGAGTTTGGGTTCGGTAATATTGGCTAGCACCTCGACACAATTCTCCATCTATCTATCAACTCTGATCTGGCTTGTCGTAATTACCAGTCTCAGCAGAACATCGCTGAATTATTTTTACGGTAAAGAACAGTTTGGGTTGATTTCAATGATCACATTTGCGACTTCATTGTTGTCGTTGATCATCCTCTACGTGCTTGCGAACAAATGGCAACTGAACGGATGGGTTGCCGCTCGCTATCTGACAGAATTGATTGTCTTGGCCATTGCGATCAAATTCATTTGGGGAAAATTGGTAACAAAGTTGGTTGCGAAGACCGAAACAATAAAGACACTGATAGAAGGTGCGGCGATATCTATGTCGTTGGTATTTCGAAGCGCAATCGAAAACACACCATTATTAGTCTTGGCGTATGTAAGTTTGGACCAGAAAGAAATTGCTCTTTACGGCTTGTGTACGCTTTTGATTTCTGGGGCAATGGTGTTGCCGACCAGCATCATCAGCGTGATGTTGCCGCGTTATGGAAATATGCAAAGAAATGGTGCAAGCCGAATGGCCGTTGAACATGTCAAGTTTGAAAGAATTGTGATTGCTACCGGTTTGGCAGTTGCGTTGTTGCTGATGGGTTTGGGTTTGATAATTTCCAATGTATTCAGCGAAAAATACAGCGGGCTTTATCAGTACCTGGCAATAGCTGCATTCATCGTTCCGGTACGCGCCTTTACGACTATCAACGCAAACGTGTTGTTCGTAAGTGAGCAAACTGCCACCGGGACCAAGATCAACCTAATATGTGCCATAAGCAGTGTTTTGCTTTCTTACGTCCTGTATCTTGTAATGGGTCTTTGGGGGGTTGTAACGGCGAGCATACTGGTAGAGATTGCAGCAGGAATATTGTTCAAGCTCCATTCCATACGCATTACCGCGCAATCAATTTCTGGCTAGCTTTGAAGTGCAACTCTCCGATCAAAAATTTGTTGTGAACTGTTTAGAAATTGGTGAACCACTTTCCGGCATGCCATTGACCTGTAGAACAAAGAATCAATTCGACGTATCAACGAGCGAGCATCAATTATGAACCTGGTAATTATGTGCGCGGCACTTTGCATTTTGTTGCTGGTTGTATTCGCTGGAAAAACCAGGTTAACACCCAGGAATGATTATTTTTTCCTGGTATTTTTGTTTTTCGGAGTGATCTACACCGTTATCGCTCCCGAATTGGTGTTGCATAGCTCCGATGTCACAAGTGTTGAGAGTGTGGATAATTACCACAACGCGCAATCAATGATAATTGTTTTTTTCCTGTTGCCAATATGTATGGCGTATCGAATCCTAAGCAAAGGGATCAGCAAGCATGATCAGCATTTGGCAGAATTAAATTTATCCGAGATCAGGGTAGTTTTGGTCTGTGTATTTTTTCTAGCTCTTGAAGTTGCGTTTACCCTGTTGGCACTAAAAAACGAGATGTATGTCCGCAGGATTGGCACAGAAAAGATTGCAGAATTGATCAGCGAAATAGACATGATGACTCTGATAATCATCAGAACACATGACCTTGTTGTTCTGCCAGTGATTACTTTATTGGCGATATTGCTCCCAGCAATCAAGCGGCAGATGAGCGTTTGGACACGTATTCTTGCTTACGCGAGTTTCTCGATTATCGTTCTTAGTTTCATCGTATTTTCTATTGCCAACAGCCGAACTCAGCTAATTTTGCTTGTTGTCGCGCTGATATTTGCAGCACTCATGCATGGCAATGCGAAGTTCAGACTGAACGTTCGAGCCTTGACCTTGACGGCACTTGCCTTGATGTACGGTCTGGTCATCGTGTCGAATTATAGAAATCATGGGGCGGATGAGCCAATTTTGGCTGACATCCTGAATCCAGTCAGTTTCATTTCAGAAGCAGACTCTGATGCATTCAATCAATGGGAATGGACACAGCGACTTGACTGCGTGAATCTGATCACACAGATGGATGAAAGCCTTCAGTTCAGAGGCTATGAGATGGGGGAAGCATGGAAGCGTCCAATTATTTCGATGTTTGGGCAAATAGTTGGCAGTGATCTAGCGACTGAATACAAAGCGAACGCGATTACGACGGCTAAATCATATTTGTTGGAAGAACATACAGAAATATCTCAGAAGGACTACCCGTCTTGTATGCTGACGGATTTGTGGGGGAATTTCTGGATCTATGGCCTGCCCGTAGCAGGGATTCTGGTGGCGTGCTGTTTTGCATTATTGAGATACGGCCTGACTGCGGTGCCTTCACCGCTCGTATTCGTAACATCGCTTGTCTTTGCATTCTATTTCGTCACCTTCGAAAAAGAGTTCGTAGATTGGATTATCGGCTGGATAAAATTGATTCCGGCAATCGCACTCCTGGCTATTTTGAATCCCATTCAGAATTCCTCTGCACATATGGTCGAAAAACAATTGGACGCTATCCCATGAAAATATGTTTCTTCGCAAAAGTGCGCGACAAAGCGCTCTTCGATGTCGTCGAGTTCTATAAAGTTGACATCACCGCATTGCGTCAACTTGGGCACGAAGTGGTATGTGTCAATACCTTCAGCGAACTGTGGTCAACTCGTTGCGATGTATATTTTGTCTGGTGGTTCGGTTACGGATTCTTTCCCACGTTACTTGCGAAATTGCGCAGAAAGCCGTCGATCTTGACGGGCGCAGTACACACGACCAACTGTGGAGGATTGTCAGATTGGCCGTGGCATAAGCGGATTTTGATGATGCTGTCGATGAAGTTGGCTAATCGTACGCTGTTCATATCGAATACGGATTATCTAAAGTTGGGCGGATTCCAGCCATCGAATCCGTCTATTGCCTATTGCGCGGTGGACGTTGCTACCTATACCCCGGATAATGCCGCCCCCAAGCAGGATGTAGTCGTGACCATTACGCATCTCACCAAGGATAATGTTCAAAGAAAGATGTTGCTTGAATCAATCGAATCGTTTTCGCAATTTTTGAGACAACATCCGAGTTATGAATATCAGATTTGCGGTTCATTTGGTGATGCGGTAGGGGATGTGCGAGAAAAGATCCGCAAATGCGATGTGGAATCCAAAGTAAAACTGCGCGGGCGGATATCGGATGAAGAGAAGGTGAAAGTTTTGCGCTCTGCGCGGGCCTATCTTCAGCCTTCCACGTGCGAGGGATTCGGTCTGGCGATTTTAGAAGCGATGGCTTGTGGCACGCCCGTGGTTACTACCCCGGAGCCGTGCATCGTTGAGATCAACGGCGACAGTGTCGTATACGGTTTGTCAGAGTCTGAGTGGGCAACCGGACTGGCACGTCTGGCATCTGATACAGAATATTTTAATGAAATGCGTCGTCGCGGCCTAGAAAATGTCAGCAAGTATTCAGCCTTGGCTCGGCGAGATGCGTTAGGCAAAGTTATTGGGGATTTGGATTTTAAGTCAGCGAATATTGCGAGGTAAATAAATTGAAGAAAGCACTCATCACCGGAATCACGGGTCAGGATGGCGCCTACTTGGCACAACTGTTGCTGGAAAAGGGTTATCAAGTCCATGGCGCGTACCGTCGAACGAGCTCGGTGCTTTTTTGGAGGATCAAGGATCTTGGAATCGAGCAGCATCCAAATCTTCATTTGGTCGAATATGACCTGACCGATCAGGCTGCCAGCATACGTTTGGTGGAGGCGATCCAACCGGATGAGGTATACAACCTGGCAGCACAGAGTTTTGTCGGTGTCTCCTTCGATCAGCCGATTGCCACCTCTCACATCACCGGATTGGGTGCGTTGCACCTGCTGGAAGCAATCAGAATCGTCAATCCCAAAATCCGCTTCTATCAAGCATCGACCTCGGAACTATTCGGTAAAGTCCAGCAGATCCCGCAGAACGAGAACACGCCTTTCTATCCTCGCAGCCCGTATGGCGTGGCGAAATTATTCGCTCACTGGATGACAATCAATTACCGCGAGTCGTATGGAATATTTGGCGCCAGTGGAATTTTGTTCAACCATGAATCACCGCTGCGCGGTATGGAGTTCGTGACAAGAAAGATCACCGATGCGGTTGCAAAGATCAGGTTGGGGAAATTGGATTGCTTGGAACTGGGCAATCTGGATGCGAAACGCGACTGGGGGTTCGCCAAAGAATATGTGGATGGAATGTATCGGATGCTTCAGGTAAACGAGCCGGATACGTTTGTGCTGGCAACGAACCGTACTGAAACGGTTCGTTCGTTTGTCGTCCAGGCATTTATGGCGGCAGGCATTGTTTTGGAGTGGCGCGGGCAGGGACAAAGTGAAATCGGCTTCGAGCAAGGCACCGGTATTGTACGTGTTCGAATCAATCCGCGTTTTTATCGGCCTGCCGAAGTTGAGCTGCTGATTGGAGATCCCGAGAAGGCCAAGAGAGTGCTCGGTTGGGAACCCAAGACATCACTCGAGCAACTGTGCACGATGATGTACGAGGCAGATCTGGTTCGAAACGAACATGGCATCTCGTTCTAAACGGGTACTGTTGACCGGTGCTGACGGCTTCACCGGTCGATATCTTGTCCCTGCCCTTGTTGAAGCGGGCTGGGAGACTTATGGTTTGTCTTTGAGCGGGATTTCGTCAGCGAGGAATATTGTTGCCGATTTGCTTGATACTGCTTCTCTTGACCACGCTATACGTCAAATTCGGCCTGATGCAGTGATCCACTTGGCAGGCATTTCTTTCGTCGGACATGCTGAGTCGCTCGATTTTTATCGCGTCAATATGTTTGGAACCCTGAATCTGATGGCAGCCATACAAGGGGCAGGCCTCTCTTTGCATAAGATCATCATCGCCAGTAGCGCGAATGTTTACGGTAATCCAGGCACCGAGTGCATTGAAGAGGGCTGCTGCCCTGCACCGGTGAATCATTATGCGATGAGCAAACTGGCGATGGAGCACATGGTTCGCAGCCATTTCGAACAGGTGCCAGTGCTTTTCACCAGACCCTTCAACTATACGGGTGTAGGGCAAGACAAAAGCTTTCTTGTACCCAAGATCGTGGATCATTTTCATCGAGGCGAACACTGTATCGAATTGGGTAATCTTGAAATCGCAAGAGATTTCTTGGATGTGCGCGATGTGGCAACAGCTTATGTGCGATTACTGGAGTCAGACACGAGTGAGGGTATTGTTAATCTTTGTTCAGGTGAGGCAGTCTCGTTAAAGCAAATGATGGGGATGTCTGAAAATATCATGGGTCGCAGTATGGAAGTTCGCATCAACAAAAAGTGGGTCAGGGAGAATGAGATCAATCGGCTGGCAGGAGATAATTCGCGCCTAAAGGGGCATGGCTGGACGAGGAAATATTCATTTGACGAAACGTTGCGCTGGATGCTGACAGCAAATTAACTGAGAGAGTGGTATGTGCGGCATAGCAGGATTTAATGGTGGCTTCACTGCGGACGCTCTGAGACGTATGGGGGAGCGGATCGCTCACCGCGGGCCTGACAACGCGGGTTTTTTTCATGCGCCCGAGCATAATATCGGACTCGCACACCGGCGTCTTTCGATTATCGACCTTTCACCTGCCGGCAATCAGCCGATGACAGATACTTCCGGTCAAGTGACGATTGTCTTCAATGGCGAGATATACAACTTCAAAGAGCTGCGGAGCGATCTTGTCACTGCCGGATATGAGTTTCGAGGACATTCCGACACCGAAGTCCTGTTGAACCTTTATATGCAGTCGGGTGAAGCGATGCTGCAACGCCTCAATGGTGTCTTCGCATTTGCCATATGGGATGCACGCTCACGAGCACTTTTCGTGGCACGTGACGGCTTGGGGGTGAAGCCTCTCTATTATGCAGAAACCGATGCGGGGGTGGTCTTTGCAAGCGAATTGAAGGCGCTTCTGGTAAATCCAGAAGTCAAACGTGATCTTGATTCCTATGCGGTCCTGATGCATCTGACCTATCTGTGGTGCCCCTCGCCTCACACCATTTTGTCAAATGTGAAAAAACTCCCTCCGGGTCATGCGATGCAAGTTCGGGGCGGAGTTATACAGCGACAGTGGAAGTATTACGAATTGCCATACGATCAGGAGATACAGGACATCTCCGCTGAAGAGGCCACACTTCAAGTTGAAAAGTATGTTCGAACCGCAGTTGAGCGGCAAATGGTTTCCGATGTGCCGGTAGGCGCATTTTTGTCCGGCGGGTTGGATTCGAGCGCGGTTGTGGCTTTTGCCAAGCAAGTTCAGCCGGAAGCTAGATTGCAGTGCTTCACCATAGGGCTGAAGGGGGGTGGAGAAGAAGGATTCGCCGAAGACCTGCCCTATGCCAAAAAAGTAGCCGAATATCTTGGCGTCGATTTGCGCACCATCTACGTTGGTGCGGAGATGGCGGAGCAGTTGGAGAAAATGATCTATCACCTCGACGAACCACTTGCTGATCCTGCCCCGCTCAATGCGCTGTTCATATCACAGCTGGCGCGCGAGCACGGCATCAAAGTGTTGTTGTCGGGTGCAGGCGGTGATGACATATTCAGCGGATATCGCCGTCATTACGCTCTGCAACAAGAGCGCTACTGGGGCTGGTCTCCGGCATGGAGCCGCCGTCTGATGGCGCAAGGTGCAGGATTGTTGCCCACTGGCCGGCCTGTCTTGAGAAGGCTGCGCAAGGCGTTTGAATATGCCGATCTGGAATCAGACGAACGCTTGGCCAGTTATTTTTATTGGGGAAAGCCAGACCGGCTTGAAATGCTACTGTCGGAAAAATGCAAACGAGAGATCAACGGTAGACGGGTCTCCGAGCCCCTGCTGGAAGCGTTGGAAAATGTTCCCGGCCAACGTGCTGCGCTCGACCGTATGCTGTTTTTGGAAAGCAAATTCTTCTTGCCTGACCACAACCTCAATTACACCGACAAGATGAGCATGGCGGTGGGAGTCGAGGTGCGTGTACCCTTGCTCGATCCGGACTTGGTCGCCTTGGCTGCCCGTTTGCCGGTTGCTTTCAAACAGCGTGGTCGGGAGGGAAAGTGGATATTCAAGAAGGCGATGGAAAAACATCTTCCGAAGGAAGTGATCTATCGACCGAAGACCGGATTCGGTGCGCCCCTGCGTACTTGGCTACATAGCGAAAGCAAATTGAAACCGCTGATGATGGATGTGCTTTCGAAAGATTCGATTACGCGGCGCGGGCTTTTCGATGCTCAGTCTGTCGGATCATTAATTGAGCAAGACGCAAAAGGCAGAGTAGATGCGACCTATACCATCTTCTCTTTGATGTGCATCGAACTGTGGTGCAGGATCTTTCTTGATGGAAATGAAGCCATATGAAAAAAGCACTGGTCGTATTTGGAACTCGACCCGAGGCCATCAAAATGGCGCCGGTCGTTAAGCAGATGCAGCAACACTTCGGCGGCGAGGTGCGGGTGTGTGTGACCGCACAACATCGCCAGATGCTGGACCAGGTGCTGAATCTTTTCGACATCGTGCCCGAATACGACCTGAACCTTATGAAACCGGGTCAGGATCTGACTGACATAACAGCGAATGTGTTGACCGCATTGCGCGGCGTTCTTGCGGAATATTGCCCTGATGTGGTGTTGGTGCACGGTGATACAACGACAACATTTGCGGCAAGCTTGGCAGCCTACTACCAAAAAATTCCGGTCGCACATATCGAAGCTGGGCTGCGTACCGGTAACCCCTATTCACCCTGGCCGGAAGAGATGAACCGCAAACTCACCGGTGCAATCACTGCATTCCATTTTGCACCGACAACAGCATCTCGCGACAATCTGCTGAATGAATCCGTGGATGCCGCAAGCATATTTGTCACGGGAAACACAGTCATAGATGCCTTGCTCGATGTGGTCAAAAAAATACATGACGATCAGAACCTGCGATCAGATTTGGAACACCAATTCGCATTTCTGAAACCGGATAAGAAGACGATCCTGATTACGGGGCACAGACGCGAAAATTTTGGCAAAGGTTTCGAGGACATCTGCACTGCGTTGGCTCAATTGGCATCCAGAGGTGATGTGCAATTGGTCTACCCAGTACACCTCAATCCCAACGTGCAGGAGCCCGTCCGGCGATTACTGGGGAATCTTCCCAACGTCCATTTGATCGCCCCTCTGGATTACTTGCCTTTCGTTTATCTGATGAATCAGTCTTATCTGATCATTACCGATTCTGGTGGAATACAGGAAGAGGCACCTTCATTGGGCAAGCCGGTACTGGTTATTCGTGACACTACCGAGCGGCCCGAAGCGGTTTCTGCGGGCACGGTAAAATTGGTTGGTACTGATGTAAAAAAAATTATTTCAGAAACGACGGTTCTACTTGAAGACGTAACTGCATATCAATCAATGGCATTTGCGCATAACCCTTACGGCGACGGGTTCGCAGCGAAAAGGATAGTGGATGTTTTGAGTAGGGCAGTGAAGTGACTGTTAGGGTTTGGCGAGTGGGAAATTTGAACAAGATAATTGGGGAAAAAAATGCAACAAGATAAAAAAGTCTGCATCATCGGATTGGGTTACATCGGATTGCCAACAGCGGCGCTGTTAGCAAATACTGGGTATTCAGTACATGGCGTTGATGTGAACCAACATGCGGTGGACGTGATCAACCAGGGAAAGATACATATCGTCGAGCCTGATCTGGACACGTTCGTGCACTCTGCAGTTGCGTCTGGACGCTTGCGGGCAGCAACCACTCCTGCCCTGGCAGACGTGTACATGATCTGCGTACCGACCCCGTTCGTGCATGACGACAACCCAATCCCGCAACCCGACCTGAGTTATGTAGTGACCGCAGCAAAGGTCATCGCGCCTTTCGTTCGGCCAGGCAACATCGTCATTCTGGAATCGACTTCGCCGGTCGGCACGACTGAGTTGGTGCGCGATACTCTAAGCCAGAGCGGGATCGATGTTTCTTCCATCCATTTCAGTTATTGTCCGGAGCGTGTCTTGCCTGGGCGCATCATGATCGAATTGATCGAAAACGACCGCGTTGTTGGCGGCCTTACAGCAGTAGCCACCGAGATGACGGCGGTGTTCTACAAGACTTTTGTCAAAGGCGAGGTGCTTAAGACGGATTCCAGAACAGCTGAGATGTGCAAATTGGTGGAGAACAGTTCACGTGATGTGGGCATCGCTTTTGCCAATGAATTATCGATTCTGTGTGATGGTCTTGGCATCGACGTCAACGAGTTGATCCGTTTCGCCAATCGTCATCCCCGCGTCAATATCCTGCAGCCAGGTTGCGGTGTAGGCGGTCACTGTATCGCGGTCGATCCCTGGTTCATTGTGGCGAAAGATCCAAAGAACGCGAATCTGATTCGCACCGCGCGCGAGGTCAACAACTTCAAGAACAAATGGGTAATCGAAAAGGTAAAGAATGCCGCGCTGAAATTCCAGATCGAGAATGGCAGGTCGGCGCGCGTTGCCTGTATGGGCCTAGCATTTAAACCCGACATAGACGATCTGCGCGAATCTCCCGCATTGGCAGTAGCGGAAGCATTACGTGAAGCGCAATTCAATGTGGTTGCAGTCGAACCCAATATCGATTCACAAAAAGGTTTGGATCTGGTCTCAGTCGCCGAAGGTGTGAGTGGGTCGGATATCTTGGTCTTCCTGGTCAAACATAAACAGTTTATTACGCTTGAGACACAGGGCAAGCAGGTGCTCGATTTTTGTGGCGTAACAATCTCGGCATAAAGCCCCATCAACTGGAAATGACGATGAAACAGATATTACAAAATTTACAAAGTGGTGAAACCGAGCTGGGGGAGATTCCGTGCCCCAGT
This sequence comes from uncultured Sideroxydans sp., assembly GCA_964425955.1. GTDB lineage: Bacteria > Pseudomonadota > Gammaproteobacteria > Burkholderiales > Gallionellaceae > Sideroxyarcus. Next base: position 24,919 of record CAYROQ010000020.1, read on the forward strand.
ATAGGACGCGGACAGGTCTTGATCCAGACGAAGGCAAGTCTCATCTCGGCCGGTACCGAGCGCATGCTGGTCGATTTTGGGAAGGCATCGATGTTGGACAAGGCGCGTCAACAACCGGAAAAAGTAAAGATGGTGCTGGACAAGATCAGTACAGATGGTTTGTTCGCGACCTTGGATGCGGTCCAAAGCAAACTGGGGCAACCGCTTCCGTTGGGCTACTGTAATGCTGGAGTAGTATTGGCTGTGGGAGCGGGAGTGACGGAATTCGTCGTCGGTGATCGTGTCGCCTCAAATGGCAATCATGCCGAGATAGTCAGAGTTCCAAAAAATCTGTGTGCAAAGGTGCCGGACGGTGTTTCCGATGAAGCAGCCGCTTTCACAGTATTAAGCGCGATTGCGTTGCAGGGGATTCGGCTGGCGAAACCGGAATTGGGGGAGCACGTCGTTGTGATTGGTCTCGGTCTGATAGGCCTGGTCACAGTGCAGTTATTGCGTGCGCAGGGTTGTCAGGTCATGGGCATCGATTTTGATGAGAACAAACTTGCCTTGGCGCGCAAATTCGGGGCCGTGACAGTAAACCCGGCCAACGGGGAAAATTCGGTCACAGCGGCGATGGCCTTCTCTTCAGGTCGTGGAGTAGATGCGGTCTTAATCACGGCAGCTACCAAATCGAACGATCCGGTTAGTCATGCGGCACTCATGTCGCGTAAGCGCGGTAGGATTATTCTGGTGGGTGTCAGCGGCTTGGAACTCAATCGTTCAGAGTTTTTCGAAAAAGAACTGACGTTCCAGGTTTCGTGTTCATACGGGCCCGGTCGATATGACAAGCAATATGAAGACGGGGGAATCGACTATCCGTTCGGGTTTGTTCGCTGGACTGAACAACGCAACTTCGAAGCAGTGTTGGCGATGTTGGCGGATGGTCGTATGGACGTTCAGGCCTTAATATCTCACCGCTTCGAATTCAGCGATGCAGTGCGCGCATATGACGTGTTGACACAAGAGCGTTCTGCATTAGGTATCGTCATGAATTATGGGACAGGCTCGAAGGAATTAGAGAATCGAACCGTTCTGCTGGCCGAAAATCGTGCCTATGCAAAGGGAGAGCCAGTGCTCGGTGTTCTGGGTGCAGGCAATTATGCTTCGCGGGTGTTGATTCCAGCATTCAAGAAAGCTGGGGCCGAGTTGGGCGCTATCGTGACTAGCGGCGGGGTCAGCGGGGCACACTTTGGTAAGAAGACGGGGTTCGCATTAGTCTCAACGGATGATTCGAAGATCTTTGACGACCCCGCGATCAATACGGTGGTGATCGCAACCAGGCACGATTCACACGCCAATCTGGTTATCAAGGCGATACAAGCAGGAAAGCATGTGTTCGTCGAAAAACCGCTGGCATTAAAGATGGCCGAGATCGAGCAACTCCAAGCTGCTTGGGGGCAGCGAGCAGCATCAGGGAATCCGGTACCGCTGGTGATGGTGGGATTCAACCGTCGCTTCTCGCCCCTGGTGGCAAAGATGAAGTCACTGCTCAAGCCGGTGAAAGCTCCCAAGGCGTTCATCTACACCTGTAATGCGGGCGCCATCCCTGCCGATCATTGGACTCAAAATATCGAGACCGGAGGTGGACGTTTGGTCGGGGAGGCTTGCCATTTTGTCGACTTGCTGCGTTATCTGGCAGACAGTCCTATAACAAGTTTTCAAGTCATGGCCATGGGGCGAAATGCAGCGATGTCGGTGGTCGATGACAAGGCCATCATCACGCTAAAATTTGAAGATGGTTCGATGGGAACGATCCAGTACTTCGCGAACGGTGGCAAGGCGTTTCCCAAAGAACGGTTGGAAGTCTTTGCGGCAGATGCGGTACTGCAATTGGATAATTACCGCTCTTTACGAGGTTTTGGTTGGCCGGGATTCAGCAAACAGAGCCTATGGGCTCAGGACAAAGGGCAGGATGCATGTGTCCGCGCGTTTTTGGATGCGCTCCGTACCGGGGCGCCAGCGCCGATTCCTTTAGAGCAAATTTGGGAAGTTTCCCGGCTTTCGGTTGAAATCGCCGATGCTGCACGCCAGTGAAAGCCTTACTGTATTTTCACACGATACGCCATTTGCGTCCCGCCCAGATATTTGGGCGGCTACGCTTTAAATTCCAACGACCCAGACCAAACCTGCAAGCGCCCCCATCGCGCAGGACACCGGTGCGGGCATGGAAGAAGCCATGTGAACATAAACAAAGTATGTTCTCCGATGACGTATTCGTCTTTCTGAATGAATCCAGAAGAATCACAAACGAAGCTGCGTGGAACGACCCGGCCATTGAGAAGCTGTGGTTGTATAACCTGCATTATTTTGATGATCTGAATGCTACCGATGCGATAGATCGTCGGGGGTGGCACTCAAGCATCATCGCCAGATGGATTGCGGAAAATCCCCCGGGATACGGCAATGGTTGGGAGCCCTATCCGAGTTCGCTCAGAGTCGTCAATTGGATCAAATATGCGCTGGGTGGTGGCGAGCTATCCGCCCAAGCCATTGCAAGTCTTGCTGTACAGGTACGCTTTCTTTGTGAGCGGCTGGAATTCCATTTGATGGGCAACCATCTGCTTGCGAATGCAAAAGCATTGTTATTTGCGGGCATATTCTTCGAGGGGAAGGAAGCACAAGCCTGGTACGGTAAAGGTTTGACAATCCTGAAGCGTGAGATGGCTGAACAGATATTGAAAGACGGAGGGCACTTCGAACGCAGTCCGATGTATCACAGCATCATTCTTGAAGACATGTTGGATATCGACAACATCGCGCGGACATTCGGACTGGAGTTGGTTTGCGGGATGAAAACGATCGAGAAAATGCGGAGCTGGCTTGGTACGATGAGCCATCCAGACGGAGAAATTTCCTTTTTTAATGATGCGGCATTCGGAATTGCTCCCAACCTGCTGGAGTTGAATTCTTATGCCGAACGTCTCGGATGCCCGTTTCAACAGCCCCTTCCGGATGGGTTGCGAAAGTTACCGGAGAGCGGATATGTCAGGGCACAAAAGGGAATCGCGGTTGTGTTGGTCGATGTTGCCCCAGTTGGACCCGACTATCTTCCCGGACACGCTCATGCGGATTCATTATCTTTCGAACTCTCCTTGCTCGGGCAGCGGCTGATCGTGAATTCCGGAACATCGTGTTACGGCAGCGGCACAGAACGTCAGCGCCAGCGAGGCACTGCCGCACACAACACGCTACTTCTTGATGGCCATGACTCCTCGGAAATTTGGGGTGGGTTTCGTGTGGCGAGGCGTGCGCAAGTACGAATTTTGGAAATCACAGAATCAGCATCCGATATCCGTGTCAATGCGCTGCATGATGGCTATCGACGATTGCCTGGTAACAATATTCACCGGCGCAGTTGGTGTCTTGGTGACGCATCATTGATGATCGAGGATGAAGTGACCGGAAAATTCGAACATGCAGAAGTGCGTTTCCATCTTCATCCGGAGATCAAGGTTGTTGAATCTTGTGACTTGCCAAGCAATGTGTCTCTGCGGTTACCGTGCGGAAAAGAAATCGCGGTGAGTGTCAAAGGCGGTGAGTTGCATGTTGAAGCTGGCTCGTGGCATCCGTATTTCGGAGTCTCGGTACCCAATGTGTGCCTAGTGGCGGTTTTAGACTCACCGAAGATCAGAACAACAATTAATTGGGGTTTGGGCAGTTGAAGATATTGATATTGAGCTTTTACTTTAGACCGGATCTAAGTGCGGGGTCTTTTCGCACTACTACTCTGGTTGATGCGATCTTGAAAAAGCTGCCATCCGATGGGCAAATAGAAGTACTGACAACTTTGCCCAACCGCTATAGCAGTTTTAGCGTAGACGCGCCCGCCCAAGAGCAGAAACCAAATTTATCCATAGTGCGTATAGCGTTACCTCAGCATCAAAGCGGTATGCTGGATCAGGCAAGAGCTTTTATCACTTTTGCCAGAGCGGTAAACCACAGGGTAAACACGCAAAAATATGATCTGGTTTATGCCACCTCCTCGCGGTTGATGACTGCCGCGTTGGGAGCATGGGTGGCTCGAAAAAAGCGCATCCCTCTGTACTTGGACATACGCGATATTTTTGTCGACACGATCAAAGATGTGCTTCCGAAACACTTGGCTTTGCTTGCCAAGCCGGTATTCTCGGTACTGGAGCGTTGGACGATCAACAGTTCAAGCAAAGTCAACTTGGTGTCGCAAGGTTTCGCCGAATATTTTTCGACACGATATCCCCGGCAACACTTTTCCTATTTCACCAACGGTATCGACGATGAGTTCCTGTCTGGCTCTCAGATTTTGGAAAAAGTCGAGGCGAGTGCAATTCCATTGGTGCTCTACGCCGGAAATCTGGGTGAAGGACAGGGATTGCACTCGATACTTCCCGATCTGGCAAGAAGGATGCAAGGGCGGGCACGCTTCAGAGTCATCGGTGATGGCGGGCGCAAGGAGGCACTTAAGGATGCCTTGGAGAAAGTTGGAGTGGGCAACGTCGAACTGCTACCACCGATGAAGCGGGAGCAGTTGATAAGGGAGTATCAGGCTGCGGACGTGCTGTTCCTTCATCTGAACGATTACGATGCTTTCAGGAAGGTGTTGCCATCAAAATTGTTTGAATATGGCGCGATGGGCAAACCGATCTGGGCCGGGGTGTCCGGCTATGCGGCCGAATTCGTGCGAACAGAGCTGGATAATGCGGCCGTTTTTCATCCGTGCGATGCAACCGAGGCAATAAAAGTATTCGACCAGCTTAATTTTCAGCAAACAGATCGGAGTCGATTCGTTACCAAGTTTGCGCGTAAGAACATTGCAGAAAGCATGGCGTCCGACATCATGGAATTGTGTCATGAATAAGGGCAGGTTAAGTGTATTGGTAACCGGGGCGAATGGATTTGTCGGTCGCGCCGTGTGTGAGCAGTTGTTTGCGCGCGGCCATGCGGTGCGAGGTGCCGCACGCAGTCAGCATGAAATTCCAGGGGGTAGTTTTGTCCAGATTGCGACCATTGATGAAAATACCGACTGGAGCGAAGCACTGAAGGGAGAAGTGGATGTGGTGATCCACTTGGCGGCGCGCGTGCATGTGATGCATGACAAATCAACCAATCCTCTGGCCGAGTTTCGTAAAGTGAATACGGCAGGAACCGAACGTCTGGCGCGTGCTGCGGCCAAATCCGGGGTGCGAAGATTTGTTTATGTCAGCTCAATCAAGGTAAATGGTGAAGCGACCGTGGGGAGTGAGCGATTCACCGAGCAAGATGTTCCCAAACCCCAAGATCCCTATGCCGTATCAAAATGGGAGGCGGAACAGGCACTTCACCGGATAGCAAAAGAAACCGGAATCGAAGTAGTTGTTGTGCGTCCGCCTTTGGTTTATGGCCAGGGAGTAAAAGGCAACTTTGCTCAGATGTTGAAGGTGCTCTCCAAAGGTATTCCGCTGCCGCTATCAGCTGTCAGCAATAGTCGCAGCTTGGTCTATGTCGAGAATCTGGCTGACGCTCTGATTGTATGTGCCATTCATCCCGCTGCCACAGGGCAGACCTATCTGGTTAGCGACGGAGAAGACATATCAACTCCAGACCTGTTGCGAAGTCTAGCAAAAGCGATGGGTGTGCAGACCAGGCTATTTTACTTTCCGCCGAGTTGGTTACTATTTCTGGCGAAAATGTTGGGCAAAGCCGCGCCGCTAGAGAGGCTTACGGGATCACTGAAAATTAATAGTGATAAAATTCGCAACCAACTTGGGTGGTTTCAACCCTTCACGCTACCAGCAGGGTTGAAAAAAACGGTAAGGAATGTTCATGGCTAATTGTTCAGGTGTTGGGACGGGATTCACTATGGAATTGGAATCAGTATGGCTTTGAAAGAAACAACGTGGAGCTTGAGCAATGTGTGGCGGGCTGTCACGCTTTTCAGATATTGGGTTTTAGCTTCGACGGGAATAGTGACGGTGATGTCGATTGCAATCGCGTTGAATGTACCTGCGCAGTGGCAGGCAACTGCTCTTGTTCAAATAGGTCAGGTGGGTCGAGCGGATAGATTGGATCAGTCAGCTCAAAACCAGTCGAATACTCCGCTCGTGGAGACGCCTGGAGCCTTGATTTCCAGAGTTATGCACCCCTCATTTCTGGTCGGACTGAAAGCGTATTTTTCATTGCATTCCATCAAGTTGACAGAAAATGAAGTACTACTCCTGAAAAAAACTTTAAAAGCTGTTCAGACCAAAAATGCCGATCTGATCGAAATCAGGTTGCGTGCGTATTCACCTGAGTTGGCAAGAGAGTACGCAAGAAGCAGTATCGAATATCTGCGCGATGTACAAAATGCAAGTTATTCAGTCGGCGTTTCCAGATTGAGGGCTCAACAGGCAAGTGTGGTCAAAAATATCCAGCAAGCAAGAGCGCAGATTGAAGCATTAGATAAGCGGTTGTATGGAAAAAGAGGCGGCGACGATTTGATGCTGACCGGGATGTTGTTGAAGAGCAAGAACAACGAACTTCAAGAATTGGAAGAAAGAGAATTGATTCTTGAAGAGATGCTCGATGCAACGCGTACCTTTCCGACACGAATAATCGGTGATGTGTATGTTAATGAAAATCCGGTATTTCCAAACGTACCATTAATCGCCGTCATCGTGTTACTGCTGAGTCTGACTACCAGTATCCTGGTAGCCTCTTTTATCCATTTTCGGCGCCCATCTCAAGATAAGGCGGACTGAATTGATGTATCTCTCTCCAATCATTGCAGCCTTAGTCACCATGTTGTTGACCACTGGCATCCTCATCAGCAAGTTCGGTAAAAAGATACAAGACGTTCCCAATGAACGCTCTTTGCATAAAACTCCAACTCCTCGCATCGGCGGAGTTGCGATGGTGATCGGCATTCTGTGCGGATGGGCCTTGATGATGTCAGAACTGACTTGGTGGATTGTGGCGCCACTGGTCGGGTTGTTTGTGGTGTCTTTGCTGGATGACATTATAAATTTATCCGTAAAGACACGTTTCATGGCACATCTGGTTGCATCATCTGTGTTGATTGCAAGCGCCGGTTTGTTTGAAGAATACGGGCTTTTGATCTCATCAATCGCAGTGATATTCACGGTGTGGATGATCAACCTATACAACTTCATGGACGGTTCCGATGGCTTGGCAGGCGGCATGGCCTTTTTTGGTTTCAATTTTTTTGGTATTGCAGCATTAATCGCACATTGCGACACGCTGGCGATATTGAACTTTACAATCAGCGCCGGGGCGTTGGGGTTTCTCTACAACAACTTTCCTCCCGCAAAAATTTTCATGGGTGATGCCGGTTCCATTCCATTGGGATTTCTAGTAGCGGCGATGGGACTGTTGGGATGGCAACAAGGTTGTTGGCCGATGTGGTTTCCGATATTGGTATTTTCCCCTTTTATTGTCGATGCGAGCATCACATTGATTAAACGTTCTATGCGTGGTGTAAAGATAACCGAGGCGCATCGAGAACATTACTATCAGCGTGCGGTGCAGATGGGTTTGGGACATAAAAACGTCGCTCTGCTCGAATACTGTTTGATGCTGGGAGTTGGGGGGTCGGCTTTGTGGTCGATCCAGCAGACGATGCCGTGGCAAATGTTAATTGGGTGGACAATCATCTATGGTTTATTTATGGCCAAACTGGATGCGCGCTGGAACAAATTCACGAAGAAAACAGCATGATAAAAGCCCGCATTAATACTGGGATTGCCGTTCTGCATGATGTAATAGCCGTGGGCATGGCGTGGTGGTTCGCATATCTGCTGCGTTTCAATTTCGATCTTCCGGCCAACTTCCGTAATGAATTGATGAGCACTCTTGTATGGGTGGTTCCGCTTCAGAGCGCGGTCTTTTTCGCATTCAGTCTTTACCGGGGCATCTGGCGCTATGCCAGCGTGGCTGATCTGCGCCGTATCCTGTTTGCCATTATCGCTGCCACCGCGCTTATTCCTCTTGTGTTGGGTTTGTTCCGTGTACAAGTGATCGTCCCCCGCTCGGTACTGGTAATGGATCCCTTGTTGTTGCTTTTGATGATGGGCGGCAGTCGCCTTTTGTATCGTTTGTGGAAAGAGAATCTCTTATACGGCGATTTCCAATTGCAGGGCGAGCCGGTGTTGGTGCTGGGTGCAGGCGGCGCGGGGATTGGTCTGTCCAAGGAATTGTCACGCAGTAATCAGTGGCATCAAGTGGGATTTCTGGATGACGACAAGCAAAAACAAGGGCGCACCCTGAACGGCATCAAGGTGCTCGGTAATCTCGACAGTTTGCCGATTTGGGCCGAAAAATTGGGCGTAAGGCAAGTCATTATTGCCATGCCGTCGGCAAGTCACCAAGCGCGCAAGCATGTTATCGAACTGGCGAACCTGAACGGAATAAAAGCACTGACAGTACCGGCATTCGACGATTTGCTGAGCGGGCGGGTCGCCATTTCGCAATTGCGTGCAGTGGAGCTGGATGATTTGCTCGGGCGGGATCCGGTGCAGCTGGATGAAGAAGGACTCCATCAGCAACTGACCGGCAAAATCGTGCTGGTCACGGGTGCGGGCGGATCAATAGGTTCCGAACTGTGTCGTCAGATTGCCCAGTTCGCACCGAAAAGGTTGGTGCTGTTCGAGTCCAGCGAATTTGCGCTGTACAACATCGAACAGGAGTTGAACAAGAACTTTCCGCAACTTGAAATTATTTATCTGGCCGGCGATGTGCGTGATTGGTTGCGGCTTGATAATGTTTTCAGTGAATACAAACCCGGCGTTGTATTTCATGCTGCCGCCTATAAACATGTGCCGCTGATGGAGCGATACAATGCCTGGCAGGCAGTACGCAACAACGTGTTTGGCACATGGCAGGTGGCCAAATGCGCACAACAACACGGTTCGGAAAAGTTCGTATTGATCTCCACCGACAAAGCGGTCAACCCGACCAACGTGATGGGAACCACAAAGCGCTTGGCGGAGATCGTGTGTCAGGGATTGCAACAACCACAAGGCACCCGCTTCGTCATTGTGCGCTTTGGCAATGTGCTGGGCAGTAACGGTAGCGTGATTCCAAAATTCCGCGAGCAAATAGCCAATGGCGGGCCGATCACTGTCACGCATCCCGAAATCACACGGTTCTTCATGTCCATCCCTGAAGCCGCACAACTGGTGATGCAGGCCGGCTACATGGGCAAGGGCGGCGAGATATTCGTGCTGGATATGGGCGAGCCGGTGAAGATCGTCGCACTGGCAAAAGATATGATCCGCCTGTCCGGATTAAGTGAAGAGGATATCAAGATCGAATTCACCGGCCTGCGCCCCGGCGAAAAACTATATGAAGAGTTGCTCGCCGATGATGAGAACACCTTGCCGACGCCGCACCAAAAATTACGCATCGCGCAAGCCCGACCGGTGAAGAGTGACGAGCTGACAGCGTTACTTGGGTGGATATCGAGAGAAACCGTCCTGGCAGATGAGGTGGTACGTCAGGAGATGCAAAACTGGGTGCCCGAGTACACGCCGACCCCGAACGGGCATCACTGATGTCCTCGTTGTCAGTTATTGTTATCACTCGAAATGAGGCTGCCAACATTCGAGACTGTCTGCTATCGGTTTCTTGGGCTGACGAGCTCATCGTGGTGGACTCCGGCAGTACTGACGACACTGCCAGGATCGCCAGAGAGATGGGTGCCCAGGTCTATGTGTTAACCGACTGGCCGGGGTTTGGCCCGCAGAAAAATCGCGCGCTGTCTTATGCCGGTAAAGATTGGGTATTCTCCATTGATGCGGATGAGCGCGTCACGCCCGAGTTGCGCAACGAGATCGAGATGGCAATGCGCCAAGACAAAGCGGCCGGTTATTACTGTCCGCGCTTGTCCCAGTTTTGCGGGAAATTTGTCCGCCATTCCGGTTGGTATCCAGACTATGTATTGCGGCTGTTCAAACGTGAAGCCGGTAAATTCTCCGATAGCCTCGTGCACGAAAGTGTTCTCATACAAGGCAATACTGCCAGGTTGGCCACTCCGCTGCTGCACTACAGTTACCTTACAACTCAAGACGTGGAGCGTAAGGTGGAGCAATACTCAACAGCGGCTGCACAACAGATGTTCCATTTTGGAAAACGAGCGGGTTTGGCAAGAGCAGCGATAAGTGCCGGCTGGGCCTTTCTTCGCACCTACATTATGCGTTTGGGATTGTTGGATGGCAGTGCCGGTTTGAAAATCGCGCACATGAATGCGCGCACCACTTATCTCAAATACCGCAAATTGCAGGTACTGCATTCGATCCGATCCAATGCAACCAGGTAAGTCTGAATCTAGTTCGGCCTACCCAAATGCGCGTTTCAATCGGCTACGTAGCAATTGCCAACGCAATTCACTAGTGTCATCTGGTTCGTCCAGTTTCAAACCGATTGCCGGCAAGCCGCGCCTCAAATAATAGTGGTCGAACACCGATTGGCGCATCCCCCACTTGTTCAAGAATTGCCTGCCGCCATCATTCTTGACGACCTTGCCGGTAGATTTGCACTGAAAATGATAGACAAGCGAATCTCCGACACCCAAAAAAATACGGCAACCCGCGTGCCATAACTTCATCGAGAAATCATTGTCGCTGCTCATGCCGGGTGAGAATTCACTGCTATAGCCGCCTACTTTGAACCACCATCTCTTGCTTACCAGCGTGGGTGGCCAGGTTGCACCAAACCAATCCGACCGGCGATGTTGCGATAATTCAGCCAACAACCCAGATTCATCGAATTTGTCCGCATCACGCCCGTAATCGTGAACGACAACACAGGGGTTGTTGGTGTCGCGCGGCTCGATCATGGTGCCGGAAAGCATGAACAGATCGCTATCCAGAGACTGTAGTTTTTTAACCAGCGCCGTGTCCCAGCCGGGGCAGCAATACATGTCGTCGTTCAAATATAGGATGTAATCCTGCGTGGCATACATTGCCGACTCGTTGACTGCCAGGCAAATACCAATGTTCTGAGGTGAATGGGTGTGAGTGATGCCTTGCTCGCGCACCCATTCCAACGAACCATCGCTACCGTCGTTGACGTGCACAATGATCTGGTGAGGGTAAGCGGAATTTTGCCGGATACTGCGTATACAAAGTTGCAAGAGTGCCAGGTTATTCCACGTGGGAATGATGATAGAGAACATGTTGTGTCCAGTCAGAGTTTTGGTTTGCGTACGCGGATCAATACATTCTGCCCGGTGTGCGGAGCCGTGACCTGCATACGGAATTCTTGCAGCTCTTTGCGGTAGCTCCAAATCATCATGCCTAACTCAGTTAGCCAAGACAGCTTACGAGCTTGCTGGTTGGTGCGACTGACGCGGTACACAACGGCTGAACCGGCGGTGTAGGTGCAGGCCTTAATGATTTCAAATCCGGTTCGTTGCGCCAGGCTTTTTAACGAACTGACCGTGAACAGATGAAGATGCCTGGGCGCTTCCCACCCGCGCCAAAATGAGCCAAATTCAGCTGCGCCGATACTGTCCGCATTTGGCGTACTCATCACTAACAACCCTTCCGGCTTCAGTATTCGCAGGCATTCGCGCAAAGTCGCTTTCGGATCGTACAAGTGTTCGATGGTTTGGCTCATGGTGATTACATCGAAATAGTCAGTTGGCAAATCACATTGACTCAGATCCCCAACGTGCGTTTTGATGCCATATTTGCGTGTGACTTTCTTGGTTGCCTGCTCGTCGAAATCACTTCCTTCTACTTGCCAGCCACGTTTTTTCATTCTGTTAAGAAACCGCCCTCCTCCGCAACCGACATCCAGTAATTTGCCAATCGGCTCATGTGACAATGTCATATAGCGAAGATCTTCTGCCTCGCGTTTTAGACCTGTCCGCATCCACAATGGCAGGAACCACAGCTTGATAAGCCGATGCGCCAAGCTGAGCATGGCTTGAGATAAACGGTTGGAAGACCTGCGAGTGTGTGTATGGTACGTTGCGTAGGCTTTCCACAATTCTTCCGGAGGCGGGGCGGGGTCCAACCAATACACGCCACAATTCAGATTGGCACACCGTTTGAAACTCCATGCCCCGGCCAGATTTCCATCGGGATCCATGATCCCGGATTGAGCAATTTCACCCGGAGATCCACACAGGTCGCAAAAAGGGCGTGGTTCGCTTGATATACTATCCATGTTTATTCGGCCAGATGGGTCAACGGGCGCATTCTATAACGGCGACCTATCAATGAAGACATTCCACACAGGGGCGGCATGAAAATTATTCACATCGTGAGAAGATACGGCCCAGTGGGCGGTATGGAGCGTTATGTGTGGGAAACCACCCGTGAGCTTGCGAGCATGGGCCATCAGATACAAGTATTGTGCGAGACCCGTGTGGCCGAACCCCTTGAAGGGATAGTGGTACATGAGCTCGGCGGTAAATTCTTTCGTCCGCGTTGGCTGTATTACTGGCGCTTCAGCCGCCGTGTCGAAAAATGGTTGAAAGAAAATCCCCAATCCGGTTGGTTGATTCATAGTCACGAACGAGTGGGTGTTCACGATGTCACCACCTTTCATGGGCCGCCTTTCGCCACCGTGCGAGACAAGCCCTGGTGGAAGAAACTCTCGTTGCGAGTGGCAATGCAACTCTTCATGGAGCGACGCGAATTACGCGTGGCACAGCGCATCGTTCCGAACTCCGAAGTCATTGCACGCCAACTGGCAAACTACTATCCGGAATATGCACACAAGCTGACACATCCCATCGTCCCCGGAGTTTTACCCGGAGTTGTGAGATCACATCGAACCGTGGATACCGAAGGTGGGATCATCGGCTTCGTCGGCAGGGAATGGCAACGCAAGGGCTTGCCGCTGGCAGTGCAAATCTGTGCGCAGTTACGACGGTCGCGCCCTCAACTTGAATTGTGGGTAATCGGGCCAGACGAAAAAGAAGTCCGTCATTTGTTCAGTGACTGGGAGGGCGGTTATCGGTTGTTCGGCTGGCGCAGCGATTCATCCCACTTCCGCGAGATTGACGTGCTCCTCCATCCGGCAAAGGCCGAGCCGTATGGCATGGTCATCAGCGAAGCAATGTCGGCATGTGTGCCGGTAGTGGTGTCGGATGCTTGCGGAGCCGCCGCGCAAGTTGATAATGAAGCGGGGGAAGTGGTGCAGTTGGATGCTACGGTGCGAGAATGGGTTGAGGCAGCAGAATGGCAACTGCAAAGAACGCAGCCTCCCCCTAAGTTCGCGCGCGGATGGGATGCCGTTGCGAATGAGTTCCTAAGCATTTATGAAGATATTGTCGTCAGAGTATGAGTGCAAAAAACTTTCCCGAATTTACATTGGTCGAAAAGGTGGCAGCTTTGCTTTTGCTGCTCTATCCCACGCTAATGTTCGTGATAAAAGGTGGAATGAACTCGGTGTTTTTGTGCATGATATTGCTGGCTTTGGCGGTGCGGATTGTTCCTTCGCTGCGAATAAAGAAGGTGGAGTGGTGCAGGGACTGGACATCGTATGTATTGGCCATGCTGGCGATGTCTGTCGCCATATTCATCACCCAGTTGTACCATCAGAAATTTGACGCTCGCCCTTATGATGCTGCTTCGCGGTATTGGCTTGCGATACTGGTTTTCCTGATGTTGATACGCTTCAATCCGAAAGTATTCCGCGTGTTGCAGGTTGCATTTCCAATAGCAGTCATCATTACCCTGCCTATGGCAAGAGAATGGGATGGACGAACTGGGATTGACACATTGGATTTAATTCATTACGGTGATTTTGCGCTGGTTCTTGGCGTGATGTCGCTGTTCAGTATCAACTGGTTCGGTTGTGACAATTTACCGTTGCGATCTTTGAAGGTGCTGGGATTCGTCGCCGGTGTATACGCTTCGGTCGCCTCGGGTTCCCGGGGTGGCTGGCTGGCAATCCCCCTTTTCATTGCTATTTATGTTTATTTTCAAATGCCAAGGATTTCCAAGAAGTTATTTGTCCTCGGTTGTATTACAGCAACCTTGACTGCGGCGATCTCGTATCTTGGTAGCAATACCGTTTCCCAGCGGTTGGATTACTTTAGAAGCGAAGTCACAACCTTCAATGAGGGCAACCGTGATACATCCACTGGAGTCCGATGGCAGTTATACAAAGCAGCAGTAGAAATAATTGCACAGCACCCTATGTACGGCGTGGGTCCGCAGGGCTTTGCGCTTGAAATGCAGCCCTTGCAGGAGGCGGGCAAAATAACCCCACTTGCTGCCCAATATGGCCGTGGAGAAGTTCATAACGATATTTTGTCCAAGGCTGTTGGCATGGGAGTATTCGGGCTAGTTGCGATAATTGCTATCTATTTGGTCCCTCTTGGAATGTTTTGGCGGGCAACCAAGTCAAGTTCCGAGATAGCTCGGCGGTCGGGAGTATTGGGAATCACATTTGTCAGTGGATTTATGGTGTTCGGATTGACAGTAGAAATATTGAATCTAACAATGGCTACTGCATTTTTTGGTTTTACTGTTGCTGTGCTACTTGCTGCTTGTTATAACACTTCAAATGGTGAGCGGGGTATTGCGCTCTCAGCTGAGTAAAGGCGAAATTTATGTTCAGTATTGTCATCCCCAGTTGGAACAACCTTGCCTATCTCCAACTTTGTGTGGAGAGTATCGAGAAACATTCAACAATAAATCACGAGATCCTGATTCATTTGAACGACGGGTCTGATGGTTCGCTGGATTGGGTCAAATCGCGGGGAATTAAATACACACAGACAACAAAAAACGTCGGCGTCTGTCTTGCGGTAAATCATCTGGTTGCTCAGGCCAAACACGACTGGGTGTTGTACATGAACGACGATATGGTGGCTGCGCCGGGGTGGGACACGGCTTTTATTGCTGCAATCAACTCCGCGAAAACCGATTTGACGCTGTTCTTTGGAACTTTGATTCAGCCTGAGAATGGCGGAAACGAGATCATCATCAAACAGAATTTCGGAGAATCGCCGTCAAATTTTGATGAGGCCGGATTTCTGCAAAATTACTTGGCTGATGACCGCGGTGATATGGAAGGTGCCGCTTCGCAACCCACTCTGGTGCACAAAAAATGGTGGGTCATGTTGGGTGGTTACAGCTTGGAATTTTCCCCTGGTATGAGTAGTGATGATGATTTACTGATGAAATTCTGGGTCGCGGGTTGTCGAAACTTCAGAATGGTAGGCGCCAGTCGCTTCTACCATTTTGGTAGTATGAGTACTGGACGCATCACGCACAATCAAGGCGGACGCATGTTCGTGATGAAATGGGGTATCACCCAGTTGGAATTCTATCGTTCCTACCTCCCCTCACTGCGGGAGCCAAATGCAGGCAGAACTGAAAACAACCCCCACAATGTAGTGCGTCCTACCTGGCTGGGTAAACTCAGGCGTGTGCGCTATGCGTTGCGTTACAACTATCCGTTAGATGGGATCGAAGCTTGGGATCCCGTACCCGGACAGGGTAATTGGGATAAAGGGAACTAGTTCCCTGCTCCTGTCGATGGCATTTTCTGTATCGCATTTAGTATTTCTTCACCCATCAACAAATAACCAGTAGTCGAGAAATGAGTATTGTTTGCCGGGTAAAGATCAACAGTTTTATTCTGGATGGCTTGCTGTGTCATGTGTAACAGGTTAGGTGCCTGGAAACGCCGTTCAGCCTCGTCCCAGAACCGTTTGTTTGGATATAGATAGGCCGTGGATTTATTCGGCACGAAAGCCCAGATCGCGGTGAGACCTTTTAGTCGCGAGTTAAGTATCTCGATGTTTTTTAGCGCCCGCTCATTCAAATCGGTTGGCTTTTCCCCACCCAAGAACAGCGCATCGTCACATCTCTTGTGACTGAACAATGCGCAACCATTGTTCACGCGTGCCGCAATTGCCCCATTCGGTAACAACGCAAATTTGAAACCGGGTGCGTTCCTGATCAAGTCGTACTCGTAGAGATTGATTTCCGTCTTGATGCCGATAGAAAGACGTCCGCTTCGTTCAATGGCATCTGGATTGAATGAGGTGGGAGGTGCATGACGGGGAGCATCGGCTAGAGTGCTTGGATGAATTTGCATCTGTTGGCAGGCAACTGATTTGTCTAGCCCGTCTTCAATGTTGCGCTCGATGATCTGTAGCACAAGGTAACGCCCGCGAAATCCCTGAGATTTCAACCAAGGCAAAAAATTGGCACAGATGCCGCGCATCGTGTCCCAATGTTCGGTGCGAACTTTCAGGCCGTGGAGCGTCAGGGCGGTTTGCCAAACACGGCTATCGGAAAAACTATCGCCGATGACCAGGACATCAGCCTCTTGCAGGGATGCTTGTGTAAGCCACGATTGCTGAATGGCCGGTTGGGGCTGACGCCAGCCAAATTGAATTTCAGGTAACATTCCCATGCGAGTGAGATCACCTTGAAATGAAGCCAAAGGTAAAAAGTAGAACCCCATCGCACCATAACCCAGCGTAGCTGCAAATACGATAATGGAAAAAATCTTGGCGTGTCGCATATCAGAACTGGAAATAGAGGAAAGGGCTATAGCTGCCGAATTGGTCAATCGCCAGATACAGCATATAGAGCACCAAGGCGGCCTGTAGCGACATCAGTAACACACTGCCTTTGATAAAACGCATGACAGTCGAATTTGGCAGCAGCCACACCCACAGCAAACCCGGAATGAGCAAGCGCAACAAGTCCCTTCCAGACATGTCAGTGAGCAACAGCAGATTGCCGTGTAGCACGGCATCGAGCGAGATTGGCCTTGCCGCGATGCCGAACATCGCCTTAAGTAGGGTGGAGGCTTGCGCCAGGTCGTTCGAACGGAAAACTACCCATGCAGCAACCACGGCAATAAACGTTAGTGTGCCTCCCGCCAGTGCACCAAGCCAACGCGGGAACGGTCGTAAATATCGCTCCGCGACCAACTCGCGCCACAGATGGTTGAGCGTCAGGTAGGCACCGTGCAACGCACCCCAGACAACGAACGTCCAACCCGCACCGTGCCAAAGGCCGCCCAGCAACATGGTTGAGAATAGATTGATGTAGCGACGCAATTTTCCGTTGCGGTTTCCTCCCAGCGGGATGTACAGATAGTCGCGAAGAAAAGTAGAGAGTGTTATGTGCCAGCGCCGCCAGAATTCGATGATGCTGGTGGCTTTATAGGGCGAGTTGAAATTGATCGGCAGGCGGATGCCAAACATCAGGGCGATGCCCAATGCCATGTCGGTATAACCGGAGAAATCAAAATAAATTTGCAGGGTGTAGGCTAATGCCCCACACCAAGCTTCGTATATCGTAGGCAGTGTGCCGATAGTCATGCCGTGTTGGGCGCCATCGAATATTGCGGTGGCGAAAGGCGCAAGCGAATCCGCCCACAGTACTTTCTTGCACAGACCCAGAGTGAACAGCAACAGACCGGTGGCAACGTGATCCCAATTGATGCGGTAGGTTGAAGCACGTGCGAATTGCGGCATCATGTCCTTGTGATGCAACACCGGCCCGGCGATCAGATGTGGAAAGTAGGTCACGAACAACACGTAGTGCACGAAATTGTATTCCTTCACCTTGCCCTGATACGTATCCACCAGGAACGCGATCTGGGTGAAGGTGAAGAACGAGATGCCCAGCGGCAGGATGACATTGCCTATGGAGAGATGCGATCCGGCGAGACTGTTCGCACTGGCCAGGAAGAAGTTGGCGTATTTGTAATAACCAAGCAACAACAGGTTGGCAGTGATGGCTGCGACGAGTACGTGCTTCTTGCGAGCCGTCGCATGTTGCACTCCCGCCTTGGCAATCCACATGCCGAAGGCGTAATTGCATACGATGGAACCGAGCAACAAGCCAACATACGCCGGGTTCCAGTATCCGTAAAAAAACAGCGATGAAATTGCCAGCCATGCTGCGGCATACGCGTGGTTAAAACGCGCGAGTCTGAAAAAGCCCAACAATACGATAGGCAAAAACAGGAATATGAAGCCGTAGGAATTGAAAAGCATCGGGAATACAGCGAATTCTGATACGCTATTTTACAAGATATTCAAATTGGAGCTGGGCATGACGACTTATGCCGTCGGCGACATTCAAGGTTGCCACGTGGAGTTCAAACAACTGCTGGATTTGTTGCATTTTGATCCTGCACAGGATCGGATTTTGCTGGTGGGTGATTTGGTCAACCGCGGACCGGATTCTCTGCAGGTGTTGCGTTTAGTAAGGTCGCTGGGTGATAGTGCGATCTCTGTCCTGGGCAATCATGACCTGCATCTGCTGGCCGTGGCGGCTGGGGTGGCGCAACCGCATCGCAGCGATACGCTGGATGAAGTATTGCATGCACCCGACCGTGATGAGTTACTCAATTGGTTGCGTCAGCAACGTATGTTATATGCGGAAGGTGATTTCGTATTGGTGCATGCCGGTCTGCTTCCGCAATGGAGCATCAAGCGGGCGCTCAGCCTGGCTCGGGAAGTGGAGCACGCTCTACGCAGCGATGACTACATATCCTTTCTATCCAAAATGTACGGAAATACACCGCTCGTATGGGACGACAATCTGGTGGGTTATAAACGATTGCGAGTTATCGTTAATGCTTTTTCGCGTTTGCGCATTTGCACCACACAGGGTGAAATGGAATTCAAGTTCAAAGGTGAATTGGAGAAGCTGCCGGCAGGATATGTGCCCTGGTTTGATGTACCCGGGCGCAAGAGTCTGGAAGCCACGGTCCTCTTCGGCCACTGGTCTGCCTTGGGCTTGATGGTTACCCCAAATGTAATTGCGTTGGATACCGGTTGCCTCTGGGGCGGCAAATTGACGGCTATCAGGCTGGAAGATCGGAAGCTGTTCCAGGTGGATTGCGCAAATCCTGTAGCTAAAGATTGGTGAGCGGGTGCGTAGGGTGTTGCTACACGGTCAGCATATCGAGCGACCTCTACCCTGAGCTATGGATTAGCCACTGAAAAAAAGGCGTAACAGCCTCGTCACGGGGGTCTCAAAGATGAAACACCCGGATTAATATCTTTTACGTTGTGGTGAGAATGATGAAGGCCCGCGCACATCGAGATGGCGGAAGGTGATGCGTCCCTTGCTCAGATCGTAAGGTGAGAGTTCCAGCGATACCTTGTCACCCGCGATGATGCGGATGTGGTTCTTCTTCATCTTGCCCGCGCTGTAGGCGATGAGTTTGTGGCCGTTCTCCAAGGTCACGCGAAAACGTGAATCGGGTAACACTTCATCCACCACGCCATTCATTTCAAGCAGCTCTTCTTTGGCCATGTTGTCGTACCGGTAATATTTGGAAAAGAAAAAGCCCGGCTGATGCCGAGCTATTCCGTTTGGAAAAAGTGCGGGGCAAACGCCCTGCACTTCTGTCCGATTACTCCGCTGCGCGGATGTTCGATGCTTGCTGACCCTTAGGGCCGGCAGTGATATCGAAGCTGACTTGCTGACCTTCTGTCAGGGTCTTGAAGCCCGAGCTTTGGATCGCCGAGAAGTGAGCGAACAGATCATCGCCGCCATTGGATGGGGTGATGAAGCCGAAACCCTTGGAATCGTTGAACCATTTAACTGTACCAGTTGCCATTTTGAATCTCCTAAATAAACACATAACGGGGACTAGCCCCAAACTCGGGCGAAGGTCAAGACGGCAAAGTGATGAAGGGAGAAATACCGAAGGAAAGCGGGTACAGAACCAGACAGCAACGACAGACTTGAAAATCGCTGGCGCGCACTATGCCTATTATCCGCAGTAATTGCAAACGAAATAATCATCCGGCGTAAAACAACAATTTCCTTATCGTGCGCTCGGCCAGGTTCATGTATTGCCCGCCAAACATGTTGCCGTGATTGAGCAGGTGATACAGGTTGTAAATGTCTCGACGCGCGGGATAGCCTGGATCCAGCCGCCAGACGGTGTTGTAGGCGGCGTAAAAGTCCGCATGGAAACCGCCAAAGAGTTCAGTCATTGCGATATCGCATTCGCGGTCGCCGTAATAGGTTGCCGGATCGAATAGCGCCGGCGTTCCATCTACCAGGAACGCGCAATTGCCATTCCACAAGTCACCATGCAGTAATGAAGGCTGCGGCACATAGCCTTCAAACAAAACGGGCAACAGCTCCAGCAAGTCATGCCCCAGACTCTGCAACTTCCCGCTGTATCCATTCTCCGCAGCACGCTGCAATTGAAAGCCCAAGCGTTGATCGCGCCAAAACTCAACCCAATTTTCGACCTGGTTGTTTGGCTGGGGCGTGGTGCCGATGAAGTTGGCACACGCGAAACCGAAGTGATCCGCCGAGCATCAATGCATTCGAGCGAGCTGTGCGCCGAACAGGCTGGAATCACCGTGTGAGCGGAATTCCAGATGCTCCAGAATCAGAAAAGTTTGACCGACGGCGAAACCGTGCGCAATGACACGAGGAACGCGCAGGGTATTTGTCGCCGAAATCGCTTCCAGGCCGGCGACTTCCGCAAGGAACAACGGTTGAAGCCGCGCATCGTTGAGCTTGAGGAAGTAGCGGCGACCGTCCGTACCTTCCAGCCGAAACGTTGAGTTGATGTTGCCGCCTGCGACGGGATTTTTGTTGCGCAGAGTGAAATCACTCCGCGTCGCCTCGCTAATGGCGGATGCGACGATGTCCCAGACGGACATGGCTCACAGTGTGATGCGGATGTCGAAGTGTTGGTTGTACAAGTCCGCCAGTTCCGCACGGCTGTGTTTATGATTCTGGCCGCCCCGACTGGCGATCTTGAGCGATCCCATGAGTGAGGCCAGGCGGCCGCTGGTCTGCCAATCCCAACCCAGTTGGATGCCATGCAACAAACCCGCACGATACGCATCGCCGCAACCCGTAGGGTCGACAATAGCGCTGGGTTTCGGGGTCGGGATGGCGATCTCTTTGCCGTCGGCATAAATCAACGAACCATCCGGCCCCAGCGTAACGATGAGTGCTTTTACACGCTGTGCGATCTGGGTCAGCGACTTGCCAGTCTTGTCCTGCAACAGCTTGGCTTCGTAATCGTTCACGGTGACATAGCTGGCCTGATCGATAAAGCTCAACAACTCGGCTCCGGAAAACATCGGCATGCCCTGACCCGGATCGAATACAAACGGGATATCCAGATTGGCAAACTCAAGTGCGTGCTGGATCATTCCCTCACGGCCATCCGGCGACACGATTCCCAGGGAGACTTCCTGGGCCATGGCGACACTGTTCAAGTGAGAATGCCCCATCGCCCCCGGATGAAATGCTGTGATCTGATTATCGTCAAGGTCAGTGGTGATGAATGCCTGCCCGGTAAATTGCCCGGCTACCTGGCGCAAGTGGGTCTGTGGAATGCCCAACCTTTCCAGACGCGAGGCATAGGGGGCGAAGTCATCTCCCACGGTCGCCATGATCAGCGGATGACCGCCCAGCATGTGCAGGTTGTAGGCAATATTGCCCGCGCATCCGCCATATTCGCGGCGCATCTCCGGCACCAGAAAAGCGACGTTCAGGATATGGATCTGTTCGGGAAGGATGTGTTTCTTGAATTGATCCTTGAACACCATGATGGTGTCGTAGGCCATGGAACCGCAAATGAGTGTCTTCATGTTGTCACGGAAAATGTTGGAATTTGGCGCGGATTATAACTGTTGGTCATTTATCTTTTGTCCATATCCTGAATGAAAAGATTGATCAACTCATCCACTTCATCCGGGCTCTGAATAAACCGGAACCCCGCGCGATTGGCTGTCGAGCCGTCGGGCAAAGTGATGGATTTCACATAGCGCACCTCGAGGTCGGCCAGAACCGCTTTTGCATTGGGACTGATGATGCGGCAGCCTTTCAACACCGTCCCCGGCTCCACGTTGATGTCCGGGTCGTAGATGATGCCACCCAGGCCATCATGGCTGATGTCAGTGATATGGGATTCGAACGGAATGAAACCATCTGCATCCGCAATGCAGCGCAAAGAAATCTCGGGCGGAACATTGACGCGCGGATGATCACTCCGATGGTGGTTGACGAGCGAGACGGGAATATCAAAACGCACCACAAGCTGGCCATCGAACTGAGCTTCGGCGGGCGAAAATACTTCGAATGAGAAATGTGATTCGTGGTAGTCGGCGGTAAATTTCACCGAAGGCAATTTGAGCAGTTCGCTGTTGATGACTTTGTTCGCGCTGTAGCCAACCAGAAAGAATTCTTCATTGGGATCGACGAACAGAATGTGCGAAATAAAGTACCGGCTATTTCCCATGTCTCCGGAAATTGCGCTCTTCTCGGCAGCGAGCCAATGCAGGATACGGCAGATCTCAATGCGGGAACGGAAGAGAACGTTCTCTGCTTTTGGCTTGGAATAGGGTTTGGATTCGTCACTCATGGCGTGTTGAAATCATCCTCAGGCGAACCCTATCCATCCCCACACCAGAATCACATTGATCATGCCCGTCAACACCGCCGCACCGGCGACATCTTTGGCGCGTTTGGCAAAAGGATGCTGATCAAGTGAAGTGTGATCGACCGCCGCTTCAATCGAAGAGTTAACCAATTCGAGAACAAGCACCAGCAGGATGCTGGAGATCATCAACAATTTTTCAATCTTGTCCGCAGTGCAGAGCAACGCGACAGGAATGGCGATTACAGCGATGTAAACTTCCTGGCGGAAGGCGTCTTCGTATTTCCAAGCCTCGCGGAAACCGTTGAGTGCCGCTTTCAAAGCATGCCAGAAATGCAGCGGCCCCGGACGGAATTTGTTCGGACTTTCCATGGCATCACCCCTTGCGGTTCGGACGCGCCAGCTGCAGAGACTTGAAGAAATACCAGAGGTAATAGAGGCTGATCAACGTACCCAGGGGGAATGTGAAGAGCGAGAGCAATGCGCAGGGGTGACATACCCAAGAATATCTGCGCAGATTTGCCAACAGTACAAAACCACCCGCGATGAAAAGCAACCCTGCAAGCACGCCGCCGACCACGGCAGCGTTGGTTGCGCTATCCAGTTTGAGCACCAGCAAGGAAAAAATCAGCGCGCCCAATACGAGCCAGCAGAGGCCGATGATCTGACGATGGATTTTGTTCATCAGCCTTTATTGCAGTGAGACCAATGCCGCTTCATAGTTCGGCTCATGTTTGATGTCGTCCACCAACTCGGCGTGGAGGATCTGGTCCTTCTCATCCAGCACCAACACGGCACGCGCGGTGACTCCAGACAAAACCGTGTCGGCAATTTTTACTCCGTAGTTGCGCATGAAGTCACGACCGCGCATGAGTGACAGCGTAATGACGTTCTCCAACCCTTCCGCCACGCAGAAACGGCTCATGGCGAAGGGCAGGTCGGCAGAGATCACCAACACCACCGTGTTGCTCAATTTGCCCGCCGCTTCGTTGAACTTGCGTGTGGAGGTGGCGCACACGGCAGTGTCCAGACTCGGCACGATGTTCAGTACTTTGCGTTTACCGGCGAAGGATTGCAGTGAAACATCTTTCAGTTCTTTATCCACCAGCGTGAAGGCAGGCGCGGCTTGGCCGACTTCGGGGAATTTTCCGAACAGCGTCACGGGTGCGCCGCCGAGCGTGACAGAGGTTTTATTTTTGATGTCCTTGGTCATGACGTTTCTCCTTAGGTGTAAGACGTGATCGGCGGGCAAGAGCAGATCAGATTTTTATCGCCGTACACATTATCAACTCTCGCCACGCTCGGCCAGAATTTATTTTCCCTCACCCAGGGCAGCGGGAAGGCCGCCTGCTCCCGAGTGTAACTGCGATCCCAATTGCTGCTGACCACGGACCGTGAAGTGTGTGGTGCGTGTTTGAGGATGTTGTCTTTCTTGTCCACTTTGCCGGAGATCACCGCTTCGATCTCGCCACGGATGGTTATCATCGCTTCGCAGAAACGGTCCAGCTCGGCCTTCGATTCACTCTCGGTCGGTTCGACCATCAGCGTATCGACGACGGGGAAGGACGTGGTCGGCGCATGGAAGCCGAAGTCCATCAGACGCTTGGCGATGTCGGCCACTTCCACGCCGTCTTTCTTCCATTCGCGGCTATCCAGGATCATCTCGTGCGCGCAGCGGCCGTTGCTGCCGCTGTACAACGTGGCGTAACTATCCTTGAGCGATTCTTTGATGTAGTTCGCATTCAAAATGGCCAGCTTGGTGGCTTCAGTCAGTCCCTTGCCGCCCATCATTTTGATGTAGCCATAGGAGATGAGCAGGATCAACGCGCTGCCGTAAGGCGCGGCAGATACCGCGTGGATAGCTTGCGCGCCGCCGACCTTGACCACCGGATGCGAGGGCAGGAAGGGGGTGAGGTGTTCGGCGACGCCGATGGGGCCGGCGCCCGGTCCGCCACCGCCGTGCGGGATGGCGAAGGTCTTGTGCAGGTTGAGATGGCACACATCCGCGCCGATGTTGCCGGGGCTGGTGAGTCCGACCTGTGCGTTCATGTTCGCACCGTCCATGTACACCTGGCCGCCGTAGGCGTGGATGATCGCGGTGATGTCCTTGATGCTCTCTTCATACACGCCGTGCGTGCTGGGGTAGGTCACCATCAGGCACGACAGGTCGGCCTTATGCTGCCCGGCTTTTTCGCGCAG
>CAYROQ010000020.1:49480-56060 GCA_964425955.1 uncultured Sideroxydans sp.
GCGCAGATCGTCCACGTCGATGTTGCCCTTGGCGTCGCACTTCACCACCACGATGTGCATGCCGCACATCGCCGCACTCGCCGGGTTGGTGCCGTGTGCCGAGGAGGGAATGAGCACCACGTTGCGTTGACCTTCGCCGCGCGAACGGTGATAAGCCTGGATCACCAGCAAGCCGGCGTATTCGCCGGACGCGCCGCTGTTGGGCTGGAAGCTCATCTGTGCAAAACCGGTGATCTCGGACAGTGCCGCATCCAATCCGGCGATCACTTCCTGGTAACCTTCCGCTTGCTCGGCGGGTACGAAGGGATGCAGGTTGGCGAACTCCGGCCAGGTCAGTCCCAGCATCTCGGACGCCGCATTGAGCTTCATGGTGCAGGAGCCGAGCGAGATCATCGAGTGCGTCAACGACAGGTCCTTGTTCTCCAGCCGTTTGATGTAACGCATCATCTCGGTTTCCGAGTGATAGCGGTTGAATACCGGATGGCTCAAGATGGCCGACTGGCGCGGCTTCACGAGCAGTGCCTGGGCGGCGACCTGCGCGGCAGTGACGGTCGGCGCGCTCTTGCCTGCGGCCTGCGCGAACACGACGAGTATGGCGTTGAGGTCGTCCACCGAAGTGGTCTGGTCGAGCGCGATGCCGATACCTTCGCCGCTATAACGGAAGTTAATTTGTGCCGCTTCAGCCAGCGCGTGAATTCTCACGTTGTCGGTGTGCGTCAATTTCAGCGTGTCGAAGAAGGTGTCATAAGCTACGCTGTAACCCAACTTTTTCAGCTCATTAGCCAAAGCAACCGTGGACAGATGCACTTGGCGCGCGATGCCGCGCAAGCCGTCCGCACCGTGATACACCGCGTACATGCTTGCCATGATCGCCAGCAAGGCCTGTGCGGTACAGATGTTGGAAGTGGCCTTCTCGCGGCGGATATGTTGCTCGCGCGTTTGCAACGCCATGCGCAGCGCGGGATTACCGTCGGCATCCACCGAAACGCCAATGATGCGACCCGGCATGGAGCGCTTGTGTCCATCGCGGCAAGCGAAGAACGCGGCGTGCGGGCCGCCGTATCCCATCGGCACGCCGAAGCGTTGTGTCGAGCCCAGCACCACATCCGCCCCCCATTCTCCCGGCGGCGTAAGCAACACCAAGCTCAGAATGTCGGCCGCGACCGCAACGGTCATGCCGCTTGCTTTGGCGCGTGTCACGAAATCAGCATAGTCATGCACCACGCCATTGGCCGCCGGATACTGCAACAACGCGCCGTATAACTTGTCGTTCAGTGTGACAGTTTTGAAATCACCGATCACCAGTTCGATGCCGAGCGGCTTGGCGCGTGTTTTCAACAATTCGATGGTCTGCGGAAAACATTCGTGCGACACGAAGAAACTGTTCCTGCCCTGTGCGGCGGCTTCGCGTGAACGCAGGCCGTGCAACATGGTCATCGCTTCCGCAGCGGCGGTCGCTTCATCCAGCAGGGAGGCGTTGGCAATCTCCATACCGGTCAAGTCGCAAATCATGGTTTGGAAATTCAGTAACGCTTCCAAACGCCCCTGTGCGATCTCCGCCTGGTAAGGCGTGTACGCGGTGTACCACCCCGGATTCTCCAGCACGTTGCGCTGAATCACAGGCGGCACGATGGTGTCGTAATAACCCAGACCGATGTAACTCTTGAACAATGTGTTCTTCGCCGCGATGCCGCGCAGATGTTGCAGGAACGCATGCTCACTCATGCCGTCGGGCAGGTTCAGCGGCTTCTGCAAACGAATGGATGCGGGAACAGTTTGCTCGATCAATGCATCCAGTGACGGCGCATTGATCTTGTTCAGCATGGCTTGCACGTCATGTGCGTTCGAGCCGTTGTGGCGATTGACGAATTGGTCGGTGTTGTTCATGGTCAATTTCAGATGAGTTGTTGAGACAACATCCCCTCCCCCATGCAGGGGGAGGGTTAGGGAGGGGGTAGAAACGTGGTGTTCTACGACACGACCCCCATCCTAGCCTTCCCCCTGCGAGGGGGAAGGGACGGAAATTAGTGTGCTTCGCTATCAACGACTGCCTGGTATCCGGCAGCGTCCAGTAATGCCGCCACATCCGCAGCATTATCCGGCTTCATCTTGAAGATCCAAGCGCCATAGGGGTCGCTGTTGATGTTCTCGGGCGAGCTATCCAAGTCGCTATTCGCGGCGAGAACTTCACCGGATACGGGTGCATAAACGTCGGCAGCAGCCTTGACCGATTCCACCACCGCGCATTCTTCCTTGGCCTTAAGTTTACGGCCTGGTGTCGGCGCTTCAACGAACACCATGTCACCCAGCAGTTCTTGTGCGTGTTGTGTGATGCCGATCGTGACCGTGCCGTCGACTTCGGTTTTGACCCACTCGTGGGAGGCGGTGTATTTCAGATTGCTTGGATTGCTCATTGGTTTTCTCCTAAATTGAATTAATTTAACAAGTCCATTTTGTTGCGGTGTCCTGCGAAGGGGTGATAGCTGCTTTATCCAATATGTTATGGGGCCAGTTGCTGGCGAGGTCAACGAAATCCAGATTTTCTAAACCTGTTCCGTCAAACGCCCATACTGACAAAGTTTCACTGTCTGAGCATTGAAAGTAGTTAGCCTCATTACTGTAAGGCAACAACAAGATTTTCCTTGAAGAGAAGAACAATTTATCGGGAAAATTTACCAGTGCAGCAACTCGATCATTTGTTTGGATGAATTTCTCAAAAGAGAACGGAGCATACCCCTCATGGTCAAGATCGACGGTGAAGTAATACCACGTTCCGGTTTGAATAGATTGGATTGCGTTGTCCATATATTGGGCTACAAGCAACTCTTTCCGTTGCGGGCGAATGGATACTTCACTACTGATGCATTCAATAACTTGTCGCGGATCTCGACTTGTACCGTGTCGCCGACAGCGACGTCTTTTGGCACACGCGCCAGTGCGATGGATTTCTCCAGCGTCGGCGAGAAGCTGCCGCTGGTGATCTCTCCCTCCCCGTGCGGCGTCTGCACATTTTGATGACCGCGTAACACGCCGCGATCGAGTAGCACCAAGCCCACGAGTTTGCTGCTGGGCGGGTTCGCCAGCAGTGCGGCTTTGCCGATGAAGTCGCGCTCACTTTGCAGATCGACCGTCCAAGCCAAACCGGATTCCAATGGACCGACACTCTCATCCATGTCTTGCCCATACAGATTCATCCCTGCTTCGAGACGCAGCGTGTCGCGTGCGCCGAGACCGATGGGTTTGACGCCCACTTTGTTAAGTGCGTACCAGAATGCTTCGACATGTTCTTTCGGCAGCATCACTTCGAAACCGTCTTCGCCGGTATAGCCGGTGCGCGCCACAAAGTAGTCCCCACACTCGGCAGCCTGAAAATTCACCAGGTACTCAGTTGACGCGCGGGTCTGGGGCAACACTTGCCAGACCTTTGCTCGCGCGTTAGGCCCCTGAATGGCGACCATTGCCAGATCGTCACGCGAGGTGATGGCGAGCTGCGGAGCGACTTTCGCGGCTTGTGTTTTCATCCAGGCGATGTCTTTGTCTGCTGTGCCCGCGTTGACCACGATGCGGAACCATTGCTCGGTCATGAAGTAGATAATGAGGTCGTCGATCACCCCACCATTCGGCAGCAACATCGCCGAATAGAGGGCGCGTCCCGGCATGTGCAATTTGTCGGCATTGTTGGCCAACAGGAAACGCAGAAAAGCGCGCACCCCCTCACCCTTGATATCCACCACACGCATGTGACAGACGTCGAACATGCCCACATCGTTGCGCACCTGGTGGTGTTCTTCGATCTGCGAACCGTAGTTGACCGGCATGTCCCACCCGCCGAAATCCACCATCTTCGCACCCATCGCCCGGTGCGCTGCATTAAGTGGGGTTGTCTTGAGAGTTGTCATATTTGCTTTCTAAAGAATAAAAAAGGCGCAGCACGAAATCGTGCTGCGCCCCATCTGTCCTTGTTACCTGAGAGATTACGGCCGGATGTGAAAGCCGCGTGCCCCTTCGGTGGCCGGGCACGCCGGCACTCTCCAGATTCGCCTGTTCCGATTGGTTCTTGAGCCTGAGCGGTTACGGGTATTGCGCCTTCGGCGGTGCCTGGAATCAGCACGCTCTCCCAGTCGGTTTGAACGGCGGGCGGATTATACCGGAAGTGCTTTATTGGGGGTAAAACAGAAATAGCCTATAGCCGGCCGGTTTGAGATCCGTGGTATTCAAATGCAGGGAAATCTCCAGGTCTCGGTTGGCGGCGATGCCTTGATAACTTTCAGCATCCGGCTTCAAATAATCCATCGGTTTGAAGATACGTCTGGCAACTGCATTGTCTTGCAGGTTTGTGAGCGTTAGCT
Organism: uncultured Sideroxydans sp.; assembly: GCA_964425955.1. Taxonomy (GTDB): domain Bacteria; phylum Pseudomonadota; class Gammaproteobacteria; order Burkholderiales; family Gallionellaceae; genus Sideroxyarcus. The sequence continues at coordinate 53,830 of CAYROQ010000020.1, forward strand.
CCAGACTGGGGTAGGCCTGGGCGTAAGTCGCCCGGTTGTGCAACAGGGCGTGCAGGGTGACGATATTACCCAATTCTGGTTTTGACTCCAGTTCGGATGACTCGATGACCAGCAGTTGAACGTCTTGTGGCAAGCCAATGGTACAAGCGAAAAGTGAGCAGTAATGCGTGAGCAACGGTTTGAGTCCGGGCAAACGAGCAGCGATCTCGACACGGAAGAAATAAGCGGCCTGCGCGACAAGTGTCACAGTCAGTAGCAGTGCTACCAAGGCGGATTTCCAAATCGGTTTGCGTGTGGCCTTGGGAAAAACTTCATCGGTGAGTTCTTCGATGAACTCGATTTGTTGCGCCAGCGTTTTGGGCTTTTCCTCTAATTCTGGAATGTTGGGAATGGGCTGGAGATCGGGGCTGCGCGGCTCTGTTGCGTAAGTTGAATTCAGCTCCGTTTCATCTTTCAAGACGGTGTGTATTTCAAGCGGCGGTTCAAACTCGATTGGCAGGTTGAGCTGCGGGCTGGACTCGTCATCGGCAACCGGGTCGCGGGCATGGAACACCACGTGGCAACGACCACAGCGAACCAGACCGTTATGCGCATCAATCTGCGCCGCGGTGATTTTGAAACTGGTTGCGCATTCGGGACATTGCGTGACCGCAGTCATCTTTTCACTCCGGAAACGCAGGCCCAACCTTCATCCAAGACACAGGGATCAAGGTCGAACCATTGTGAATAGATTTGCATCACTCCGGAAGCCTGATCGGCAAGGATGCCGGAAAGGACGATGCGGCCGCCGGACTGGGTGGCGCCGGCAAGCAACGGGGCCAGCGCACGCAAAGGATTGGTGAGGATATTGGCGACGACAACGTCATATTCAACGAGCGCCACGTCATCCGGCAGAAAGAAATCCGCACACACTTGATTGGCATGAGCGTTGTCGCGGCTGGCCTGGACGGCCTGCGCATCCACATCAACCCCTACAGCACTGGACGCACCGAACTTCATGGCGGCGATGGCGAGGATGCCGGAACCACAACCATAATCCAGAACGGACTCGCCACCTTTCAGATTGTTATCCAGCCAGCGCAGGCATAGGCGCGTGGTGGGATGGCTGCCGGTGCCGAAGGCCAAACCGGGATCGAGTGCGATGTTGATCGCGTCGGGATCGGACGGGTTATGCCAAGTCGGCACGATCCACAACCGGTCCGAGATGCGTATGGGGTCGAACTGCGCTTGGGTGAGCCGCACCCAATCACTTTCTTCAAGTGTGTGCACGCGATGTTCGGGTATCGGGTTGATGCCGAGGGTTATGCAACTGGCCTGAAACACACCCTCCACATCGATGTGACTTTCGAACAGCGCATTAACAAGATTGTGTTGCCACACGGCAGCCGTCGGTTCACCGGGTTCGCCAAAAATCGCCTGCTCATCCGGTGTGTCGGCATCCGCATCCAGCATGTCTACCGAAAGCGCACCCCGTTCCAGTAATGCCTCACTGAGCGCCTCGGCGTAGTCGGCTTCGGCGCGTACCGACAACGAAAGCCACGACACTTATTTTCCCTTGGCGCGTTCAGCCAGTTTATGTTCCAGATAATGGATGCTGGTGCCGCCGCGCAGAAATGCCGCATCCTGCATCAATTCCTGGTGCAGCGGGATGTTGGTCTGGATGCCCTCGACCGCCATCTCGGACAGGGCGGTACGCATACGGGCGATCGCCTGTTCGCGCGTGTCGCCGTAAGCGATGAGCTTGCCAATCATCGAATCGTAATGCGGCGGGATGAAATAATTGGCATACACGTGCGAATCCACACGAATACCCGGGCCGCCCGGAACATGCCACGTGGTGATGCGACCCGGCGACGGAACAAATGTGTACGGGTGTTCGGCATTGATACGGCATTCGACCGCATGCCCGCGGAACTGGATGTCGCGCTGGCGGAACGGCAACTTCTCGCCCGCCGCAATGCGGATCTGCTGTTGCACGATGTCGATGCCGGTGATCATTTCGGTGACCGGGTGTTCAACCTGTACGCGGGTGTTCATCTCGATGAAGAAGAATTCACCGTTCTCGTACAGGAATTCGAACGTACCCGCGCCGCGATAGCCGATCTTGCGACACGCCTCGGCACAACGCTCGCCGATCTTGTCGCGCAGTTTTGGATTGAGTAACGGTGCGGGTGCTTCTTCGATCACCTTCTGGTGACGACGTTGCATCGAACCATCACGCTCGCCCAGAT
>CAYROQ010000021.1:0-28178 GCA_964425955.1 uncultured Sideroxydans sp.
TTTTTACTTCACCCCTCAAGCAGCCTTGGCCGCGAAGAGGTGCGCATTATATAGAGCAAACAACTTTCGTCAACTTGTTTTTGCGCTGTGCTTCGTGTTTGGTTGCGGGGGCAGGATTTGAACCTACGACCTTCGGGTTATGAGCCCGACGAGCTGCCAGACTGCTCCACCCCGCGTCTGAGGGGCGGCATTTTATTAACAACACGACACAAGGTCAAGCACTTCTTTAAGAATCTGCGGAATGCACTTATCTTTGAAATTTGTAGCATCAGCTTTCGATAAACCCAGATACAGCGACGTAAAGCTGAATGACATCCGGACTTATCTATATGCTTTGCATTTAACTTGGCTAAAAAGGAACTTTTGTATATATAAGGAGACTGAGCGGCCTGCATAAACCAGGCTGTCGTAAACCTAGCGACAATTTCTGAAAAGAATAAATTTGATTCCAAGGTCAAATAGACTCATCGGCAACATTCTGGAGTAACCGGTAATGAAAATAATAATCACAGCAATACTGTTTTCGCTTCAAATATCACAACTCTCCAACGCACAGGATATTTCGCTTACTGATCTTCAAATTACAAAACTGGGTATTTCGACGATACCACTTCCCCCCAAACAAAAAGGCGAACTCTCGGGAATGCCCGCGCAAGTTGTCATTCCGGGTAATCAGTTATTTACTGTCAGCACACCTTTGGCAGCCATGGTGGAGCAAACACTGGTCGGGGTTGGAGATTCCGTAATCAAAGGTCAGGTACTGGCTACGCTACAGAGCCCTGCTCTGGCAGAAGCGCAGCGCGGATTGTTGCAGGCGTATACCCAATCACAACTAGCCAAAGAGAACCTGTCACGTGATGAACAGCTTTGGAAAGACGGGATCATTTCAGAAAGCCGCCTGAGAGCGACACAAAGTCAACATAGAGAAGCAAATGCCGCGACTTCAGAGCGCAAACAGGCGCTCAAGCTTTCCGGAATGACTGATTCTGCGATTGAGCATCTGCAAACGGGCAGTAATTTAAGCAGTGTGCTTACACTGACATCCCCCATTGAAGGGGTGATTCTCGAAAAAAATGCCAGTGCGGGGCAGCGCCTTGACGCCGCAATCCCGTTATTCAAAGTCGCAAAACTCGAACCCCTAGCGCTTGAAATCCAAATTCCGCTGTCGAGCGCACAACAACTCAAAGTCGGCTCCGCAGTGTTTATTCCGGCATTTGAAGCAAAAGGCAATTTGATTGCCATCGGCAGAAGTTTGAGCGGAGGAAATCAAACTATACTGGTTCGCGCATTAATCCATAACGGTGCTGCAAATCTGCGGCCTGGCCAATTCGTTGAGGCAACCATCGCTACCCAAAGTAGCTTGGCCAACCAATGGAATCTTCCAAATAGCGCTTTATCACGCATCGACAACAAAGCCGTCGTGTTCGTTAAAACCGAAAAGGGATTTCGCACCGAATCAGTTTCTGTTGTCCATGAAGGGGCTCTAAACAGCGTAATTAGTGCTAAATTTAAAGGGGATGAACAGATCGCTGCCCAGGGGATATCCGCCTTGAAATCTTCCGCAATGGGAATTGGCGGGGGCGAGTAATGCTTTCCAAACTTGTCGAATTTGCGCTGACCCAGCGCCTGCTATCCGCCGCGCTCACGCTGCTCGTCATAGGAGCGGGCATTTCAGCCTTCCACGACCTGCCGATCGATGCTTTTCCCGATGTGTCCACCACGCAGGTCAAGATCATCATGAAAGCCCCTGGCATGACGCCGGAAGAGGTAGAGGCACGCATCGTAGCCCCCATTGAATTGGAGATGCTCGGCATCCCGAACCAGCGTGTTTTGCGTTCAATCTCAAAATATGCGATTGCGGATATCACCATCGACTTCAACGACAGTACCGACATCTATTGGGCACGCCAGCAAGTTGCTGAACGATTGAACAATGCTTTACGCGATTTGCCGGGAGATGTATCGGGTGGTCTTGCTCCCATCACCACACCTCTGGGTGAGATGTTCATGTTCACAGTGGAGGGCGAAGGCATCTCCCTGGAACAACGCCGAACGATATTGGACTGGACAATACGACCCGCCTTGCGCACTTTGCCCGGCGTGGCCGATGTCAACTCTCTGGGCGGATTGGCACGCAGTTTTGAGATCGTACCCGACCACAATGCGCTGGCGGCGCATGGCATCTCCTTTGCCGCATTACAACTGGCGATCCAATCCAACAATCGCAACGATGGTGCCGGCCGCATCAGTGACGGAGACGAAGCACTGCTGGTACGCGCTGAAGGTAGTATAAGAACCCTGCAAGATGTACGCGAAATCGTTATCACCAGCGCGCAAGGCAGCCCCACCCGGGTCGGCGATGTTGCCGAAGTCCGCATTGGAGCACTGACCCGATATGGCACGGTCACCAAGAACGGACAGGGTGAAGCTGTAGAAGGACTGGTACTTGGGCTACGCGGAGCGAATGCCCAAAAAGTGGTTGACGGTGTCCGTGCCAAACTCAAAGAACTCGCCCCCGTTCTACCGAAAGGCGTAACCACTGAGGTCTTTTACGACCGTGGCAGTTTGGTGGAGCGTGCCGTCGGTACCGTGACAAAATCCCTCACTGAAGCCATCGTGATCGTGGTGATCCTGCTGGTGCTATTCCTTGGAAATCTGCGTGCCGCGTTGGTGGTTGCGCTTACATTGCCGCTGGCCGTGCTCATCACCTTCATCCTGATGCAGGAATTCGGCATGTCCGCCAATCTGATGTCCTTGGGCGGATTGGCGATCGCCATCGGTATGTTGGTAGATGCGGCGGTGGTGGTGGTCGAAAATGTGATCAACCATCTCGCCCACAAACGTGAACACATCCCGCATTTGCACGTCATCTATCGTGCCGTCAAGGAAGTCATCACCCCGGTCGCCGCCGGTGTCGCCATCATCATCATCGTGTTCCTGCCCTTAATGACATTGCAGGGGCTTGAAGGCAAGTTGTTCATTCCAGTGGCATTGACCATCGTTTTTGCGCTGGGCGCTTCTTTGCTACTTTCGCTGACTTTTGTACCGATGCTTGCTTCGTTCCTGTTGAAAGAAGCCGGTCACGGCGAACCTTGGCTGGTACGCAAAGCGATGGCAATCTACGAGCCGCTGCTGCAACGTGCGCTGAACAAAGAACGTGTGGTGATCATTGCCGCGCTCGCCATGCTTGTTGTAACCGGCGGTGTGTATTCGTTGCTGGGCAAGACGTTCATGCCGGAAATGGATGAAGGCGACATCATCATGCAGGTTTCGAAATTGCCTTCGATCAACATTGTGCAAACTGCCGAAATGGACAAACGTATCCAGGCCGCCATTCTGGCTCAAGTGCCGGAAGTCAAAGGCATGGTGTCGCGCGCGGGGGCGGATGAGTTGGGCTTGGATCCAATGGGATTGAATGAGACCGACAATTTCCTCGTGCTTAAGCCACAGGACGAATGGCGTAGCAAGGACAAAACCGCGATCATCGACAACATCCGCAAAGTCATGGATGACTTTCCCGGCGTTGAATACAGTTTCACCCAACCCATCGCCATGCGTGTCTCCGAGATGCTCACGGGCGCCCGCGGTGACATCGCCATCAAGATATTTGGCAGTGATCTCGATACGCTGAACGCAACCGCCGAGAAAATGGTAACTGTGCTCGAAAGCATCGAAGGCAGTGAAGATGTGTTCACTGTAAAGAACAGCGGTGTCCAATATTACCGGGTCATCATCGACCGCTTGGCTGCAGGCCGTCTGGGATTAAGTGTTGACGAGATCGCCACTGCGTTGCGCGGCCAAATCGAGGGTCAACAATTGGGCACCGTGATCGAAGGTGCCCGGCGTACCCCACTCATCATGCGCGGCCAGTCGGACATCCAACAGTCACCCGCATTGTTCGCGGCATTGACTCTGCCGCTGGCCAACGGTCAAGCCATCCCGCTCTCGGTGGTTGCAAAATTGGAACGTGCCGATGGCCCGGTCAAAGTGGACCGGCAGGACGGGCAACGCATGGTCGTCGTGCAAAGCAATGTGCGCGGCCGCGACTTGGTGGGGTTCGTCGAGGAAGCAAAAGCAGCCGTCGCCGCACAAATCCAATTGCCCGAGGGCTATCTGCTGACGTGGGGAGGCCAATTTGAAAACCAGCAACGCGCCGCCGCCCGTTTGGCAGTGGTCGTCCCCATCGCATTGGGCATGATCTTCATGCTTCTATTCGCCACTTTTGGTTCGGTACGTCAGGCTGCTTTGGTCTTGACAAACATCCCCTTCGCCCTGATCGGCGGTGTGTTTGCCCTGTGGATCAGCGGCGAATATATGTCTGTTCCGGCATCGGTCGGTTTCATCGCATTGCTTGGTATCGCGGTATTGAACGGCGTGGTGATGGTCTCTTACTTCAATCAGTTACACGATGAAGGCATGGACATCACGCAGGTGGTATTCGAAGGTGCCAAGCGTCGTTTGCGCCCGGTACTGATGACAGCCAGCATCACTGCATTCGGTTTGCTTCCCGTATTGTTCGCTACCGGTCCGGGTTCCGAGATCCAGAAACCGTTGGCTATTGTCGTCACCGGCGGCTTGATCAGTTCAACCGTGTTGACCCTGATCATGTTACCCATCCTGTACCGGCGCTTCGGCCTGGAAAAATTGAAAGTCCAATCATGAAAGAGATGAATTGTTGCCTGACTCTGGTCTGCCACAAGTCGATGGAAGAGCGGCTGGTGGATCATTTATTGGAACACACAGAATGGGTACGCGGGTTCTCTGTCACCCGCATTGAGGGCGGTAGCCAGAAAGAAAAGTTGCCCAGCATGCTCGAACAAGTGCGCGGTCGTTCACAGCGTGTGCAGATCGTCAGTGTGATGAACGTTCTCGATGCGCAACAGCTCATCGAACATCTTAAACACGAAGAGAGCAATCCTGAGATCGCCTTTTGGATCACACCGATCATCGAATTCGGGAGGTTGGGATGAGTCGGACACACACGTTATTGTTCGGGGCGTTTCTGTGCTTGCTTTCGTTTGGTTCACGGGCTGAATCCAATCCGCCCGACGATCTGCCGCCGCACGAACAAGTGGATCAGGCGCTCGACCAGCACCCGGGCGTATCGAACGCACGCACCCGATTGAAGATCGAGCAGATTCAACAACAGATCAGAGAAGGCGGGGAATATGAATTCACCGTGCGTGGTGAGGTTGCAAAAGATTATTCTGTCACGACCAAAGAAAATCTTCGCGATTGGGAAGTGGCATTGGAAAGACCATTCCGGTTACCCCACAAGGTATTCATCGACTATGCCATCGGTGCCCAGGGAGTCAAACGGGGCGAGAACGCTTTGGGTGATGCGCGCCATGAAACCTCCCGCTCCATACTTCACCTGTGGTTCAACTGGCAACGTGAACGCGCCCAAGTCGCGCAATGGCAGCAACAACTGAATATCCTGCAACAGCAAGCGCTGATGACCGAAAAACGTGTCAAAGCCGGTGATGCGCCGCGTATGGAATTGAACCAGGTAAACGCGACCGCCGCCATGGCCAATGTCACTTTGCAGCAGGCACAATTAAGATCCGATCTGGCGGCCAATGAACTGGTCCGTCAATTTGCTTCCATCACGCTTCCGCCGGACATACCCGCAATCGAACCGCAACCGATCCCGCATAACATCGAATACTGGCGTCAGGTTATCACGCAAAACAATCACGAACTCGGCATGATCCAGGCGGAACGCGGGCAACAAGAAAAGTTGGCTGACCGCGCACGCGCCGAACGCATTCCCGATCCGACCCTCGGCTTGCGCTACGCATCACAATTGAACGGTAGCCAAAAGATCAGTGGCGTTTATTTTTCGATACCCGTCGGCTACAGCCATCGATCGAGCCTAGCCACCAATGCCGAACTTTCGGCGCAAATCGCCGCCGATCAGGAAAAGGCCCTGCGCGTGCGGCTGGATGCAGACATCTATACCGCATACACCCAGGCCGTGAATAATTATCAGATATGGAACCAGGCACGCGACGCGGCCCTCGCCCTGAGACAGAATGCCGATCTGGTCGCCCGTGCCTACAGTCTTGGCGAAAGCAGTCTCGGCGAGACGCTGGTTGCGCGTCGCCAGGCACTCGAAGCTTCGCTTGCCGAGAATATCGCCCGCCTTGATGCCAATGAAACACGTTATCGCCTACTTCTCGACGCACACCAGCTGTGGGTCGATAACGACCCTCACGAGGCACATTGATGCAACCCACCGAATGGATCGGCAGTGTGGCCGCAACCCTGACCACCGCCGCTTTTATCCCGCAGGTGTGGCAGGTTGTGCGCACCCGCCACACCCAGGATATCTCGCTCGCCATGTACGCCACCTTCACCTGCGGCGTTGCCCTGTGGCTGGTTTACGGTATTCAATTGCAAGCGTGGCCGATTATCATCGCCAATTCGATCACGTTGCTGCTGGCCGGCACCGTGCTGATCCTGAAGTTGAGGTTTGGTTAGCATGCGGTAGAATTTCTACCCGCGTCCTACCCACTTCCCAATCCGGCCGACCATGCGCAAGAAAATAGCCGTCAAAGATGTTCGACAAGGCATGTTCATTCAAGAGCTGTGCGGCAGTTGGATGGAACACCCGTTCTGGAAGAAGTCCTTCCTGCTTGAATCCCCCGATGACCTGAAGACGCTACAAAACTGCGACATACACGAAGTTTGGATAGACACGAACAAAGGCGTTGATGTCGCACAGGATGTTATTGCGGTTTCCGCCGAAGAGCATCAGCAGAAAATAGTCCAGGAATTACACCGCTTGGCTACCGAAACCCCTCTCATCGAAACACGCATTCCAATCCATGAAGAAATGGAACGTGCCAAGAAATTGCATGCAAAAAGCAGGGAAGCCGTCACCTCCATGTTCAAGGAAGTGCGCATGGGCAACGCGATCAAGGTCGCTGACGCCGCGTTGCTGGTTGACGAGATCAGCCAATCCATCACGCGCAATCCTGAAGCCTTCCTGAATCTCTCGCGTCTCAAAACCAAAGACGACTACACCTACATGCATTCTGTGGCGGTCTGTGCCCTGATGATCGCCTTGGGAAAACAGTTGGGACTGAATGCGGCCGACCTCAAAGAAGTTGGCATCGCCGGTTTGTTGCACGACGTCGGCAAAATGATGATCCCCGACCCGGTGCTGAACAAGGCAGGCAAACTCACCGACCAAGAGTTCGATATCGTCAAACAACATCCCGTCAAAGGTTGGGAGTTATTGCAAGGTTCTCCGGAAATCACCGCGTTGTCGCTGGACGTTTGCCTGCACCACCATGAGCGCGTGGACGGCAAAGGTTATCCCGACCGTCTCAGCGGCGAAAAACTGACACTGTTCGCACGCATGGGCGCGGTGTGCGACGTGTATGACGCGCTGACCTCCAACCGTTGCTACAAAAGTGGATGGGAACCGGCCGAAGCCATACGCAAGATGGCCGAGTGGAAAGACGGACATTTCGATGACCGCATCTTCCAGGCTTTCGTCAAAACCATTGGCATCTATCCCTCAGGCTCCTTAGTAAGGCTCAAGTCAGGAAGGCTGGCTATAGTCATCGAACAGACTGAAAAGAGTCTGCTCACGCCTCTCGTCAAGGTGTTTTTTTCGACTAAATCCAATGAACCGATAATGCCGGAAATGATAGACTTGAGCAGATCGCATGAAGTCATTGCCAATGCTGAAGACCCCACCCGGTGGGGTTTTGATTTGAAGCAGCTGTTAGGAAACTGAAGTGATCAATTACAATTTGGGGAGAAGATAGTGTCCGATATCCAGTCCGTTCTGCAAGAGAACCGTGTGTTCAATCCTTCCGACGATTTCGTCAAACAAGCCAACGTCTCAGGCATGGCAAGTTACCGCGCCCTGTGTGACGCGGCCGACAAAGATTATGCCGGCTTTTGGGCCGACCTCGCCCGTAAGACTTTGCTTTGGCATAAACCCTTCACCAAGACCCTGGATGAAAGTCAGGCCCCGTTTTATAAATGGTTCGAAGACGGCGAACTGAACGTCTCCTACAACTGCCTCGACAAACATCTCACCACCCAACCGGAAAAGACCGCCATCATCTTCGAAGCCGACGATGGCAGCGTGACCAAAATCAACTACCGTGAATTACATACACGTGTGTGCCAATTCGCCAACGGACTCAAGTCGCGCGGTATCAAAAAAGGCGACCGTGTGATCGTCTACATGCCGATGAGTGTCGAAGCCGTCATCGCCATGCAAGCCTGCGCACGTATCGGCGCAATCCATTCCGTGGTGTTCGGCGGCTTCTCTTCCAAGAGCTTGCACGAACGCATCACCGATGCACAGGCAGTCGCCGTGATCACCGCTGACGGCCAATTCCGTGGCGGCAAAGCGCTCCCGTTGAAACCGGCCGTCGATGAATCGCTCACCTTCGGCGGCACCGAAGGCGTGCATACGGTCATCGTGTACAAACGCACCGGTGGCGAAGTGCAGTGGAACAGCCAGAACAATGTGTGGTGGCACGATGTGGTCGCCGGACAAGCCAGCACCTGCGAACCCGAATGGGTGGGTGCCGAACACCCGCTGTTCATCCTCTACACCTCCGGTTCCACCGGCAAACCCAAAGGCGTGCAACATTCCACCGGCGGCTATCTGCTGGGTGCCATGGTCTCCATGCAGTGGGTGTTCGATTACAAGCCAACGGACATCTTCTGGTGTACCGCCGACGTGGGCTGGATCACCGGACACAGCTATGTGGCCTACGGCCCGCTGGCGATGGGCGCGACCGAGGTCATTTTCGAAGGCGTGCCCACATTCCCGGATGCCGGACGTTTCTGGAAAATGATCCAGGACCACAAGGTCACCACCTTCTACACCGCACCCACCGCAATCCGCTCGCTGATCAAATTGGGCGGCGACCTGCCGACAAAATACGACCTCTCCTCGCTGCGCCTGTTGGGCACGGTGGGCGAACCGATCAATCCGGAAGCCTGGATGTGGTACTACAACACCGTCGGTCACGCACGTTGCCCTATCGTTGATACCTGGTGGCAGACCGAGACCGGTTGCCACATGATCGCACCGCTGCCCGGCGCGATGCCGATCAAACCCGGCACCTGCACCCTTCCCCTGCCCGGCATCATCGCCACCATCGTCAATGAGGCAGGTGACGAAGTGAACGATCAGCATGGTGGTTTCCTGGTCATCAAGAAACCTTTCCCCTCGCAGATCCGCACTATCTGGGGCGATCCGGAACGCTACAAAAAAGGCTATTTCCCTGAAGAAATGAAGGGCGCGTATCTGGCCGGCGATTCCTCGCACCGCGATGCGGACGGATATTTCTGGATCATGGGGCGTATCGATGACGTGTTGAACGTCTCCGGCCACCGTTTGGGAACCATGGAGATCGAGTCTGCATTGGTATCGAATAAACTGGTGGCGGAAGCCGCCGTAGTGGGCAAGCCGCATGAGATCAAGGGTGAAGCGGTAGTCGCCTTTGTGGTATTGAAGGGCGCACGCCCTGCCGATGCCGCAGCGGCGAAAAAACTTGCTGAGGAATTGCGTAACTGGGTCGGTAAAGAGATCGGCCCAATCGCCAAACCGGATGAGATCCGTTTTGGTGAGAACCTGCCCAAGACCCGCTCCGGCAAGATCATGCGCCGCTTGTTGCGTGCCATCGCCAAGGGCGAAGAGATCACTCAAGATGTATCGACGCTTGAGAATCCCGCCATCCTTGAGCAACTCAAAGAGGTCATACGTTGATCCATCGGCACTTACGCCGAAACAGAACAACAGCGCGCTTAGGCGCGCTGTTGTTTTTTATCACTTGCACGATTTTCACTTCTGCCAGCATCGCGGCCGGACAAGAAACTCAACACGCCGGTTCCGTGAATTTGCAGGAAGCAGCACCCATACGCGAAGCAATGATCGTTGCCCCCGCATTGGATACGCAACCTCCGGCACCCGAATCTCAACTTCAACCTACAAATATCCCGCTTGAAGCAGAACCGATCCAAATCGAATTGACCAATCTCAAAGGCGACTATGCGGAAATTTCCGCGTTGCCCGACGAGAATGTATGGCACCGCATTCGCAGCGGTTTTGCCATGAACGAGCTTAACAGTCCGCTGATCCGGCGCCACGAAAAATGGTACGCGAGCCATCCTGATTATGTGTTGCGCATGAGCGAACGCGCGCAGCGTTATCTGTTTTATATCGTTGAAGAAGTCGAGCGTCGCGGCATGCCAAGCGAGATCGCGCTGTTGCCCATCATCGAGAGCGCGTTCAATCCCGGTGCGAATTCGGTGGCGCGCGCTTCCGGCATCTGGCAGTTCATTCCCTCGACCGGCAAGAGTTTTGGCATGCAACAGAACTGGTGGTATGACGGACGCCGTGACGTGATCGGCGCCACCAACGGCGCGCTGGATTATCTGCAAAAACTGCATGACCAATTCGGCGATTGGGAACTGGCGCTGGCCGCCTACAACTGGGGCGAGAACGCCGTAGCACGGGCTCAGGCCAAGAACCGCAAGCGCGGCAAGCCGACCAACTACAGCAGCCTCAAGATGCCACGCGAGACCAGCAATTACGTGCCAAAACTGCTGGCCGTGAAAAACATCGTCAGCGATCCGGCACGCTTCGGTTTGGTATTTCACGACATTCCCAATCGTCCGTATTTCGCCGTGGTCACCACCTCCAAACCGATGGACTTGGAAGTGGCCGCCAAGTTGGCCGAAATCTCGATGGACGAATTCACCGCCCTCAACCCCGGACACAACCGACCCGTGTTACTTCAAGATAGCAATGAGGTCATCCTGTTGCCGGTAGACAAGGTGGATACTTTCCGTAACAACCTGGAAAATCACAACGAGAGATTGGTCACGTGGCGCGCCCTGCAAACCAATAAAGGCGAATCGTTCGGCGAGATCGCGACGCGCTTCGGCATCACCGAGCAACAATTGCGCACGGCGAACGGTTTATCGAAATATGCGTTTGCCAGCAACGGCCAGACAATACTGGTTCCAATCGGAGAAGATGAGGAAGAGTCCGAATTCGCCCCGTTCAACATGCACGATTCTGCCGTCGCCGAGATGTCCGGATTCAGTTACACCGTGCGCAAAGGCGACACTATCTCCTCCCTCGCGAAACGTTTCCGCACCAGCCAATCCAACCTGATCGCGATGAATCGGGGCAGTCGCCATCTACGTGTTGGACAACGTTTTTCTATCCTCGCCTCCAACGGCCCCGTCCGCCGCAAAGCCCACGCCAAACGTTCCACTTCAAAACGCGTGCGGATGGCTGCCAGCAACCGCTAGTTGTTTTTCCCAAACAGATGGCAACACACAGCATGTGTGTCGCTAATGTGGGACACCCTCGGATAATTCGTGCAGGCTGGCATCACCCGCGCACAACGCGGAGCGAAATGACACCCCGCCGGCGGATTCGCCGGCGACGGCAGATCCCCTTCCAACTTGATAAATTCCCTGCCCTTGCCATCGATGCGTGGCACGGCGGAAAGCAATGCCTGTGTGTAAGGATGCTTGGGCGACTGCAACACTTCCTGCGTCGTGCCGCGTTCGACGATGCGCCCCAGATACATCACACACACCTCATGCGCGAGATATTCCACCACCGCCAGGTTGTGCGTGATGAACAGATAACTCAAACCCAATTCCTGCTGCAACGCTTTCAACAGATTCAAAATCTGCGCCTGCACCGATACGTCCAGCGCACTGGTTGGTTCGTCGCAGATCAACAACTGAGGTGACACCGCGAGTGCACGCGCGATAGCAATACGCTGACGCTGCCCACCGGAAAACTCATGCGGATAACGCCACTTGCTGTCGCGCGCCAAACCGACTTTGTCCAACAAGCCGTCAATGGTCGCCTGTCGCACCGTAGTGTTGCCACCGATATTCAGCGCAGCCATCCCCTCTTCCAAAATCTCCGCCACACGCATCTTGGGATTGAGCGACGCATAAGGATCTTGAAACACCATCTGCATCCCGGCGCGGGAAGCATGCGCCCCAACCAACTCGATTCCGTTGAACAACACACTGCCCGAAGTAGATGGGATTAATTGCAGTAGCGCCTTGCCCAGCGTGGTTTTACCGCAACCGGATTCACCCACCAGTGCCAACGTGCGACCCTGCGGAATAGACAACGACACACCATCCACCGCTTTCACCTGACCGACGACGCGCTGCAGAATCCCTTTGCGGATGGGGAAATAAACTTGCAAGTTTTCAACCTGCAAAAGGAATGAGGAATGAATGGGAAGGGTCAAGGGGGAAGGGGGAAGGGCAAAAGCGGCACCGAGGTTTCCCCCTTCTCCCTTCCCTCTTCCCCCTTCACTGTATAGATGACACCTCACCCCCTGCCCTTCTGCCACTTCCGTCCACTGCGGCGTCTGTTCATGGCACAACTCCCATACACGATCACAGCGCGGCGCAAAACGGCAACCCACGGGGATACTTCCCAGCGCGGGCACATTTCCGGGAATAGCACTCAGGGAAAAACCTGTGCGTGTTCCACTAGGCAACGCGGCGAAAAGTTTTTGAGTATAGGGATGCAAAGGTGAAGCAAACAATTGTTCGCGTGACGCCTGCTCGACGATCTGCCCGGCATACATCACCCCGACGCGATGCGCGTTCTCAGCCACCACCCCCAGATCGTGCGTGATGAGCAACATCGCCATGCCGGAACGGGATTGGGTGTCGCGCAACAGTTGCAACACTTGCGCCTGGATCGTCACATCCAGCGCGGTGGTCGGCTCATCGGCAATCAATAATTTCGGACTACCCGCCAACGCCATCGCGATCATCACGCGCTGCTTCATACCACCCGAAAGCTGGAACGGATATTCATCCAAACGGCGTGCCGCATCCGGGATGCCGACTTGATCGAGCAACTCGATGCAACGCTTCTCAATTTGGTGCCTCCCCCTTCCCAACCCTTCCCCCGATGGGAGAGGGACGTGTAGCCCTTCTCCCATCGGGGGAAGGGTTGGGATGGGGGAACACCCCATGCAACCCCAACACCTCCGCGATCTGCTCACCCACCGTCATCACCGGATTCAGACTCAGCCCCGGCTCCTGAAAGATCATCGCCATCTTGCCGCCGCGCACCGTGCGCATCTCGCGTTCGACAATCTCGAACAAAGCCACCCCATCCATCTGCGCCGCCCCACCCGCATGCACCACCCCATCCGGCAACAAGCGCATCAGCGAAAGCGCCGTCATGGATTTGCCGCAACCCGATTCACCAAGCAGCGCAAAAGTCTCGCCCGCCGCGATGTCGAATGAAAGGTCGTCAACGATGCAAGCACCGTTGTGCAGCTTTGTGGTGAGCGAAGCAACAGAAAGTAATGAATTCATGCCTTATCGATCCAGCGGACTAATCACACCCTTGCCGCCTTTGTTCAGAACGTGAGTGTAGATCATGGTGGTGGAAACATCAGAGTGCCCGAGCAGTTCTTGCACGGTGCGGATGTCATAACCGGATTGCAGCAGATGGGTAGCAAATGAATGACGCAAAGTATGAGGAGTGACCGGCTTGATGATCTGCGCCAGCTTCGCCGCCTCGCGCACGGCGCGCTGCACGCTCGCCTCATACAAGTGATGCCTGCGCTCAACGCCCGAGCGCGGATCAACCGAGCGCACCACCGAAGGAAACACAAACTGCCAACCCCATGCAGTCGCCGCCTTGGGATATTTTTTCCCCAGCGCATCGGGCAGATAGACCTCGCCAAAACCCGACTCCAAATCCCGCTCGTGCAACGCCTTCACTTTTTTCAGATGGGTTTGCAACGGCAAAATCATATTTTCCGGCAGAACCGTCACCCGGTCTTTATTACCCTTGCCCTCGCGCACAATGATCTCGCGCCTTTCAAACTCAACATCTTTTACCCGCAAGCGCAACCCTTCCAGCAAACGCATCCCCGTGCCATACAACAAGCTCGCCACCAGCCCCATCGTTCCGGACATCGAATCCAACAAACGACGCGTTTCAGTCGGGGTCAACACCACAGGCAAGCGTTTGGCAGACTTGGCCGCAATCACTTCATCCAGCCAAGGCAGCTCGATCTTCAATACCTCGCGGTATAAAAACAGCAGCGCCGATTTGGCTTGATTCTGCGTCGAAGCCGAGACATTGCGCACCACCGCAAGATGGTTCAAAAAATCGCGCACTTCTTCCGCCCCCATATCCTTTGGGTGACGTTTGTCATGAAACAAAATAAATCGGCGCGCCCAATCCACATACGTTTCTTCGGTGCGGATGCTGTAATGACGCACACGAATCTCGGTGCGCACACGGTCGAGCAATTTGGGGGGATCCTGAGGAACGGCATGAGCTTCCATCCGCAGAATTTTAGGTTGCCCTAAAATGGAAGTCCAGCCAAATAATCAGCTAATACGATGATAATTAGAATTGAATATTTGGCGCTTGACAATCCGCGCCGACATAGGCGACATTGCCGCTCTATGAAATTGTTTTCTATATTACGTTCATCGCGATAGGTTGCGGTGAAGGGTGAATTGAAATGCATAGCGGTACAATAAATGGCCGCGCTTTATGAACCCAATCAGATTGTGATAGCGTGCGAAGCGTTTTTCGCGCTGTCGCATAAAGCGAGCTTTGATGCGAACAAGCCGAATCAACGCTTCGCGGCCTTGAATAAAACCATCACGGATTTATTTGGAAGGGAGTGGGTTATGCACGCTTTGCTGCACTTGCCACATTCATGCCGCAACCTCTCCCGTCGAACGTTCGTTCAAGCGGACACCGCTCGCTTTGCTCGCGGCTACGCCCCACTTGTGCGGGCGCTGCCAACCACAAACCACGTTGGCATCGCACTGCCCCGCACTGCGGGGGTGCCGCTTAACTATATTCGTTAGACCGTAAGCCGACTATGAGCATGGATACCTTCCGCACAGCCAATAAATCTGATGTCGAGGCAATAGCGCAACTCGTTAACAAAGCATATCGCCCAGAAACAGGCACGGCTGGTTGGACTCATGAATCCGATTTGGTGTCTGGGAACAGAACAAGTGTCGGTCAAATTGCGGAAGTTATATCAAAGCCAGATTCCGTTATTCTTGTTGGCCTCAAAGACTCAGAAATTGTGGCTTGCGTCCATGTTGAAAAAGACGGAAGTTATAGCCATATCGGAATGCTTGCCGTTAATCCAAAACTACAAGGCGCGGGAGCCGGAAAACAAATGCTCGCTCATGCAGAAAGTTATGCAAACGAAAGTTTCGGCTCCGAGAAATTCATCATGGCTGTGGTGTCATCAAGAAGTGAACTCATTGCTTTCTATTTGAGGCGCGGTTATCAAAAAACTGGAGCCGTACATGATTATCCGCTGTCGACTGGGGTAGGCACTCCAAAATTTTCAGACCTTAAAATCGAGGTTTTAGAAAAACGGTCTAACCTAACATTCGAGAGGGATAGGCCAGAAGCGGCCTGCCCCTCAATTTAACGTTGGGCGTCATACTCGGCATGTCACACGCTTTAGACAATGGATAGTGTCGAATGATTGAGTACCGCGAGAACCAGCCACTTGAGCCTGTCGAAATTGCTCGTGTCTTCGAGGCATCGGGCATTAGCAGGCCAACGAAAGATATTCCGCGCATCGCGCAAATGTTTGCGAACGCAAACGTTGTCATTTCAGCATGGGACGGAGTCCGCCTAATTGGCGTAAGTCGGGCGCTGACAGACTACAGCTATTGCTGTTACCTCTCCGATCTTGCAGTTGACGTCGCCTATCAGAAGCATGGCATCGGCCGGGAGCTAATTCGACGCACCCAGTCCATTATTGGAGAAGAGGTATCCCTTATCCTGATGTCCGCGCCCGGTGCGATGGCCTATTACCCCAAGGTCGGTTTTGCGTTGGCAGACAACGCCTATGTCATTCGGCGGAAGCGTTAATGACGCCCAACCCTACATTCGAGCGGGACTGCGCAAAAGCGCGCAGCCCCTCAATTTCACGTTAGGCAATGGGGGGAGGAAAGATGGCGAATGCACTTATTCACTTTGCTGCGGGCATCTTCGGTTCGTTGTTCGTGTTCCTGATTTTTACCCGGCTGTCTGGTGTTAAGAGCTTTTCTATGCCATTCGGGCTCATCTTCGTCGGGATCGCTTGTGCAAGTCTTGCCCAGTTCTCACCTTGGGCTACCCCAGCCGTTTTACTCTTATACGCTCTTGTGAGTGCTCATGAGTTTCAGCAAGACCGTGCATCAGCAAAAGCAGCTTCCGATATGCAAAAGTTACAGTGAGCGCAATGGGGCAAGTCTTGACATCACGCATTTCGCCTAACCTGCCGTTCGAGAGGGACGGCGCAAAAGCGCGCAGCCCCTCACCTTCACGTTGGGCCCCACACCAATACGTAGTTTCCTCGCAACACATGGAGTATCACCAATGAGCAAGTCTGCATTTAGCGTGCGTGTGTTCTCAATTTACATGATCGTTTTCGGCTCACTACTCATCGTTGCTCCCAACCTAATTCTGTCAATCTTCGGCGTTGCAGAGACACACGAAGTCTGGATTCGCATTGTTGGTTTGCTGATGCTTATCGTTGGTTACTTGGATTTCATGGCGTCGCGCAACGAGTTGCGGCTCTTTTTTCGTTGGACGGTTACAGCAAGGCTCTCGGTCGTCGTCTTTTTGATCGCGTTTGTCTTACTGGACTTTGCACCTCCAATCCTCATACTGTTCGGCGCAATCGATGCGGCAGGAGCAATCTGGACAGCAGTTTGTCTTCGCGAAGACCGTGTTGCCCAACCCTGCGGTCAACCGGACGCTGCGCGATGAAGCCGCGCAGCGCCGATTACCTTGAACGTTAGCGCCCATGAATCGTGCCTCCACACTTGCCGCTTTGGTCAGAATTACAATGCCCATCCCCGAGGCAATCTCGCGCTTGGCGGAGTTTCCTTGGGACAGCAAATCGGAGTTGGTGCTTCTTACCCCGGAGGACTTTTGCCATGTCTTATCGCTGTTCAAGCAAGGCTCCCTTTCAGCCGCCGAGGTCGAAGACTGGGCAAATGCACTGGAGTGCCGCGATGATGTTGGTTTCTCTACTTCGCAAGTTCGCGAGTTGCTGCATGAGCTTGCAAATCCACTGCTCACACAGCCTTAGTCTAGCGAGCGAGCTAACTTTTGGCTCTCCGAGTTGCCACATGGTCGCTAACCCTACGCTCAAGCGGGTAAAGCGCGGAGCCGGTTAATTCCACGTTAGCGCCCAGGAGGTCACGATGCCCGATGTGGATTTTTTTACAAAGAGTGATGTCGAGAGCGCAATTCATCGCATCGACGAACTGCTTAGCTGTGGAATCTTCCAGCCACAAAATTCTCAAAATGTGCTTTTTCGCGCTGCATTTATTGAACTGCTAATTGCGCTACGTGATCTTATGTACAAATCAGAGAAGTTTTCATCGCGTATCGCATTCGTCGATGATGTAAAGAGGACAGAGAAAATCAAAGACGTATCTGATCTCATCAAATACGTTCGAGATGCGCTCTGTCACCCCGATTCTGAAAATCACTATATCGAGGTGGGGAACATTAAATCGACATTCAATGTTGCGTTTGGAAAAGCTAATCTGTTGAAAATTGGTGACTTCGAGCAGTGTTCACAATACCAAGATGACATCTGTTTCTTCTTTGGTTCACAAGGTATCTATCTGAAGCGCCATATTGTGAGAGCGTTTGAAGAAGCAAAGAGCAAGCTGCTTCCTATCATGGGCGCTAACCTAACGTTCGAGCGGGACTGCCACGAAGCAGCCCGCATCAGCCCCTCAACTTAACGTTAGGCCGCATCACCCAAATGGTGACAATAGGCACACATCAAGATAAACTGGCAGCATGAAACCTTTTCGCTGGAACCCCGATAAAAATGAGGCTCTGAAAATTGGGCGCAGCATATCGTTCGAGGAAATAGCACTTGCTATTGAAGCGGATGGTTTACTGGATGAGTTGCGCCACCCGAACTTGGAAAAGTATCCAAACCAGTCCGTTCTTGTTGTGACGCTTGATGGCTATGTTTACTTGGTTCCATACGTTGAAGAGTCAGATTACTACTTTTTAAAGACAGTAATTCCCAGCAGGAAGGCGACCAGAGACTATTTATTGAGGAGTAAACCAGATGAAAAAACTTGATGCGTTTGAGAAAGATATCCTGGACGCCTATGAGAAGGGCGAGCTTAAGACCACTTCCCCTTCAAAAGCCAGATTGGCAAAATTCAAAGCTGCCGCAACTGCTACTTTTCTCAAAGAAAAGCGGATCAACATCCGTCTGTCCACTCCAGATTTAATGGATATTCAAGCACGAGCACTCGAAGAAGGTATGCCATACCAGACATTAATTGCCAGCGTACTTCACAAATTTGTGTCTGGGCGGCTTGTTGAGCCATCGTCAAGTCTAACCTCACGTTCAAGTGGGACGCGCCAGAAGCGGCGCGCCCCTTAACTTAACGTTGGGCATCTTAGTGCTCAGCCTACCAACCTGTTCGTTAGGAGAATGAATTGCTCGAATTGAGGCCAAGCTGCGAGTGCTGTGACAAAGACTTGCCACCCGAGTCCACTGAGGCCCGCATCTGCTCATTCGAGTGTACTTTCTGCGCGTCATGCGCAGACACTGCCCTCGGTGGCAAGTGTCCAAACTGCGGCGGAGAATTGGTCGTCCGTCCTCGGCGACCGGCTAACAAGCTCGCTAATAATCCGCCCTCAACCAAGCGCGTTTACAACGCTGCTGGCTGCAATAAGGCCTTAAATGCCTAAACGCAATCTTCCCTTCACCTTCACGATATTCTCCGCCCTGATATTTTTGGCGGGTTGCGCGACGACAAAGGTCGAGATCACCGGTTCACCGCTCAAGCAGTCGCTGTGCCAAATAGGTTCACCTGCTATCAGCACAGCGGTTTATTGGGGTACGCAGTGGCGACCCGATCAGAAGGAACCCTTGCTGCGTGAAGCTGCCGCGCTGCGCGGTATCCAGGATTTTCTCAGTCGTTCAAGTTGCATAACTGTCGCAGGCATTTATTCTTTGCCCGCGAATCAAGCGTTGAATTCGGATGAAGAACTCATGCGGCTTGCAACGACTACCTCGCCCAAACCCGAGCGCGTTCTGTTCATCGTGGTGCGTGAATTGGGGCCGCGACTCATTATTGGATTACCTGGCATCGTCGAAGGCGGTACCGAGGTGCTTCTTGATGTTCGAGTCATGAATTTGCTGACATCCGAACCGCTGGCAAATGTGCAGACTTCCTGGCGGAACGGCGGGACATTTGTGATCAAGGGCATCAAGACACTCGACCAAGATATGAGTGCTGCCTTGAGTGCCACACTATTTCCGGATCAGGCAAAAAAATAACGGCAGGAAAAAATCTCAGCGCAGATTTGCCCGTCAATTCACGTTGTGTAAATCAAACACCCGTCCGGTTCAACCTCGGATCGAACGCATCACGCACCGCATCGGCGAATAGATTCGCCGCCAACACCAGCACCAGCATGAAGCAGAACGCCGAGGCCAGTGCCCACCACACCATTGGCTCGCGCCCCATCTCCAGGCGCGCGCCGTTGATCATGGTGCCGAACGAAATCATAGAGGGATCGACGCCGACACCGACATAAGACAGCACCGCCTCGGCCAGCACCAGCGCGGAAAAATCCATCACCAGTGCGATGAGGATGATGTGCATCACGTTGGGCATGATGTGTCGGGTGAGGATGCGCAGCGAGGACACGCCGAACGATTGCGCCGCCTGGATGTATTCCATCTCGCGCAGTTTCAAGGTCTCGCCGCGCAGCAAACGGCATAACCCTGTCCAACTGGTCACACCAAGAATCAAACACAAAAACACCAGCCGCAGATCGGCACGCGATGCGGCGGTATCGAACCACTGCGGATGCGTGTCGATCGTCACCTGCATCATCAGCACGGCCGCCGCGATGAGCAACACACTGGGAATGGAACTGAGCACGGTGTAGATGTACTGGATGATGTCGTCCACCCAGCCGCGAAAATATCCGGCAGCGACACCGAGGAACAAGGCCAGCGGCAACGTCACCAGCGTCGTCACCGTACCGATGATGAGACCGGTGCGGATGCTTTTCAATGAAAGGTACAGCACGTCTTGCCCGACCTTGTCCGTACCCAGCACGTGATAGACGGAGGCGAGATTGACAAGTGCGCCGATGAGCGTGGCGAGGATGAGAAGAGTTACAAATAGGGCTGACAACGACGAATCAAGCCCCCTCGCCCGCAGGCGGGAGAGGGTTGGGGTGAGGGTCTTTAAATATGTGCCGCGTTCTAAATATTTTTGCTCCGATTGACCTCCCTCACCCTCAGTCCCTCTCCCGCCTGCGGGCGAGGGAAGCACGACCAACCACATGAAGCAGATCAATACGCCGACAGCCAAACCCGACATCGCTCCGATCACCCCCCGCTCCACCACATCCGCATCGCGCTGTGATGCTTCAGTCAAATGCGCACCGCCATACAACAACCTCGGATAATCGCGCATCACGTTACCCTGCGCATCACTCAAACTCTCCTTGGCGAACAGCGTCAGCGCGAACGGAGCGGAATAGGTCTTCTCGGTGTGGGTACGCAGCGGCTCAACCAGTTTGTCGAACAGACTCAACACCTCCGGTGAATATACTTTTTCGCCGTTGCTCTGTTGCGGCAAAACGCTCCTGAAATGCAGGGTATCCAGCAAACCAACCAAAACGAACAGCGACAAGACCAGCAACGACACCATCGCCAAACTGCTCTGCCCCACTCGCCGCCAAGGCAACAGCAGATGTTCGCGCCGCCGGATATACCAGACGCCAAAGCCCCCCGCCGCCATCAGCAGAAACACCAGCGCATCGCTCCACAGGATGACGGGCGTGAAACTCATTGCAGCCTCACCCGTGGATCGACCACCGTGTATGAAACATCCGTCAATATCAGCCCGACGATGTACAGCACCGAGCCGAGGAAAACCATCGCACGCACCACGCTGAAATCCTGCGCGTTGATGGCGTCAATGGTGTAGCTACCCAAGCCGGGGATGCCGAAGAACGATTCGGTAAGAAGGCTACCCATGAACAGCAGCGGGATGACTACCACCACGCCGGTGAGGATCGGGATCATCGCGTTCTTCAACACATGTCTGAATAACACACGCAGTTCGGATAGACCCTTGGCGCGTGCGGTGCGCACATAGTCCTTGCCGATCTCCTCGAGGAAGATGGTGCGATACCAGCGACTGCTGGAACCGACTCCGCCGATCACGCCAATGACGATGGGAAGTACCACGAATTTGAAACTGTCCGTTCCACCCGCATACCCGGAGATGGGAACCAGATGCCACAATTTGCTAGCCAGGAATTGGCCGCCGATGATGTAGAACAGTCCGGAAATAGACATCAGAAATACACACAAGGCCACGCCCGCCATATCCAGCGCGGTGGCGCGGAACAGTGTCATCAGCAAGGCAAAACACACATACACAACAAGCCCGATGAGAAAAGTCGGCAGCGCGATGGCGAGGCTGGGCCCCATGCGCGTGGCGATCTCGCGGCCTATGCTGCGTCCGTCATCGGAATAGCCAAAGTCGAACACAAACATGCTGGCGGATTTTGTCCAGAAGATGGTGTCGGTAAATTTTCCTGTACCGCTGGCCGCGCTGTTGAGCATCAGCGGTTTGTCATAACCGCGCTGCTGCTTCCACTTCTCGATGGCCTCCGGTGTCACACGTTTGATGCCGAGTTGCATACGTGCCATGTCGTCCGGTGTGTTCACCACAAAAAACAGCGCGAAGGTGAGCAGATTCACCCCGATCAAAATGGGCACGGCGTATAGGATGCGGCGTATCAGGTAGGCGATCATGAGTGGCGGTATTGTAAGGGCAAACAATATGCGGCGGATAACCGCCACGGGTAGAATGAACGTTACCGTATCACGGGGAATTCTTCCCGCAAGAAAAAGTCGCAAAGGGGAAAGCAAATGCAAGTTGAAATTTGGTCGGACGTGATCTGCCCCTGGTGTTTTATCGGCAAACGGCGTTTCGAGTTGGCACTGGCCGAGTTTGAACATAAAGAAAACGTGCAGGTGATCTGGCGCAGTTTCGAACTCGATCCAAAATCCCCCGCTATCTATCCGGAATCGTTGGAAGAGATGTTGTCACGCAAATACAACGTCAGTCTGCAACAGGCGAGCGCCATGAATTTCCGTGTCACGGCACTCGCCAAGGAAGTGGGATTGGATTATCACTTGTCCGCAGCACGCCCCGGCAACACCTTCGACGCACACCGCCTGCTGCACTTTGCGGCTTCGAAACAAATGGGCGGCCAGGCTATCGAACGCCTCATGCAAGCCTATTTTTCCGAATCACTCGCGGTGGGCGACCGCACCGCATTGGCACAAATCGCACCCGGATTCGGCATCGCCGAAAGTCATGCACTAACCCTGCTGCAAAGTGAAACATTCGGGAGTGAAGTGCGGGCAGACGAAGCACGCGCGGCCGAATTGGGTATCAGCGGTGTACCGTTCTTCGTGTTCGACGGAAAGACCGGTGTCTCCGGTGCACAACCGGTTGCATTGTTCGCCGAGGCGCTGCAACAGGCTTGGGCTGAACCCCACACTGCCCATGTCTGAGCCCCAATCGACTGAGAACTCCCCTACCCGCTTATCACCCCTGCGCGAACAAACGCGCCAGGAAGAAATCGCCAACAGCACTTGTCACGGCATCGGCTTCCTACTGGCGATCATCGGCACACCATTCCTGATCGTGCATGCGGCGCGACAGGGTGAAGTCGGTTACATCGTCGGCACGTCCATCTTTGCCACGACCATGATCCTGCTTTACCTGGCCTCCGCGCTGTATCACGTATTGAAGCCGACACCGCTGAAAAATATCTTCCGCGTGGTCGACCACTCCATGATCTACCTGCTCATCGCGGGCACCTACACGCCGTTCACTTTGGGCGTTTTGCATGGTGTCTGGGGGTGGACATTGTTCGGTCTGATCTGGGGACTTGCCGCAGTGGGCATCACCCTGAAGGTGTTCCGCAAGATCGGCTACCCGGGCATTTCGACCGGCTTGTATCTGGTCATGGGCTGGCTGATCCTAGTGGCCATCAAACCGTTATATGCGCTGCTGCCAACTGCGGGATTGATTTGGTTGGTCGCAGGCGGGATCTGTTACACCGCCGGTGTAGCGTTCTTCGCGACCGACTGGCGTTTGCGTTTCGGTCATTTCGTGTGGCACCTTTTTGTGTTGGGCGGCACGGTCTGTCATTATTTTGCAGTGTGGTACGCCATCTGAAATTCCCGGTTTCCAAGAAGAATCAGACCGCCTCTTCGCGTTTCTTCAGCACCCGCCACAGCCACACACCAAACAACAACATCGCAGCCGCACCCAACCACAGCGGCCAGTAAATCGGCTGGTTCCATACACCGCGCAGCCGGTCACGTTGTGCGCTATCCACGCGCCAATATTTGAGTTTGTTGTTGGCCATGATGTTGGGCTTGATGTTGTTCAGCCAGCCGTGTTGCAGCACGTAACTCTTGGGGTGGTAGCCCCACAACCAGGGCGAATCGCGGCGCAATATTTCCAGCATCTGGTCGATGATGAGTTGCCGCGCCGGGCTGTTCTCCATATTCTTCATCCGCTCGAACAGGCGGTCATATTCCGGATTGCTGTAGTTCGATGCGTTCTCGCCGCCCTTGCCCACCTTGGCTTGCGGCCCGTGCAGCAGGAAAAAGAAATTCTCGGGATCGGGGTAGTCCGCGTTCCAACCGTAGTAATACATCTGCGTATCGCCGCGCCGGATCTTGTCCTGAAAACGGTTGTAATCGGTACTGCGCACGTCGAGTTGCACGCCGATCTTGTCGAACTGTTTGCGTATCCAATCCAGCCGCGATTTGTTGCCCACGCCATTGGCGGTGGTGTCGAGGTGGATCACCAGCGGCTGTTTGGTCTTGGCATCCAGACCTCCCGGATAACCCGCTTCGGCCAGCAATCGCTTCGCTTCGTGTATGGATTTGCGCTTGGGCGCACCATCCACCCAGTCATACACATAGCCGTTGATACCTTCCTTGCCTTCACGGTATCCGAAGATACCGGGAGGAATGGGTGACTGCGCCGCGATACCGCGACCGTTGGCGAAGATGGAAATAAACTCTTCAAAGTCGACGGCGATCGCGATGGCTTGGCGCAACTTGCGCGCACGCTCGCTTGATCCTCCCACAACCGGATCAAGCCAGTTGAATCCGGTGTACATGGTGGAAGTTGCCACCGACGTCGTGAGTCGGATGCCCTGCGCGTTCATCTCGTCACTGACCGCCGTTTCGCCGCTGACATTCACCTGCACCGCCTGGTCGAAACTGTCCGAACTGATGCCCGAGGCATCGTAATAACCTTGCAGGAATTTGTTCCAATAGGGGATGGTCTCTTTTTCCAGCGAGAACACGATGCGTTCGATCAGCGGCAGCGGCTTGCCCGCATCGGTCAACAATCCCGCTTGAGCATCTCCGGCCTCGCCTTCATCCGGATAATTCTCGCTGTCGTAATACGGGTTGCGCGTCATCACCATGCGCCGATTCGGATCGTTCTCCGACAGGTAATACGGCCCGCTGCCCACCGGCCACCAGTCCAACGAAAGGTTGCGTTCGCGCATGCCGCGCTGCGCATAAAAACGCACCACCTCGTGCGGCATCGGCGAGAAGAAGGGCATCGCCAGCCAATAAGCGAACTGCGGATATTTTCCGTGAATGGTAATGCGGTACGTGGTGTCGTCCACCACTTCCACGCCGGACAAGGCGTGCCGGTTCAGATCGAGGAAAGTTTCCGGCTGCGCCTTGCTAGCGGCTTGCAAGGTGGCCGCGTATTCTTTCAAACCGACAATATATTCACCCATCACGCCGGCGATGGGCGTGTGCAACTGAGGATGCACGAGTCGCTTGATCTGGTAGGCGTAATCCGCCGCTGTCACCACCCGCGTACCGGTCTGGGCAAAATCATTTAGCGAGTGAATGTCGGCCAGGTCGGCCGCGCCAAGTTGCTGATACGCGATCACGAAAGCCGGATGCGGCTGGAAGCGCATACCCGATTTGATATGAATCTCGTACACGCTGAAGGCGATAGACTCTGCCGCCACATTGCCCGGCAAGCGCTGGTGGTTCTTGTCCAGATAGGTCACCGTCGGCATCTCGCGGGCGGCCAGCGGCACCAGTTGATACGGGCGTTTCAGGTAATGGTATTGCAGCGGTGGAGAATAAATATGCGCCAGAAACTCGTATTCGTTCTCGCTGTACGCCTGCGCCGGATCGAGATGTTTCGGACGTTCGGTGAACGCAGTGTAGAGGATGGATTTACCCGCATCCTCACCCGGATAGGGGGCGTTCCACAGACCGCCATCGCAGGCAGTGAGGAACAAAAACGACAAGGCGACAAACAGGAATTTCATGGCGCGAGAGTTTAGCCGAAAGGTTTGGCTTCGCGGTAAGATTGCAAGACATTCACCCACGGACGAAGGCAATGAACCCAGACTGGCAAAATTTTTTGGCAACACAAGGTGCGCAACTACAAGACGGCATCGTGTCGGATTTCGGCGATGCGGCCGCCGAGCGGATCGCCACGCGGGATGGGACGGTGTTGTGCGATATGGCGCAATTTGGCCTGCTGAAAGTCTCGGGCGAAGACGCGCAGACCTTCCTGCAAAATCTGTTGAGTAACGACATCCGTGAAGTGAACGACCGCCGCGCGCAACTCACCAGTTTCAACAATGCCAAGGGTCGCATGTTGGCCAGTTTGTGGGTGTGGAAGACCGCGGACGATTACCTGTTACAACTTCCGCGCGGTCTGGCTGAAACCATCCGCAAGAAACTTTCCATGTATGTGTTGCGCGCCAAAGTGAAAATCAGCGATGAAAGCGACGCCTATGTTTGTATCGGACTCTCCGGCGCGCATGCCGAAGCCGCGTTGCAAAAGATCTATCCAAACTTGCCGCAACAAACGCTGGATGTGGTGCAACACGATTCGGATACTCTGGTGCGGCGCGATGCTCAACGCTATCAAATAATCAGCAGTGCCCAACGTGCAGTAGTCATATGGCAAAGCTTGCGCCAGTCCGCCACACCGGTCGGTTCACCCTGCTGGGACTGGCTGGATATCCGCGCCGGTATCCCTTTCGTGTTGCCCGCCACAGTGGAATCTTTCGTCCCGCAGATGCTTAATTTTGAAGTCATCGGCGGCGTGAATTTCAAGAAGGGCTGTTATCCGGGGCAGGAGATCGTGGCGCGCATGCATTATCTGGGCACACCGAAAAAGCGCATGTATCTGGCGCATGTGGCAGGTGATGCCTCACCCAAAGCGGGCGATGAGTTGTTCAGTGAAGGGCTGGATGGCCAGTCCTGCGGGACAGTGGTGCATGCTGCTGCTGCGCCCGGCGGCGGGTTTGATCTGCTGGCCGTGATGCAGACGAGCAGCCACGAGACATCCCAAGTTCATCACGGTTCGCCGAGCGGCGCGTGTTTGGAATTCCAGGCACTCTCCTACGCACTGCCGTGAATCTTCCGCTCCGGCTATTCCCAAGCGATGTGTGGTGGCTGGCGAATTTCATCTTTGCGATTCTTGTTTTTACCTCGGCACGTCAAGCCCCGTGGCGCAAGTTGCTGGACAACGCCGTCATGGTCAACGCACTGGTTGCCTTGCTGATTGGCACATTCATCTTCTGGCAGTTCAATGCCGGCATCCGCCCCGGCTTCAACTTTCACATTCTGGGATCGACGTTGTTCATGCTGATGTTCGGCTGGCAGATCGCAATTATCGCCATCACGCTGGTGATGGTCGCCACCTGGTTCCGTTTGGGTATGGAGTGGAGCACGCTGGGCTTGAACGGCTTGTTGATGATCGCCATTCCGGTGTTATTCAGCGAATGGCTGTTGCGCTTCAGCAAAAAGAATTTGCCCAAAAATCTGTTCCTATTTGTGCTGTGGAACGGGTTCCTTTGTGGAGCGATGGCGGTGGCACTCACGATCTGTGCGGCCACCCTTCTGTTGTTACTGATAAGTCATTACAGCTGGCACGAGATTCAGCATCATTACCTGGTCTTTGCACCCGTCATCATGCTGACCGAAGCCTTTGTCACCGGCATGCTGATCACCGCATTTACCGTGTTTCAGCCGCTCGCCGTGATCAATTTCAGCGACAAGGAATACCTGGACGGCAAGTGATTCAACGCGGCAACAGCTTGAGTTCCATCTGGATATGCGGCAACCCCGCATCGATGAATTCTGTACCCTTCACAGCGAAACCAAAGCCCTGATAGAACGGAACGGCATGGGTTTGCGCATCCACCACGACCTGTTTGTAGCCCCGGCTGCGGGCTTCATTCAATAACGCCTCGACGATCGCCGTGCCCACTTTTTTCTCGCGCCAATCCTTCATCACCGCGATACGCCCGATGTGTCCGTTCGTCAGGATACGTCCGCAGCCGACCGCGTCGCCGTTGAGACTGAGCGCCAGGGCGTGACGGCAAATGGCGTCCGTGTCGTCCCATTCCAACTCTTCCGGCACCCCCTGCTCGCGGATGAACACCGTCTCGCGAATCGCGCGCAATAACGGCTCGCCGTCATGCCAACTCACCAGACTGACTGTAAATGGATTGCTCATACTGCCTTCTCCTTAACTTGATATAGCCCGCAACATACAGCGTGTCGAAGGCCGGCAGCACTCGCGGCCGGTCGCATCCCCACGCTGCGGGGCCCCTGCTTCCTGCTCATACTGCCTTCTCCTAAACTCCCCCTCCCTCAATCCCTCACCCGCGGGGAGAGGGAAGACAAGCCCTTCTCCCTCCGGGGGAAGGGTTGGGATGGGGGAAGCAACTTTGACTGTACTCGAACTGACTTAAACCACGATCTCAACCGCCGTACCGACCGTCACCCGGCCGAACAATTCGATCAGATCGGCATTACCCATGCGCACACACCCGCGCGAACCGGGTTTGCCGAGCGGTGTGCTGTCCGGTGTACCGTGGATGTAAATATAGCGGCGCATGGTATCGCAAGTTCCCGAACGGTTGAAGCCGCTCTCGCAACCGGATAACCACAGGATGCGTGTCAGTATCCAGTCGCGCCCGGGATACTGTTCACCCAGCTGCGTCGTGTAAATTTCGCCCGTCGGCCGGCGCTGAACCAGCACTG
>CAYROQ010000021.1:28188-55316 GCA_964425955.1 uncultured Sideroxydans sp.
TTGCGGCAGGCCGTCGCCGATCCGTGCTCGGATCACGTGCTTGCCGCGCGGCGTGCAGTAACTGCCGCTTTCCTCTCCCGCGCCATTCGCGCCGGTTGATACGGGATAAGTACGCAACAAATTTCCGTTGTCGTCCTTCAACTCTAAAGACTGGGAAGAAATGTTTATGGCGATCTTCATGCCAACTTTTGCTGCGCGCGCCGCGCCGCGAAGAAATCACTCAACACTTTGCCGCATTCCTCCGCCAGCACCCCGCCCTGGACACTCGCATGATGGTTAAGGCGTGTTTCGGAGAACAGATCGAGCACGCTGCCCGCCGCCCCGGTCTTCGAATCGCGCGCACCGAATACCACCCGGCTGACTCGCGCATGCAACATTGCGCCAACGCACATGACGCATGGTTCCAGCGTGACGAACAGTTCACAGCCTACCAGCCGATAGTTACCGAAATGTTGCGCCGCCTCTCTAAGTGCGATCATCTCGGCATGGGCGGATGGATCATGCCGCGAGATCGGCGCATTGCTGCCGCGCCCGACGATCATCCCGTCCTTCACCAGCACCGCGCCGACCGGCACCTCACCGGCCAGTGCCGCTTGTCCGGCCATCCGCAACGCCTCGCGCATGTAATCTTCGTCAACCATTCCCGTACTGTCCCAATTCATCAGGGGCAGCAACGTAGCACAGAAAAAGATGGTTGTGTGTGCTTGCCTTGCGGACGGATTTTGACAACAATGTCGACCATTCACCGGAGTACTCAATGCCAAAACAAGCTGTCGCCGATTTCACCTTACCCGCCACAGGCGCTGTCGATTTCACACTGTATCCAATCAAAACCCGATCGCTGGTTCTCTTCTTCTATCCCAAAGACAACACCCCGGGCTGCACCACCGAGGTGCAGCAGTTCCGTGATTTGTATGCCGAATTTCAACAGGCAGGCTGCGAGGTTTGCGGACTTTCGCGTGACAGCATCAAGTCGCATGAAAACTTCAAATCCAAATTCACGTTGCCGTTCGCCCTGCTCTCCGACACGGATGAGACGGTGTGCAATCTGTTCGGCGTGATGAAGCAAAAGATGCTGTACGGCAAGCAGGTTCGCGGCATCGAGCGCAGTACCTTCGTGCTCGATTCGCAAGGCCTCATCCGCAAGGAGTGGCGCGGTCTCAAAGCGGACGGCCACGCACAGGAAGTTCTCGCATTTGTACAAAACCTATAAGGAATGAAATGAACGCTCGCAAAGCCTCATCGGAAAAATCGACAAAATTGTTCGTGCTGGACACCAACGTGCTGATGCACGATCCGACCAGCCTGTTCCGCTTTGAAGAGCACGATGTCTATCTGCCGATGTTCGTGCTGGAAGAACTGGACAACAACAAGAAGGGCATGACGGAAGTGGCACGCAACGCGCGCCAGGCCAGCCGTTTCCTCGACAACCTGGTCAGCGAAAGCGAAAACGAAATCGACCAGGGAGTGCCGCTGGCTGCCCTGGGCAACAAAAACGCGACCGGACGTCTGTTCCTGCAGACCGTGTTCATCAGCAACCCGTTGCCGGACAATCTGGCCAACGGCAAGGCCGACAACGCCATCCTCGGCGTGGTCGCCTACCTGCACAAGCAGCAGCCCAAACGTCAGGTCACGCTGGTCAGTAAAGACATCAACATGCGCATCAAGTCGCGTGCGCTGGGCTTGTCGGCACAGGATTATTTCAACGACAAGGTGCTGGAAGATACCGATCTGCTGTACACCGGCGTGCGCGAATTGCATCCCGATTTTTGGGAGAAACACGGCAAGGACATGAAGTCCGGCAGCATCGGCGCGCACACTTTTTACAACGTCAAAGGGCCGTTGTGCCGTGATCTGCTGGTAAACGAATTCGTGTTTCAGGACGACGCGGAAAAACCGTTCTACGCCGTGGTCACCGCGCAGGACGACACCGCCGCCACCCTGCGCACCCTCACCGATTACACGCACAGCAAGAATGCGATCTGGGGCATCACCGCGCGCAACCGCGAACAGAATTTCGTGCTCAATCTGCTGATGAATCCGGAGATCGATTTCGTCACGCTGCTGGGTCAGGCGGGCACCGGCAAGACGTTGCTCACGCTGGCGGCAGGACTGATGCAGACACTGGAATCCAAGCTCTACTCCGAGATCATCATGACGCGCGTCACCGTTCCGGTGGGCGAGGACATCGGCTTTTTGCCGGGCACCGAAGAAGAGAAGATGTCGCCGTGGATGGGTGCGCTGGACGACAACCTCGACGTGCTCAACCAGACCTCCGACGAGGGCGGGGAATGGGGGCGTGCCGCCACGCGCGACCTGATCCGCTCGCGTATCAAGATCAAGTCGCTCAACTTTATGCGAGGCCGCACCTTCCTCAATAAATACCTGATCATCGACGAGGCGCAGAACCTCACCCCCAAACAGATGAAGACGCTGATCACGCGCGCCGGCCCCGGCACCAAAGTGGTGTGTATGGGCAACATCGCGCAGATCGATACGCCTTATCTCACCGAAGGCAGTTCCGGCCTGACCTATGTGGTGGATCGCTTCAAGGGTTGGGAGCACAGCGGTCACGTCACGCTGCAACGCGGCGAACGTTCGCGTCTGGCAGACCATGCCGCCGAAGTGTTATGAGTCACCCCGGCGACAAGACCGACGACGAGTGGCGCGAACAACTGACACCGCAGCAATACGAGGTGTGCCGCGAGTGCGGCACGGAACCCGCCTTCACCGGTGAATATTGGGATTGCCACGATGCCGGGATCTATCGTTGCATCTGCTGCGGCAATCCGCTGTTCGATGCCGATACCAAATACGAATCCGGCACCGGTTGGCCGAGTTTCTGGCAACCCGTCAACGCAGATGCGCTCGCCTACCGTGACGAAGACCCGCTTGGCATGGATCGCATCGAAGTCTGCTGCGCCGCCTGCGATGCCCATCTCGGCCATGTGTTCGAGGACGGCCCCGAGCCCACCGGCATGCGCTTCTGCATCAATTCCGCATCGTTGGCGCTGGACAGAAATTAACATGGCCTTCGATGAAAAACTGGCGACAAGGCTGCGCAAGCTTTTCGCGGGAAATCTGGACGTCCAGGAACGAAAAATGTTTGGCGGCTTGTGTTTCACCTGTCGCGGCCACATGTTCGTCGGCATTGTTGGCGATGAATTGATGGCACGGGTCGGACCTGAGAATTACCCGACCGCCTTGCGGCAAGCGCATGTGCGCGAGATGGACTTCACCGGCAAACCGATGAAAGGTTATGTGTTTATCTCCCGCGAAGGTATTGCCACCGGTAACACGTTGGAAGAATGGACAACGCTTTGCCTTAAATTCATCGACACACTTCCTCCCAAGAAATAGCCGCCATGAAACTACTGTTCGACCTGTTCCCCGTCATCCTGTTTTTTATCACCTTCAAATATTTTGGTGTATTTGCCGCCACGGCAGCCGCCATGGTCGCCACCTTCGTACAAGTCGCCTGGGTTAAATATCGCCACGGCAAAGTGGACACCATGTTGTGGGTCAGCCTGGCCATCATCACCGTGTTCGGCGGGGCAACGCTGCTGCTGCATGACGAGACTTTCATCAAGTGGAAACCGACCATCCTGTATTGGGTGTTCGCGGGGACGTTGCTTCTCTCGCCTGTTCTCTTCAAGAAGAATCTGATGCGCGCATTGTTGCAAGAAAAGATGAAATTACCCGACGCGGTGTGGGGCACCCTCAACCTCGCCTGGGGCGCATTTTTCGCCGTGCTCGGCGTGATCAATTTGTATGTCGCGTTCAATTATTCCACGGAGGCCTGGGTGAATTTCAAGCTGTTTGGCGCCACCGGCATCATGCTGGTATTTATTCTGGCGCAGGCCGCATTGCTGTCCAAATATGTAGAAGAAGACACGAAGGAAAATTGACATGCTGTATGCCATCTTTGGGAATGATGTCCCGGACAGTTTGCAAAAACGCCTCGCCGCACGCCCGGCGCATGTGGCACGGCTACAGACACTGCAAAACGAGGGCCGCTTGTTGTTGGCGGGCCCGTTTCCCGCCGTCGATGCCATCGATCCGGGCGCGGCCGGATTCACCGGCAGCCTGATCGTGGCCGAATTCGAGTCGCTGGAAGCCGCGCAGGCGTGGGCCTCGGCTGACCCTTACATTGCGGCCGGTGTTTATGCACAAGTCGCGGTGCGACCGTTCAGGAAGACCTTTCCAGCCTGAGCAAAAGGCATGTTATATTGCGCGTCCTGAAATTTGCACTACCCCAAACTCAACGTAACTTAAGGAAAGAAACATGCTGAAATTTTCCAGAATTGCTCTTTTATCCGCACTGCTTGCCTTGAACGCAACGGCTCAAGCAGAAGATAAGCCGGCTCCGGTCTCCGACAAGCCAGCCACCGAAAAATCTGCCGCATTGGTAAACGGTGTGTCCATCCCGGAATCGCGTGTGGAACTGCGTATCAAAGTCGCGACGACACAAGGCGGCCAGCCGGATTCTCCCGACTTGCGTAAAGCCGTGCGCGAAGACCTGATCAATCTGGAAGTCATCTCGCAGACCGCCACCAAAAACGGCCTCGACAAACATGCCGATATCATCCAGCAACTCGAATTGGCAAGGCAGTCGGTATTGGCCGGCGCCTACGTGCAGGATTACGCAAAATCGCATCCGGTCGCCGATGACATCTTGAAACAGGAATACGAAGCGCTGAAGAATCGCGTGGGCAACAAGGAATACAAGCTGTCGCACATCCTGGTCGCTACCGAAGATGAAGCCAAAGCCGTGATCAAACGCCTGAAGAAAGAGAAGTTCGCCAAGGTCGCCAAAGACAAGACCAAGGATCCCGGCTCCAAGGACAACGGCGGTGATCTGGGTTGGTCTGTTCCTTCAAACTATGTACAGCAATTTGGCGACGCCGTGGTCAAGATGGCTAAAGGCCAAACCAGCGAACCGGTGCAAACCCAATACGGCTGGCACGTCATCAAAGTGGAAGATATCCGCGAGTTGAAGGTACCCACCTTCGAAGAAATGAAGCCGAATATCGAAAAACGCAAACAGCAGGAAGCACTGCAAAAGGCCATCTCCGAATTGCGCGAAAAAGCCAAAGTCGAGTAATCGATCCGCCTCGACTCTGCAAAAAGGACACCCGCGTGGTGTCCTTTTTTTCGCCTGTCGTTC
Organism: uncultured Sideroxydans sp.; assembly: GCA_964425955.1. Classification (GTDB taxonomy): domain Bacteria; phylum Pseudomonadota; class Gammaproteobacteria; order Burkholderiales; family Gallionellaceae; genus Sideroxyarcus. The sequence continues at coordinate 33,356 of CAYROQ010000021.1, forward strand.
CCGATTTGATTTTTTCAAGACTCACACGCGACGCTTGGTTACAATGCGCGCATAACAGCCGGGCACAGTGCTGAAATGCAAAAACTTTCTCTACACGCGATCCTCACACCCTCGGTGTTCACCGTAACTCCGGACGCGCCTTTGGCCGATGTTCTCGCCAGCATGGAATCGCTGCGCATCAGTTGCGTGATTGCCGCCGACGCAAACAAACTGCCGCTGGGGATTTTCACCGAGCAGGATGCCATTCGCCTGATGGCGGAACGCAAGGTCGTCACACAATTGCGCATGGCCGATGTGATGAGCAAACCGCCGCTCACCGCACCCGCCGATCTGGATTTTCGCGATGCCTACCAACTTATTTCGGCCAAAGGATTTCGCCATCTCGTCGTAATTGATGAGCACGGAAAACTGGTCGGCGTCGTGAGTGAAGCCGATTTCCTGAACCACATGGGTATGGAATATCTGGTCGAATTAAAAACGGTGAGCAATGCCATGACGCGCGAGCTGATCACGCTGAAAGAGGATGCCACGCTGGCGGATGCCGTTGACCTGATGAACAAACACAGAATCAGTTGCGTCATCATCACGCGCGACCGGCATCCGCTCGGCATTCTGTCCGAACGCGACACCGTCGCTCTGGCACGCACGGTGACCGACCCAACCCAGGTGCGCATCACGCGTGTGATGAAATCGCCCGTACTGAGTGTCGAGGCCAACTTGCCACTGCAACAGGCGATGAAACAGATGGAATCCGGCCACATCCGCCGTCTGGTGGTGATCGAAGGCGATCTTCTGGTCGGGCTGGTCACCCGCCACGACATCGTCAAATCAATGCAGGGACGTTATCTGGAATTCCTGCACGAGACCCTGGAGCGGCAACGCAACGACCTGAAAAACGTGCAACAGCAACTCGAATTGAACCGCCAGAAAATGCTGTATCACAGCCTGATGGAGCAGGTAAACGACGCGGTCATTGTTTCGCAGGAAGCGGACGGCAGGATCGTCGATTGCAACGACCAAGCGTGCCGTAGCCTGGGTTACACACGCGAAGAACTGTTACGGCTGACCATTTTTGATATTGCCACCACAATTGCAGCGGGCGAAGTTTGGCAGTCCGAGCGTGAAATTTTTCGGCGTGAGGGTGAGCGCACCATCGAAACCCAACACCGCCGCCGCGATGGCAGCCTCTACCCGGTGGAGATCAATGCGCGCCTTGTAATCAAAGATAACAAAAAGTTCATCGTCGCCGTCGCCCGTGATTTGACGGAACGCAAACATACCGAAGCACGATTGCGCCTGCAAAACACCGCGCTCAATTCCACCGCCAATGCCATCGTCATCACCGACAAAGAGGCCGTCATCCAATGGGCCAATCCGGCTTTCTCCAAAATGACCGGATACGCGCTCGACGAAGCCGTCGGCAAACGCCCCAAAGATCTGGTGAGCTCTGGCATCCAGCCGCGCGAGTTCTACGAAGCGTTGTGGAACACCATCCTCAGCGGCCAGTCATGGAGCGGCGAAGTGGTGAACAAACGCAAAGACGGCTCGTTGTATACCGAAGAAATGACCATCACCCCGGTGTATGCGGAAAACCAGGTGATCACCCATTTCATCGCGGTCAAACAGGACATCAGCGAACGCAAAGCCAGTGAAATCAAACTGGCGCAATCCGAGATCACTTACCGTGGAATCATCAACAGTATCAGCGAAGCCGTATATGTATTGAATGACCAATGTGAGTTCATCGACGTCAATCGCGGTGCGGAAATCATGTATGGCTATACCCGGGATGAATTGATCGGCCTGACCCCGGCGTTCGTCGGCGCTCCCGGGAAAAATGACATCGTTGCCACGATGGAATCTGTCAGGCAAGCATTCGCGGGCATTCCCCAACAATTCGAGTTTTGGGGAAAACGCAAAAATGGCAGCATCTTCCCGAAAAGTGTCAACCTGGTAAACGGTGAATATTTCGGCCAGGCCGTCGTCATTGCAGTTGCCCGTGACATCACCACCCCCAAAGAAGCCGAGGAACATTTGCGCGAAGCGGCGGCAGTGATGCAAAGCACGCACGAAGGCGTGATGATCGCCGATGCGTCCGCCAATTTGATCGCGGTCAATGCCGCGTTCACCAGCATCACCGGTTACAGCGCGGAGGAAGTGATTGGTAAAAACCCGCGCCTGCTCAGCTCCGGGCGCCAAAGCAAGGCGTTTTACGAAGCCATGTGGACGGCATTGATCCGGAACGGCTACTGGCAGGGCGAGATGTGGAATCGTCGCAAGAGTGGCGAGATCTACCCGCAATTACTCACCATCAGCACCATCTACAACGACAAGAGGCAGCCGGTCCGCTACATCGGGCTTTTTGTCGACATCACCCAACTCAAAGAAAATCAGGCGCAGCTTGAGTTCATGGCGCACCACGATCCGTTGACCAAACTTCCCAACCGGGCACTGGCGGAATCGCGTCTGGAACAGGAGCTGGAACAGGCCCACCGGCATGATCTGCGGTTGAGTGTGTTGTTCATCGACCTGGACCGCTTCAAACAGGTCAATGATAGTTTCGGCCATCTGGTCGGCGACGAATTATTGTGTGCCGTTGCCAATAAACTGCGCGAACGCTTGCGCGAGGGCGACACCTTGGGAAGATTGGGCGGCGACGAGTTCATTCTCATTGCCTCGCCTTTGCAGGAAAAACAGGATGCCGCCATCATCGCGCGCGACTTCATCAATGCGCTGAGCGAACCTTTCCAACTGTCCAACGGCGTCGAAGTATTCATCGGCGGCAGTATCGGCATCAGCCTGTTCCCGGACAACGGCACGAGCGTGTCCGAATTGACCAAGAATGCCGATGCCGCGATGTATCTGGCCAAAGAAAACGGCCGCAACCAATTCTCGTTCTACACACCGGAACTGAATGCCGGCGCGCGCGACAAGCTGGAGATGGAAAACGACCTGCGCCGTGCTGTGTTGCACCACGAATTGACCCTGCATTACCAACCCAAGGTGGACATTCGGGACGGACACATCTACAGCGCCGAAGCGTTGGCACGCTGGCAAAAACCGGATGGAAACTGGGTGCCGCCGGATCAATTTATCCCGCTCGCGGAACGATCCGGTGTGATTCTGACTATTGGTAACTGGGTGATCGAACAGGCATGCGAGCAGATTCGCAAGTGGAAGGAACAGGGATTGCCGGATGTCTGCATCGCGGTAAACGTTTCGGCGCGCCAATTCCGCAGCGGCCATCTGGACAAACTGGTCAGAACCGCGTTGGAACGGTTCAACGTCGATCCGCATTGCCTCGAACTGGAACTGACCGAAACCATGCTGATGCATGATACGGAACGCGCCATCGACACCATGCAGAAACTGAAAAAGATCGGCGTGAAAATATCCCTGGACGACTTCGGCACCGGTTACTCCAACTTCGCTTATCTCAGGCGCTTCCCCATCGACAGTCTGAAAATTGACCAATCATTCGTGCAGGGTTTGACCGACAGACCCGAAGACGCGATGATCGTCGATGCCATCATCAGCCTGGCGCAACGCATGAGCTTGCGTGTGATCGGTGAAGGGGTAGAGACCCGCGCACAACTCGACTACCTGCGCGACAACAAATGTGACGAATTGCAAGGTTTCTATTTCAGCCAGGCACTGCCGCCCAGGGAGTTCGCCCTGCTGTTGTCCAACGGCAAGCAGATGCTGGTTTGAGCACTTAGAATTTAGGGCACCTTTAATCGATGTCATGGCATGGAAACTTCTGCCTGTGGCTCCGCTTTTGTCACTGCACCACCGTCAGGAAGGAATGAGTATGGTAACGAAAAGAATCCAGGGGTATCCCGTACTCATCATCGGTGCCGGGCGCGGTGGCGCAGCGCTGCTCGAAATGTTCTTGCAGGATGGCCTGGTGCAGGTGGTCGCCATCGCGGACACCAATCCCGACGCGGCAGGAATCCAACTGGCCCGAAATCACGGCATCCCGACTTTCAGCAACACATCCGAAGCGCTGCACGCCGGCAAAGACTATCCCGATTGCATCGTGTACAACTTGTCGCACGATGATTCGATCACCGATGAAGCCAACAGGATATTCGGTGACAAACGTGTCGCCAGCGGCAATGAGGTCAAATTATTTTGGCAGATGGTGACCAACCTCAAGCAACTCAAAAACGAACTCGAAAAAAGCCAAAACCAGTTGCAGGCCATCATCAATAACGCGATGGATGGCATTTTGACAATCAACGAATCCGGTGAGATCCTGGGATTCAATCCGGCGGCCGAGCAGATCTTTGGGTACACACACCAGTACGCCTTGGGAAAAAACGTGGATATCCTGACCCCAACGCCCGATCCAAGTGAACTGGGTAGCAACACCAATCAGTATTTCCACAACAGCGCGGGACGCATCCTGAACGTGCGCGGCGGCGAAGTTACAGCGCTGCGCAAAAACGGCGAGCGTTTTCCCATGGAATTCTCCATCTCGGAAGTCATGCTGGGTGGGCAGCAATATTTCGTCAGCATCGTGCGCGATATCACCGAGCGCAAACTGGCTGAAAAGAAGATCGCACATCTGGCCCACTACGACTTTCTGACCGACCTGCCCAACCGTGCCATGTTCCTGGGCAACCTGGATCATGACGTGCATTTATCCCAGCGCAATAAGCACAAGCTGGCAGTCTTGTTCCTCGATCTGGATGGCTTCAAACAGGTGAATGACACGCTGGGGCACGACGCCGGAGACCTGCTGTTGCAGGGGGTTGCAACCCGGCTGAAAGCGACCATCAGAGCTTCGGATACGGTGGCTCGGGTAGGCGGGGACGAGTTCACCTTCATCTTGAACAACATCGAGACACATGAGAACGCCGCGCGGGTTGCCGGCAAGATCATCGCTGCCCTGTCGATCCCTTTCGAACTGTCGGGCGAGACACGCAAAATTGGCGGCAGTATCGGCATCTCCCTGTTCCCGGACGATGCCAGTGATCCCGAGAATCTGGTGAAGCAGGCAGATGAAGCGATGTATCTGGCCAAACACAGCGGAAAGAACACACACAAATTCTTCCGCGATATGTTGCGTGAACAATCCTCCGAATGAGCGTTCAGCTAGTTTGAAATAGCCGGTCGATAGCCGGTCTCAACAGCCGTTGTTTCGGCAAAGTCTTGCCTAGCCCGAAGTACTTATCGGCCTTCCCGCTCGCGTCAAAGATTGCGATTTTTCTTGATCAGGTCATACGCAACCTGAATCTCTTTGGCCTGCTCGGTCGCCATCTTGATCATGTCTTCCGGCACACCCTGCCCCATCAATTTATCCGGATGGTATTGGCTCATCAACTTGCGGTACGCGCGTTTGATTTCCGCATCGGTGTTGTCCTTGGTCACACCCAACGCCTTGTACGCATCCTCCAGCGCGGCGGCGGAATTAACTTGTTGTCCGGCAAAGTGGGACTGGTTGAGCACCATATCCAGCAGATGTTTGAACGCGTTCGGACCATAGCCAAGATGCCCGGCGATCTCAGTGAGCAACGCCTCCTCTGCCGGATGAAAGTGACCGTCTGCCAGCGCCATCACGATGAGATACACCAACATCACTTCTTTCAGGTTCCTGGTATGACCGCAAATGACGTTGAAGCGTTTGAGAGTCGGCTCGATATCGAAGTCCTGGGCCGCTCCTTTCTTGAACCAGGCAATCGCCAACTGGCGATGCTCTGCCGTCATTCCCAGTTTTTGCATGAACGCTTCGACATGGTCGATCTCGACTTGCGACACAACCCCGTCGGCCTTGGCCAACTTGCCCATGGAGATAAATATCGTTTCAAGAAATACAGCCTGACGCAGCGCATTCTGCATCGGGTTGAATCCTCCCGGCCCGTAGGATCGAACACGGTCGATGACCGCTCCAAGGAACAAACCCAGCAAAGCGCCCCAGAAGCCCCAAAGGAAATAACCCGCGATGACACCGATGATTTTGAACAAGATGACTCCGATTTATAAATTGATTGGGATACCAACGAAGCGGCGATATAACTTTTCGTCGCTGCATCACTTACGACTACGACTGCTGCTGATCCGGACTTTCAATCACTGTGCCGGTGAGGTGCAACCGGCGAAGTTCAAACCCCAAGCTCGGCACACAGTTTGTTCACCAACGCCCTGAGTTCTTTCACTTCGCCTTCCAGTTTTGCGACGTTGGCTTTTAACGCGGCGATCTCGCCCACCGTCACATCGCCGGAGGGCGCTGCGAACGCCGTACTCGCGGGCACATTCTGTTCGATCACCGGTGTGCCGGAAAGCAGATGCGTCCAGCGGTTCTCGCGCGATCCGGGTTGGCGCGGCAATTCCACCACCAGCGCACCCGCAGCCCGCTCGGACAATTCGACCAAAAAACTTTCGACCGAAGAAATGTCGGCGAATTTGTGCAACCGTTCGCAATTGATACGCAGCTCGCCCGCAGTCTGCGGACCGCGCAACATCAGCATGGTGAGCAACGCGGTGGACTGGGTAGGAATGTGCAATACACGTTCGATGTTGTGCGCGTAACGCGACGCCCTGCCCCCGCTCGTTTCCATGATCAACGACAGCGCCCGCAGACTATCCAGCACGACTTGCACCTCCGACACGGAAGCCTCGATAACCGGGTCACGGCTGCTCTTCTGGTTACATCCGGAAACCAGTGAATTGAGCGTCAGCGGATAGGTATCCGGCACGGTGCGTTGCTTCTCGGCCAATACGCCGAGCACGCGGGTCTCAAGCAGGGACAAAACGGGGAGTGTGGTAGACATCGATTAATCCAAAAAATATTGCATCACTATGCGAACAACTAAAGCAGGGCTTGGAAGCTCCAAACGTCGCGCATTATACAGAGCGAAACCTCCCTTATGGTTGGCCTTGTACCTGTTGCGCATTGACATCACGCGACCCGTTGCCTAGAGTTCGCCCATCGTTGCAAACCCCAATTCAGGAGTGACACCATGACCCGATCTTTCTTCAAGATAGCACTCTGCGCATCACTCTCGCTCACCGTCTTTCCGGCAAACGCTTCCACCTGCGACCCGAGCGCACCCACCACGGTCGATGTCCAAATCTACTACCGGAATGAATCCGAATGTGCCAAAAAGGCGCTGGACATCACCCGTGAACACCTTGCCGAAGTGGCGCGGGCAGAATCACTCAGCGATAGCCAAAGCCAATGCAGAGTACTGGATGCGGCGGTGACGTTGCTGGATAAGTACCGTGCGGGCGATTGGCGCAAGAATTACAAAAGTGCGGCGGAAGACATCGACGAGCGTTACAACGAAGTCCTAGACAAATTCCTCAAGACCACCTGTCCGCAAAAATTGGCTCTGTTTCAGCATCTGGCAGCAAAGGGAGAAGCCTGGGCCATGTACAACCTCGGTATGGCGTATTCCAAAGGCAAAGGCGTCAAACAGAATGACCGGACGGCGATCGGTTGGTACACCCAGGCAGCGGCAGGCGAATACGCCAAAGCGTACATTGCACTCGGTGATATCTACAGCGACGGCGCCGCCTTCCAGGCCGAACCGCCAACGGCCTTCGAGTGGTATTTGAAAGGCGCGATGAAGGGCGAAGCCGCAGCCCAATACATCGTAGCGGGCGGGTACCAAAAAGGTGTGGGGGTGAGCAAAGACCTGAAGAAAGCCGAAGAGTGGTACAGAAAAGCGGCTGCGCAAAAACATGAAGGCGCGAAGGCAAAACTGGAAGAAATGATCAAAGCCGGTGAAGCCAAGAAACAAGGCGGATTATGGTAGTGCTCCGCTGAAGAAGATCAAACTTGAACTGCCACATACAGTCGGATTGCAACAATCACTTTTCAGCCGCACCTGCTCGGAGCAACGTATTTTTTGCCATGGCGATCCTCGCTTTGCCACAGTCGTTCGCTTCTCACATGCATAAAACCATTCCGTACCCAAAGAATAGATAGGACATCTTCTTCATTGACCGCAGTGCCAGTGTGGCGTAGCTTGAACGCTTATTTGTACATCAACTGATTCATCCAGACGGGGAGTCATCGTGCAATTACTCAATCCGCTTTACTTGGCAACTCGATTTGGTCTCGGCATCATTACCTTGCTCGCCTTGCAACTTGCCGGATGTGGCGGAGGGGGCGGATCGTCAGCCCCTGCGCCAACGCCCACCTACAGTATAGGCGGCACAATCTCAGGTCTCATCGGATCGCTAGTGCTGCAAGACAACGGTGGCGATAACCTCACCGTCTCGGCCGGCGGCACCTTTACTTTCGCCACGTCAATTGCCAACGGCGGCGCGTACACCGTCACCGTATTGACTCAACCCATCGGCCAGACCTGCTCCGTCAGCACGGGCGCAGGCACTGTCTCCGGGGGCAACGTGAATAATGTGGCTGTGGTTTGTTCGACCAATACCTATAACGTGGGCGGCACCCTCTCGGGTCTCAGCGGATCGGTGGTGCTGCAAGACAATCTTGGCGATAACCTCACCGTTGCGGCTAATGGTGCATTCACCTTCGCCACCCCAATCGCCAATGGCAGCCCCTACAGCGTGACCGTGCTCACCCAGCCGTCAGTCAGCCAGAGTTGTTCGGTTGCCAGTGGTACCGGCACCATCGCGGCGGCCAACATCAGCAACGTCACCGTCACCTGTGCGACCAACACCTACACCCTAGGCGGCACGGTAACCGGACTGAACGGCAGCATGGTGTTGCAGGATAACGGTGTTGACAACCTCACCGTTGCGACCAATGGTCCATTCACCTTCGCCACCGCCGTAGCCTATAACAATCCTTACAGCGTGACCCTGCTCTCTCAGCAGTTCCCCAACCAGACATGCAGCATCACCAGCGGCAGCGGAACGACAACGGCCAACGTCAACAACGTGGCGGTGAACTGTGTCAAGTTCACCACCCCGCGCTACGCCTACACCGCCAATAACGCAGACAACAGCGTCTCGACTTTCGTGGTGGACAACGCGACCGGTCGGCTCAAATACATCGGCAAGGTTGCGGCAGGCACGGCTCCTTACTCCGTCACCGTCCACCCCTCGGGTCAGTATGCCTATGTAGCGAATGGAGGCAGCAGCAACGTCTCGCAATACAGCATCGGCGCCAATGGTGCGTTGACACCGATGGTCACGCCCACGGTGGTGGCGGGTTCGGGGCCATATTCCGTTACCGTCGATCCTTCTGGCAGGTTCGCCTATGTGTCGAATATCAGCAGTGATAATGTTTCCCAATACACCATCGCTGCGACTGGTGCGCTGACGCCGATGACCACGCCGACGGTGGCGGTGGCCTCGGTGCCATACTCCGTCACCGTCGACCCCTCGGGCAGGTACGCCTATGTGGCGAATACATTCAGCGGCAGCGTCTCGCAATTTAGCATTGGTGCGGGTGGCGCGTTGACGCCGATGGCCACGGCGACGGTTGCGGCAGGTACGGCTCCAAACTCCGTCACCGTCGATCCCTCGGGCAAGTATGCCTATGTGGCGAACAGGAGTGGCGACGTCTCGCAATACAGCATCGGCGCAAACGGCGCATTGACACCCATGGCCACGCCCACGGTGGCGGCGGGTGCGGTTCCAACCTCCGTCACCGTTGATCCCTCGGGACAATACGCTTATGTGGCAAACAGTGGCAGTGCCAACGTATCGCAATACACCATTGCTGCGGGGGGCGCGTTGACACCAATGACCACGGCAACGGTTGCGGCAGGCACAGGTCCAATCTCCGTCATCGTCGATCCTTCGGGCAAGTATGCCTATGTGGCAAATCAAAATAGTAACAACGTTTCTCAATACTCCATCGAAGCTGGTGGTGCGTTGACGCCGATGGCCCCAGCGACGGTGGCCGATGTGGCAGGCCCTCATTTAATTACGGTCGTTGCTGGAATAACACCGGTACAGGCGGTGCCGCAGTACGCCTATGTAGCGAATCGAAACTCCAACAACGTCTCGGCCTACACTATCAACGCCAGCACCGGAGCATTGACCTCTGTGGGCGCAGCCGTGGCTGCGGGGGCGGAGCCCTACTCTGTCACTGTCGACCCCACCGGCAAGTTCGCCTATGTGGTGAATTCAATCCCCAACACCATCTCGGCCTACACCATTAACGCCAGCACCGGCGCGCTCACCAGTATCGGCGCGGCCGTGGCGACGGGAATCTCTCCCCAATTCATCACCGTCGACCCCAGCGGCAAGTTCGCCTACGTGACGAATACCAACGACTTTAGCGTCTCGGCCTACACCATTAACGCCAGCACTGGCGCGCTCACCAGTGTCGGCGCGGCCGTAGCGGCGGGATCCGGTCCAAGCTCCATCACCGTTGATCCCTCCGGCAGGTTTGCCTACGTGCCGAATTACTGGTCCGGCGACATCTCGGCTTACAGCATCAACGCCAGCACCGGCGCGCTCACCAGTATCGGCGCGACCGTGACGGCGGGGGGAAGCAACCCCATGTCCGTTAGCGTCGACCCCTCCGGCAAGTTCGCCTATGTGACAAATAACGGCTCCGGCAACGTCTCGACCTACAGCATCAACGCCAGCACCGGGGCGCTCACCAGGGTCGGCGCGGAAGTGGCGGCGGGGGATCAGCCCTACTCCATCACCATCGACCCTTCCGGAAAGTTCGCCTACGTGTCGAATAACGTTACCAGCAACGTCTCGGCCTACACCATTAACGCCAGCACCGGCGGCTTGACGAGTGTCGGCGCGGCCGTGTCTGCGGGAACCAATCCCATGTCTATCGCCGTCGACCCCTCCGGCAAATTTTCCTACGTGGCAAATTACACCACCAACAACGTCTCGACCTACAGCATCAACGCCAGCACCGGGGCACTGACCTCGGTAGGCGCGGCCGTGTCTGCGGGGACGAATCCTCGCGCCGTCACTACCACCGGGACGTGGCAATAGATTTACAGGTAGCTATATTGCAGTGCCGAGTTGTTTTAAAAATGAGTTGTCTGATTAAGCAAAGAGCCGGAGCAATCCGGCTTTTTGTTTCTGTTGGATGAAGGGTGTGTGGTTGATGGCCGATGCGTCCTATCGGATGAGACACACCACGACCGTCAGTTTAATGGCGCCGAAATTACAAGGTAGACAGGCACCCTTGTGTCGCTAACGAAATTCGACCTTTTGAATAACCTACCGGATTGCAGTCAGTCGCTTTCGTCTCTAAACCAAACCTGAGCTCCCTCACATCCAACTGCCTGAATAGTCCGCGTGGCCGCACTACTTCAACGCAGCCGCACAATACGGGCACACGCTAGGACTGTAGTCGATACCAAAGCTGATCTCACTGGGTGTGCCGTCTTCTTTGGTGTTGACCACGACTTTTTCGCACACGGGACAGCGGTAATAACGTTTTGCCGAGATCACGTACCACATCCCCCCGACGAAGATCAGCGCATTCGCCAACAGCATGAACAGGCTGTCATCGCGGGGTAAAGCCCACGACATCATCACGCAACCCGCCAGAATGAAAAGTAGTACCGGCAACAATCCGCGCAAGGCGAATATTTTCCTGCGACGACCGAATTCCAATACTGAACTTGAATCCGCTACCATGTTTTACTCCCCAATTTTTTGAACATTCGGCAGGCTATCATTTTTTTGTGACACACATCATGTCCGACATACGCTACACTTTTCGCAAACACATATCCACGTTGACATCACCCACCACGCTCCCCTAAAGTTCGCCAAGACACCCGCCTTGGCGATGCTATTGTCAAGCAGGCAAACAAGGAGACCGCAATGGACAAGGGCAATAACACCGCAACAGACAATCCGAAGATCCACCATGCACAGCTTCTAAGTTCTTCTCGCATCACGCCCGAATCTTCGCGTGAAGATGTCAGGCAATTGGTCTTTCGCACCCACGATCCCGACTTTGACGGCAAGCCCGGCAGCTGTATCCGCATCCTGGCTCCCGGACAATACGGCAATCAATATCACTCGCGGCTTTATTCCTTGGCCAACCATGACTACACACACGCCGGCACCGAGTTCTCGCTTTGCGTGCGCCGCTGTTTTTATGTTGATGAGGTCAATGGGGAAGAATACGGCGGAGTCGCTTCGAATTTTCTGTGCGATCTGAAACCGCAAAGTGTCGTCGAATTCTCCGGTCCGATCGGCTATCCCTTCCCCATGCCCGACGACCCCTACAGCGATTTGCTGATGATCGGAATGGGAACCGGCATCGCACCTTTCAGAAGCCTGATCCGTGCGATCTACGAAAAACATGGAGGCTGGCAGGGCAAGGTGCGGTTGTTCCACGGCGCGCGTTCCGGTCTGGAGATGCTTTACCTGAATGATGCCAACAACGACCTCGCCGATTATTTCGATCAGCCTACGTTCAAAGCTTTCCAGGCCGTCAGCCCGCGTCCCGCATTCAACGAGCCTGTCGCGATGGACAAAACAATAGAGCAAAACGCCGCTGAAGTTTGGGAGATCGTGAACAAACCGGATAGCCGAATTTACGTGGCTGGAATGTCGAAGATGCTGACCAAGATCGACAAAGCGATGAGCAGCCTCGCGGGGTCGTCCGAAGCGTGGAGCGCGAAACGCAAAGAACTGGTTGCGCAAGGGCGCTGGGTGGAATTGTTGTATTAGGGAGACATGCTATATTCGCTTGGCGCGGAATCCCCGGAATAGGCGTGCCGGCGCAAGTCGATCCACCGCATGCAGACATGAAATATCGCCAGCAGCAACACGGGTTGTTTAGGGGAGTCACATGAAACGTTGGTTCGGAAACGATCAGGGGATTACGTGGGAAGTCGCCCCGCCCATCGCCTATTCCCCGACCGGTGACAACGCATCACCGGAGCATAGTACCCATCCCAAAGTAGCCCTGTTCATTTCTCACGGCATGGGCCAACAAGTACCCTTCGAAACTCTTGAACTGGCCGTCGCCGGGCTGGTCGGCTATGCCAACAGCAACGGCAATCAAATCTCGACTATCCGGACTCGCCGGGTGCAGATCGGCGAACTCAAGACCCAGCGCGTCGAATTCGACATGCGCGATGCACACGGCAAAGATGTCGAAGTTCACTCGTATGAAGGCTACTGGGCACCCATCACCGAAGGCGCGGTCAGCCTGCGTGACGTGATGAAGTTCCTGCTTTTTGCCGGAATCAACGGTCTGAAAAACACGGGGTGGCCGTGTTTCAAAAAACCATTCGAACGTTGGATATTTGGAAGATCCGTCGAGTTCGACTCCAAACACGCAAGCGCGCAACTCCTGATCACCCTATTGGTACTGCTCAGCCTTGTCGTGCTCAATGCCGTCACGACCTATGTCGCCGTTTCCAAATTTTTTAATCCGTTTGGACTGAATGAAACCGTCCTGGCCGCGCTCACCACGGTCACCGGTTACTACCTTTTATTCACGCTGATATTTGGCGGCTTGCTTTGGTCGCAATTGAAAATTAAAAAGTGGAAAAAACCTCCCGCTCAAATCAGCGGCTGGCGCATTTTCACGGGCGCAGTGCAAATCATCCTGTGGTTATGGATAGGCATCACGATACTGGTTGGTCTGCTGATATCGCTACTCGTAACCGGATGCATTCGTCCCGAAACTTTTGTATCCGGGTGCCTGGCACAACATGGGCTCACCATATGGTTGCTGATGCTAGTCGTGTCCTGGAAAGTCCGAAACCTTATTGTCCAGTACCTTGGTGATGTCGCGGCGTATATCGATTCGCATTCTCTTGATCGCTTCAGCAACATGCGGCGAGACATTAAAACCACAGTGTTCGACCTGGCCAAAGCCGTCTATACACAGCATTACGCGCGCATCGTGATGATCGGCCACTCGTTGGGGTCGGTTGTCACTTATGACACGCTCAACGCACTCATCAACCATGACGAACTGAATGGAAATAAACTCAACGTCAGCCGACGCACAAAACTCCTGCTCACTTTTGGCTCCCCGCTGGACAAGACCGCATTCATCTTCGCATCGCAAAGCAATGCAACAAGTGAAACCCGCGAAGCGCTGGCCGCCAGTGTGCAACCCCTGATCCAGAAGTACGACACGTACCGCGACATCAAATGGATCAACATTTATTCACCGCGCGACATCGTCAGCGGCGAACTTAATTTCTACGACGACAAAGTTGCCGATGGCTATTCAGAAACGAGAAAAGTCCACAATGTGATTGACGAAGAGGCGTTGATCCCATTAGCCGCCCATAACGAATATTGGGACAACCCAACCCTGTTCAGGCAACTCTACGAAAACCTGTGAATTTGATGCGACACCGACACGGCTACAATTTGCCTTGCCAAACCTGAACCTAAAATAAAAAGGAGCGAATCATGCAAAATTTATCCCCCGCATCAAAAATGAGTCCGCACAAGGATAATCCCCAGTCAGTGAGAAGATTGCTGATCGTACTGATCGGTTCGGTATTCCTCATTGAAGCTTTGCTGATGGGTGTGTTGCATTGGCTTCCGCCCATGTCAAAAACGCAGGGAGCCTTGCTGGATGCGGCGTTGCTTTCCCTGTTGTTATTCCCCATTTTTTACTACCTGATTTTTCGTCCTTTGATCCGCAACATCGAGGAGCGCAAGTTGATCGAGATTGATTTGCGCATCGCCGCGGTTGCCTTCGAGATCAAAGATCCCACACTGATCACGGATGCGAATGCCAACATCATCCGGGCCAACAAATTATTCCTGGATAGATTGGGCTATCGCATGGAAGAGATTGTTGGCCAGAATCCCCGCATCTTCAAATCCGGATTACACGACCAGAAATTTTATGAAAAACTTTGGAAGCAGTTATTGCAGAACGGTTGCTGGAGCGGCGAAATTCGCAGCAAGACCAAAGACGGGCGCATCCTCCATCCATTCTGGCTGACCATCACCGCCATCAAGAATGAGCAAAAGGAAACGACGCATTACATCGGCATCTACAATTTTTAACCCGGCTGTGCGGCCCCTATTATGGAAATGAAACCGATCAACTCCGTCAAGCTGCGCGCTTTCGGCTACGACGCGCGGGCACGCATCCTGCAGGTCAAACTCGACACCGGCGACACGCTGCAATACAGCGGCGTGGGCGAAGACCTGTGGCGCAGACTCAGCAACTCCGGTGTCGCGTGGAGCTTCTATCGCGACAACATCGAAGAGGAATTCACGGTAACGAAAGTTTCAGCCAGTGCGGCTGCGGGGAAGAATCCGCTGGACGAATTGTTTGGTCAGAAATGATCGCAATACAACTTTGTTTAAGTTTATAAAAACACAGACTCCCCTCATTAAAATCCTGAAGCAGCCATGAACACCATGAAAGCAGTTGTCTACACCGAGTACGGATCAGTCGATGTACTTGAACTCAAGGAAATTGAAAAGCCTATCCCTGCGGATGACGAAGTCTTGGTGAAGATCTTTGCGGCATCCGTGAATGCCGCTGACTGGCGCCTTATGCGCGCCTCTCCATTCTTGGCGCGTTTGTACACCGGGTTGCTCCGCCCCACACGGTTTCAAATTCTCGGAGCCGACATTGCCGGTCGGGTCGAGGCGGTGGGAAAAAATGTCCGCCAATTTCACGTGGGTGACGAGGTGTTCGGTGATCTGTCCGCAAATAATTTCGGCGGATTTGCCGAATACAAATCAGCCCGTGAAAACACACTGGCACGCAAGCCGGGCAACATCCCATACGAAGAAGCGGCCGCCGCACCCTTGGCCGCCATCACCGCCTTGCGCGGACTGCGCGACACCGGAAAAATTCAATCGGGACAAAAGGTGCTGATTTATGGCGCATCCGGCGGTGTGGGCACATTTGCGCTGCAACTCGCCAAACATTTCGGAGCAGAAGTGACGGCGGTTTGCAGTACGGGGAATGTGGTGTTGGCGAGGGCACTGGGTGCCGACCAGGTGATCGACTACACGCAGGAAGATTTCACCCGAAGCGGACAGCAATACGACTTGATCTTCGCTGCAAACGGGAACCGATCCATCTTCGATTACAAACGCGTTTTGACTCCCCGGGGGAGTTACGTCATGGCCGGGGGCAGCACGACCCAGCTGTTCCAAGCGCTGCTCTTGGGGCCGTTGATTTCAATCTTGAGCAAGCAAAAGATGCGCTCCGTCTCGTCGTCACCCAATCAAGCCGATCTGCTTTTCATAAAGACGCTGCTGGAGTCCGGCAAAATAAAAGCGGTCATCGACAGGCGATATCCGCTGAGCGACTTGCCCGAAGCGATCCGCTATATCGAAGCCGGCCATGCCAAAGGCAAAGTGATCATCAACGTGGCGTAGGAAATTTTCGGACTTTCGGCAACACCCGCAATGACTCACTCACAACGTCAGCATAAAAACATTCTCCTGCATCCGCGTCATGCCGCGTTGTTTGAAGCGCGGGTTCTGCTCCAACACATCCTCTTGAGCTAACAAACGCACTTCGGCGAATCGACTGTAAAGTGTTTCAACTTCGCTCACAGACACGGCGAACGGCGGTCCCTGCATCTCGGCTTGCGGGTAATCGAAGGTGATCAACAGGATCTTCGTCCCCGACGGCAATATCTCTGCCAAGTGGCGCGCGTAACGCTCTCGCATCTCGGGCGGCAACGCCACCAACGAAGCACGGTCATACACCGCGCCCACCTGCACCGTATCCGATCTATCCAGATCGAAGAAGTCACCACACAGAATATGAATCCCATCTGCCTCGCAATGTTCAAACTTGGAAGTCTTCAAATGCGTTGGTGTTTTGTTGAATACTTTGAAAAAGTCCTGCACCGCAAGGGCGCTCAACTCCACCCCCAACACCTTACAACACTGCTGGCGCAACCACACCATATCCAGACTCTTGCCGCACAAAGGCACGAACACCTCGCTGCCCGATGGATGAGACAACGCATCCCAAAATCGCAATAGATACGGATTGATTTCGTTCTGGTGAAAACCGATCTCCGACCGCTCCCAACGCTCCAACCAAAATTCTTTTTTCATCTTTGCCTTTCAGTTACCGTTTGCCCAGAGTAGACCGCATCGCGGCCGTATCGAAGTACCGTGTGTGTGATGCTCGAAGTGTACCAACCAATCATTCCCGCAAAACCCCGATTCGATTATTGACACTATTCACAGCCTCCCCTAAAGTTCACAACGCTTGCACATCCGCCCCACGCACATCTCACCGCACGTACGGTAAGAGGCTTACAGCGGGATCCCCAGACTAGGAGCTGGCGCAGGAAAAGTCCGCAACAGCGGAAAGCAGCACCTGCAGCTCAACCCGTTCATCGAGGGGAATCTTTGAACACTTCAACTCATGCGCTGACAGCACCACGAGGAATTGTGGACAGCACACTTTGCTCAATGGAAGTTACCTGGACCGTTCGTGGTGAGTGTTTTGCGGTACGCGAAAAGTATCGAACCATAGCTTACGGACTTGATATGCATTCGCTAAAGCCATGGGAATGAAATCCATCAATTCCGGCAAACTACGCGCTTTCGGCTACAACGCGAGAGCGCGCATCCTGCAAGTCAAACTCGACATGGGCGACACAGTGCAATACAGCGGCGTGGGCGAAAACCTGTGGCGCAGAGTCAGCAGCTCCGGTACGGCGTGGAGTTTTTATCGAGACAACATCGAAGTAGAATTCACGGCGAAGAAAGTTTCTGCGAGTGCACCTGCGGGGAAGAATCCACTGGATGAGTTGTTTGGGCAGGAATGATTGCGAGTTGCCGCGATTAATTAATTGAATTAGGAATTTTTATGATTATCGAACGTGTTGAAATTAGAAATTTTCGATCTCTACTTAAAGTCGATCTAAACTTTGAAGAATTAACTGCAATACTTGGGCGAAATGGTGGTGGCAAATCATCAATACTTAAAGCTCTTGATGTTTTCTACAACGTTTCATATCAGGCTTCACCTTTTGATTATTTCGGCAAAGACACAAATCTGGAAATCCGGATTACGGTTACCTATGCAGACCTTCATGCGGATGAACTAAAAGAATTTGACGCTTATTTATCCAACGGCAATTTGTCTGTTTCTAAAATCATAACTTCGGGTGGATCAAAATATTTTGGTTCTTCAAAACAAATTCCTGAGTTCAATGAGGTGAGAAAACTCTCTGCCGTCCCAAAACGAACACGGATAAATGAGTTGGTAAAGGCCGCGACATTTGCCGGGTTTAATCAAACAGTGACTAGTGGCGAACAGGCAGATCAGATCATGGCGGAGTACGAAGCCGCCCACCCTGAACTAACTCAATCTTTCGAAAAAGAACAACAGTTCTTTGGCCCTCGGAATGTCGGCGGAGGCAAACTTGATAAGTTCACTAAATTCGTTTTAATACCCGCCGTCCGAGATGCAGCTTCTGAGACCGATAAGAAAGGCACAATTCACCAACTTATTGATGTTCTAGTTGCACGAAACGTCAACTCTAGGCCTGATGTAATCCAACTCAATAATGATTTTGAACAGCGTGTAAAAGATATTTACAACCATAACAACCTAACTGAGCTCAGTGCGCTTGCTACTGCGGTGACCAAATTGCTTTCTCAGTACGCCCCTGGTGCCGGTCTCAATTTAGATTTCGAAGATATCATTCCCCCAAAAATATCTCTTCCTGCGGCTCTAGCATCCTTAGTAGAAGATAATTTCAAAACACCAATTAGTTACTCTGGACATGGTGTTCAACGTGCGCTTGTATTAGCTCTTTTACAGCAACTTTCAATAACTGATTTATCTCCTCAATCTCCAACAAAAGATACAGACACCGCCGCCCAAGCCACTTTACACACAGAGGAAACATACAGACTTCCTGATTTAATACTTGCCATAGAAGAACCCGAACTCTACCTTCATCCTTCCCGAAGCAGATACTTAGCTAGTGTTCTAAAACGGCTATCAATCAAACCAACTGAAACAACGACACCGCGAACGCAGATAATTTATGCAACGCATTCACCATTTTTTATTGATCTCGATCAATTCGACAGAATCCGCATCGCCAGAAAAATTCCTGTACCAGATGTAACCACTCTCCAATGCTCCGTTACTTCCTATACAAAAAGTGAAGCCGCTAAGCGTTTAGCTAATGTTTCAGGGAAGAACCCTAATGACTTCAGCACGACATCATTTATCGCACACACAGTTCCTGTCATGAACACCATTGTCAATGAAGGATTCTTTGCTGATGTAGCCGTAGTAGTGGAGGGGCTTTCAGACGTCGGTGCATTGTGGGCGATACAAGAAATTAAAGGCAAAAACTGGGATGCAGAAGGCATTACGATTGTGCCTGCAAATGGGAAAAATAACATTGATCGCCCTGTCGTTGTATTCGAAGGGTTTTCAATTCCAACTTATTTCATTTTTGACGGCGATTCAAATCACCTTGGCAATAAAGATAAAGAGAAAGGCACAGCTGCAAAGAACCGTGCCTGTCTATCTTTAGCTGGCGGACAACCTGTGGATTTTCCTAAAACACAAGTTAATGAAAATTACGCAGTATTCTCAGAAAGCTTAGAAAATGAGTTGGAATTAGCCGTTGGAACAGATGAGTTCCATAAAATCAGACAGGAAGTAGCCACGACAATTGGTTATCAAGAACCTTCCAAGGCACTAAAAAATCTAGAAGGAGCTGCGATGTTCATAAAGCTCACATACGAAAGAGGCTTAACTATTCCAGTACTAGAGGAAATCGTCACTAAAATCACAGCACTCAAATATTAATAACGGGAGCTAAAAGGGGCGGGTTCGGATTATTTTTCCGATGCGTGCAACGTGACATACCTCAAATATAAATGGCGTCCTCGGTCGCCATATATATTTTCAACATCCAACTAACTTACCCCACCCACTTCCTCGCATTCTGGAACATGCGCAGCCATGCGCCGTTCTCTTGCCAGTCATTAAGCTTCCATGAATTCTGCGCGCGGAACACGCGCTCGGGGTGCGGCATCATGATCGAAAAGCGACCGTCCGGTGTGGTGAGTCCGGTGATGCCTTGCGGCGATCCGTTGGTGTGATTTAACTGTCGGGGTCGGTTTCGGAATATTTTTCAGGCATGATCAATCAGGAAAAGTCCACTCATAAATATAGCAACCACTAGGTCGCCATTATTTCCAAATCATCCAACCTCAAAGCCTCGACTTCAACTCGACATACACATCATCCCTTGATGCAACCGAGAGGATGGTCAATAAACGTTTGGCATCGTTGACGTGGTAGATCAATCGAAACTGCGGCGTGGTGATCTTGATCTTGTAGCAGTCGGGAAGCTCTCGCAGTGAGTCTTTTGCTACGCGCGGATGCTTGAGGCGCTCTTTGGCGAATTTCTCTTTGAAGCGACGTTTGATGCTGCCATCCAGCTTTGCCCATTCCTTCTCGGCATCTGGATGGATAGCGAGTTCATAAGTCATCCAGTTTGACCTTGCGTGCTTTGCTCAAAGTGGGGAGGCGTTTTTTTGCACGATCTTCGGCAATGCGTTCAGCGATGGAGTCCAGCATGGCCTCCATCATTCTTGGCGAGATGAGGTAGCCTGCGGGCTTGTTGTGGTTAAGGATGGCGACTGCCTGGTCTTCGTCCTCTGCACGCTTTAGGATGCGTGTCGGCGACTCGCGCAACTCGGTGACCCCGATGGTAATTCCTGCATGGATAGTATTCATGATTATGTCCTTAATAATGTACGCCTGAGTGTACGCAGACAAATAATCAGCGTCAATCCAAATCCCAACAAAAAAGGCGACTCAAGGGTCGCCATTTTCTTTTTTCTCGAAATCCGCATCAAGATTTACGCGTGGAGTCCCGATAGTGTTTCGTCAAATTATCCAGTGTCTCCAACAGCACGGGCGTCATCTCAATCACGGCTCTCACATCGGAGGAAAACTCTTTCGCATTCTCAATATACTCGTGCGTCAAACGATTGCGGATGGTGCGGACTTCAATCATTTGCTCGGACGGAATGCTGAGTATCCCCGCGCGTTCGGCGACGGAGTAATTCTCCAATGCGGTTCCGGCGCGCTCACCCACGGCCTCCAGCCACAGTCTGAGCACTTTATCGGAGAAGTAATCCTGAAATTTACCGTAGCGCGCGCAGAAAGCGCTGACTCGCTCTTTTTTCATCTCATCCGCTTCAAGGTTTTTCACCCATTGCTCATTGATCGTTTCTTGCGAAATCCATCCGTAAGTAAAGCGCAATTCATCGCGTATCCGTTCGCAGTGTTGCAGCGATAGCTCCAATCGTTCTCTGGCATTCATAGCAGGACTCCTCTCATGCCTTCCCGATGTATTAGTTCATCTGCTGTTGCATCATCTTTGACGATGACATCAATGGGCAGAATATCGCCGAGCTTGGCACAGATTCGAGCGGATAGTTTTTGCGATTTTTCACGGCACTGGGGATCAACTCCCCTAATTTGGACATGAAGGTCAATATCGCCACCGCGCTTAGTATCATCGGCACGTGATCCGAACAAACGGACAGTAGATTGCTCACCGAATATCTCGCGGGTCGCTTCAACTATGGCCGTGCGTTGACGTTGCGTGATTCTCATAGATACCTCAGTCGTTGCGCCCGTTCAATGCTCTGGATGTGGACGCGCGAAACATTCTACTATCCCACCCACTTC
The DNA here is from genome assembly GCA_964425955.1 of uncultured Sideroxydans sp. GTDB lineage: Bacteria > Pseudomonadota > Gammaproteobacteria > Burkholderiales > Gallionellaceae > Sideroxyarcus. The sequence continues at coordinate 54,927 of CAYROQ010000021.1, forward strand.
CGCGCATTCTGGAACATACGCAGCCATGCGCCGTTCTCTTTCCAGTCATTAGGCTTCCATGAATTCTGCACGGCGCGGAACACACGCTCGGGGTGCGGCATCATGATCGAAAAGCGACCGTCCGGTGTGGTGAGTCCGGTGATGCCTTGCGGCGAGCCGTTGGGGTTGAGCGGATAGGTCTCGGTGGCTTTTCCTTGGTGATCGACATAGCGCAGGGTGACCAGCGGTTGTGCGGCTTTTAATTTCTTGCTGCTCCCAAAATCGGCAAAGCCTTCGCCGTGCGCCACGACGATGGGCATACGCGAACCGGCCATACCTTCGAACAGGATGGAAGGTGTGTCTTGCACTTCCACCAAAACAAAGCGCGCTTCGAACTGTTCCGATTGGTTG
>CAYROQ010000022.1:0-48142 GCA_964425955.1 uncultured Sideroxydans sp.
GTTCAAAATGAATGGTGGTGATGGCGTAGGTGTAAACGAGCGGCTCGATTTCCTTAGCGAACAGCTTGATGATCTTGCCGGCAGTCCCCACCGTCGCTAGGTAATACGCGCCAGCCTCATGCGGGCAGAACGCGCTACTGAGTGTTGGTGTCGCGCTGCCAAGCGTGGGTGACACGCTGTTAGGCGTTATTTCGGGCTTGCTGTCGTTACTTGGTGAATTCATTTCATTCATATTGGCTGAACTTATTTCAGCCAAGTTTGCTGAATTCAATTCAGCTGTGTTCGCTGATTTCATTCCAGCCATGCGGCTGAGTGCTTTGCGTTGTGCGTTTGTCACTGGTATTGCTCCATATATATCTTTTTGCGACTTGGCAGCTTTTATCACGAGCTGCGGACTTCGGCTTCGCCTACGTTTAACTTCGCCTGCGGACTTTTCGAATCCCGATCCCGAGATATCCCTACGGGAAAACCCTACGGGAAATTAAAAAGGCCACCCCGAAAGATGGCCTTCAATAATCTGGCTCCCCGACCTGGACTCGAACCAGGGACCTGCGGATTAACAGTCCGTCGCTCTACCGGCTGAGCTATCAGGGAATTGATGCGGGCGCTATACTAACGGCTGGAGGCTTAACGGTCAACCTTTGGAGTGGAATTTGGTGCAGATATTCCGGGTGATTATTAATTTTTTACATGTCTCAAACGCTATCAAGTCAAATTCGGCAATATGGACAACAAAATAATATTTATAAAAACACCCAAAGGAGAAAGTGAATTATCCAGCATGTCCGGGGATATGAAACGGGTCATGCTTCTCATCAATGAGAAAGCAACTTTGGGCGAAATCACCAGAAGAGCACCACCGAGTTTGCGTGGTGATCTGCATGAGATTATTCAACAACTCATCGATGCGGAATTGATACGAGACAAAGATAAACATATCGTTGAACCAAAGATTGCCTCGCCAAAGAATCCCCCCGCTTTTTCACAACATTCCGGTTCAAATGGTGAGTTGGACTTTACCAGTGTTGCTCCAACTCCCGGCAATTCCCCTCTTGTGGATGATGCGGCAAAAAAACAAGCACGGCACGAAGCGGAGGCAAAATCCAAACTGGAAGCTGAACTTGTTGCAAGCGCAAAAGCCGAGGCAGAGGCTAAAGCAGTGCGTGAGGCCGAACTTGCAGCAACAGCACAAGCTGAAGCAATTGCAAGAGCCCAGCGTGCGGAGGAAGCACGCCTGAGAGAAGCACAAGAAGCGGCTCGGGCAAAAGCAGCACAGGAAGAAGCTGCAAAGGTGAAGGCAGAGGCGGATGCACGGGTGAGGGCTGAGATTGAAGCGGCAGTTCGTGCCAAGCAGGATGCCGAGGCAAAGGCAAGGCGGGAGGCAGAAGCAACCAGGATCGCGGCTGAGATTGAAGCAGCTCGAATCCAGGCTCATTTGGAAGCGGTTGCGAAAGCGAATGCAGAGCTCGAGGCAGCCAGGATCAGGGCAGAACAAGAAGCCGCAAGATTAAAACAAGAAGAAGATTTGGCGCGTGCGCGTGCAGAGGCAGAGGAGCGTGCCAGGCAAGAAAAGGCCAGATTGAAGGTGGAGCAGGAGGCAGAACGAATCCGCGCCGAACAGCAGGCTGCGGCCAGAGCCCAAGCCGTCGCTGAGGAGCAAGCGCGGCAGGAAGCTGAAGCAAATCGGGCCGCCGAACAACTTGCCGCACGAATAAAGGCGGAACAAGCAGCCGCCGAACTCCTCAAAATTGAAACCGATAAGCGGATTCGACAAGAGGCTGAGGCGGCAAGATTGAAAGCAGAAACAGAAGTAGCGCGTATCAAAGCCGAACAAGCCGAGGCGGAGCAGTTGGCAGCACTGGCAAGCGCCAAATTGGAAGCGGAGAAAGCCGCGATCAGTGCAGTTCAGGCAACCTTGCCAGAGGCAAAAGTACCCGAAACAACTCCTGCGGATGTAACCAATCCTACAAAATTTGCAATCAAACTGGATGCCTTCGATGCAGTGAGTGCGCAGAGTGCTGTTAGCCAACCGCAAAGCCAGCCAGTTGTCAGTACGCAGCCAGAGATTGCCGCCTATTTTCCAAGTGAACAAAGCACAGCACCAAGCGCAACCATCGTCGAGAAAGTTGCAGAGCAGAAAATTGAGCAAGTTGCTGCAGCCCGCGAGATCGAACATTTGAAAAATGTCCATGTCGCCAACTGGCAACGCGATAAACAAAGTGAGGTGAGTCAGGAGCAGGCTTTGGCAGATGAACAGGCCAAGGCGTGGGCAGAAGCCGAGCTTAGGTCCAAACTGCAAGCCAAACTGGATGCAGAGCAGACAGTGCAGCAAGCCGCCCTTGCCAAAGCGAAGTCCGTACAAAAACCGGTGGTCCGAGCAAGGCGCAGACCGCTTCCGCTGGCCAAGATCGCATCCACGCTTACTGCACTGGCTCTGTTGATCGTAATCGCGTTGCCCTATTTCTGGCCGATGCAGGAATTCATACCGCAGTTGGAAAAAAAGCTATCTGCCCAGCTCAACCAGCCGGTGCGTATCGGCGGCATGCGTGCGGCATCGTTGCCGCCGAAATTGGAATTGCAGTTTGTGAATTTGGGTAATGAACAGGAAGTGAAGGTCGCATCGGTAGTGATCAGTTTCGACCTGATGTCTATATTCTCCGAGCAGAAAAAAATCAGCAATATCGATTTGAAGGGCATCACCTTGGACGGACAACACCTCGATCAGGAAGTGCGCTGGTTGGCTGGGCTGGGAAGTGATGCACAGTATCCGTTACGGCATCTAACAATTCAAAATTTGCAGGTGATCGCCGAGGGCATTCCGTTGCCGCAGTTGAGTGGCAGTGCCGAGCTTGATTCAGGCGAGTTCACCCGTGTTGTATTGCATAGCGATGACGACAGGTTTAGCGTCGAGCTTTTGCCAAAGGATAAGCATTGGCAACTCGGTTTCGGCATCAAGGAATCTGCCTTGCCGCTGCTTGCGGATGTGATGTTCAGCGACTTCAGCGCTACGGGCCTCATCGGGGATAATGAAGTGGATTTCAACGAAATTATCGCGCACGCGTATGGCGGGATAGTGTCGGGTAGCGGCAAGTTGAGCTGGCGCAAAGGGTGGCAAATACAAGGCCGTATCCAGGCCAAAGCGATGGAGTTGGAAAAATTGTTTCCGCAAAATGGAATCACCGGCGAGGTGTTTACCGTAGGAAACTTTTCAGCGCAGAGTGCCCAACTGTTGCACTTGGGCGATACGCCGCGTTTAGACGTTTCTTTCGAGGCCAAGAAAGGCGTGATCAACGGCTTCGATATCGTTGAAACAGCGCGTCTCTCCAGTCATGCACATCTTCCCGGCGGCCGTACTCACTACGAGGAATTTACCGGCGCGCTACAGTTGGAGGAGCGGAATATTCACTTCCGACAGCTCAGGATCATCTCGGGTATTTTGAACGCGAGTGGCGCTTTTGATATTTCCCACAACAACAATCTATCAGGAAGTTTAAATTCTGAGATCAAGATGCGTGAAGGAAACATTCCGCTTGTTGTGTCGGGTACGTTGACCGAACCCAAATTGGTCGCACGTTAAACAGCGTCAAACGGTTTTGGGTTTTGGCAGGACAATTAGCCAGTGGTTCGCAACTAAAGGGACGGTAAAAAAACAAACGGAGCTCGAACCAAGAGCCCCGTTGATTTCCGAATAATTTATCCGAGTGCCTTGGCGATCCTTTGAAGTGCATTCTTCAGATTGTCCATCGACGTGGCGAAGGTTAAACGGATGTAGCCCTCGCTGCCGAAGGCGGATCCTGGAACGACTGCCACGCCTGCTTCCACCAGCAGATATTCCGAGAACGCAATGTCCGTCGCTTCCTTGATTGTGCCCTGCTGATGCAACTTGGCAATCGCCTTACGCGCATCGGGGAAAGCATAGAAAGCGCCGCCCGCCATGATGCAACTCAATCCCGAAATCTTGTTCAACTCGTTCACCACGAATACATGGCGTTCGCGGAAAGCCTTCAGCATCGGCGCGATACAGCCCTGGTCGCCGTTCAAGGCGGCTTCAGCGGCAACTTGTGAAATGGAAGTCGGATTGGAAGTGCTTTGTGATTGCACGTTTTCCATCGCGGTGATGATGTTCTCCGGCCCGGCCGCGTAACCGATGCGCCAACCGGTCATGGCGTAAGCTTTGGAAACGCCGTTCAGCACCATTGTCTGGGGATACAGGTCGGGGCAGGCATCCAGAATATTGACGAATTTGTCATCAGTCAGCGCGATGTGCTCATACATGTCGTCGGTGGCGATGAGGATGTTCGGATGCTTGCGCAACACGGCGCCCAGTGCCTTCAAATCATCCAGTGTGTACACCGCCCCCGATGGATTGCTCGGGCTATTGATGACGACCATCTTGGTCTTTGCGGTGATTGCCGCTTCCAGTTGGGTCGGCGTTAGCTTAAACCCTTGTTCGATACCGGCTTGCACGATCACCGGCTTGCCTTCCGCGATAAGCACGATGTCCGGGTAGGATACCCAATACGGTGCCGGAATGACGACCTCGTCGCCGGGGTCGATCACGGCAAGAGCCAGGTTGAAGAAACTTTGTTTACCACCGCAGGAAACGAGGATCTGTTTTGCCGTGTAGTCCAGTCCGTTGTCGCGTTTGAACTTGGCGATGATGGCCGCTTTAAGTGACGGGGTGCCGCCGACTGCGGTGTATTTTGTAAAACCCTTGTTGATGGCGGCGATGGCCGCGTCTTTGATGTGTTGCGGGGTGTCGAAATCCGGTTCGCCTGCGCCGAGACCAATGATGTCTTTGCCTTCCGCTTTCAACTTGGCAGCACGCGCGGTAACGGCAAGAGTGGGAGAAGGTTTGATGGCTTGGACGCGATGAGAGAGAGACACGATATTTCCTTGGAGGATTGACAATGGCGCGGATTATACCCGTGCCCATCGCCACGAAGAAAGACTATCGCGAGCCGGATGTGGCAGCTGCAAGCGCGTCGTGTGACCAATAGTGGCGGTGCGACTTGCGGTAGCGTTCCACCTGCAGTCCCTGTGCGTCCATGTCGATCAAAATCGCGCCATCCGCGTCGGTGCGCAGTGCTTCCACGCCCAGGTCGGAATAACGTTGCATGATTTCCGGGTTGGGGTGGTGGAAACGGTTGCGATAGCCGGCTGAATATACGACAAATCGCGGTGCGACAGCCGTGACGAATGCTTCAGACGAAGAGCTTTTGCTGCCGTGGTGGGGCGCGACCAATAATGAGGCTTGAAGTTTTTCGGCATGTTGTTGCAGCAGTCGGGCTTCGGATGCTTTCTCGATATCGCCCACCAACAATATTTTCTGCGCGCCAATGCTGATGCGCAGCACACAACTCAGCTCGTTATCGTGCGATTTCCCGCTGCTGATCGCCGCATCCGCAGGATGCAATATTTCAAAAAACACGCCATCCCATTGCCATTTCTGACCATCGACGCAATGCCGAGAATTGAGGACATTCTGAAGTAACGGGTGACCGTCGCGCAGTGAAGTGGTGACCAGGCCGACCGGCATGGTTTGCAGAATTGAAGCGGTTCCGCCGATATGATCGATATCGTCGTGGCTGAGGATCAACCCATCCAGTCGGTCGATTCCCTGTGCACGCAAAGACGGAATCAGGATGCGGTTGCCGCTGTCGGCATCCCCGGCAAAATCCGGACCGGTGTCGTAGAGCAGATTGTGATGCTGTGTCCGTACCGCGACGGACAAGCCCTGGCCGACGTCGAACACGATGAGGCGCGCGGTATTTTCGGCAGGGGTCGGCAGCGTGTTCGTGAACATCGGCAGCATCAAAATGAAGCCTGCCCAGCGCATCGGAAAACCGCGCGGTGCCAGGATTAAAGCGGCTCCCGTCACGCCGGCGAAGAGACTCCACACGGGCGGCGTATGCTGCGTCCACACCGCGAGCGGCAGGCTATTCAACACTTCCAGCATCCACATGCAAAGTGTCATGACCTGGTGCGCAAGAAACAACGTCCAATCGAAAAGCGGCAACGTGCCAAGCAGTGTCAACGGCACCACCAGCAGGCTTACCAGTGGAATGGCGAAGGCGTTGGCGAGCGGTGATACCAGCGACAATTGTTGGAACAATACCAGTAGCGGCGGGATGAGACCGATGGTCATGGCCCACTGCACACTGGCGTATTCCTTCAGCCAGCCCGACCTTCCGATGCGGTTCGCCGTGACATAAAAAATCAACGCGACGGCCCCGAACGACAACCAGAAACCGGGTGACAGCACCGCCCACGGATCGGCAAGCAAGACCACCACCAGCGCGGCTGCCAACATTTGGCTGGGGGCCACATTACGCGAGAACAGCAGCATCATTGCAAACGTCGCGAGCATGTATAACGTGCGCTGTGCCGGTATCTCGAAGCCGGAAAGCAGGGTGTAACACAGCGCGGCATACAGGCCGACCAGCGCGGCGGCTTTGCGTGCGGGAAAATGCAACATCAGCGTCACGCTGCGACGCCACAGCCAGTAAGTGATGGCAAAGGCAAAGCTGGCCAGCATGGTGATATGCAACCCCGAGATGCTCATCAGATGATTGACTCCGGTGCGCGCGAAGAGCTGCCATTGCGGGGCGCCGATAGCCGACTGGTCACCGATGGCGAGTGCGGTGAGAATTCCGCTGAAGGGCGCGTCGCCCAGGACTGACTTGAACCGTGCGCGGATGTTTTCGCGCAGATGTTCGATGAAATACGCTGGCTTGAAGCCGGGTTGCGCGAGGCGTTGATTGTCGGCCTTGGCGTAGACATAACCCGTGGCACGAATGTCGCGCTCCAATGCCCAGGCTTCGAAATCAAAATTGTTCGGATTGGATGTTCCATGCGGTTGCTTCAAACGCACCGTGAGATTCCAGCGATCAGCGGCATGGATCTCCAGAGGTGAATCTGTGTCGCCGTCATACGTGGCCAGTTGGATCCGATGCGGCACATGGGCACCTGCCGTTTGCACACTTTCCACATCAAAGACGAAGCGCAATCCGCGTTCATGCAGGCGTGGCATTTCCGCCACGACACCGGTCAGGACGATGTTCTTTCCCTGCCATTCGTCCGGCAGGCTGTCGGACAAACGGGCATGCGCGACCCATGCGGAATAGGAAAATCCCAATAGGGCTGCGCTCGCCAGCAGAAGAACACGGCGTGTTACGCGCCGCATCGAATGCACATTTTGCGGAATCAACAATGCGAGCGCGGCAAGCGGCCAATAAAACGGCAATTCCGGCAAGACCGACTGTTGCTGCAGATACCAAACGCCAAGGGCGAAAAAGAGCGAAAAGGAAACCATGCGTGTAGCGTAACCGACCATTACAATCATGGCATGCGTAAATTCTTACAAGGCCGTTTGCCGAACCGGCACAGCATCCAAAAGATGCGCTGGCTGCAACCCGTACAGCATTGGTTGCAACATCCGAATTTGTGGCATCTGCATCGGCGCTCGGTGGCAGGCGGCGTGGCGTTGGGTTTGTTCTGCGGATTGATACCGGGGCCATTACAGATGTTGACTGCCGTAATAATGGCCGTGTGGTTGCGCGTCAATTTGCCGGTCGCGTTATTCGCCACGCTCTACACCAATCCGCTCACTATCGTGCCGTTGTATTTGTTTGCTTACCGGATCGGGGTGTGGGTGAACGGGGCGAATGGCGAATCGGCCGGGGTGTTGCCTGACTTCCCGGAATTTCATTGGCATGACGGCTTCTCCCGGGTGTGGGAATGGTTACTGGTGTTGGGCAAACCCTTGCTGATCGGGCTGCCTATCCTGGCGTTCGGCTTGGCTTTAACGGGTTATGTGGTTGTGCGTCTGGGTTGGCGTGCCATGGTGGTGTGGAAATGGCGCAGACGGCATATCGGTTGAGTCGGTCGGAACTTTTTATCAGGTTCGCGCTCTCAGTCGGCGTCCGGAGAAATAAGCCGGATACATGTTCCAACAATTGAAAGGTGATTAAATGAAAAAAGCTTATGAAGGTGTAGCAAGGTTCGTGCGTTGGGTTATTACCGGCATCGTATCTTTCGTTGTCGCACTGCCCACATTCACATCAGTCAGCACTTCCATTTAAGCTCCGCCAACAACAACGCCCCGGTGTCCCACACCGGGGCGTTGTTGTTTTTGTGGAAGGGACTTGCCAATCGCAAGCCCTTTCTCACACTCAATCCGATCTGTCAATATGCCGTTTGGCATATTGTTCAATACAAATCCTGATGTTATAAACCGCAACGTTTCGAAAACAATCGGGAGCCGTCATGAAAGACCAGTCACCGCTGACCGCAGTCAGTGAATCGGGGGATTTTTTTCGAACCATGATCCACGCCGCACCGCTGCCGATGTTTGTGGTATCGGAAGCAAGCTGCATTTACGGCAATGAAAAATTCCGCAAGTTGCGCGGGTGTGTCGATGCCCATTGCGTGGCCTGCGGTTTGGAGCGTTTGCTGGGGGCGGCTGACCAGCACACTTTGGAGCAGACCATCCATGCCTTGCCGTCCGGTGAGGTTGCCAGAATGCAATTGAATATGCTGCAACACGCAGGCAAACAAACCGCCATTGATCTGGTGATCAGCGGCATGCAAGTCAGCGGAAAAAATGTGGCGCTGGGGGTGATCAGCGAACGCACCGAAAAGGAACGCATCCGCCGCCTGCTGGACAGGTTGGCGTTCCATGACACGCTCACGCAACTGCCCAATCGTGTGCTGCTTTTCGACAGGATCAACCAGTCCCTGTCGCGCTTCAATCGTGAGGGGGACGGGTTTGCCATTGCCATACTCGATCTGGACGGATTCAAGCAGATCAATGACAAACTCGGTCACGCGGCGGGGGACTTTCTGCTCAAGGCAGTATCGCAGCGGCTGTCCGAATGTATGCGCAGTGTGGATACCGTCGCGCGCTTGGGCGGTGATGAATTCGCCCTGATCATTCAGGGGGTCAGCAACGAGGACGAAGCCGATCTGGTGCTGCGCAAGATCATCCTGGAAATTTCAAAACCCTTTGTACCGAATGAACTTGAACTGCAGGTGAGTGCAAGCATCGGCATTGCATTCTGTCCCCATGACGGGTCTTCGATCCATGAGTTGTTGGGCAGGGCGGACTTTGCCATGTACCAGGCAAAACGTGATGGCGGTTCGTGTTACCGCGTCAGCACCGGCGAGATCGCCTCGATTTCTTCGCGTCTCGAACTTGAACCGTTGATCGACGTGATCAAACTGGGATTCGACATCATCGATGAACAACATGAAGAGATTGCCTCCTGCATCCGGGGCATCCTGCGCTCACTTTCCGGCGACGATGAACATAGTGGAATCAAGCGGCGTGCCGAATATCTGCTGCAAATTGTGGAGGAGCACTTTGGTACTGAAGAAGACCTCATGCTGCGTTATGCGGTTTCCGGCCAGGACGAACACCGCTTGGAACACAAAGATCTGATGAAACAGCTGCATGAACTTTTGCCTAACCATGAAGGCCACGGTCTGACGGTCATGACCCATTCGTTCAAGGATTGGCTAGTGCCGCATATACAAGAACAGGACACCTTGCTGGTGGATCGACTCAATGCTGCCGGAGTGAACGGAAGGTGATGAAGAACGGGTCGTGAATCTTCCGCTTTTTCATTACGCTCAAGAAATACGGCAGCAAATTTTAAGTGGCGCGCCTACTTTAGAACTCAGCCTGTACCCCGAACGATACGGGCAGCACAAATGGATAGACGGGTTTTTTCTCTGAGTAGGTGGGGTCGTAGCTATAGCCGTCGATATTCTTTTGGCCGTACAGATTATTCCACTCGAAATACATTTCCAGAGTGTACCCGTCCATCTTCAATTCCCTTTCCAGTCGCACGTCCAGCCGATGGTAGAAGGGTAACGTTCCCGAATTTATTGCTGCGTAGTTTGGCTTCGGGCGACCGTCTATAAATGTGCCGTTCGTGCCATTGATCGGCGTGTAGGGCGTACCGGAATGGGCTGTCCATTTCGCACCCACGGTCCAATCGTCATTCAATAAGTAGGTGGTTACCAGCGTTGCATTTACGGGTTGGTCCAACTCGAAACGGAAAGATTCGCCGGTGAGGTCGTTGCGGCGAAGTGATTTTGATAGGGACAACGCGAACCAACCGGAAATTTGCTCGCCGGGATTCTTCTTGAGTAGGAATTCCAAACCGTACGCCTTGCCACTCGCACCGTTCACATAGTTGAGCAACGGTTCGTCAACGATCAGGCCATCGAATTTTTTGTAATAGGTTTCGGACTTCCACGACCACAGCGCATCTAATTTATGCGACACGCCCAACACCCAATGGTCGGCGCGTAAATGCGAGAGGCCAGGATTACCGAAAGTTTTCGCGACCTGTTGACCTGTAGGTAACTGGTTGTGTTTGCCCCAGCCGGCGGTGAGCAACGTGTCGGGCGTAGTTTCCCATTCCACCCCCAAGCGCGGCTCGGTATAAGCCTTGCGCAGATAATCTTCATAGCTGTAGCGCACCCCGGTAACCAGTGTCACGCTGGGAGACACACGGTTTCTGTCTTGCGCCGACATATCCCAGGCGTTGGAATAAAACTGATCTTTCAACTGCGCCCGCGTAGCACTGGTGGTGTCACAAGCCGGATTGAACTGGGTGCAGGTTGCGTTTTTTAGATCGGCGTCTATCTTCACCCGCGCACGTTCGAAATTTGCACTCAAAGCGAGTTCATGCCCCTCATTGATCGGTATAAACACACTTTCGCGCAGCATCCAACTATCTTGCGCGAGATATAGATTTCCCGCACCGCCGACGGTGTTGGTGAAGTCGAATTTCATATGTTCCAGCGCAAGCTTGCTAAATGCGCGGTCAAGTAGAACCGAGTCGAAGACTAGCGCCTGCATAGAATTTTTATTATCGAAGGCAAAATTGCCTGCAAGAATGGGGTCTTTTTGGGCGATGTCGGAACTTCCCCCGATTTTCAGCCGCAGCGTGTCGCTCGCGCCTTGCATTTGAAAAGTGAGCTTGCTGGTGTCTCCCACTTTCAAAATGTATTTACCTTGGTAGTCGGAGTAGTTTGGAATCTGTATCGTGACACCGTCCTGCTCAACTTGCTTCAAAAAAAGGTCGATATAACTGCGGCGAGCCGCAAAGTAGAAAGACTGGTTTTCTGTGATGGGGGCTTCAACCAATACATCCGCCCCCAGCAGATTCACATTCACTTTTCCGCCCAAACGATCCGTGCGCGGGTCGCGCAATGCCACATCAATAATCGCTCCCGTCACATCGGTGTAATGCGGCGCAAAAGCAGCACTGAACAAATTGAAATCTTTGATCAAATCGGCATTGAATATACTGATGCCACCGAAATGGAAAATGTTACCGCTGGGCAGATTATCAACGTAGTAGGCGTTGTCTCCGGGGCCGGAGCCGCGCACCGCAGGCACACTCCCCATCCCGCCAGATACCACGCCAGGCAGGGCTTGTAGGCCGGTAAGCGGATCACCGCTAGAACCCGCGACCTTCTTTAATTGTTTGCCCGTGATGACGCTCTTGCTGATGCGGTCCGGGCTTCGTTCGCTGACCACGGTGATTTCAGAGAGTGTCTCCTGATCACTCTGCTTTTCATTTGCAGCAGCAGAGGTGATGAACGAATCGGCAGCATAAACTTGAATGGAGTAAAGGATGAGGAGCAGAGTTGCTACGTGCATTTGTGGGACACCAATCAACTCAGCACCCCGTCTACCAACCTCAACTGGCGCTGCATCCTGCCGGCCAGTTCAAGATCGTGGGTGACGATGATGAAGCTTGTGTTGAATTTTGCGTTGAGTGTCTGCATCAGATCGAATAAGGCGCTGGCGGAAGCGCGATCCAGATTGCCTGTGGGCTCATCGGCCATCACGCAGGCGGGTTGGGTGACCAGCGCGCGTGCCACGGCGACGCGCTGGCGCTCGCCGCCGGAGAGTTCGGCAGGCAAGTGGCGCACCCGTTGCGCCAGCCCCACTTGTTCCAGCATGGCGGCGGCTTGTGCATGCGCCTCGGCGGGTTTCATACCGCGAATCAGCAGCGGCATAGCGACATTCTCCAGCGCGGTAAATTCCGACAACAGATGGTGGAACTGATACACAAAACCGAGCGACTTGTTGCGCAGTTCGCCGCGCTGTGTCTCGTTCATGGCCGACACGTCCCGGTCAAGGATGCGCACGCTGCCGCTGGAAATTGTGTCGAGTCCGCCCAGCAGATGCAGCAGAGTGCTCTTGCCCGAACCCGAAGCGCCGACGATGGCGATCCGTTCGCCGCGCGCCACATCCAGGTTCACACCGTTCAATACGTTGACACTCAAGTCGCCTTGGGCATAGGTCTTGCGCAAGTCGCGGCAGGTGATGACCATGTTTTCACTCATAACGCAGTGCCTCCGCCGGTTGTACTTTCGACGCGCGCCAGCTTGGATAAAGTGTGGCGAACAGGCTGATGAGGAAGGACATGCCCGCGACGATGAACACGTCATCCTTGTGAAGATCAGAGGGCAGTTCGCTGATGTAGTAGAACTCCTTGGACAGGAATTGCACGCCGAACAGGTGTTCGATGAATGGCACAATGGTGCCGATGTTGAGCGCCAGCAACACGCCGCCGATAACGCCAAGCGCCATGCCGATCAATCCGATCAACATGCCCTGCACCATGAAGATCTGCATGATGCTCTTGGGCGATGCGCCCAGCGTGCGCAGAATGGCGATGTCGGCTTGTTTGTCGGTGACCGCCATCACCAGCGTGGAGACGATGTTGAACGCGGCGACCAGCACGATGAGCGACAGGATGATGAACATCATCTTTTTCTCCATCGCCACCACGCTGAAATAGTTGGCGTTCTGCCGCGTCCAGTCGGTGGAATAGGTGTCTCGCGGCAACTTCCTCTCCAATTCGTTGGCGACCTGCGGTGCCAAGTCGAGGTTGTTCAAACTCCCGCTGATGCCGCTCACCGTGCTGCCCATGCGATAGAGTTTTTGCGCGTCCTCCAAGTGGATCAACGCCAGCGCATTGTCATACGGCGCCATGCCGATCTCGAAGATGCCGGCCACATGGAATTGTTTCAAACGCGGCAACATGCCGGCCGGAGTGATCTGGCCCTGTGGTGTGATGAGCAACACACTGTCGCCGACGTGCGCGCCCAGCGAACGCGCCAGATCGACGCCGAGCACCACGTTGAACTCACCCGCTTTCAGATCGTTCAGATTCCCGCGCGTCATTTTGTCGCCCAGCGCGGTGAGAGCCTGTTCCGCCCTGGGCAGAATGCCGCGCACCATCAAGCCTTGCACGCTTTCATCCATCGACACCATGCCCTGACCGTTGATATAAGGCGCGGCGGCACGCACCTCGGGATGGGCAGCCACGCTATCCAACACCTGTTGCCAGTCACTTAATTGACCGCTATCACTGATGATCTGCAAATGCGGCGTGACACCGAGGATGCGCGCGCGGATCTCTTTCTGAAAGCCGTTCATCACGGATAAAACCACGATCAACGCCATCACTCCCAAGCCGATGCCCAGCATGGAGATCAGCGAAATGAACGAGATGAAATGGTTGCGGCGTTTGGCGCGGGTGTAACGCAGACCGATGAAAAGTTCGTAGGGTTGCAAGGTGATTAGGGCAGGATTGGCGACGGGCGCTAGTTTGCCACAACCCATCAGAATCTGTCCTGCTCAGACCACTACGTTAGTTTGGTAGATTGGGCACGCTTCCGTGCCCATGCGAACACATGGATATCAAACCCTGTTGCGTGGGCAAACGAAAACCTGTTTGCTCACCCTACGGGAAATTGCTCAGGCGACTCGATCGATGTACCTCACTTGATCAACTGGTTCATCTGGATGATAGGCAGCAGGATCGCCAGCACGATGACCAGCACCACAGCACCCATGACCAATATCAACACGGGTTCCAGCAAAGAGGTGAGCACGCTGATGAAGCCGCTGACTTCCTGTTCCTGTTGTTTGGAGACCCGGTCCAGCATGGTGTCCAGCTTGCCGCTTTTTTCGCCGCTGGCGATGAGGTGGATCAACACCGGCGGGAACAAGCCGGACGAGGCCAAGGCACGGCTGAGGTTGACGCCTTCGCGCACTTTTTGCGCGGCATCTTCCAAGGCATAGCGCATCGGCAGATTGCTCACCACTCCCGAAGCGGCACTCATCGCCGTGAGTAACGGCACACCGCTGCCAAACAGGATGGACAAGGTGCTGGCCATGCGCGCGGTATTCACTCCCTGGATCAATTTCCCCAGCAGAGGCAGACGCAATAACCGGCGGTGCAGGGCGGCACGCATCATTTCTTGACGCAAAATTTGTTTGGCGAAGTAGAGCGCGGCGATGCCCGTTAGCAGAATATAGAACCAGGTGACGGAGAGGATGTCGGTCACCCAGATCAGGCTGCGGGTGAGCCAGGGCAGGGCTTGGTGTGATTGCTGGAAGACGGCGACCACTTGCGGCACCACATACAACAACAGTCCGCCGATCACCAGTATCGCCACCAGGGTGACGATGGCGGGATAGATGAATGCCAGCAAGACCTTTTGCTGCAATGCCTGTTGGTTCTCGCTGTAGGTTGCCAGTTTGGACATCACGGTATCCAATTCGCCCGAGGCTTCTCCCGCACGGATCAAGGCGCGATGGATCTCGGGAAAATCGTTGGGATGTTGTGCCATGGCATGTGCCAGTGTGTTGCCTGACAACACTTCGGCGCGCAACGCCGCCAATAATCCGCGCTGATAGGGATGGCTGCTTTGCTCGATCAGCACAGACAAACATTGCTCCAGCGGCAATCCGGCTTCCAAAAGAGTGGCGAGTTGGCGCAACAGCAAACTCAGATCGGAGAGTGAGATGCGTTGCCGCGAAAAATTAAGTTGCCCGGAGGATTTTTTGGCAACGACATCGTCCAGTTCGACCACGAACAATCCGGTCTCGCGCAATTGAGTGCGTGCTTGTCTGCCGGAATCAGCCTCGATGATGCCTTGTTGGGGTTTGCCGTTGGCATCGAGTGCCTGGTAGTGGAAGGCGGTCATGGCAACGCTCGATTAGTCACGCGTCACCCGAATGACTTCTTCCAGCGAGGTGTCGCCGCTGATGACCCAGCGCAAGGCGTCGTCGCGCAGATTCAACATGCCCTGTTGTTGCGCGTAGTGGCGCAGATTCTGTTCGCTGTCGCGGGTGTGAATCTTGCTGCGCAGCGTGTCATCGACGGATAACAATTCGTAGATGCCGGTGCGTCCGCGGTAGCCGGTTTGACTACAGGCGACACAACCGACCGGGCGGTAAAGCAATGCCGGTTTGCCGGCTTTGTTCAGCACGGATAGTTCCGCCGCATCCGGTGTGTAGGCTTCTTTGCAGGACGGACACAAACGGCGCACCAGCCGTTGTGCCAATACGCCGATCAGGCTGGACGAAAGCAGGAACGGTTCGACGCCCATATCGGTGAGGCGCGTGACGGCGCTGACCGAGTCGTTGGTATGCAACGTGGCCAGCACCAGGTGGCCGGTGAGGCTGGATTGCACGGCGATCTGCGCCGTTTCCAGATCGCGTATCTCGCCGATCATGATCACGTCCGGATCCTGGCGCAGGATGGCGCGCAGTGCACGCGCGAAATCCATCTCGATGCGCGGGTTGACCTGGGTCTGGCTGATGCCGTCGAGGTCGTATTCGACCGGGTCTTCCACCGTCATCACGTTGGTGACGCTGGCATCGACGCAGGACAACGCGGCATATAACGTGGTGGTCTTGCCGGAGCCGGTGGGGCCGGTCACCAGCAGGATGCCGTGCGGTTGCGCGACCAGATTCTGAATGGCGGCCAGTGTGGTCGGGCTCATGCCGAGTTTGGCTAAATTGAGACGCCCGGCTTCTTTATCCAGCAGGCGCAGTACCACGCGTTCACCGTGCGCAGTAGGCAGGGTGGAGACGCGCACATCCACCGGCCTACCCGCGAGACGCAGGGCGATACGTCCGTCCTGGGGCATGCGTTTCTCCGCGATGTCCAATTCCGCCATCACCTTGATGCGCGAGACCAGTGCCGCATGCAAAGCGCGGTGCGGTTCCACCACGTCCTTCAAGGTTCCATCCACACGAAAGCGCACGACGGAGCGTGTCTCAAAAGGTTCGATATGAATGTCCGAAGCGTTGTCGCGCACCGCCTGCGACAGCAGCGCGTTGATCATGCGGATCACCGGCGCGTCGTTCTCGGTCTCCAGCAAATCGGCGGTCTTGGGCAAATCGTGGATCAGCGCGGTCAGATCCATGTCCTGCTCCGCGTCGTCCACCAGCATCGCGGCCGACTCGTCCGACTGGGCATAGGCGGCGGCCAGCACACGCTCGAATTCTTCCGCAGAAACCAGCTTGGTCTCGGTCGGCAAAGCGAGGAAGCGTGTGACTTCGGCCAAAACCTCGGGGCGTGTGTCGTGGCGTGCCACCACGCTGGCCAGTTGCGCGCTGCAATCCAACAGCACCACGCCGCGTGCCTTGGCAAACGTGTAAGGCAGCTTGCGCGCGATGCGGCGGTTGATGTTCAGACTCACTTGTTTTTCTCGGGCTGAGCGGGTGACGCGGATTTTTCAGTGGCCATCCCGCCGTCGATTTTGAGCGAAGGGCTGAGCTCGGGGAGTTGTGGCCCGCCTTCGATCGGCAACAGGAAATTGGACGAGAGTTTGGCTTGGCCCTCCTTGTCGCGCATCTGGTTGTAGCGTTCGGTGGCGATGCCTTCATAAGACGCCTGATTGCGCATCACGTAAGGCCGGATGAACACCATCAAATTGGTCTTGCTGCGTTGCCGCGTCTCATAACGGAACAACCCGCCCAGCAAAGGGATGTCGCCCAGCATCGGGATCTGGTTCTTCACATCGTTGACGGAATCCTGGATGAGGCCGCCGAGTACCACGATCTGATCTTTGTCCACCAGGATGTTGGATTCGATGGAACGTTTGTTGGTGGTGACACCGGCGGTGTTCGCCGCACCGGTGACCACGCTGGAGACTTCCTGGTACACCTGCAAACGTACCGAACCGCCTTCGAGTATCTGCGGCTTGATACGCAAGGTCAGGCCGACATCTTTGCGCTCGATAGTTTGAAACGGGGTGGCGGTGGTGGACGAACCGGTCTGTGCATATTGGCCGGTGATGAAGGGCACGTTTTGTCCGACCACGATCTTGGCTTCCTCGTTGTCCAGCGTGAGCAGGTTGGGCGAGGAGAGGATGTTGGCGTTGCTGTCGGTTTCCAGCGCGCGTGCCAACATGCCCAGATTCAGCACATTGGTTCCGTTGGGTAACGTCGTCATGCCTTTGGCTATGCCGATGTTCAAACCCTGACCCACGCTGGTGATGTCTTTGGAAGCGCCGATGATGTTGGAGGTGCCGAAATTGGTGCCGCCGACCACATGCGTTCCGCCGCCGGTGATATTGCTCAGGTTCTGCCATTGCACGCCGAATTCGGCGGCTTTGTCGGCGGTGACTTCCACGATCAATGCCTCGACAAATACCTGCGGGCGGCGCACATCCAGACGCTCGATCACGGCGCGCAGATTGTTATAGATGGGTTCGGCTGCGGTGATGATGAGCGAGTTGGATGCGGCATCGGCTTGCACCACACCGGCGCCCGTGGGAGTGCCGGGTGAACCTTGGGCTGTCGGCGCCGAGAGATCGCCGCTCATTACGGCGCGCAGCGTTTGCGCGAGTTTGGTCGCATCCCCATTTTTCAGCGTCACCACATGGATGTTGCCCGGGGTGCCGGATTCGTTGTCGAGCTTGGCGACCAGTTCGCGCACGCGCGCGATACGTCCCGGATTGTCGGCACGCAGCAGCAGGCTGTTGCTGCGCGTGTCGCCGAGCAACACAAAACGCTGGTTGCCATCGCCGGTTGCGGCTGCCTGTGCCGCTTCAGGCAACAGTTTGTTGATGGTGTTCGCCAGATCCAGCGCGGAGGCGTTTTTCACCGGGATGACGATGGGCGCATCCGCACTCGGCAGGTCGATCGCGCGGATGACTTGTTCGATACGCTTGAGATTGCCCGCGTAGTCGGTGATGACCAGCGCATTGCTGGCAGGGTGGGCGACAACGATGTTGTTGGGTGCGATCATCGGGCGCACCACGCTCACCATCTGGGTGGCGGATTCGTTCTTCAGCACAAAAACTTTGGTGATTAATTTGTCGCCTTGTCCGGCAGGTTTCCCCACCGCATCAATATACAGTTTGGCGTCCGCCTCGGGGATGATCTTGGTGACGCCGTCGGCATCGACTGCCGCATAGCCCTGCAAACGCAACGCGGAGAGCAGGATGTCATACGCCAGATCGGCACTGACCGGCTTGGCGGAGACGATGTTGATCGAACCTTTCACGCGCTGGTCGACCAGAAAGTTCTTCTTGGAAATTTGCGAAATGGCTTTGATGACTTCCTGAATATCCGCGTTGACGAAGTTCAACGAGACTTTGTCTTCCTGTGCCGCGAATGCCGGGACTGCCAGTGCCAGCAAGATCGCACCCGCAATAACGATGTGCTTATAAAGTGTTGAGATCAATGTGGGCTCCTGAATTTTTCGAGTTCCTGTTTCATCGCCGCGCGATGCTCGGGTGGAAGCTGTTGGAATTGTGTCACGGGGTCTGCCGATCCGGATGTGTTTTCGGAATTGGAACTCACCCTGCTGATGCCGGAAGCGACTTTGCCCGCCATCAGCTCGACCTTTATTTTCATTCCGTTTCGATTTATGGTCACGGAATCGGCATGGGTCGCAACAAGTCGCGCGCCCGGCGCAATCTCTTCGCCCAAGCCGGCTCCCACTTGCTTGCCATCGACTACCAGCACCGCGAACCCCCTGCTGGGATGGGCAAACACCCCCACCAGTTGCACGTTGCCCAAATTACTTGCCTGCGCGGAAACGGCAGGAGCATCACCAAACAGATGTTCAGAATTCGAGGATGTTTTCCAGGCACTGGTGTTGGGTAACGCAGTCGCTTTCGGTGCCATAAACACCCACGTCCATTTGGCCAGCATGAAGGCCGTAATAACAATCGCCAACATGCGCCAGGAAAAAACAAAACCCAACACTCCCGTTGCGGAATTGTTGAGTGGGATGAGCTTTGTTGTGGTTGTAAAAAGACTCATTGAGTGCGAGTTGAATTTGTCGCGGGAGTATAGCAGAGCGATTTCACTAGAATTATAGCTGTAGCTCAATCTTTGAAAATGCACGGGTCATTAACGCGATGATGGAACAATTGCGAGTGAATTATCCTGTGCCATTAAGGTGCCTCATTTATGAAGTATCCGCTTCTGGCTCAATTCAACTACGCCCCAATTTTCTTGCTAATGGGCACGCGCAAGGTAAAAGCCGTACCTGTATGGGCAGAATCCCAACTCACGCTAGCTCCTATCGCTTCGGCGCGCCGTTGTTGATTGGATAAGCCTTTGCCAGCTCTTTGTCGAGCTTCAGCCAGACTAAAGCCTGCGCCATTGTCAGACACAATAATCTGCGTGTGTTGCGTATCCGTATAGGTGGCAACGCAAATTTCGGTCGCATGGGTGTGCTTGATAATATTGGTAAACGCCTCTTGCAGGATGCGCAAAATATGCAACGCATTGCGTTGGTCTAGCCATGTCAAGGCCGGTACGGCTTGCACTTGCCAGTGTAGCTTTACGCCCGCGACTTTTAAGCGTGGTTCGAGGCGAAAGCGCAATGTGGCGAGCAGCAGCAATAAATCCGCATCCACCGATTCCATCGAATCAATAGCCAGTTTAAGGTCGTCGATGCAAGTTTTTAATACCTGTGCGACTTCGGTTTCATTCAGCTTGCCGTGTTCCACCACGCGTAAAGCACTCACCAGTGACGAACCCAAACCGTCGTGCATATCCTGCACCATACGCTGGCGTTCATCGGCAATGGTTTGTTGATGTTCAATGGCGCGCAGTTTTTGATGACTCTTTTCTAATTCAAAGCCGATTTCGATGTGTTCACGGATCGCGTGCGAGTTATTGGCAGCCTGTACAATCAGGGTGAATCCATACAGCACACACATTACAGCCAGTGCTTGGTAAGCGGGGTCGTTCATGAGCCAAGATTTAATAGCGACCAAGCCGAGCATTGGGGCGACGTAGGCAACCAAGGCGGGTAGCACTGGCGATAGGGTAGAGACTGCGCCACCTGCCATGCCTGCGATGACTGCATAAATCAACACATCACCCGCCATACTAGACGTGCCGAGTGCAAACCACGGCAAACAACTCCACACTAAAGCATCTACTGCGCGCCACGCGATAGACCAAAAAGCAGCGCGGCGTGTAACGCTAAGCTGATGCCGATGCGTGTTCCCAAGATATCGTTTGGCGTGCAAAAAAATGACTAGCGTGATCAACGCTTCGCAGCCGCACCACAGCTGCATGAAAGAGTCGTTTTTTGAATTGTTCAGTGCGAAATACAGCACGAAAATCATCAATAACAATTGCGGCAAGGCGGCGTTGTAATGCCGAATGAGCAAGTGCAACTGTTTTTCTAGCGTGTCGTGACGGTCGGTCAAACGCAATGGCAAAATGAAGTGGCTTTGGGCAAATCGCATAAAGCGCTTGATCATCGAATAAATCCTTTTTCGCGTGCAGCATTGATGGCATGGGTTTTTGAGGTCACGCCGAGCTTGCTGTAAATTCGACGAATAAATGTCAGCACGGTATGACGCGATACATCGAGTGTGTTGGCAATTTCATCGGCACTAAAACCTTGTGCGGTAAGTTGTAGAACTTGTTGTTCCCTTGCCGATAATTGTGCTTCCGGTTTGATTGGGTTTGATTCTGATAAGGGCGATTTTTTCTCTTCATCTTTGCGAAAGCGCGCCAAAATTTTACGTGCGATGAGCGGGCTAATCGGACTGCCGCCGCCATGCAAACTGCGGATTTCCATCAACAACTCGGTCGAGCTACTGTCTTTGAGCAGATAGCCCGCCGCGCCTGCTTCAAGTGAACGCATTACATGCGACTCATCACCAAAAGTGGTACATACCATCACGTTGCAAGCTGGCCAATACGTATGAGCGGCGCGTATCACCTCAATGCCTGTGCCATCGGGTAATCCCAAGTCCACCAACAGTACATTGGCTGCGGGTTGTTGCAACATCGCCAAGCCTTGCTTCTGTGTACTCGCCACATAGCTTAATTGCATATCAGACGCAGTTTGAATCGCCGCACGCAACTCATTTTGAAAATTCACATCGTCTTCCACCAAGGCAACGCGGATGATTGAGCTGTGTCTAAAAAAGGCCATATCAATCTTTCTAAAAACAGTGTTCGATGACAAGTTGCCCTCGAATGGTTGGAGGCGATTAAAGCAGTGTTTTCTTCATTTAGCCAAGTGCATTTTTGTAACTAATTCTAGGGACATACAGCCTGAACCTATTTCCCTATGATGCCCCCCCAGTCTGCCAACATTGACAACATTGAATTGCCAGCCTGCTTTGCAATAACAAACTTAGGGAGAATTTTTCATGGAAATTACATTAGGGAAAGCCTGGTACATCAAATTAGGCTATGCGTTGTTAATCTTATTCCTCGCTGGCTGCGGTGGCGGTGGTAGTGGTAGTTCAACAACAGCCACGCCAGCCGACACCACCGCGCCCACGGTCTCATCCACCAGTCCTGCAAACAGCGCAGCGGGTGTGGCAATCAACGCGGCACTGACGGCTACCCCAAGCGAAGCCTTGCTGGCCTCCACGGTCACCTCAGCCAATTTCACGTTAACTGCGGCGGGAACACCGGTGACAGGCGTGGTGACTATCAGCGGTACCACTGCTACGTTCACCCCGTCCGCCAACTTGGATTACTCCACCACTTACACCGCCACCATCAGCACAGGGGTGAAGGATGCGGCAGGCAATGCCATAGCCAGCAACCATGTTTGGTCGTTCACCACCGTGGCTGCGCCTGCTTTCAACATTGGCGGCACATTGAGCGGATTGAAGGGGACTAACGCGGTCAACCTCAAAAACAACGGCGCAGATGCACTCCCACTCACGGCGAATGGCGCATTTACTTTCGCTACGCCGAGCAGCGCCTATGACGTTACGCTGACGTCCTCGCAAAATTGCGCAATCACAGCGGGTGGCAAAGGAACAGCCACGGCTAACGTGACCGACATCGCCGTTGCTTGCGGCCTGGATACGTTCACCAGCGCTGGCGATCTAACCCGTGTCGCACGCCAGGACGCGACCGCCACCTTGCTCAACAATGGCAAAGTGCTGGTAGCGGGTGGGCAAGAGTTTGGAAGTTCTTGGCTTGTAGCTGATTTATACGATCCAGCCACAAACTCTTGGGCAGCAACAGGGAATCTGACTAACGGACGTAACTATCACACCGCCACTTTATTGCAAGACGGCAAAGTGCTGATCAGCGGCGGTACTCAAGGTGGGACTTCAAGTGTTTTTGCGCAAGCCGAGCGCTTCGATTCCGCCACGGGTTTGTGGACAGCAGCGGGCAACCTGGCGACCGCACGCGATTACCACACCGCCACCTTGCTGCCCAACGGCAAAGTGTTAGTTGTGGGCGGAATGAGTGCGGCAATGAGTGCACTAGCGAGTGCTGAGCTTTATGACCCCGCTACCAATGCGTGGTCAACTGTTGCGGCTATGGTCACGGGGCGTAAGTGGCACGCCGCCACCTTGCTGGCTAACGGCAAAGTGCTGGTCGTAGGGGGAATGACTTCAGCTGGGCTGGTTGCCAGTGCCGAGATTTATGATCCTGCGACCGATACGTGGAGTGCCGCCGCTGCAATGGGCAATACACGCGCCTGGCACACTGCCACGCTGTTAGCCAATGGCAAAGTGCTGGTTAGAGGAGAGTACGGGGCAGGTATGATTACGACAGCCGAGCTATACGACCCTGCTACGGATTCTTGGGGGCTAACAGGTACGGTGGTGGACAGACGCTACAATTTCACCACCACCTTACTTGCCAATGGCAAAGTGATGGTTGCGGGTGGGGGTTCGTATACTTCGGGCACCATCGTTTCGAGCGTTGAGCTTTACGACCCTGCCACCAATACCTGGACGGCAACCAACGCGATGGGCAATGTACGCATGCTTCACGCGGCCACGTTATTAGCCAACGGCAAATTGTTGGTGGTTGGCGGGCAGGTTCCAGGATTCGGAGCGGCGACGACGACGACAGAGCTGTATTGGTAAGCGTTTTTCAAGCAGGACAAAAAAACCGGAGAAATCCGGTTTTTTTGTGGGCGCGCCGCCGATGTGCTTCCACTGCGGGAGGGGTGTGATTGATCTCTTGCCCCCAGCCATACATTCAATTCAAATAAAGGAAAACTTCATGTTTGCCAGTTTCAAAATTTCTCGTTTAGGCCATGCGCTGCTGGCCTGTGCCGTTTTATCGCTTGCCGCTTGTGGCGGTGGTAGTTCAACTACACCCGCAACATCCGCACCCCTTACTGCTACCGACACTACTGCGCCGACCGCCTCATCCACCAGTCCGGCAAACAACGCAAGCAGTGTGGCAATCAACACGGCAATTACGGTCACTGCCAGCGAGGCCTTGTTGGCCTCCACCGTGACCAACGCCAACTTCACCTTGACTGATCCGGCTGGTGCGGCAGTGACTGGCACAGTGACTTACAGCGGCACGACGGCCACGTTAACCCCATCGGCCAGCCTTGCTTACTCGACCCTTTACACTGCCACTATTACGGCAGGGGTGAAGGATGCGGCGGGTAATGCGATAGCGGGCAATTATGTTTGGAGCTTCACCACGGGCACAGCGCCCGATACCACCGCGCCAACTGTCACGGCGACTAGCCCAGCCAACAACGCAACGGGTGTGGCGGTGAATGCAGCACTTACAGCGACCTTTGACGAGAACATGCTGGCCTCCACAATCACCAATGCCAATTTCACTGTTGATTTTGAAGGAACGCCAGTAACGGGCACGGTAACTTACAACGGCACGACGGCCACCTTCACCCCGTCAGCTAACCTTGCTTACTCGACCCTTTACACCGCTACCATTACGGCAGGGGTGAAGGATGCGGCGGGTAATGCCCTGACAAATAACGTTACTTGGTCCTTTACTACTGGAGCAGCGCCCGACACCAATCCGCCAAGCATCGCGGCCACTACCCCAGTCAATTCCTCAACGGGAGTGCCGGTGACCAACTTAATTACCGCCACATTCAACGAGAACATGCTGGCCTCCACAATCACCAGCGCCAATTTCACCTTGAACAATGGTGTGACGGGTGCAGTGACTTACAGCGGCACGACGGCCACGTTCACACCGTCAGCTAACCTTGCTTACTCGACCCTCTACACCGCCACCATGACGACAGGGGTGCAGGATGCAGCGGGTAATGCGCTGCCCGCTGACGTCACTTGGAGTTTCACCACAGGTGCGGCACCCACCTACACCATTGGTGGCACATTGAGCGGCTTGAATGCAGGAAACGCCGTTAGCCTATACAACAACGGTGTAGACCTGCTCACACTCAATGCGAATGGCGCGTTCAACTTTGCCACCCCGACCACTGGTGCCTATAACGTCACCGTCGCCCAAGCCACGCAAAACTGTGCTGTCGCGTCCGGCGCAACGGGAACGGCTAGCGCCAATGTGAGCAACATTACGGTCGCTTGCGGTGTGAATGCCTTCTCCGCTGGTGGCGTTATGGGTTCTGCACGCGCCATGCATACCGCAACGATGCTGACCAACGGCAAAGTGCTGGTGACGGGAGGATTGGGGCCTTTAGCGACGAGCGAGCTGTACGATCCTGTTGCGAACACATGGTCGTCAGCCGCCTCAATGAGCGCCGCACGTATGCAACACAACGCCACGCTACTGGCCAATGGCAAAGTGCTGGTGACCGGGGGGTATGGTGCGAGCTTGCCAGTGGCAACAGCCGAGCTGTATGACCCTGTTGCGAACACATGGTCGCCAGCGGCTTCGATGATTAGCGCACACGCCTCGCATACCGCCACTCTGCTGGGTGACGGCAACGTGCTGGTGGTTGGAGGCGTCGGTGCGGGGGGTGGGGCTATCGCTAACACCGAGCTGTACAATCCAGGCACCAACAGTTGGACGGCGACAACCAGCCCGCTGTTGATTTCCCGCTACGGTCACACAGCCACGTTAATGCCCAACGGCACAGTGCTGGTGACTGGGGGATATGATGCAACGGCAACGGCTACGGTGAGCGCCGAGGTCTACGTCCCATCTTTCAATTCTTGGGCATCGACAACCCCGACGATTCGTGCACGCACCAACCATACCGCCACACTGTTAGGCAACGGCAAAGTGCTGGTGAGCGGGGGATATAACCAATTGATGACGGCACTGGCGACCGCAGAGCTATATGACCCGGTTACGACTGCGTGGACGTTGACACCTGGGATGCCAAGCGCACAGGTAAATCACACCGCCACACGGTTGACCAACGGCAACGTGTTGGTGGCCGGGGGATTTACTTTCGCTTCTGTTAAGACCGCACATCTGTACGACCCCAACTTCAATACGTGGACGGCGCTAACCCCGCTGGCTGGCGCACGTAGCTCGCACACCGCCACGCTACTGGGCAACGGCAAAGTGCTGCTCAGCGGGGGAGGTGCTCCTACAGCGTTGTCGAGTACCGAGCTGTACTGGTAAAGCGTTTTAAGGTGTTCAAGCTTAATTGTCTTTGCTACCCTAGTCATTCGGGTTGTGCATGACAAAACCCCTCCCGCAGTTTGGGAGGGGTTTTTATTGGGGGTTATGGTGTTGATTTTGTTTGTTGATTGAGTGGTTATCATACCCATCATGAGCAGCAAGCAAATCATCAAGCAGCTGGAATCGGGCGGTTGGACGCTGAGTGGGGTAAAAGGAAGCCATCACGTGTTTACCCATCCGAGCAAGCTGGGTCATATCAGTGTGCCGCATCCCAAGCTGGATTTGGGTGTGGGCTTGGTTCACAAGTTGTTGAAGCAAGCCGGATTGAAGTGAAGGAGGTTGACTATGAAATTCATTATTGCGATTGAACCGGGTGCCGAATCGACCGCGTTTGGTGTGGTGGTGCCTGACTTGCCCGGCTGTTTTTCGGCGGGTGATACGCTGGATAAAGCAGTAGATAATGCCCGCGAGGCGATTGAGTTGTGGTGTCAAACAGTGATTGAGGACGGCGGTGATGTGCCTGTTGCCAAGTCTTTGGCAGAGCATCAAGCCGATCCCGAATTCGCCGGCTGGATTTGGGCGGTGGTAGAGGTACCAGTGGAGCGCTACTTTGGTCCCGCTGAAAAACTGAATATCACTTTGCCGCGTTTGTTGTTGGCAAAAATTGATGAATATGCCCGCGCCCACGGCGAAACGCGATCCGGTTTTCTTGCGGACGCAGCGCGGCAGGCAATGCGTTAGCTTGGCGGAACTTGCAAACCCCTCTCGTTGTTTGTGAGGGGTTTGTTATATGCGTTGTTTTGCGTAGACTGCGCGCTGGTTTTTATGGAAAGGTCGGCAAATGAGTTCGAAACATTATTCTTATCAAATCCAGCGTGGCTTCACGCTGATCGAAATTATGGTGGTGATCATCATCATCGGGGTGCTGGCGGCGCTGATCGTGCCCAAGGTGATGAGCCGTCCCGACGAGGCGCGCGCCACGGCGGCACGAACAGATATTTCATCCATCCTGCAGGCGCTCAATCTTTATAAGCTGGACAACCATCGCTATCCCACCACCGAGCAGGGGCTGCAAGCGCTGGTGAAGAAGCCAAGCATCTCGCCCATCCCGGAGAATTGGAAGGGCAACGGTTATCTGGAACGTGTGCCGAAAGATCCCTGGGGACACCCGTTCCAATATCTGCAACCGGGTCTGCATGGAGAGATTGATGTTTCAAGTCTGGGGGCGGACGGTGAGCGCGGCGGTGAAGGCAGTGACGCGGATATCGGTTCGTGGGATCAGTAAGTGATCCGTTATTCCCGTGCGGGAATGACAAAGTAGCAGAACATCAGCGCGGCTTCACGTTGCTGGAGATGCTGGTCGCGCTGGTGGTGATGAGCATCATGCTGGGGATCGCCACGGTGAAATTGATGCCGGATGAGCAGGCGCAATTGCACGAGGAAGCGCAGCGATTGGCCGCCCTCCTGGATCAGGCCGGGGCGAGTGCGCGGGCTGCCGGGCTGCCCTTGGCATGGTCAGGCACCGGCAAAGAATTCCGATTCTGGAAGAAATCCAAACAGGGTGAATGGCAGCGTGTGGAAAAAGATATTTTGCTGCGTTCACGTTCTTTGCCGGGCGAAGTGCGCATCGGGGCGTTGGAGATCGGCGGACGCAGCATGCCCCCC
This sequence comes from uncultured Sideroxydans sp., assembly GCA_964425955.1. Taxonomy (GTDB): domain Bacteria; phylum Pseudomonadota; class Gammaproteobacteria; order Burkholderiales; family Gallionellaceae; genus Sideroxyarcus. The sequence goes on from CAYROQ010000022.1 coordinate 27,284, forward strand.
GGCACGATGGTGTTGCTCAGTCCGGAAACGGCAACGCCAACATTTCGAATTCGGCTGAGCAGTGGCGAGCGGCAGATGATGGTCGCGGGCAATGGGATTGGAGCCGTGTCGGTGATGCAACGATGAAGCGGGGCACAGCAGGTTTTACGTTACTGGAAGTGCTGGTTGCACTGGCAATATTGGCGGTGAGCATGGCGGCAGTGTCGCGCGCGGCCGGTTCCGGTGCCAGCCATGTAGAGGCTTTACGCGAACGTACTTTGGCGGATTGGGTCGCGCAAAATCGATTGGCTTTGCATACGGCACGCGGCGATTGGTTGCCGATAGGAATCCAGAACGGTGAAGAGACACAAGCCGGACGGCGTTTTACCTGGCGTGAAGAAGTCAGTGTCACACCCAATCCGACCATGCGACGCATCGTGGTGAGTGTCTATGCACCCGATGGAACAGATCATCCCTTGCGCCAGATGACCAGTTATCTGGTGGAGTTCTCGCGCTGAGTTCGGAATGAGCCAAAATATTCCATTGGAAAATTCTGCTACCTTCCCCCTTTGCAAAAGTGGGGGATACGGCACGGGTTTTACCCTGATCGAGTTGTTGGTCGCGTTACTGGTGTTCAGTCTGTTGGCGATGGCCGGTTACGGCGGCTTGAATGCGTTGTTGCAGACACGCGCGCATCTGGATTTGGAGACGCGAAAGTATCAGGCCTTGTCGCGTTTCTTCACGCGCATGGATGAGCAGGTGGCGCAGATACATAACCGGCCGGTGCGTGGTGCAAACGGCGGGGTGCAGGCTGCGCTGGTGGGTTTTCCGCAGAGCGGTAGCAGTCTGGAACAGGCGCAATTCGTCTTTTCGCGCGTGGGAGGAAGCAATGCGCTGGAAAGTGTGTTGACCCCGCAACGTGTCGGTTATCGCTTGCGCAACGGCGCCATTCAGATGTTGCGCTGGGATGTGCTGGATCAGGCGCCACTCAGTCAACCGGTTGAAGATGAGGTGTTGCAGGGCGTGCGTGAGTTCAATCTGCGCTATCTTTCATCCGCCATGGTTTGGGAAAAACAGTGGGCGACGACTTCTCCGCTGCTTCCCCCACCCAAGGCCGTGGAGGTCGAATTGGTCCTGATGACGGGAGAGAAGTTCGTGCGAATCTTCTCGATGCAATGAAAAATTACCAGCAAGGTGTGGCGCTGATTACGGTGTTGCTGATCGTGGCGATGGCGACGACGATTGCCGCCTTCATGGCGCAGCAGCAGGGATTCTGGCAGCGCGAATTTGAAAACAGCCGCGATCGGGCGCAAGCCAGACGTATCGCGCAGGCCGGGGTGGATTGGGCACGTGCGGTGCTGGCGGATGACAAGACAAACAAGGCGAACAATCAGATCGACCATGCGCGCGAGATGTGGGCGATGAAGTTGCCGCCTATCCCCATCGAGGGGGGCGAGGTGCAGGGCTTGATCGTGGATCAGCAGGGTTTGTTCAATTTGAATAATCTGGTGTTGGCGGGCAGTGTGAGTCCGGGCGCCTTGGCACGGTTCCAGCGTTTGTTGTCCACCCTGGGGATGCCGCCCGAAATGGCCGTGGCTCTGGCGGACTGGATGGATGCGGATAGTTTGACGCTGGAGTCGGGCGGGGCCGAAGACAGTTATTATCTGAACCTGCCCAAGCCTTACCGAACCGCGAACCGTCCCCTGGTCGAAATGTCGGAATTGATGTGGGTACAGGGATTCGGTGAGAATGCCATCAAGCGTTTGAGCGGATTCGTCACGGTGTTGCCGGAGGAGCGCACCCAGGTGAATGTGAATTTTGCCAGCGCGGAAGTCCTGTCCGCGATGGTGGCCGGATTGCCGTTGCAGGATGCACGCGAGCTGGTGACCTGGCGCAAGGATCATCCGTTCGAATCGGTACCGCAATTCATGGGAAGATTGCCGGCAGGCGCGGAGCAGGATGGGGTTGCAGACTTGTCAGTCGGGAGCAAATATTTTTTAGTGGAAGGACATGCAGTGCAAGGTCAAGCTGAATTTTCCGCGCAGGCGTTGTTGCTCAGGAACAACATCTGGGCGACGGTCGTCAGGCAGAGTGTGTTATGAGCCAATTACGCCTCTATCTCGATAACACATGGTTCGATGCCGCATCGTCATGCGCTTGGGCATTGCTGGATGAGCGCGGAAATCTGAGCGAGTCCGGAACGTCCAATCTGGCCGCTATGCCTCACGCGGAGGAGTGTGTGGCCATCGTGTCTGCGGATCAGGTGTTGAGTGTTTCCATCACTTTGCCCAAGATCAAAGCAAGGCAATTGGAAACGGCGCTGCCTTACGCATTGGAAGAGCACTTGCTGGGCGAAGTGACCGAAAGTCATGTGGTGCCCGGCGCGAAGCTGCCCTCGGGAGAAACGTTACTTTTCGTGATCAACAAGGACAGGCTGCGCCGTTTTGTTTCCGCGTGTGAGAGTGCTTCGATGCGCTTGCGTTGGGTCATTCCGGAGTATTGCCTGCTACCGGTGAGAACGGGTGAATGGAGTGTGGCATGGGATGGTCAGGCCGGGTTTGTCGCCACCGGGCGATTTGCCGGAGCCGCGCTGGGAAGTGGCAGCGAGCATCAAGCGCCGACTGCACTGACGCTGCATCTGAATCAAACCACCCCGGCAGTTTTGCGACTCTTCTATAAGTCAAACATACCCGATGCCCAACGTGTCTGGCCAGTCTGGCCGGACGTTAATTTTATCCGTGATGCGCAAGACTGGGATTGGCGCATCGCCGCCCTCGCCGCCGATGCGCCCAATCTGTTGTGGGGCAAATTCGCAGCACCCGCACGTCTTTTGGAATGGTGGCCGAAACTGCGGCCGTTGTTGTGGTTGGGTGTGCTGGTGTTTTTGCTGGAAGCGCTCGGCTCGAATTTGTTATGGTGGTCGTTGGCGCACGAAAAAGACCGCATCGTGCACGCCATGGATCGCGTCTATCAGGAGACCTTCGGTGCCGAATCTACCGTGGTCGATGCGGCATTGCAGATGCGCCGCAGTTTGGCCCGGGCACGGCATGCGGCGGGCAAGAGCGACGATGCCGATTTCATTCCATTGCTGGATCGTTTTGCCGCGCTGGCTGGCGGGTCTTCGGCCGGTAAAGTGAACAGTGCGCGTTACGCGGAGGGCCAGCTGGATGTGGAGATCCAACTGGCTTCACGCGCGGCCTGGGAATCGTTACAGCGCACTTTGCAGGAGCAGGGCATGCAAATCCAAATGATCGATTTGCGTGAAGGTGGCAATGCTGTGGATGTACATCTGCGGGTGGGGGTGAGATGAGGTCACCTCAAATAATCCAAATTTCGTCGCAATACGGCGTTGCTCACAAAAAATTACTCCTTACATATCCGACATATGCTGCGTCGCAATTTTTCGCTCACGCCTTGTCTTGCTTAGAAATTTGAATTATTAGAGGCGCCCATGAGTTTATTTTCGAATAGCACAACATTGGTCAAGTTACGTTCGCGCTGGAATACGTTCTCGGCTTCCGAGCAGCGCACGATTCTGTGGGGAGGGTGGATTCTGGCACCGCTGTTGGCTTACATGGTGTTGTGGCAACCGGCACACAGTGCGGTGGCCAAATTGCAAAAGAATCTGCCGCCGTTGCGGGCGCAGTTGGTGCAGATGAATGCGCAGTCGGAGGAGGTGCAATCCTTGCGCCAGTCGGCACTTCCCGCTGCATTGGATGGCGCGGCAATGAGGAAGATCGTGGAAAGCGCCGCAGTTCGCGCAGGTTGGGCTGCCCCGGCTTTCTTGCTGGAACTCACCGAAAAAAACGAAGTGCGCGTGGTGGCTGAAAGTGTGCCGTTCGCGCAGTGGCTGGCTCTCTTGCGCGATCTTGAATCGGTGCATCACATCCGTGTCGCGACAATTTCGATCTCCCCCTCGTCGGTGCAAGGCTCGGTGAAGATCAACGGTATTTTGACCAACGGTGCGGAACAGTGAAAGGCCGCAAAACTTTTGCCTTTTTTGCTTTTGCCGGTATCTTTTTAGGCAGCTTGATTCTACTGGCTCCCGCGTCTTTGTTGGGCGGCGGTTTAAGTGAAATCACCGAGGGCAAGCTGAGCATGTCCGAAGTCAAAGGATCGCTGTGGGACGGAAACGGCATTTTGTTGTTCAAAGATGAATCGCAATTCATCGCCCTGGGGCACTACACCTGGCATTGGCGAGCGTCGGCATTGCTGCGGGGGCAAATGGAACTCGAAGTGAGTCACGGCGCGGACACTTCCCCGATGAGCTTGCGTATTTCACTCTTGAATCTGCACGCCGAATTGTTGAACTGGCACGCGACCTTGCCCGCACAAATGCTGGCGCTGCTTTCCCCGCAATTGCGTCCCTACCAATTGAGCGGAGAGATCGCAATCTCCTCAGATTCAATGTTGTTCTCAAAGCAGGGTGGTTTCGGCAAAGCCGAACTGGACTGGAAAAACGCCGGCTCGGGATTGACGGACATCTATCCGTTGGGCGATTACCGTATCTTGATCGACGCCTCGGGCCAGGTTTTCTCAGTCGGACTTTCCACGCTCACTGGCAAGTTGCAACTGGCGGGAAGCGGCAAAAATGTGCCGGGCAAGGGACTCGAATTCAAGGGTACCGCCCAGGCTGCCAAGGGCGATCAATACGTTGTGCTCACCGAACTACTGCATCACATGGGTCCGGAAGTCTCTCCGGGGGTGTTTAGTTTTGGCTTGGCACCGCAATAGGACAATACACGCAGTTTTCTGAAACACTATTTCTGATCTGGCAAACCCTATGCGACACCTGCATCTGTTGGTATCCGACCTGCTGCCTCCGCAGGATATCGCCGCCCAACTCTTTTCCGGCTTGCACGTGCCGGCTCTGGAAAAATTGTTGGCTCGCAGTGAGGCCGGTATTTTGCCCGCGATGACTCTGGAGGAGGTGTTGTGTGCACAATTTGCGGCGGGTGCGGTGGCGCCTGTGCGCGCGTTGGCCGACGGTTTGGATGTGGCTGACGGATTTTGGTTGTGCGCCGATCCGGTCCACCTTCAGTTGCAGCAGTCGCAAGTGGTATTGCAACCGGACGTTCGATGTGAGGCAGCAGAAGCCGCAGCGATGTGTGACCTGCTCAACGCACATTTTGCAGCGGACGGTTTGGTGTTTTATGCACCCCACCCGCAACGCTGGTACGTTCGTGTTGCCAAAGTTTCTTCCGTCACACTGACGCCTTTGCGCTTGGCAGCCTGGCGCGATGTGAAGCCGTTTCAGCCGCAAGGCGCGGATGCATTACATTGGAAGCGCTTGTCAAACGAGATCCAGATGTTATTGCATGACAATCCGGTCAACCAAGCGCGCGAGGAACACGGACTGGCTCCCATCAATAGCCTTTGGCTTTGGGGAGCGGGACAAGCGTTTCCATTCACTACGTCGCTGGAGGTGATCGGCGGGGATGAGGAGTTGAATGCTGCCTTTGCCAGCGCAAGCGGTATTCGGGTAGTAACATCTCTGGCGGAAATGCTGACAGGAAGTTCGTTGCGGGGGTGTTGGGTGAATACGGAATTGGGTACAGCGTGGCAACGCGGGGATTTGTACGCATGGCGTGAAACGCTGCAAATGTTGGAGCAGGAGATCGCCCGGCCCATTTGGCAGGCTCTGCGTTCCGGCCGGTTACAAGGATTGACGCTGGATGTGTCGCTGGATTCGGGAATCCTCAGGTATGAATTGTCACGAGCTGGAATCTGGAAGTTGTGGCGCAGGCCAAAATCTCTGGCGAAATATGATGCGGGTAGGCTGTTGAAAAATGAAGGGAGTTGATCGTGGATATCTGGAATAACGCGACTCGATTTTTCTGGGGACCGGAATCGTTACCGCTACTGGTGATGGTGCTGGGGATATTTATCCTGCTCTACTATTTCCGCAGCGAAGACCGCCCCGGTTTGGCCAACACCTTGGGCTTCTATCTCGCCTGCCTGTTCGGCCTGATGGTCAGCGGTGTGGTGTTTGCAATGGACTACGTGCGCGCGGGGAATATCCTGCACGAGGTGTTCCTCATCGGTGCCGGTATCGCGATGATCCGCTTGTGGGGACAGCTGGTGTTCCGCCTGTTGTTGCCGGCGGTCAAACTCACTCCGCCGCGCATCACCGAAGACCTCTTTGTCATCGTTGCCTACGTCGCCTGGTTCATGGTGCGGCTGCGTTATGCCGGGTTGGATCTGGGCAGTATCCTGGCGACATCGGCGCTGATCACGGCGGTGGTCGCGTTTGCCATGCAGGATACTCTGGGCAATATTCTCGGCGGCCTGGCGTTGCAGTTGGACAACTCCATCGAAGTCGGCGATTGGATCAAGGTCGATGATATTTCGGGCAAGGTGGTGGATATCCGCTGGCGCTCCACGCTGGTCGAAACGCGCAACTGGGAGACCGTGGTGTTTCCCAATAGCCAATTGATGAAGAACAAATTTCTGGTACTGGGCAGACGCACTGACCAGCCGGTGCAATGGCGGCGCTGGGTGTGGTTCAACGTCAGTCTCGAAAATTCGCCGTCCAAAGTCATCAGCGTGGTGGAAGACGCGGTCGTACATACCGAGATCGCCAATGTTGCCAAGATTCCGCCACCCAATTGCGTGCTGATGGAAATGGATAACAAGGGCTACGCGCGTTATGCCTTGCGTTATTGGCTGACCGACCTGGCTGCGGATGATCCCACCGACGGGGTGATACGCTGGCACATCATGACCGCGCTGCAACGCGCCGGGCTGAAGTTGGCGATGGAAGAACGCAGCATCCTCATCACCAAAGAGAATGAGAAACATGAAGAGTCGCTGCATCAACGGGAGCTGTTGCTGCGCATCAAGACGCTGCGCCGGGTCGAATTGTTTTCCTCCATGACCGAACAGGAATTGCATGCGCTGGCCGAACTGTTGCGTTATTCGCCTTTTGCCCGAGGCAACCTGATCACGCGTCAGGGTGATGAAAGCGCGCACTGGTTGTACATCATCATCAACGGAGAGGCGGAAGTATTCTTGGCTGCGCCGCTGGGCCAAAAGCGGCTGCTCAACACCCTGGGCAAGGGGGACTTTTTCGGCGAAATGGCTTTATTGACGGGTGCCCCGCGCCGGGCCTCGGTAATAGCCAAGACCGATGTCGAATGTTATCGCCTGGACAAGGATTCGTTCGAGGAAGTCTTGAAGGTGCGTCCGGCAATCGCGGAAGATGTTGCGCATATCCTCGCAGTACGCACCGCCCAACTGAACACTGCGGCACAGGACATCGACGCCTCCGCCGGACAGCATGATCTATCACAAAGCCGCAACGAAATCCTGGCGACAATCAAACGTTTTTTCGCTTTGAACATTTAGCGTCCGGCGCGGCTTGTTGTATCATGCGCCCTGCCTTTGAATCTTCGAGACACTGAAAAATGAAACTGACCTTCCTGGATTTCGAGCAATCGGTTGCCGATTTGGAAAGCAAGATCGAGCAACTTCGCTTTGTGCAGGACGATTCCGCACTGGATATTTCCGACGAGATCGATCGCCTGCAAAAGAAAAGCCAAACACTGACCAAAGATATCTACGCCAAGCTTACGCCGTGGCAGATATCCCAGGTATCGCGCCATCCGCAACGCCCGTACACGCTGGATTACATTGAGCACCTGTTCACCGATTTCGAGGAGTTGCACGGCGATCGCGCGTATGCGGACGATGCGGCGATTGTCGGCGGACTGGCCCGCTTCAACGGTCAGAGCGTGATGGTAATCGGTCACCAGAAGGGTCGCGATACCAAAGATCGCCAATACCGGAATTTCGGTATGCCGCGTCCCGAGGGCTATCGCAAAGCCATGCGCTTGATGCGCTTGGCAGAAAAATTCGGCATTCCCATTTTGACCTTCATCGACACACCGGGTGCTTATCCGGGGGTGGGCGCGGAAGAACGCGGTCAATCCGAAGCCATCGGCAAGAACTTGTATGTGATGGCCGAGTTGCGCACACCTATCATCTGCACCATCGTGGGTGAGGGTGGTTCGGGCGGCGCTTTGGCGATTGCGGTGGGCGACGCGTTATTGATGCTGCAATACTCCACCTACTCGGTGATCTCGCCGGAAGGCTGCGCCTCGATCTTGTGGAAGAGTGCCGCCAAAGCGGCCGATGCGGCAGAGACGCTTGCCATCACGGCTACCCGTCTCAAAGCGTTGGGGTTGGTGGACAAGATTGTGAGTGAGCCCTTGGGCGGCGCGCACCGTGACTATGGTGCGACCATGCAGAGCGTGAAGAAAGCCCTGAGCGATGCACTCAAACAAGCGCAAAGCAAACCAACAGCCGAGCTGTTGCAGGAGCGCTTCAGCCGCTTGATGAGTTATGGCAAGTTCAAGGAAATCGAACTTAGCTGAGACGGTTGCGGCGCGACTCGCGCCGCACATCCCTTCCCACAGCAGCATCCTCGTTGGCCTCTCCGGTGGCATGGACTCGGTGTTGCTGACGCATCTGCTGTGCATTATCGCCCCCAACTTCCAGTGGAACATCAAAGCGCTGCATGTCCATCACGGCATCAGTCCTTACGCCGATGCGTGGGCGGATTTCTGCCGGACACTGTGTAAACGCCTGAACATTTCCCTGCAGATCGAACGTGTTGATATTGCTCCTCTGCGTCATGACCACGGCATCGAAGCGGCTGCGCGCAAATTGCGTTACGCCGCCTTCTCAAAACAATCGTGCGATTTTGTCGCGTTGGCACACCACGCCGACGATCAAGTGGAGACCATTTTGCTGCAATTGTTGCGCGGTGCAGGGGTCAAGGGCGTGGCGGCCATGCCTGTCCTGAGCAAAGTCGAAGGGCCTGTCCTGAGCCGGGTTGATGGGGCGGTTTTGCGTTCTTCTGTCGGTAAAACACCAGCCACGGTGCGCCCGTTGCTGGAGGTGCCGCGCAGTCAGTTGCTCGAATATGCCAGGCTGCTCAAGTTGGAATGGATAGAGGACGAGAGCAATGCCGACGCGCGTTACCCGCGAAACTTCTTGCGCCACAACGTGTTGCCGGCATTGGAAGCCCACTTTCCCGCCTACCGCGAAACACTTGCACGCAGCGCCAAAAATTTCGCCGAGGCGGAAGCATTGCTGGATGAACTGGCGGAGCAGGATATGCAGGGGTTGGCAAATGATTTACAGCTCGATGTGCTTAACCTGCGCGCACTTTCCGTCTCGCGCGCCAAGAATCTTTTGAGATATTTTCTGCACAAACACCACGCGCCGATGCCGCACGCGGCGCAACTCGACGATATGTTGCACCAGTTGCGCGATGCGCGTGACGATGCGGCGGTGTGTATCGAATTCGGCGAGTGGCAAGTGCGTCGCTATCAGGACAAGGTCCATGTCCTTCGTGCATTGGGCGAGTTCGATCCGCTCATCGCGGTGCCTTGGCGTGGTGAAGTCAAGTTGGAGTGGCCGCCGATGAGCGGGCATCTGTCGTTCACCCTGGCGCAGGGCAGAGGCATCAGCCTTGCAAAATTACAGCGTGCCGAGGTGACATTGCGCCTGCGCAGCGGGGGTGAAAGTTTGCGGCCTTATCCCAATTCGGCGACACGCAGTTTGAAGAACCTGCTGCAGGAACATCGCGTTCCGCCCTGGCAGCGCGAACGCCTGCCGATGCTGTATTGCGGGGAGGATTTGGTGTGTGTGGTTGGTGTGGCGATTCATGCCGATTATCAGGCGCAGCCGGGTGAGGAAAGTGTGTTGGTACGATTCGAATATTTGGAATATGATTCGTCAAAATTTCAGGTTGTTGTACCAAAGTCGCTAAACCATCAAGGGAGAGAAACATGAAAAAAGTAAGTGCGTTGTGTTGTGCCCTGTTGTTCAGTTTTGTTACTTCCGCCTCAGCCGATCCCATCGTTATCAAATTCAGCCACGTCGTTGCCAACAGTACGCCCAAGGGCAAAGCGTCGGAATTCTTCGCCAAACGTGCGGCGGAACTGACCAAAGACAAAGTCAAAGTCGAGGTTTACCCCAACAGTTCTTTGTACAAAGACAAAGAAGAGATGGAGGCGTTGCAGATCGGAGCGGTGCAGATGTTGGCCCCTTCGCTTTCTAAGTTTGGCCCGCTTGGCGTGAAGGAATTCGAAGTTTTCGATTTCCCTTTCATCTTTGACGATACCGCCGACCTGCACAAGGTCACCCAAGGTCCGATCGGCGCATCTCTGCTGGCCAAGCTGGAACCCAAGGGCATTAAGGGATTGGCGTTCTGGGACAATGGCTTCAAGTCCTTCTCGGCCAATTCACCCATCAAGACACCTGCTGACCTGAAGGGCAAGAAATTGCGCATTCAGTCTTCCAAGGTGCTTGAAGATACGGTTCGTGCGGTGGGTGGATTGCCGCAAGTGATGGCTTTCTCAGAGGTGTATCAGGCGTTGTCAACCGGGGTGGTGGATGGTGCGGATAATCCGATCTCCAATTTCTATACTCAAAAGATGCACGAAGTACAGAAACATTTGAGTGTGACCAACCACAGCTATCTCGGTTATGCGGTGATCGTCAACAAGAAGTTCTGGGACGAGTTGCCGGCGGACGTTCGCGGTCAGCTTGAGCAGGCCATGAAAGAGGCTACGGTCTATGCCAATAAGATCGCGCAGGAAGAAAACGATATGTCTCTTGAAGCGGTGAAGAAGAGCGGCAAGACCGAGATCTTTACACCGAGCAAGCAAGAACGCATGGCCTTCAAGAAAGCCATGGCCCCGGTTCACATCAACATGGCTGACCGCGTCGGTAAAGACTTGTTACAGTCGATCTACAAAGAAACAGGCTTTGATCCAACCAAGTTGTAATTCTTGATCCGCCGGTGCGCAATGCGCCGGCGGGACTCGCTGAGTTTCGCCCGGTAAGCTGGTAATTAAAACAGGGGGGTACCGTTCGTGAAATATCTCGATCATCTTGAGGAGTGGTTCATCACTATCCTCATGGCGGGTGCAACACTGATCATTTTTGCTGCTGTTGTCCATCGCTATGCTGCCAGCAACACTGCCAGCCTTCCCGTTCTGCAAGATTGGCTGCTGACCCTGAATTTCACTTGGGCGCAGGAACTCACCATCATCATGTTCGTGTGGATGGCCAAGTTTGGCGCGGCCTACGGTGTGCGCACCGGCATCCACGTCGGGGTCGATGTGTTGATCAACCGGCTCGACGAAAAGATGCGTGCCAAATTCATCGTGTTCGGTCTGCTTTCCGGGGCGCTCTTCACCGGAGTGGTGGGCGTGCTGGGGGGCTATTTCGTGTGGGAGAACGGTGCGCACCACGCCTTTCTTAGTTTGGTCGGCAGTTCACTTGGCGACATTCCCGAAGGTCCGACCACGCCCGATCTGGAGTGGCCGACCTGGATGGTCTATTCGGCGATTCCGCTGGGTACCAGTCTGATGTGTTTCCGTTTCCTGCAAGTGTTAGTTAATTTTCTGAAGACAGGTGATTTGCCACATCATGATCACGGTCATGTGGACGGCTTGGATGAAGAGAAGCCGCCGGTCGATATCAATGTGTATTCCATGACTGATAATTTGCACCCGGCCGATCAAGATCGTCATGCGGACGGGAGCCTGCGTCATCCCAAAGATAAGGAGGATCAGCCAAAATGAACGCCTCCATCATCTTTATGCTGTTGCTGGCTTTGATGCTGACCGGGATGCCAATCTCGATCTCGCTCGGCCTGACCGTTCTCAGTTTTCTGTTCATGTTCACCCAGGTGCCAATCGAATCTGTGGCGCTGAAGCTCTTCACCGGCATCGAGAAGTTCGAGATCATGGCCATTCCGTTCTTCATCCTTGCGGGAAATTTCCTGACGCATGGCGGGGTGGCGAAACGCATGATCCGCTTCGCCTCGGCGATGGTGGGACATCTGTATGGCGGCCTCGGTCTTTCGGGTGTGCTGGCGTGTGCCTTGTTTGCTGCCATCTCGGGTTCTTCGCCGGCGACCGTGGTGGCGATCGGATCTATTCTGCTTCCGGCCATGGTCAAGGCGGGTTTTCCCAAGAAATTCGGTGCCGGCATCATTACCACATCAGGCGCACTTGGGATTCTGATCCCGCCGTCTATCGTCATGGTGATGTATTCGGTGGCGACCAATACCTCGGTCGGTGCTTTGTTCATGGCTGGAATCGTGCCCGGCATCGCTTTGGCGCTAGTGTTGGGCGGCGTGACCTATTATCGGGCGCGCAAGTTCGATTATCCGCGTCTGCCCAAAGCCAGTTGGACAGTCCGGCTCAAGGCGTTCCGCGAATCGGTGTGGGGATTGTTGTTGATCGTGATCGTCATGGGCGGCATCTACACGGGGTTGTTCACGCCCACCGAAGCCGCCGCGATGAGTGCGGTTTACGCATTTTTCATCGCGGTATTTGTGTACAAGGATCTGGGAATCAAGGACGTTCCCCGGGTGTTACTCAATTCGGCCAACATGTCGGCGATGTTGCTCTACATCATCACCAACGCCATGCTGTTTTCGTTCATTTTGACCAACGAGAATATCCCGCAGGCACTGGCTAACTGGATGTTAAGCAACGGCTTGGGCGTGATCACCTTCCTGCTGGCCTGTAACATTCTGTTGCTGCTCGCGGGCAACTTCATGGAGCCTTCTTCCATCGTGCTGATTTTTGCGCCGATCCTGTTTCCGGTGGCGATGAAACTGGGAATCGATCCGGTACATTTCGGCATCATCATGGTAGTGAATATGGAAGTCGGCATGTGCCATCCGCCGGTCGGCCTCAATCTGTATGTCGCTTCGGGCATTACCAAAATGGGCATCACCGAGCTGACAATCGCGGTCTGGCCTTGGTTGCTTTCGATGTTGGGTTTCCTGATGCTGGTCACGTATTGGCCAGGTTTGTCCCTGTGGTTGCCGCGTATGCTGGGGATGCTCTAGAAATTCTATTTTTCGCCTGAATCTGTCAATTTGTCGAAGGTGATCCGGTGTTGCCCGCCCTGCCACAGGGCGGGCAAACCCTGCTAGAATCGCGCCCTCAGAAATTCCTGAATTACATTAACCCTTTGGAGAGAAGCATGGCTGTAGAACGCACCCTTTCAATCATTAAACCCGATGCTGTGGCAAAGAATGTCATCGGTCAGATTTATTCCCGTTTCGAAAATTCCGGACTGAAGATCGTCGCCGCGCAGATGCGCCACCTGTCGCGCAACGAAGCGGAAGGTTTTTATGCCGTGCATCGTGCCCGCCCGTTCTTTAACGATCTGGTCAATTTCATGATTTCCGGTCCGGTGATCATTCAAGTACTGGAAGGCGAAAATGCCGTGCTGAAACACCGCGATCTGATGGGTGCAACCGATCCCAAGAAGGCCGACAAAGGCACGATTCGTGCCGACTTCGCCGACAGCATCGACGCCAACGCGGTGCACGGTTCGGATTCCACCGAAAACGCGGCGATCGAGATTGCCTATTTCTTTGCGACGCAGAACATCCATTCGCGTTGATGCAAACCAACCTCCTCGATTTTGATGTCCGGCAGTTGACTGCATGGTTTGCGGAACAGGGCGAAAAGCCCTTCCGCGCCAAGCAAGTGCTACGCTGGATCTACAAGAACGGGGAGTCCGATTTCGATGCGATGAGCGACCTCGCGATCTCATTGCGAGAAAAACTCAAACAGATCGCTTGTATTCAAACTCCCGCAGTCGTGCGCGAGGAAACCGCCTCCGACGGTACACGCAAGTGGTTGCTGAATGTGGGGACGGGCAACGCGGTGGAAACCGTGTTTATCCCGGAAGAAGACAGGGGCACCTTGTGTGTTTCGACACAGGCCGGATGTGCATTGGATTGTTCGTTCTGCTCCACCGGAAAACAGGGATTCAATCGCAATCTTTCTACCGCCGAGATCATCGGTCAGGTGTGGTGGGCGAACCGCGAACTCGGAAAGAATGCTGCGGGAAACTGGCCCATCACCAATGTGGTTTTGATGGGCATGGGCGAACCGCTCCTGAATTTCGAGAATACGGTGAGTGCACTAAATTTGATGCTGGATGACAATGCCTACGGTTTGTCGCGCCGGCGCGTGACAGTTTCCACCTCGGGTGTGGTTCCGGCAATGGACCGTTTGCGTGACGAATGCCCGGTAGCGTTGGCGGTCTCGCTGCATGCGCCGAACGACGCCCTGCGTAATGTGCTGGTACCGATCAACCAGAAATATCCGCTGCATGAATTGATGTCTGCCTGCCAACGTTATTTGCTTAAAGCACCGCGCGATTTCGTCACTTTCGAATATGTGATGCTGGCGGGAGTGAACGACAGTGTTGCGCAGGCGCGGGAGTTGATCGAGCTGGTGCGCGATGTGCCGTGCAAGTTCAATCTCATTCCGTTCAACCCTTTTCCGCAAGCTCCTTATCAGCGTTCCGATATGGAAGCGGTAAAACGTTTTCGCGATGTACTGATGCAGGCCAACATCGTGACCACCATTCGTAAAGTGCGCGGTGACGATATCGCTGCGGCGTGCGGACAATTGGCCGGTCAGATACAGGACAAGACGAAAAGAACGGCCCAACGTGGCGGCGGGGTGACCAGTTGAGCACTCGTGTATTGTATTTGCTGCTGGTTGTTGCCGCATTGTCGGGTTGTGCTTCGTCGCGCGAGCCGGATGAGCGTGCTCGCAACATCGCGAAGATCCACACCGAATTGGCCGGTTCGTATTTCGAGCGCCAACAATACGCAATCGCGCTCCAGGAATTGGGCGTGGCATTGCAAGCCGATCCAAAATTCGCCCCCGCTTATAATGTGCGCGGACTGGTACGTATGGCTTTGCGTGAAGATGACCAGGCTGCAGCGGATTTCAAAACCAGCTTGAAATTGGAGCCCGGCAATTCCGAGGCACACAACAATTACGGTTGGTTCCTGTGCCAGCGCGGGCATCTGAAAGAGTCGATCACACAATTTCTTGAAGCACTGAAGCACCCCTTGTATGCCACACCGCAAGTTGCCTATGCGAATGCCGGAATCTGCTCGCGAAAGGCAGGGGATTTGCAGTCGGCCGAAAGTTATCTGCAACGCGCTTTGGTGTTGCAACCCGGTATGCCGGAGGCACTGTATGGCTTGGCCGAGGTGAATTTCGCGCATGCGGATTTTGCTACTGCCAAATCATTTCTGCTGCGTTTCCAGCAGTCGAATCAGGAACTGAACGCCGAACAGTTATGGTTGGCAGTGCGTATCGAGCGCAAGTTGCGTGATCGCAATTCCGAGGCGAGTTATGCCGTGCAATTACACAAACGTTATCCTGAATCACGCGAAGCGCAACTTTTATCGGCAGGGGAATGATGGATAACACATCCGACAATCAGAACGGCAACCCGGCACAGACGCAACCCAGTATCGGTGCCACTTTGCGCGCGGCGCGGGAGTCACAGGGGCTTACCGTGACCGATGTGGCGGAACGAATCAAGTTCAGCGTGCGTCAAGTTGAAGCGTTAGAGGCGGATGATGCGTCGCACTTGCCGCAGGGGACTTTCCTGCGCGGGTTCATCCGCAGCTATGCACGCTACCTGCATCTGGATGAGGCGATGTTGTTAAATCCCGTTCCAGTGCAGCCTGTTGCTGTGCCATTGGTTGAGGCTGCACAACCCGGTAGCATCGCGTTCCGCACCACAGGATCTTCAGGCCGCAAGAGCGCGTATCTGTTTGCGGGCGCGTTTTTTATCGCGTTGCTGCTGGCGGCTTTTGTATGGAGTCAGCGCGACACGCCCATGATCGAGAGAACAGTTCTGGAAGAAGTCAAGCTCCCGGATCTGCAAGTTGTTTCAGCACCCGTTATCGCGTCATCAGTCGCTGCCGCCCCCGTCTTGGTGGAGCCGCTACCTGTCGCGGAGGCGAAGCTGCCGCGCTCAGGCGAGTCCGGCCTGACGGTTGAGAAATCAAAGCCGGCTGAAACGGTCAAACCCGTTGTCGCCCCAACTCCGCCGGTTTCCGGCAAACCTGTAGCGCCGGTTAAAAGCATTGAAACAGTGGCCGTCCCCGTGGCTCCGGTCAAACCAATCGTGCTTGTCCCTCCCAAACTGGTCACACCGGCTCCGGCACCGCTGCCGGCAGTCAAACCGGTCTCGCCAATGAAAGTCGCTCAACCTGCAGAGGTAACACCTGTCCCGCTCATCAAGCCAAAAGTGGGCGCACCGGCTGTCGCACCGGCGGCGACTGTTGTGCTGCCGGCGGTCACGGCAATGCCTGACGCGGCGCTCGAACGTTTGAAGAAACGCCCGATCCATATCGTGTTCAATGAAGACACCTGGATGGAGATCAAGGACAAGAACGGCGAGCTGTTGCTTTCGCGCATGAATACGGCAGGCAGCGAGAAATGGATTGGTGGCGGTCAACGCACACCGTATCAAGTCACTATCGGCAAAGCCAAGGCGGTGCGCCTGTATTACCACGGGCGCGAAGTCGATCTGTCGAAATACAACCAAACCGGACTTGTGCATCTGGTGTTGGAGTAAAGCATGAGTCATGTGAATATCAGTCGGCGCAAGACGCAGACAGTCCGGGTTGGCGACATTCTCATCGGCGGGGAAACACCCATCGTTGTCCAGTCCATGACCAATACGGATACGGCCGATGCAGTCGGCACGACGCGTCAAATATTCGCACTTGCCCAGGCGGGGTCGGAGCTGGTGCGTATTACCGTCAATACCTCCGAAGCGGCTGGACAAGTGGCGAACATCCGCAAGATGCTGGATGACCTGGGGTGTGATGTGCCGCTCATCGGCGATTTCCACTACAACGGTCACCGCCTGCTGACCGAGTTTCCCGACTGCGCGCAGGCGCTGGCCAAATACCGCATCAATCCCGGCAACGTGGGCAAGAACCGCAAGGGCGAAGACCAGTTCGCCATGATGATCGCGGTCGCCAGGGAATTCGACAAGCCGGTGCGTATCGGCGTCAACTGGGGCAGTCTGGATCAGGATCTGGTCGTGCGATTGATGGACGAGAACGCAAAATTGGCGCAACCGAAAGAGGCCAGCGAAGTAACGCGCGAAGCGCTCATTGTTTCCGCCCTGCAGAGCGCACGACGCGCCGAAGAACTGGGTCTGCCAAGCGACCGCATCGTGCTGTCATGCAAGGTCAGCGCAGTACAGGACTTGATCGCGGTGTATACCGAGTTGTCCAAGCGCAGTGACTATCCGCTGCATTTGGGGCTGACCGAGGCGGGAATGGGTTCAAAAGGCATTGTCGCCTCGACGGCCGCCTTGTCTGTACTTTTGCAACGCGGTATCGGCGACACCATCCGGATTTCTTTGACGCCCGAACCCAATGGTGACCGCACCCAGGAGGTGTTGGTGGGGCAGGAGATCTTGCAGACCATGGGCTTGCGTTCCTTCGCCCCGATGGTGACCGCGTGTCCCGGCTGCGGTCGCACCACCAGCACTGTGTTCCAAGAGTTGGCACAGGATATCCAACGCTATTTGCGTGCGCAGATGCCGACATGGCGCGAACATTATGTGGGCGTCGAAGAGATGGACGTCGCGGTGATGGGTTGTATCGTTAATGGTCCCGGTGAGAGCAAGTTGGCCAATATCGGTATCAGCTTGCCGGGTACCGGCGAAAGCCCGGCGGCGCCGGTGTACGTGGATGGCGAGAAGACCGTCACCTTGCGCGGCGAGAACATCGCGCAGGAGTTCCAGCAGATCGTGGACGACTATGTGAAACGTAACTATGCCCCGCGTGCGAAGGACGACAAGCCCAAACACCGCATTTCTATCCAACCTGTTTAAGTTCCAGAATGAGTGAATCGACGATCCAAGCCGTGCGCGGCATGAATGACATCTTGCCGGATGAGGCGGAACTGTGGCTGTGGTTCGAGGATACGGTGCGTGAATGGCTGACCGGTTATGGCTACCGCAATATCCGCATGCCGCTGGTGGAACCGACCTCGCTGTTCAAGCGCGCCATCGGCGAAGTCACGGATATCGTCGAGAAGGAGATGTACAGTTTCGAGGATAGTCTGAACGGTGACCAGCTGACGCTGCGTCCGGAAGGCACGGCTTCGTGCGTTCGCGCGGTGTTGCAGCACAATCTGCTGTATAACGCGCCGCAGCGTTTGTACTACAGCGGGCAGATGTTCCGTCACGAGCGACCGCAAAAGGGCCGCTATCGCCAGTTCCATCAGGTTGGCGTCGAGGCTTTGGGCTTTGCGGGACCCGACATCGATGCCGAGCAGATCGTCATGTGTGCGCGCTTGTGGAAGAAGTTGGGCATCCGCGATGTGGCCTTGCAGTTAAACACCTTGGGCGATGTTGCCGCGCGCCAGTCTCACCGTGAAAAACTCATCGGATATTTCGAACAGCACAGGGAATTGCTGGATGCTGAAGCGCAGCGCCGCCTGCACAGCAATCCTTTGCGTATCCTGGATACCAAGAATCCGGCAATGCAAGAGCTGGTGGGTAATGCACCCGGCTTGATGACGGAGTTGGATGAAGATGCCTTGAAACATTTCGATGCGGTGCAGGCTATCCTCAAGCAGCACGAGATCGCTTTCGATATCAATCCGCGCCTGGTGCGCGGGCTGGATTATTACAACCGTACCGTGTTCGAGTGGGTGACGACACGATTGGGCGCGCAAGGTACTATCTGCGCCGGCGGTCGATACGACGGACTGATCGAACAGATCGGCGGTAAGCCAGCACCGGCGTGCGGATTTGCGATGGGCGTGGAACGCCTGCTGGCGTTGTTGCAGGAGGACGGCAAGCAGAATCCGCCTTCCGCCCTGCAGGTGTATGTGGTGCACCAGGGCGAGTTGGCGCAGAAGTTGGCTTGGCGGGTGGCGGAAAGTTTGCGGGATGGCGGCATCAGCGTTTTGTTGCATTGTGGCGGCGGTAGCTTCAAGTCGCAGATGAAGAAGGCGGACGCGAGTGCTGCGCAATGTGCGCTGATCATCGGGGATGACGAGGCTGCGGCGAATGAAGTCACGCTCAAACCCTTGCGCGGCGGAGGAGAGCAACAAAGAGTGGGATTGTTGGATTTGCAGCAAAGAATTCGTGAATTGATCAAGTGAGGAAATGAAAATGTCAGAATTGGATTTGCAGGAACAGGAACAGGTGGATGCGCTCAAGGCGTGGTGGAATGACAATGGCAAGTGGGTGATCGGCGTGCTGGTGGTCGGTTTGCTCGCCTTTGCCGGGAGCCAATACTGGAAGAATCATCAGGCGAATCAAGCCGAGGAAGCCGCCAAGCTTTATTCGGAGGTGATGAAGCAGACTGCCAGCAATGACGCTAAACGCATCGGCGATGCGGCGGATGCCCTGGCCAATCGTTATGCAAGCAGTGCTTATGCACCCCGCGCCCAGTTAGTGGCCGCTCAGGCCAGTTTGCAGGCGAGGGACATTCCCCGTGCCAAAGTGCAGTTGACTTGGGTGATCGAGCATGCCGCAGAAAATGCTTTGCAAGATACCGCTCGATTGAAATTGGCGAGTGTGATGCTGGATGAACAGAAATATGACGAGGCGCTTAAACAACTTGAAGCCGCGCATCCTGATTCCTTTACCGGGTTGTACGCCGATCTGAAAGGTGATGTGTTGAGTGCGATGGGCAAGTTGGCCGACGCACGTGTGGCGTATCAGCTGGCTCTGGAAAAGACCGATGTCAAAAGTACCTACCGTAACCTGATCCAGTTGAAACTGGATGGTTTGGGCGCGGCAAAATGATCAAGCGCAGTTTCTTCGTTGCCAGTCTGCTGACGATGTTGGTTGCCTGCAGCAGTGACAAGGCGGGTATCGAACCGGCCAAACTGGTTGAATTCAAGCCGGCCGCCAATATCGAGATTCGCTGGCAACAGCGTTTGGGCGATGCGGGGATAAATGTACTGACGCCGGCGGTGACTCGTGAGGCGGTATTTGCGGCGAGTGCAAAATCCGTATTCCGTTTTGACCGGAACAGCGGCAAACAGGTCTGGACGATAACTCCCGGATTCACCATCTCCGGCGGCGTCGGGGCGGGTGAGGGCCTGGTGTTGGTGGGGAGCGACAAAGGCGAACTGGCGGCCTATGAAGAAGAGGCAGGCACGTTGCGCTGGAAGGTCAAAGTTTCCAGTGAGGTATTGAGCGCCCCGAAGATCGCCGACGGCATCGTGGTGGTGCGCACCGGCAACGGACGTATCGCGGGATTGAATGCCCAGGACGGCAAACGGTTGTGGCTGTACGAGCGTTCCACACCGACCCTGATCGTGCGCAACCACGCCGGGGTGGTGATTCGCAATGGCATGGTGTATGCCGGATTCGCGGCAGGCAAGGTGGCGGCGATCGGTCTGACCAAAGGAGTCGTCATCTGGGAATCTGCCGTGTCGAATCCGCGCGGCAACACCGAATTGGAACGTATCAGCGATATCACCAGCCTGCCCGCGGTGGATGACACACAAGTGTGTGCCGTGGCATTCCAGGGGCGTGTGGCCTGCTTCGATGCGGTACAGGGCGGAACGTTGTGGACGCGCGACCTGTCGAGTGACAAAGGTTTGGCCTTGTTCGGAAATGTGCTTTATCTAACCGATAGCGACAGCAATCTATTGGCTTTGGATCGAAGCACCGGCAGTTCGTTGTGGAAGAACGATCAGTTGTCGCACCGCCGTGCCAGCGCGGTTTACCCGTTGGACGACCGGTTGATCCTGGGCGATTACGAAGGCTATCTGCATGTCCTGAAACAAGAGGATGGCAGCTTCGTTGCGAGGCACAAGACAGACGGCAGTCCGCTGCTCTCCCCGCCTGTCACTTTAGGGGATGGTGCGTTGATTCAAACCAGTGCAGGCGAGTTGTTTTCCATCGCCCTCCATTAACTAAAGGGCACCTCTAATAATCCAAATTTTAGTTACGACATAACCTAAAGGTTAGTCTTTACTGAAACTGCGTTTTGTCGCAATACGGCGTTGCTCACGAAAAATTACTCCTTAC
>CAYROQ010000023.1:0-48061 GCA_964425955.1 uncultured Sideroxydans sp.
GCAGCCAACGCCATGATGAGTTCATCTTCACGGTCGGTGTTGCGGCTGTTACAGATCAGACCAGCCAAACGCACGCTGCCGGAGTTCGCATACTTCACGATACCCTTGGCGATGTTGTTGGCCGCGTACATCGCCATCATTTCGCCGGAGCAAACGATGTAGATCTCCTGTGCTTTGTTCTCGCGAATCGGCATCGCGAAACCGCCGCACACCACGTCACCCAGAACGTCGTAGAACACGAAGTCGAGTTCGTCGTCATACGCGCCTTCTTCTTCCAGGAAGTTGATCGCGGTGATAACGCCACGGCCAGCACAACCAACACCGGGCTCTGGACCACCAGACTCAACGCACTTGATGCCGCCGTAACCAACCGACAACACGTCTTCCAATTCCAGATCCTCGACGCTACCGGCTTCAGCAGCCAGTTCCATCACGGAGTTCTGTGCCTTGGAGTGCAAGATCAAACGAGTAGAGTCAGCCTTGGGGTCGCAGCCGACGATCATCACCTTCTTACCGGCTTCAGCCAGAGCTGCCACCAAGTTCTGGGTCGTAGTGGACTTACCGATACCACCCTTCCCGTAAATTGCGCATTGACGCAGTGCCATGTTAGTCTCCTAGAGAGTTGCAAAAATTAAGTCGCGATTGAAAACTGTCGCTCGCAGCCAATACTTCGCAAGCTCCGTGCCACCCCGCTCACACACCTCTAAGCGCATGAAATGTCTGATAAAAATAATTCATCGCAAAATGCATTGGCGGAAGTGCAACACAACAAATTCGAAGACTTTGTAGCAGTGACTACAACTCCCAAGCTCGTATTACCCCGCACCGCCCGCTTGCCGATCAATCACTGCAACCTGCCCGCCGACATCCTGGGCGGACTCACGTTCCAGCGCTCACCCGTCCCCCTCGAACTGGATGGGGTCACGCAATTCCATCGCGGATTGTTTGCGTTGTTAGAAAAAATCGACAATGCGAAAGAACGGGCCGAAGCATTCACCCTGCACATGAATGCCTCGTTCTACCTCGACGAACCGGAACAAGCGGGCTACTCCGCGCAGACCACCAACAAGCGACAAAAAGCGGATTACCTGCGCATGGTGCGCGGTTGGAGTTTTGATGCGGATGGAAGAGAAGGCGCCGCGTTGAAAGGTTGGGTGGAATCGCGCTTTGGCTTGTTGCCCAGACATCACGGCGGGCCGATACGCGACTTCTCGGGTGTTGCCTATCGCCGCTATCTGGAAATGCGCGCGTCTGCTTTATATGGAACCAACGCGCTCGAAGCGCAATTCGACCTGCTCTACACCTACTGCCAATATGAACTGGCGCGCGCGCATCCGAACAAGACCCACCTCACCCTCTATCGCGGTGTGAACCGCATGGACGAACACGAGACCGTCGCGACACTGGATAACAAACAGCGTGTTGTGTTACTCAACAACTTGAACTCTTTCACCGCCAACCGCGAACGTGCCGATGAATTCGGCGACTACCTGCTCACCACACACGTGCCGCTGTCAAAAGTGTTCTGCTACACGAGCCTGTTACCGGGAATGTTGCAGGGGGAGGATGAGTACACGGTGATTGGCGGATTGTACGAAGTGAATATTGCCGCGTATTGATCGCCATTGATTTTTTCACCCGGCGTGCTGGCGTATCGATTCTTGCGATCACACTCCGACGTCAATGCCCCATGCAGCGTGGAATGTCGCCATGTGCATTCCTTAACAAATTCTGGGTAACTGTTCGCCCGCCAGCCAATCCACAACGCGGCGGCCGCCCAACTTTGTCGTCATTTGCACAAAACCATGCGCATCCTGCAACACTTCACCAATGATCGCCGCCTTGCCCGCCAAGGGATGTGCGCGCATCACCTCCAGCAAACGCGGCGCATCTTCCGCCGCACAGATCGCGATGAGTTTGCCTTCGTTGGCCACGTATAACGGATCCAGCCCCAGGAACTCACACGCCGCCTCGACCGGTTGATTCACCGCGATGGCAGATTCTTGCAGCATCATGCCCACGCCGGATTGTTGGGCGATCTCGTTCAGCGTAGTCGCCAGGCCGCCACGCGTCGGGTCACGCAGGACGCGCAACTTCACGCCGCTGTCGAGCATGCTGGATATAAGACCGTGCAATGCCGCTGTATCGGACACGATGGGCGCGGAGAAAGTCAGACCTTCGCGCTGCGACAAAATCGCCATGCCGTGATCGCCAATAGTGCCGGACAACAATATCTTGTCGCCCGGCTGTGCCAAATCGCCGGACAGGTTGATGCCATCGCGCACCACACCCACACCGGTCGTGGTGATGAACACACCGTCACCCTTGCCCTGCTCCACCACTTTGGTGTCGCCGGTGACGATGGGTACACCCGCCACGCGCGACGCACGTGCCATCGATTCGACGATGCGTTGCAGATCAGACAGTGGATACCCTTCTTCAAGGATGAACGATGCAGACAAATAGAGTGGCTTCGCCCCCATCACCGCGACATCATTGATCGTGCCGTGTACCGACAAACACCCGATGTCACCTCCCGCAAAAAACAAGGGCGACACCACGTGACTGTCGGTCGCCATCACCAACCTCCCACTCGCAGCGGGCAACACGGCACCATCATTTCCTTGGGCTAGATATTCATTGTTGAAGGAAGTGGCAAAAAGCTCATTGATGAGTTGCGCCATGGCGCGCCCACCCGATCCGTGCGACATATCCACCCGACCGTTTTTGATGTCGAGCGGACGGGTGTAGTTGGGTTTGACTGTGCTCATAGCATTGTTTCCCAGTTGTAACACCTTGGCTCCTTTCCCCCGCAGGCGGGGGAAGGGCTGGGGATGAGGGACAGTGCGTACTCGAAAACTTTTTGATGCACTACCATCCCTCACCCCAACCCCTCTCCCGCTTGCGGGAGAGGGGCTTTCATATCAGATCTATTTTCAACAATCACTCGATAAATCATTTCCATCACCGCCTCCGTCTCAGCCAGCATCTGGTTATTCCAAAAACGCAACATTCGGATTCCTTGCCCACGCAACCAGCCATCCCTCTGCTGATCGTATTCAGCCGCATCGCCATGCTGCCCGCCATCAAGTTCGACACCTAACTTCTGCTCATCGCAATAAAAGTCGAGTATGTATCTGCCCACCGGATGCTGCCGCCTGAATTTCGCTCCAGCGACACGGCGATTACGTAACAACATCCATAGCAACGCCTCAGCATCAGTCATTCGTCCGCGCATCTCTCGGGCATAGGTTCGAATGTCTTCAGGCAGTTTGGCGGCGTGATGAGGTATGTAGTCATCCATACTGTTCTACTCCCCTCTTCCGCCTGCGGGAGAGGGTCTTTCAATCTCGCTCCTGAATCTTCCATAACTATAGTGCGCTGCGCACGCGCCTTCTGAAGACACCATACACGAGCCGACCGGATTCTCCGGTGTACATACCGTGCCGAATATTTTGCATTCCTGCGGTCGTTTCTGACCGCGCAAAATCGCGGCACATTCGCAGGCTTTTTTGTCAGGCACTGCTTTGTAATCGATTTTGAATTTCAACTCCGCATCGAACGCGGCAAACTTGGGGCGCAATTTCAATGCACTGTCGGGCACAGAACCCAAGCCGCGCCATTCGAACATTTCGCGCACCTCGAACACTTCCGCCACCAACGCTTGCGCTTTGAGGTTGCCCTCGCGCGTGACGGCACGCGTGAATTCGTTCTCGATCTCGGCACGACCATCGTTGATCTGGCGCACCAGCATGAGGATGGCCTGCATCACATCCAGCGGTTCGAATCCGGCGATGACCACCGGCTTGCCGTAGTCAAAAGCGAAAGGTTCATAGGGTTTGCTGCCAATGACAGTAGACACATGCGCCGGACCGACAAAACCATCCAGCGCCACGCCCCCCTCGACCGCCAGAATGGCGTGCATGGCGGCGGGGGTCAGCACGTGGTCGCACAAGATACTAAAATTATTTATCCCCAAGGCAGCAGCCTGTTTGATCGCCACTGCCGTCGGCGGCGTGGTGGTCTCGAAACCGATGGCGAGGAACACGACCTCGCGCGCTGGATTATCCTGCGCGATCTTCAGTGCATCCTGAGTGGAGTAGATCATGCGCACATCCGCACCGGCGGCCTTGGCACGCATCAACGAAAGATTGTCGGACGCCGGCACACGCACCGTGTCGGCGTAGGTGCACAAGATCACACCGTGCTCGCGTGCCAGGCGGATTGCCTGGTCCACACGGCCAATGGGCAGCACACACACCGGACAGCCGGGACCGTGAATCATGCGCACATTTTTCGGTAGCAGATCGACAAGTCCGTAGCGCGAAATGGCGTGGGTATGGCCTCCGCAAAATTCCATCAGGCGATAGTCACGGTTATTTGAAATTTTGCGAAGCAATTCGATTGCCTCCTCTCCCGCTCGCGGGAGAGGATTGAGGTTAGGAGAACGGGCGCGCCCATGTGCGTCAGCTTCACGTGCGATGTTGGCCGCGATGTTCTTGGCCAGTTCACCGTCACGGAATTCATCGACGTATTTCAAAATGCTGAACCCTTAAGTTCTTCGTGAAGTTCGTCCAACTGCCCCATCTCGGCAAACATCTCCAGCGTGCGTTCGGCTTCTTCCTGATCCAGTTTTTGCAAGGCATAGCCCACATGCACGATGACATATTCACCGACGACGGCATCCTCGATCAGCGCGAGTGAGATTTCTTTTTGCACCCCGCCCAGATTGACGATGGCGTTGCCCGGTGTCGTCAATACTTCGATGCGGGCGGGAATGGCGAGGCACATGTTTAAAGTCCTTGGTGAGATGTTTGCAGGGCGATCCATGCTTGCCCCAACGCGATCGCGCTATCGTTCGGTTGCATCATTTTTGCAGTTAATACGTGCAACCCTTGTGCGGATAGTTTGGCAGAAATCGATTTCAGTAATAGCGCATTGTGGAAACAACCGCCTCCCAAGGCGATGTAGGGAATGTCGCGCCCGACAGCGGCACGTAACACCCATTCGGCCAGCGCGTCTGCCAATGTGGCATGGAACAATGCAGCGGCATGACCGGTGTTGGAACACTCTGCCATCACCGTGAGAAGCGGGGAAAAATCGAGTTCGCCTGTCGCACTGATACGGTAGCCCCCGGCAAGCGGTTCGACCGCGCCATGTTGCTCCGCCAATTCCTGCAACCTGATCGCCGCTTGCGCTTCGAAGGTCTGCACCTCGCTCACACCCAGCAGCCCGGCCGTTGCATCGAACAGGCGCCCCATACTGGAAGTGGCGGGACAATTCAATCCGCGTTGCAGCATCTCGGCCACGGTCCGCGCGGCGGCCTGATTTGGAAAACGCTTCTCGATCTCGCTGCCGCGCCCCAAGTGGAACAACACGGCCGCCGCCATGCGCCACGGTTCTCGTGCGGCGCGGTCACCGCCCGGCATGGCCAACGGCAGCAGATGGCCGACGCGTTCAAACTTCGCTCCATCAACGCAAAGTAGCTCGCCACCCCACGGCGTACCATCCGACCCAAGTCCGACACCGTCGAGTGCCAGCCCCAACACCGGTGCCGTGATGCCGTGTTCGGCACAGAGGGCCGCGATGTGCGCATGATGGTGTTGTATGGCGAAAGTCTGCAAATCATGTTGCGCGGCATAAGTCTGCGCGAATCGGGTGCTAAAAAAATCGGGATGCAAGTCATGCGCCACTCTCTCCGGCTTTACCTTCAATGTTTCGCACATTTGCCCGACTGTCTGCTCCAGTTTCAAGCGTGTTTCGACACTATCCAGATCGCCAATCAATTGCGAGACATGTGCCTCGTTGTCGCGCGTAACACAGACGGTATTTTTGAGCCACGCGCCACACGCGAGAACGGACGGACCGTCAAAGGGCATCGTGATGATGGCGGTGGTATGTTGGTTCATTTAACTTCTGTCAGATGTTCTTGCCACAGGTTTCACTGCAACTGCTTTGCGGCAACCGGCCTTGATCCAGTCCAGCCATTCCTCCATGCCTTCACCGCTGGTGGCTGAGAGTCGTATCACCTTGATGTCCGGATTCACGCGGCGCGCATTGGCCACGGCCAGATCCGCGTCAAATGTCAGATACGGCAGCAGGTCGCATTTGTTCAGCAACATCAGATCGGACGCGCGGAACATATCGGGATATTTGAGCGGTTTGTCCTCGCCTTCGGTCACCGACAGGATGGTCACTTTGTGTGCCTCACCCAGATCGAAACTGGCGGGACAGACCAGATTGCCCACGTTCTCGATGAGCAACAAACTATCGTCGGACATACCGAGTCGCTGCATCGCTTTGCCTACCATGAAGGCATCCAGATGGCAGCCTTTACCGGTATTGATCTGCAACGCGGGCGCACCGGTGGCGCGGATACGCGCGGCATCGTTGTCCGTCTGTTGATCGCCTTCGATGACGGCAAGCGGCAGACAGCCGTTCAAGGCGAGAATGCTTTTCACCAGCAGTGTCGTTTTGCCGGAACCCGGGCTGGATACCAGATTGAGCGCGAAAATACCGTGTTGTACCAGATAGCCGCGATTCTCATTCGCATACCCATCGTTCTTGGAAAGGATGTCGCGCTCGATCTTCACCATGCGCGACTGGCTCAAACCGGGCGCATGGGCACCGGCCGCGCCAAGGCCGTAATGAACTACAGAGATTAAAGAATTGCCTTTTTCGTTTGCACCCTCGCCTGCTTGCGGGAGAGGGTTGGGGTGAGGGCTTTCATGAGTGTGGTCGTGCCCACGACTGTACGGATGTCCATGCGATGAAACGTCTGCGTGCAGGCGGTAATGCATGTGCTTCACTGCTTGGCCTTGTGCATGATCGTGATCATGTGCCGTACCCTTCGCATGCACATGAAAGTGTCCGCCGTGACGGTGACCGTGCCCGACAGCTTTGCCGTCCAGCGTCGTTTCACCTTCCCCGCAACCGCATACGTTACACATCGCCTTCTCCTATTCCACTTCAAGCTCTTTGACGCGCATCTCATTCCCGCCCGTCACCTGCACTTGATGACGGCCACATTTTGGGCAAACATCGTACAACGCCTGTACCTGCACTCCCTCGGCACAGTGTGGACACCACGCTTGCCCCGGTATTTCGATGACCACCAACTGCGTATTCTGCGCGATGCTGTCTTTCACGACGGCATCAAAACAGAACTTCATCGCCTCGACTTCCACCCCCGCCAACTGACCGATCTCCAGCCACACCGTTTTGACGCGACTGAAATCCTCTGTCTTGGCTGCATCCTCAATCAACTGCAACACGCCTTCGGCTAATGACATTTCATGCATTGTGAATCTCCACCCCGTAAGCCAGACAAGGATCAAATGAGAAAGCCCCGAAAACTGCCAGTTGCAACAGTCTACCGCAACACCTGTACCTGTTTATGCACTTGCACTGTCCATCCGGAACGTCACATCCTTACCAAAATGCAGGGAGAGATGAACCGCCGAGTCGAGAACGCACCGATGAGTTCGGCAACTGCCTGCTCTCCATACAGGATTAAGAATTCGGCGCCAGAAAGCAGACCTTGATCACCGATTCCATCGTTGACATTCCGGTCGTTCAAGATTTTGAAATCGTGCCAGAGTGTCTGGTCTGTGTTCGGGCGAGAGCAGGTTTTTGAGGTTGCCATCCGTTCCGATTAGTGCCACGATGAAAGAAAGAATACGTCCTTCATAAGTAAAGTAGGTTACTCAAAATGGGACAAGAAGACCTCACCTTCGTCGCTCTCTACAACTACACCAAGGCTTTGGCACTTGCTCTGGGACACCGTGATCTTTTGACTCGTCTTCATTCAGATCGCGTGTCCGGTCTTGCCGGAGAAATTGCGGTCGTTTTTGGGATGACCAAGAAAGATTTAGCTATCCTTAAATTAGCTGCTTTGTTTCACGATATTGGCAAGATTGGAATTCCTGACGCTATTCTTCTAAATCCGTCGAAACATGACGCTGCTGAGTGGGCAAAAATGAAAGAACATTCAACGATTGGTGAAAACATCTTATCAGCGGTCGAAATCGAAGACTCGCCTCGTGCTTCTAAGGTAGTTCGACACCACCATGAATACTACAATGGTCAGGGTTATCCTGATAACCTGATTGGGGAAGATATTCCAATTTGTTCACGTATTATTTCAATCGCCGATAGTTACGATGCAATGGCTGTAACAAGGTCATACCATAGAGCAAGAACGCATTCGGAAATCATGTCTATCCTGGAGTCTGAAACGGGCGTAAAACACGACCCGAACCTGATGCAAATATTTTGCAGAATCATTGAATCCAGTAAATTCAAGGCCGCCTCAAATTAGTTCTTTAGATTCCGAGAAGGTTGCTGGACGACTGTTATCGGGTGCTCTGATGCCGTCAAACACAGCAATAGAAACGATGAAACTCATATGACCGCTCCACCCGCGACCCGGAATCTCATCATGGCAATTTGACCGCCACAAAGCAGACGCACAAAAAACGGGGCGATAACAGCCGTTGTTTATTATCCCAACCGCACTTTTCCACAACTGCTTTCGCTCTACCCCCGCCGCCTTGCAAACCCCGTCATTGCTGGATGTGCGGGCTGGCGCGTTTATTGCGAGCAAATTCCTCATCTATCACCACGAGGAGTTTTCCCACATGAGCACACCATTCGACAACATCTTCACCGGCCTTTTCGAGGGCGGCGTCGTTCCTTATCTGGGTGCCGGCGCGCTGAACGGCGTGATCGATCCTGCCACCGGCAAAGCCATCCCTGCCGACAGCGAAAGTTTGATCCTGGCGATGAACAACGGCCAGCCCATGGCGCCCAAGCTGATGTACGAATTCCCGCGTGCGGCGATGAATGTGGAGTTGAAACGCGGGCGCTCGGCGGTCAATAAATTCCTGGATGCGACCTATCGCGATACGCAATGGAGCACCTCCGCGCTGCACACTTGGTTGGCACAACAAAAGTTGCCTTACCTTATCGACACCAACCGCGACACGCAATTGCAGAAGCAATATGCCAGCACACCGCACACACTCATTGTCGGCCCCGCAAGCTGGCGGAAAGTTTTTTACACTCGACTAGATAGTGCACGGAATCCGTGCCGATCAGTTCGAGCCGTTCTTTCAGCCTAAAGTGGATATGAAAACTGGGCGACTGATT
The DNA here is from genome assembly GCA_964425955.1 of uncultured Sideroxydans sp. GTDB lineage: Bacteria > Pseudomonadota > Gammaproteobacteria > Burkholderiales > Gallionellaceae > Sideroxyarcus. The sequence continues at coordinate 9,151 of CAYROQ010000023.1, forward strand.
GGTGCCGAAGCGCTTGCACGCTGGATACATCCGGATCATGGCGTGATCGGCCCGTATGCATTCATCCCGCCGCTTGAGCAGGCCGGGAACATCAACGATCTGACTTTTCGCATCCTCAGAAAATCCATCGCAGCAATTCGCACTTTCCATGACAAAGGCCTCCTGCTTACCGTTTCAGTCAATTTATCGCTGGTCTCTCTGGACGATACGGCTTTGGCAGACAAGATCACCCGCGCGGTGCTTGATGCCGGCGTGGAACCTCAGTACATCGTATTGGAGATCACCGAATCCGCAGCGATGACCAATGTCGCTCCCGCTCTGGAGAATCTTGCGCGACTGTGCATGAATGGCTTTGCACTTTCCATCGACGATTACGGCAAAGGTGCATCCAACCTACAGCAGCTTACGCGCATCGTGGTCAAATCAAGCGTCGATATGGCGCGCAAATTATCGGTCAGGAGCGTGGCAGAGGGCGTGGAGACGCAGCGGGATTGGGATGCCTTGAAAGCGGTCGGATGCGATTCGGTGCAGGGTTACTTCATTGCGAAGCCGATGGATGAGAAGAAGTTCGGTGATTTTGCCGAGAACTATAAACAAAACTTCCCCAAGCTGGTGCAATCTGCCTAGAAACAAAACAAGCTGTCTATCTTGGTTGTGGAGGATGACGATTTCTCGCGCAAGATCATTCTTCGGATTTTTCACGACTTTGGTTATTCAAACACCTCGGAGGTGAACAGCGCCGAGTCCTCCGTCAAACTGCTCGAGACAAATGTGTTCGTCCTGATCATCACCGATATCAATATGCCAGAGATGAATGGTTTGAGATTCGTCCAACTGATCCGCGCGGGGAAAACACATACCAAACCCGATACCCGCATCATGGTGCTGACCTTGTTCTCTCTAAACAACCTGCTTTTGCTTCACTATCTGCTCCACCGCCACGATGCGCGCCTCGCGCACTTTATCTGCGATCAGATTCTTGTCCGCACACGCTCGCGCGATTTCTCCCGCATTGACCGACTGCGCGGCTTTGGCGCATTTCAGGAAATAGGCTGTTTGCGGATAGGCATCGTTCTCGTGCCCGGTGCGGCCGCGTGCGTCGGATTCGCAGGCTTGCAGGATGAGCGCGAAGCGTTCGTGTTTGCGCCACAGGTCGCAGCTATCAAAAAGTTTGACGATAGTGTCGGCGCGCAGTTCTTTGGCGCGATGGATGTTGCCGTGGTACTTCGCCACCAGCAGCGCCAGATCGCGGCAATCGGCAGGTACGCGCAAGCGTTCACACACGCCTTTCAGCAGTTCGACACTACGCATCTCGTGCCCGATGTGGCGCGGCAGGATATCGGCCGGGGTGTTGCCTTTGCCGAGGTCATGGCCGAGTGCGGCGAAGCGCACTTCAAGTGAATATTCGTGTTTTGCGGTATCGTCCAACACCAGCATGGCGTGGATGCCGCAGTCGATCTCGGGATGGTAGATCGCCGTTTGCGCCACGCCGAACATGGCATCCAGTTCCGGCAATATTTTTTTCAGCGCACCGCATTCGCGCAACAGGGTGAAGAAACGTGAAGGGTGTTTTTCCATCAGGCCGCGCGAGAGTTCCTGCCACACGCGTTCGGCAACCAGCGCATCCACTTCGCCGTTTGCCACCATTCTCCGCATCAGTTGCATCGTCTCCGGCGCGATGGAAAATCCGAAGCGGGCCACAAATCGTGCCGCGCGCAAGATGCGCACCGGGTCTTCGGCAAATGCCTCGCTCACATGGCGCAGCACACCCGCTTTTAAATCTGCCTGCCCGCCGTAGGGGTCGATGAGATTGCCGTGCGCATCTTGTGCGATGGCGTTGAGGGTGAAATCACGGCGCAACAGATCCTGCTCCAGCGTCACCTCGGGCGAGGTATACACAGCGAACCCTTTGTAGCCTTGCGCCACTTTGCGCTCGGTACGCGCCAGCGCGTATTCTTCGTGTGTCTCGGGATGCAGGAACACCGGAAAATCGCTGCCCACCGGTTTGAAACCCAGCGCCTCCATTTGCGCGGGTGTGCTGCCGACTACGACCCAATCGTGATCCTGCACCGGCAAGCCGAGCAGGCGGTCGCGCACCGCGCCACCGACACAATAAACTTGCAGTTGTTCGTCAGATTTCATCTTTCGTGGTCGTCGTGGTGCTTGCTGATTTTGCGGCGATGACACCGAGTCGTTGCTTGAGGGATTGTGACGGTTGTCCAAACAACTTGGAATAATAAATGGTGTTACTCATCACTTTCTTCACGTAATCGCGTGTTTCGTCGAACGGAATCGTCTCGACGTAGATCGCGCCTTCCAGCGGTTTTAACCCGCGCCATTGCCGTGCGCGCGAGGGGCCGGCGTTGTATGCGGCCGAGGCCAGCACGGGATTGTCGTCAAACTGGCTGTACACATTTTTCATGTAGAAAGTTCCCAGCCGCAGGTTCACATCCAACTGGTGAATAAGCCCTTTGCGGTATCCCTTCAAGCCGATGCGGCGTGCCGCCCAGCGCGCCGTGTCGGGCATGATCTGCATCAAGCCTGCGGCACCGACGTTCGATTTGGCTTGTTGCGTGAAGCGACTTTCCTGGCGCATCAAGCCGTACACCCAGGCTTCTTCCAACTGATGTTCGCGGATGGGGGATTGCAGGGCATCCCGATACGGTGCGGGGTAGCGCAGATTAAAGTCATGGAATTCGACGGTGCGATTGGCGGCGTTGATCGACCGGTCGTACATTTCATTGCGCCTTGCCACTTCGGCCGCTACCAGCAGCTCGCGGTCATTCAGGCCACGAAGTGCCCAATCCCATTCTTTGGACGCTTCGACGCGCAACCCCAGACGATACAAAACCAGTGTGCGCTGAATCTCGGCGCGTGACATCATGGCTTGAATCTCGATGCTGTCGGGCTTTATGCCGGCGGAAAGCATGCCGGATCCCGCGTCCGCCCCCAATTCTTCGGCAGCAAGTTGGCCGTAGTAGTTGTGTTCCCGACTCAAGGGTTCAAGCAATCCTTCGGCTTCGTCGATGCGCCCCGACTGCTGCAACGCGCGGGCTTGCCAATAGCGCCAACTGCCTTCGTTCCGTTGTTGTAAGGACATCTGGGAGATGCTGCCCAATACTTCTTGCCAGTTTTGAACGCGCAAAGCAGCGCGCGTGCGCCAGGCTAATTGTTGTTCGGTTAAAGCACTGTCACCCGCCTGTGTATACCAGCCCAACGCTCGTTCATCATGCCGGCGTGCGGCGGCATAGGCCAACCAGGCGTAGAAATATCGCGACTCCTCCTCGGAAAAATTGCCGGCGATTTTTTGCCATTGAATTTCGGCGACATCCACGGATTGCCGTGCCAGCCTTTGCAGGGCAAACAACGCCACCATGCGCCGGGCATCATTCGCCCCGGAAAATGGCGTCTTGCCCAGATACCGCAGGGGATTCTTTGCGGCAACACTCAATTCCGCTTCGGGCAACTTCTGTGACCCGGACAGGTGGCGGGCCAATTTCCGCGCCAGCGTTGTGTTGCCGGCTTCCAACGACAAGCGAATCCGCTGTACAACATCCTGAGTCGTGATGTTGCCGTTCTTGAGTGCTTCATCAAACAACGTGTTGCAACTATCCGGCAATTCCGCGCCGTTCAGCCAGATTTTGCGCGCCTGTTCCAGTGCCGTCATCTCGTCGGTTTTGTGTTGCCATTGCAGGGCATAACAGGTCAATTCGGTATCCGTATTGACGAGCTGCGGATATTCCGCCGCGAAGTCGTCCCAGCGCTGCCTTTTTCCCAGGAACTTGAGCCACTCAACCCGGAACTGGTCGATGACCGGCGTATCGGCATCACGCGCCAGATAGTTGCGTATGGGCGCGCTGTCCTTGTCTTGCCAGCGCATGCGCAACTGGTAATACGTGACGTAAGGCTCCAGCGGAGTCTCTTTCAGGCGCGGGTAGACTGCGGACAGGCGTACGCTGTTGCCGGCACGGAAGGCATCGCGTGCGGTCATAAAATCAGCGTCGATATCCGCACGAGAGAATGAAGGGATAAACAACAGAACAAGCAGGAAATGCTTCATGGAACAGGCTTCAGGTTAGAACATGGGAAAGGATAACACAGCACACGAGGCCCAATGTTCTTCAAACGCTCAGGATTACGTGCGAAAAAAACGACCCCGCGCGGGGGTCGTTTCCGGGGCTGAATCTCAACGCTGGTTGGCGTACATCTTTTGCAGAAATTCGTCGATATCCGCATCCGCCAGTTCCGGGGGAAAGTTCAGATGTTTGTCGGTTTGCCTTGTGTGGTTCTCGCTTATCAATGCCAACTGCGGGTTCCATCCGGAGCACAAGACAGCTTCTCCATATTCATCGAGCGGCTCATTCGAGCGTTCAACCTCGTAACCACTCATATTCATCACGATAGTCATGTCACACCTCCTAATCTTTCCGACCGCCATTCACGACCCTTGTGAGTGATGTATCGGCAGGTCGATTGCAAAGTTTAGGCTTGGGGATTGATAACGCATCGGGCATATCGACATGCGTCTTCACAAGGGTGGAAAGCTGAAATATTTGTATACGTGCTTTACGCGCGTGATAATCATCGCGTCATCACATTCCAGGGAGCAGCCATGAAACTTCTCGGTTCTAACACCAGCCCTTACGTGCGCAAGGTACGTCTGGTTCTGCTGGAAAAGAACATCCCCCATGAATTTGTCGTCGATCCGCCTTCCGAGCCGGGTAGTTTGGTATTGCTCGTCAATCCTCTGGGTCGTATTCCGGCGCTGATCCTCGATGACGGTTTTTGTGTCTTCGATTCGCCGGTGATCGCGGAGTATGTCGATACGCTGAGTGATGCCCCCATCCTGATCCCGCGCGATGATGCTGCCGCTCGGTTGCGTGTCAAACGCTGGGAAGCCTTGGCCGACGGCATCATGGACTCGGCCATCATGGTGCGAAATGAAGTCCTGCGCCCGCTGGAAAAACAGCTGCCTGCCACAATCGACTTGCACAACAGTGCTGTCACCAAAGCATTGGAATACGCCGCGCAGCTGCTGGGAACGAAGCGCTGGATCGAAGGTGATATGTGTACATTGGCCGACTTGGCACTGGCCAGTGCGCTGATCTACCTGGACCTGCGCCAACCCGAGCGGGATTGGCGCACTGCCCATCCAAACTTGAAAGCGTGGTTCGATCACATCAGCGCACGCCGCAGTGTAATCACCGCAACGAGCGATTCGGCCAAGTGAGCTGAATAGCGTTGGCGAGGGGCCGGACAGTTATGAAATTGCCGAATCGGGAGAATTCAGACACAGGGGCTAATTCGGCTCGTGTTCCGAGGATTGCAGCAACGCGGCGGCTGCACCGGCCAGAGCGGGAGAAGTTGGCGTGGTCACTACCCAAACCGGGATGGACTGCAAGTAGGGTTTGAATCGTCCCTTCGCTTCGAAGCGTTCACGGAAGCTGGATCGCTCAAACCAACCCAACCAGCGGGGCACTATGCCGCCCGCGATATAAATCCCGCCGCGCGCCCCCAACGTCAAAGCCAGATCCCCGGCGACCGAACCCAGAAATCCCGCGAACATCTCCAGTGTTTGCATCGCCAAAGGTTCTTGAAGTTTGAGTGCATGTTTCGAGATGTCCGCTGCGGTGATGTCGGCGGCGGCACTGCTCCCGTTCAATTGACATAACGCCGTGTAAAGCGAAACCAGCCCCTGACCGGAAAGCACGCGCTCCGCCGAGACATGTCCAAATTGCCCGGATAACAATTCAATGACCCGGTACTCGGTCTCGTTTCCGGCGGAGAGTGTCACGTGGCCGCCCTCGCCCTGGATCGGTGTCCAGTTTTTCCCGCACGGGATCAAGCCGGAAACACCCAAGCCGGTCCCGGCGCCGAGTAGCCCGATCGCGCAATCGGATTTGGCCAATCCACCACCGATCTGTACCAAATCGGACTTGGGCAGTCCGCGCAAAGCCAGAGCAACCGCAGTGAAATCGTTTAGTACCAGCAATTTCTGCAAGTTCAGACTTTTTTGTAATGTCTGTATGGAAAAAGCCCAGTCACGGTTGGTCATCCTGACCCAGTCACCCGTTACCGGATTGGCTATTCCGATTGCCGCAGATCGCGGATCGCCCAATCCGGTTTGTTGCAGATAACTCCTGATAACCGATTCCAGATCGGGGTGGTCGTCACACGACAAGTTCTGAATGTGGGTCAGTTCACTTCCTGCGGCGGCACACCATGCAAAGCGTGCATTCGTGCCACCCACATCGCCCACCAACGCGGGATAAGCGGAATTATTCATTGATCGCTCCAGTGTCTGAAATTCAAATCGGTTTGGGCGGGTGATCTGTCCACTGCCTGGATGGGATCAGGGCACCCGGTTGCTTCCGGCGACGATCTTGTATTCGAACAGCCGGCATTCGATGGCGCCGTTGTAGAGTGGCGTGCGGCGACTTGCCGCGAGCCGCATCAGCTTGGGCACGCGAAAATCGGCCGTGAACAGATATGCATTCCAACCGCCGAATTTCTTTTTCAGCACGTCGCCCAGCTTTGGATACAACTCGGCCAACTCTTCCTCGTCACCCATGCGTTCGCCGTAAGGCATATTGGCGATGAGGATGCCTTCTTTCTCGGGCGGCGAAGCTTCCAGCACATTGCATTGCTTCAGATCCACCGTCTCGCGAATACCGGCTTCCTCCAAGTTCTGGTGGGCGGCCTTGAGTGCATCACCGTACAGGTCGCTGCCGTAGATCGGCAGTTCGCACACCGGAAGTTGCGCGGTGATGGCTGTTTCGCGCAGGGCTTGCCAAGTTTTGACATCGAAGTTCTTCAGCTTTTCGAAGGCAAAATTGCGCGCGATGCCGGGCAGGATGTTGAGCGACATGTGCGCGGCCTCGATCAGGAACGTGCCACTGCCGCACATCGGATCGAGTAACGGAATGCCCGGCTTCCAGCCCGCCATTTTCAAAATGCCTGCGGCCAGATTTTCGCGTAACGGGGCAATGTTGGTGTGCAGCCGCACGCCGCGTTTGTACAGCGCATCACCGGAGGTATCGAGATACAGGGTGAATTTTTCGCCTTCAAAAAAAGCATGGATGCGCATGTCCGGTGACAATTTTTCGACACTGGGACGCACATTCTTCTCCATGCGGAACTTGTCGCACACGGCATCCTTGATCTTGAGCGTGATGAATTCCAGACTCTTGAGCGGACACTTGATGGCGGTGACTTTAACCAGGATAGTGCATTGGACATCGAACCACTTGGTCCAGGGCAGATCGTAAGCGGCCTGGTACACATCCTGCTCGTTGCGAAAGAGCGAGGCATCTTTCACGCGCCACAGGATGCGTGAAGCCAGACGGCTTTGCAGATTGGCGCGATAACACAGAGGCCAGTCGCCAGCGAACGCCACACCACCGTCGGTGGTGCGAACATTTTCCGCACCGAATCCGCCAAGTTCATCGGCTAATAATGTTTCGAGTCCGCGCGGACAGGTTGCGAAAAAGTCGGGCATATCAGAACGGTTTAACGACGACCAGAATAACAACTGCGATTAAAACCAGCACCGGAATCTCATTGAAGAAACGGAACCAGACATGGCTGCGGGTGTTGCGGTCTGCGGCGAATTCTTTGACCAGATGACCGCAATAGAAATGATAGACCACCAAGGCTGCCACCAGCGCGGTCTTCACATGCAGCCAGCCGCCTGAAAATATATCGGTATAGCCGAACCATAGCCACAATCCGCTGAAAACCGCCAATGCGCCAATGGGCGTAACGAAGCGGTACAGCTTGCCTTCCATCAGCTTCAGTCTTTCCTTGTCCGCCGGATCTTTCGCCATCGCATGATTGACAAAGATGCGCGGCAAATAGAACAACCCGGCGAACCAGCTCACCACCATCACAATATGAAAGACTTTTAACCACAACATGATTACCTCGACAATCTGCGCCTGAATAATACGAGAGAAATATAGAAACCGGCTAGCGTATAACCCAGCAACACCGCAATGTGCCACACCGCGGACGGTGGAACTTGACCGCTCATCAACGGCCTTGCCAAGTCGACGGCATGTGTCAGCGGCAACACATTTGCGACCAATTGCATGCTTTCCGGCAATTGGCTGACCGGAAAAAAAACGCCGCATAGTAGCATCATCGGTGTGATGACCAGCGTGAAGTAATACATGAAAAAATCGTAGCTGGGCGCGAGCGCGGTCATGATCAAACCGATAGCGGCAAAGGTGAGGCCGACCAGCAACGCCAGCGGGATCATCCACAACGACATGGCGGAATGCGACAGACCCAACAACCAGATCACCAACAACACAGCACTGCCGGACATCAGACTTTTGGTGGCTGCCCAGAGTATTTCCGACAACACCACATCGTCCAGCGACACGGGCGTATTGAGGATGGCTTCCCAGGTGCGCTGCTCATGCATACGGGCGAAGCCTGAATACAACGCCTCGAAACTGGCACTGTTCATGGTGCTGTAACACACCGTTCCGGCCGCTAAAAAAGCCATATACGACATGCCGCCCATTTCCGGCAGCAGGCTGCCCAAGCCGTAACCCAAGCCCAGCATATAGATGACCGGATCGGCCAGATGGCCGAGGATAGAGGGCGCAGCGATTTTCTTCCACACCAGCCAGTGCCGCTGCCAGATGGGGAAGAAGCGCAGACTTAATTGCGGCAGCGCAAAACTCGAGTTTCTCATTTCGCTCTGTCCTGTTCCACGGCGGCAAACGCGTCGGCCGGGCTCACCACGCCGATCCCGCGCGCGTACACGCAGCCTTTGGAAGTGCCCTGCGCCATGACGCGTTCGTCCCGCGTGAAAACGTGGGTCATGTAGAAATACTTCTCGTCCCAATGGGTCACTTCCAGTTTTACCTCGTAACGTTCAAATGTGCTCAACGGCTTTTTGTAACTCATGGTGTGTTCGGCGATCAGCGGAATCCAGTTGCGTTTGAACATGGCTTTTAGCAGTCCGCTGCGGATGAAAAGATCGACGCGATTCAGATCGCAAATGGTGAGGAAGCGGCCATTGTTCATGTGGAAATTGATGTCGATATCGTTCGGCAACACACGCAAACTGAGCTGGCTCACCATGTTCGACTTTTCGATCCTCTCGCGAAACTGCGACAGGATGAAAACATAGAGCATGCGGAAGATCAGATTCATTCGCGCATTTCCCTGCCGGTCAATTTCAGGAACACATCTTCCAGATTCGCCGGTCTATGCAGATAGCGCAGTTCGCTTTGCGTTTGCAGATGGGCGACCAAAGGCTGCGCGTCTTGCACGTAACAGAAGGCCGATTCACCGCTCACTTCGAAACGTTGCGCATAAGTTGCGGCATGCTCGTTGGCCCAAGCCTCGGCGCGTTCACCGAAAACCTCGACCACTTGCGGTTCGATGTTGCTTTCGATCAACTCACGCGGCGATCCCTGGCTGATGAGTTTGCCGTTATCCAGCACCGCGAGGCGATGACACAGACGCTCCGCCTCGTCCATGAAGTGGGTGGTGAGCAACAGCGTCTTGCCTTGCTGGGTAAGTTCGCGCAGGCGTTGCCAGATCAGGTGACGCGCCTGGGGATCGAGTCCGGTGGTCGGCTCGTCGAGGAACACCACATCGGGATCGTTCACCAAGGCGCGCGCCAGCGTCAACCGGCGCTTCATGCCGCCGGACAAGGTTGGCACTTTGACATCGCGTTTGTGCGTGAGGCTGGCGAATTCCAGCAAGGACGGGATACGCTCCTCGATCTCGCTGTCTTTCATACCGAAGTAGCGCCCGTACACCAGCAGATTTTCGGCCACGGTGAAATCGGGATCGAGGTTGTCCATCTGCGGCACCACGCCGACCCGGATACGCGCCTCACGCGCAGCCTGAGGTACGGGCAAGTCGAGCAACGTGGCGCTGCCCGCATCCGGCGTGATCAGACCGAGCAACATGCGCAGTGTGGTGGTCTTGCCCGCGCCGTTCGGCCCGAGCAGACCGAAACATTCGCCTTTGCGGATGGAAAGGTCGAGACCGTCCACCACACGTTGACCGGCGTAGGATTTTTGCAGACCCGTCGCGCGAATGACGGTGTTCACAATTTGGTTCCGGTGAAATGCCGCTTCACGATATGCCGCAACTGGGTCAACCTGCCGTGAAAATAATGTTCGGCTTGCGGTATCACCACGATGGGTAGATGTTGAGGTCGCGCCCATGCCAGCACTTCGCCCAGTGTCACCACATCGTCAAACTCGCCGTGGATGACCAACGTGTCGGGTGAAACGGCAGGCATGCCAGAGCTGAACTCGGTCGAAGCGGTAAACCGACTCACGGCCGGTGCCGCCAGCACCAGGTGTTGCGGTTGCAGGCGGTGCGCGGCACGCGCTGCCACATAACCGCCGAAAGAGAATCCCGACAACAGCAAAGGCAGTTCATCGCCGAATTGTTCCCGCGCATAACGCACGACCGAGATCAAATCCTGCTCTTCCCCATCGCCGCCGGTGAACGCCCCCTCGCTCGCACCCACACCGCGAAAATTGAACCGGAATGCGGCACATCCGAGTTCGGCAAAGGTCTTGGCAAGGGTGACCGCGACCTTGTTCTCCATGTTGCCGCCCATTGTCGGCAACGGATGCGCCACCACCGCAATGGCACGCGGTTCGGTGTCGGGCAGGTGGACGATTCCCTCGAGTTGCCCCGCATTGCCGGCCACGGAATATTTTTGCTGCGTGACGTGCATCAGATTTTCAGGCGCTCCACGATGCGCCCGTGTTTCAGGTGTTCTTCGATGATCTCGTCCAGATCGCTTTCATCCACAAAGGTGTACCAGATCCCTTCCGGGTACACCACCAACACCGGCCCGTCGTCGCAACGATCCAGGCAACCCGCCGAATTGATGCGTATCTTGTTCTGGCGATCGGAGAGGCCCAGCGCCTTGACTTTGTCCTTCACGTATTCACGCGCCTTTTGCGCGCCGTGATTGTTGCAACAATCGCTGCCATCCTCGCGCTGGTTGGTGCAGAAGAAGACGTGTTTGTCGAAATAATTCATTGGAAACTCCTTGGTTGCGGATTATAAACGCCGGCGTGTCCAAACCAGATAGGTGCCGAGCATCAATGGAAAGATCACCGATACGATCTGCGACATGCCGTTGTAGTTCAGCAGATGTCCGAACCGCCATTGGTAAAGGCGCATGGCGGCCGAGGGGGTTCCGCTGTCCAGCACCCACAATGCCAAAATGAGATAACCCAATACAGCCGCTTCCGCCACCACAAGCAGATAGGGCCTGCGCAACCAACCGACACCCCACATCAACAATAATCCACTCACGATGCCCAACATCGCTTCGCCGTTGAGCCATAACAACAGCGCCCACGATTTGAGCAGCAGGGCGGCCGCCACGAATTTAATCAACGCGACCACACACAAGATCAGCACCAACGCCACCACCGCATGTCGCCGCACCCGCAACAGATTTTGCATCAGCAGTCCGATCATCAACAGATTCAAGGCCACTGCCCCACTTTCCCAGACGTTGAACGGCTCATCCGGCATCGCCATGAAGATTCGATGGGCGGCCTCGGTGATGAACACGTTTCCCAAGATCGGCAATGACGGATTGATCTGTGCAAACATCCACAACAGGACTAACGACAACCCGAAATTGACATCCTGTCCCGGCTGGAAGAGTCCAATGCGCCATTGCGTCATCCGCGTAAACCAGGGGTGTTGTGCCGTCGCGGATGCCAGCACAGCGCCGGAAAAAGCCCCCAAGGTGTTAGTCAGTATGTCGGTATTTGAACTGGTACGGCTGGGCAGGTATAACTGGACGTATTCCAAGCAGCAGGAAAGTAGCATCCCCGCCAGAGTTGCAAACACCACACTGCGCCCAAACGTAAAACGGTCACGCAAGGTCAAACCTAGTAAAAACCCCAAGGGCAAATAGGCAAGCCAGTTGGTTACCGCATCAAAAGTGCCAAATGTCAGACGAAAAGGGGAAGTGAGCACTGACCCGAATTCCAACCCCAGTTCCTGCCAGCCGGTAAACGGGGAAAGACTGGCGTAAATGATCAGCAGGACATAGCCCGCCAGCAAGTAGTGACGCAACAGACTGCGCGCAGGGTAAGAGGGGTGGTCGCTCATCGGGGGAAAATATAAAATCGAATCGGGTGCATTTTGATTGACGTCTGCGCGGGGGTAGGAAAGAATGCTGCCCCGCTGCAAATAAAAAATAGATCTGATCTGGGAGGATTATGGCATACCTGCATTGGTCCAATGACCTGAACACGGGCATCGAGGTCATCGACAACCAGCACAAACGTATCGTTGACTTTATCAACGAACTTGACTCGGCAAGTGAGACCGGGAACGCGGCTGCCGTCAACCATGTGCTGAGCCAACTGGTCGATTACACGATCTCGCATTTCAGTTTCGAAGAAGAGTTGCAACAGCGCGCCAATTACCCGTTCCTCAAAGCGCACAAGCGTGTGCACGAGATGTTCAAAAAACACGTTGTCGAGTTTCAGCAACGCGCCAAAAAAGGCGAGGATGTCACTGCCGAATTGCTTTCCATGTTAAGGATATGGCTCGTCAACCATATCAAAGGCGACGACGCGGATTATGTGGAAACTGTCGTTAAATCGCTGGGAATAGAAGTTAAAGTTTCCGCCCCGACGGGTGGCTGGTTGGGCAGTGCACTGAAAAAGTTCTTCGGACACTGATCTGAAGCGACGGCAATATTAGCCTACGTTCATTCATTGAATCCGGGCTTTAGCCCACAGGGCAAGTCAAACAGAGACCCACTTATGAATGTTCCCGCCAAAGCCCCGAAACAACCCAATCTGGACGGCATCACGCTTGAGATGATCGTCACCCGACTCTCCGAGAGTTTGGGTTGGGAAGCAATGGCGGAAGCCGTTCCTGTGCGTTGCTTCACTCACGACCCCAGCATCAAATCCAGCTTGAAATTCCTGCGCAGAACACCTTGGGCCAGAGCGAAGGTGGAGGAGTTGTATTTGCGGTCACACCGTTCAAGGTGAGCACCTGAGTCCGTTCGGGCTGAGAGCCATACCTTACCGTTCGTCCTGCCGAAGCTCGCCGGTATTTGTTCCCTCTCCCGGTGGGCGAAGGGACAAAATGCAGCGGGTTGCGCCCATCCTTCGATACACCTTGCTGCGCAAGGCACTCAGGACGAACGGTCATAGGTAACGAACGGTATAAGTAATGACTTAATGCGCCTCGTCCCAATTTCCACCTTCACCCAATCCCACTTCCAGCGGCACTTTTAATTGCGCAACGTTGCACATCAGTTGACGCAGTTTTATTTTCACCCGTTCCAATTCAGCTTGCGGCACTTCCAGGATTAATTCGTCGTGCACCTGCATGATGAGTTTGCTTTGTAGCTGTTCGCTTTCCAGCCACGCCTGCACGGCGATCATCGCCAGTTTGATGAGGTCGGCGGCTGTGCCTTGCATCGGTGCATTGATGGCGGCGCGTTCGGCGGCCTGTCTTCTCATGCCGTTCGCGCCGTTGATCTCCGGCAGCCACAACCTGCGACCGAACCAGGTCTCGACATAGCCTTGGCGCTTTGCCAACTCGCGTGTGTCGTCCATGTAGTGCTTCACGCCGGGGTAGCGCGCGAAATACAGGTCGATATATTGCTGCGCGGCTGAGCGTTCGATGTCGAGTTGCGAGGCAAGACCGAACGCGGACATGCCGTAGATCAAACCGAAATTGATGACCTTGGCGTAGCGGCGTTGTTCGCTGCTCACCGCATCCAGTGCGACGCCGAATACTTCGGCGGCAGTGGCGCGGTGAATGTCTTCGCCATTGGCGAATGCCTTGAGCAAACCCGCGTCGCCGGACAGGTGCGCCATGATGCGCAACTCGATCTGCGAATAATCCGCCGACACGATACGCGAACCCGGTGGCGCGATGAACGCCTCGCGGATGCGGCGTCCTTCCGCCGTGCGCACCGGGATGTTTTGCAAGTTGGGATCGTTGGAAGCCAGTCGCCCGGTCACCGCCACCGCCTGTGAATAGCTGGTATGCACGCGCCCGGTCTTGGTATTCACCATTTGCGGCAGTTTGTCGGTATAGGTGGATTTCAGTTTTGCCATACCGCGATATTCCAGCAGCAGTTTGGGCAACGGGTAATCCAACGCCAACTCCTGCAAGACTTCTTCGTCGGTGGAGCGCGAACCGGTGGCGGTTTTTTTCTTGGAGGGGATGCCGAGTTTGTCGAACAGGATCTCTTGTAATTGTTTGGGCGAGGCCAGATTGAACGGTTGTCCTGCCATCTCGTAAGCCTGTGCTTCGATGGTCATCAACTTGCCGCCCAGTTCGTGGCTTTGTCTTGAAAGCTTGCCCGCGTCGATCAGCACGCCGTTGCGTTCCATCTTGAACAACACCTCGCGCACCGGCAACTCGATGTCGCGATAAACCGCATCCAGATGGCCTTGCAATTGAGGCGCAAGAGTCTGGTGCAGCTTCAGCGTGATATCTGCATCTTCCGCCGCGTAACGTGTGGCGGTGTCGAGATCGACCTGATCGAAGCCGATTTGTTTCGCACCCTTGCCCACCACATCGGTATAGCCGACCGTGCTCAGGCCGAGATGGCGTAGTGCCAGATTCTCCATGTCGTGCGGTTTGTGTGATTCCAGCACATAGGATTGCAGCAGCGTGTCCTCGGCGACACCGGCCAGCGCGATGCCGTGATTGGCGAAAATATGCTGGTCGTATTTAAGGTTCTGCCCCAGCTTCTTGTGCTGTGCGCTCTCAAGCCAGTGCTTGAGTTTTTGCAGCGCATGGTCGCGACCGAGTTGATCCGGTGCGCCGGGGTAATGGTGCGCCAGTGGCAGGTAGGCCGCCTGGATCGTGTGTTTTTGCAGGTCGGCAGCTTCTTCTTGCACTACGGCAAATGACATGCCGACAAGTTGCGCCGTCATCGGGTCGAGTCCGGTGGTCTCGGTATCCAGGCTGACCAGCGCAGCAGACATCATTCTTTCCAGCCAGACATCAAGTTGGGAATCGGTGAGGATGGATTCGTAATGCGAAGTGTCGTTGGTAACCGTGGGCAAGGGTACTTGCTCAAATTGTCGCGGGGCGACTGTTGAGCTCTGTTTCTTTTCAGGTGTTTCCCCATTGAGTTCGCGCAACAGTGACTTGAATCCGAAATGTTCGAACAGGGTGCGCAATCGTTGTGTGTCGGGTGCGGGTGCTTGCAGTTCATCAAAGCGTTTGTCCAGCGCAACATCGCATTTCACCGTCACTAAACGGCGGCCTTGCGGCAGCCATTCCAGCGCGGCGCGCAGGCTTTCTCCGACTGCACCGCCAACTTCATGCGCATGGGCCACCAGATTATCCAGATCGCCGTACTGGGAGAGCCATTTCACCGCCGTCTTCGGGCCGCATTTGTTCACGCCCGGCACGTTGTCCACGGCATCACCCACCAGCGTCAGATAATCGACGATGCGCTCGGGAGGCACACCAAACTTGGCCAACACGCCCGCTTCATCCAGCATTTCATTACTCATGGTGTTGACCAACGTGACGTTGGCATTGACCAGTTGCGTCAGGTCTTTGTCGCCGGTGGAGACGATACAGCGCGCACCGTTTTGCGATGCCTGTTGCGCCAGGGTGCCGATTACGTCATCCGCTTCCACGCCATCAACCATCAGAATATTCCAGCCCGCTGCCGCGACGACTTCATGCAACGGTTCGATCTGTGCGCGCAGATCCTCCGGCATCGACGGGCGGTTGGCTTTGTATTCGGCATACCAATCGTCGCGGAACGTCTTGCCCTTTGCATCGAACACGCAGGCGCTATAATCTGCCGGGAAATCGGCGCGCAGTTTGCGCAACATATTGAGCACGCCGTGGATGGCGCCGGTCGGTTCACCTTGCGGGCTGCGCAGATCCGGCATGGCATGGAAGGCGCGATACAGGTAAGACGAGCCATCAACCAGCAATAATGTCTTCATAATTTTGGGGGTCCGAAATGCACTACGATTCGCAACTGCCGCCGGCACAGGCACCGGAATTGATGCACTCGAAAGAGTCCTGGCGGGTGTTTGGCATTATGTCAGAATTCGTCTCGGCGACCGAACGCCTGCGTGACATCCACCCTGCGGTCAGCATCTTCGGCAGCGCCCGCACCCCGCACGACCATCCCTATTACCAGCTGACCGAAGAGATCGCCCGCTTGTTGTCGGACGCCGGTTTCACCGTCATCTCCGGCGGCGGGCCGGGGATCATGGAGGCGGCCAACAAGGGGGCGTTCTACGGCAAATCCGCCAGCGTCGGCCTCAATATCCAATTGCCGCATGAACAACACAACAACCCGTATCAAAACATCAGCCAATCGTTCCAGCATTTCTTCACGCGCAAAGTGATGTTCGTCAAATTCGCCAGCGCGTATGTCGTCATGCCCGGCGGCTTTGGCACGCTGGACGAACTGATGGAAGCATTGACCCTTGTGCAAACCGGCAAGACACGGCGCATGCCCATCGTCCTCGTCGGCAGCAAATTCTGGGGCGGCATGATGGACTGGTTCAAGTCCAGCCTGCTCGAAGAGAAGATGATCAGTCCGGAGGATATGAACTTGATCCATGTGATCGACGAACCCGAACAAGTCGTCAGCGCGATCTTCAAGCATTACGAGACGCGCGGTTTCGAACCTTCTGCCGCCGAGCTCGAGTTGCAGCTTAATCTGTAACGGGTATCGGATAGAATTCACCCTTCGTTCCCACAGGAAAAATCATGCGTCCACTCTTTCTGCTTTTCCTTGCCTGCCTGAGCTTTGGCGTGGTTGCCGCTCAACCCACCGCTTCCGAAAAGGTCGAGACCCAATCTCCGCAGCGTGTGGACGCGGATGAGGCGGCGGACGCCCCACAGGTCACCATCAATAAGCAGACCGAACAGACCGTCGAGGAATACCGTGCCAACGGCAAGTTATACATGATCAAGATCACGCCCAAACACGGCGTACCGTATTACTTGGTCGATGATCGTGGCGATGGCAAATTCGCGCGCCAGGAAGGGCTGGACTCCGGTCTGCGCGTTCCGCGTTGGGTACTCTTTCGTTTCTAAATCGGATTTATCGCATGGCTGTATTCACCCGCGTCACCGAAGCCGACATCACTGTCTGGCTTGCAAACTATTCCCTGGGTTCGTTGCTCGAATTGCAAGGCATCCCCGCCGGGATCGAGAACACCAATTATTTCGTCACCACCAGCAATGGACGCTTCGTGTTGACGCTGTTCGAAAAGCTCACGGCAGACGATCTGCCGTTCTATCTCAACCTGATGTCACATTTGGCGCGGCACGGCATTCCCTGCCCGGCACCGGTGGCCGATCACCACAACCATTTTTTGGGCAAGTTGAACGACAAACCTGCCTGCATCGTGAGCCGTCTCTCGGGCAAATCAGTGACGCAACCCAATTTGGCGCAATGCGCGGCAGTCGGCGCAATGCTGGGGCAAATGCACAGCGCGGGACAAAGTTTTGGCGACGAGATGCTCAACCCGCGTGGCGCAGCTTGGCGTACTGAAACAGCTCGGCAAGTGAAAAGATTCCTCACGGTGGCGGATGCCGCGTTGCTGGAAAGTGAAGTGGCTCTGCATGCAGCAAACACGATGCATGATCTGCCACGCGGCGTGATCCATGCCGACCTGTTTCGCGACAACGTATTGATGGAAGGCGACCGTGTCGGCGGACTCATCGATTATTATTTTGCTTGCACCGACGCACTGCTTTACGACGTCGCCATCACCGTCAACGATTGGTGCATGGACAGCGATGGCAAGCTGGATGCGGAACGCACCCGTGCCCTGTTGAACGCCTATAATGTCGCGCGTGTTTTGACCGACGAAGAAGCAAAGGCGTGGCCACTCATGCTACGTGTGGCAGCATTGCGCTTTTGGATCTCGCGACTCTTCGACCTGCACCTGCCGCGCGAAGGCGAGATGATCAATCCGCACGACCCCGAACATTTCAAACGCATCCTGCAGAATCACATCACAACGACACAACCTGTTTGGCTATAAAGAGAACACGCAATGGAAATCCAAAAAATGAATGCCGCACGCGGCTGGCTCTGGGTAAAACAAGGCTACCAGCTCATCATGTGCAATCCGCTGCTGAGCATCACCACCGCACTCGCCGGTGCGCTGAGTATCATCATGGCGATGCTGGTTCCGGCCATCGGGCCGTTGCTGGCGCTCATCCTCATGCCCATCTTCATGGCCGGTTACATGCGTATCTGCCGCGCGTTGGAAGAAGAGGAAGAAGTCGAATTGGCGCACCTGTTCGCCGGATTCAAGCAGCGCACTGCCAGCCTGGTTTCACTGGGCGCGTTTTTGATGCTGGGATTTTTGTTCGCCTCGGCGGTCATGATGATGGTCGGCGGTGACGCCTTCACCCAACTCATGGAACAGATCCAGGCCACAGACAACCCGCAGTTGCTGATGGAAGCACTCGGCACGGCCGGCACCGGTGTGGCATTTGCCATCGTGTTGGGATTCGGCTTGGTGTTATTGCTACTCGTGGCTTGGCAATACGCACCGATGCTGGTCTTCTTCAGCGGACTCCCGCCGTTTGTCGCCATGCATGCCAGTTTTCTGGGGACGATTCGCAATATCGGCCCGTACACCGTGTATAGCCTGATCATGCAAGTGGTTGCACTTTTGCTGGGGATACTGCCGTTCGGCCTCGGCATGATCCTGTTGCTGCCGCTGGGTTTGACTTCGTTGTATGTCAGTTACCGCAATATCTTCCCCTGGTTGGACGAGCAACGAACCCCTGTACCCAATGTAGAAACCACCAACGCGTCCGAAAATTGAGGCAATGAAATATCAGATCGACGCTAGCGCCATCCGGCGCGCGCACCTGCCGCACAACCTGTTCATCTCAGGCGTTTTTCTGTTCAACCTGTTGATGACACCCGCAGTGATCGTACTCAACATCGGCATGATCGGTCTGTTGATTCCGCTGCTGTGCTCAGCCGCACTCGCCTCCTACCTCTACCTGCGCAGCCACAGGACTGGAAGCGGCAACTGGTTCGTGGATGCGCATTGGCGCTTGTCCTGGTCGCGCGCACGTTTGCTGTTGCTGGGGTATGCCGTCTCTGCTTTGCTGATTTTGGTCGCCTGGCTGGTCAGCCTGACTGCGCGCGACGCAAGCATGGCGCACATCATGTGGACGGCGCTCACGCGTATTGCACTGGTGCCGACGCTTATTCTAGTCATGATCACTGTCGTGCTGGAAGCCAGCGCCATCGGTCAAGCAAGCAATGGCGAAGTGCCGGACAATCTGGTCGAGAAGTTCCCGCCACCGGCTTAGGCCTGCTGCGGAACAAATACCGCCGCCTGTCCGTGCTGCACTCCATTCTCGTCGGTCAGATTCCACACCGTGGTGTCCACGATCATGAATCGTCTGCCGCTTTTGGCGATGCGTATGCCGGAATAGCCTTCCACGTAACCGTGCCGCGTCACCTTCTCCAATAATTCGACACGCGCCTGTTGTGCCAACGGTTCGGCGGAAAGTCGCGAAGGCAAACGGGTGAACTCGTCGAAACTCATCTCGAACAATTGCAGCGCCAACCGGTTGCCGTAGAAGAACAGGGGATCGTCCTCGGTGCCATGCGCCACGATGGCTCGCGGAGCGTTCCATACGGCGTGGTGCAAAACGGAAGACTCCGGATCCGTTCCTTCAATCGTTCCGTGTGCCGCATTTTTCGCGGTGAAACTAGGAAGTAATTCCTTGCCGGTCAGTCGCTGGTAACTCGTCACGATAAGCCGCAGACGCTCATCCAAACGTGTTTCAAAGGGCGTCAAGCTTGGCATATTCCAGTGCCAGCCATTTGCTGCCGGCGCGTTTGAAGTTGACCTGAACGCGACCTTCGTTGCCGCTGCCCTCTGTATCGGTCACTACCCCTTCACCGAATTTCTGATGGAACACGCGCTGGCCGATGCGCCACATCGAACTCGGGGCGGGCGGCGCTTTCTCCATTGGTGTTGCAGCAAAAGCGTTGGTGTAACTTTTTGTTTCGTAGCTGCTGGTTTGAAAAGTCTTGCGCGCACTGAATCGCGGCGTGAGCCAAAGTAGCAATTCTTCCGGTAACTCGCGCAAGAAACTCGACACCACACCGTAGTGCGTCTGACCGTGCAACATGCGGCTCTGCGCAAAAGTGAGATACAGACGGCGACGCGCGCGGGTGATCGCCACATACATCAGGCGGCGCTCTTCATCGAGATCGCCGTTGTCGATACTGTTCTGGTGCGGAAACAAGCTCTCTTCCAAACCGGTGATAAACACGCTGTGGAATTCCAATCCTTTCGCGGCGTGTACCGTCATCAAGTGCAGCGCATCCTCGCTGTCGCCCGCCTGATGCTCGCCCGATTCCAGCGTGGCATGGGTGAGGAAGGCGGTGAGACTGTCATCTTCGTTCTCATGCACGAATAACGTTGCCGAGTTGATAAGCTCGTTCAGATTCTCCAGCCGCTCTTCTGCTTCGCGTTTCTTGACGCCCGTCTCGTTCTGGTAATGCTCGACCAGACCGCTGTGTTGCAGCACATGCTCCATGATCTCCGGCAACGGCAAGTCTTTGGTCGCACTGCGCAAGGCTTCGATCAGACCCACAAAGGCCGTGACCTTGCCGCCTGCGCGTGCCGCCGCGTCATACAAAGTTGTCCCATTATGTTTGGCAACTTCCTGCAATTGTTCGATGCTGCGCGCGCCGATGCCGCGAGTGGGAAAGTTGATGATGCGCAGCAGCGCGTTATCGTCGTCGGTGTTCTCCATCAGGCGCAGGTAAGCCAGCGCGTGTTTGATCTCCTGCCGTTCAAAAAAGCGCAACCCGCCATACACCCGGTACGACAATCCCGCCGAGACCAGCGCATGTTCCAGCACGCGCGACTGCGCGTTGGATCGGTACAACAGCGCCACTTCGGTGAGCTTCACACCCTCACGTTTGAGTTGCTGGATTTCCTCAACGATGAACCTGGCCTCGTCCACATCCGTGCCGGCTTCAAACACCCGTATCTGCTCGCCGCCACTTTCTGAAGTCCACAGATTTTTGCCAAGACGGTTGCGGTTGTTGGCGATGAGCGCGTTGGCAGCGTCGAGAATGTTGCCGTGCGAACGGTAGTTCTGCTCCAGCTTGATGACGTTCTCCACGTGGAAATCGCGCAGTAACTCCTGCATGTTGCCCACGTTGGCGCCGCGAAAAGCATAGATGGATTGGTCGTCGTCGCCCACGGCAAACAGTGCCGAAGTTGAAGAATCATCGCGCAGCGATACGTTTGCCCCCTCTCCCACCGGGGGAGGGTTGGGGAGGGGGAAACGCGTTCTCTTTTCACCCGCTCCTGCCAATATCTTCAGCCAGCGGTATTGCAGCGGGTTGGTGTCCTGAAATTCGTCCACCAGAATATGTCTGAAACGTTCCTGATAATGCTCGCGCAACGGCTGGTTGCGGGCCAACAACTCATAACACCGCAGCAGCAGCTCGGAAAAATCCACCACGCCTTCGCGTTGGCATTGCGCATCGTATTCTGCAAACACCTCCACTTTGCGCCGCGTGTAGGGATCGTAGGCTTCCACCTCCTGCGCGCGTTGTCCTTGTTCTTTGCTGCTGCTGATGAACTTCTGCACATCCTTCGGCGGAAATTTCTCATCGTCCACATTCATCGCCTTCATCAGACGCTTGATGGCCGAGAGTTGATCGCCGCTATCCAGAATCTGGAACGTCTGCGGCAGATTCGCCTCGCGGTGATGCGCGCGCAACATGCGGTTGCACAAGCCGTGGAAGGTCCCGATCCACATACCGCGCGTGTTGATCGGCAACATCGCCGACAAACGCGTCACCATCTCCTTCGCCGCCTTGTTGGTGAACGTCACCGCCAAAATTCCATGCGGCGAGACTTGCCCGGTGCTGATGAGAAAAGCGATGCGCGTAGTCAGCACGCGCGTCTTGCCGCTGCCCGCACCGGCCAAGATCAGTGCGGATTGGGCGGGGAGTTCGACTGCGGCACGTTGTTCGGGATTAAGACCGGAAAGCAGGGAAGGATTCATGGGCGAATTATCCCACAGCAGGGATACGCGGGAGGTTGCAACTAGCTAGTTGCAGCGGTGCTCTGGTAAAGAAATCGTTGGAACCCCGAAAAAAGATTTCGAATATTTGTAATGTCGCCACCCAGATCAGCCACACCATCCGGAATCGAATCATGGTATTTCAAGCGCAACAGTTTGGTGAGTTTTTCCTGCTCCAATTCCTCCACGCCTTCTTTCACATAATGCGCCAGCACAAAATCGAGGAAGGTTTGCTGCTTGTCGTTGAAGCGTTGGTGGACGGCTTGGTGTGCCACCTCGGCACGCGCTTCGCGGGTAATAGGTTCCATCGCAAAAGCCACATGCGCCAGCACGTCGAACAAATCACTCTTCTCGGCATCAATGATTTTCTGCATTTCAAATAGCTGGTCTTTGCCGAAACCTTTTTCCGCCAAGCCTTCCAGCAACTTCTTGCGCGTGTCCGGCAAACTCCACAGCGCACGCAACTCGTCTTCGTCTTTGAAAAATTCCGGCAACTGGCCGAACAGCACGGCCATAAATTCAGCGGACGAAACCGGCTTGCCATCCGGCCCCCAGAAAGTCGTCACCGAAATATGCTGAAGCGTGCGCTCTTTGCCATCGCGTAGTTTCACGCGCACCTTGGGTTTGCTCTCGTACTCCGCGCGAGGCTCTTTTGCTTCAGGCTGAATTTCAAATTTAATGGGAGGAAAGGGTGCATCGCCACCCTCACTTACGACGACATCGCCATCCCAATCTTTGTCGTTGAACAGCTGGTGCGCCTTCACAAAATCGAAAATAGTGAAGTAATCCTTGCCGTCATACAGCCGCGTGCCGCGCCCGATGATCTGCTTAAACTCGATCATCGAATTGATCGGGCGCATCAGCACAATGTTGCGCACGTTGCGTGCATCCACGCCGGTAGAAAGTTTTTGTGAAGTCGTGAGTACCGTCGGAATGCTCTTCTCGTTATCTTGAAACTCGCGCAGATACTGTTCGCCGCGCTCACCGTCATTCGCCGTCACACGCACGCAATAGTTCGGATCGGTGCTGTCTGTTTTGACTTGGTTGATTAAATCGCGCACCAATGCGGCATGTGCCTGATTGGCGCAGAACACCAGCGTCTTCTCGCGCTGATTGATAGACTCCATGAACAGCTTCACGCGATAACGTTCGCGCGCTTCGATCTCAATCGTTCGATTGAAATCCTTTTCCTCGTACAGTTTGCCTGCCTCGATCTCGCCCTCAATCAAATTGTCGTCCGACGTGTAGCGGTACTCATCCAGCGTGGTCGCGTATTGCTTCACGCGGAACGGCGTGAGGAAACCATCGTTGATACCTTCCTTCAGCGAATACACATACACCGGCTCGCCGAAATACGCGTAGGTGTTCACGTTGTCTTTAAGCTTGGGGGTGGCGGTCAGGCCGAGTTGCACAGCCGGTGCAAAGTACTCAAGGATGCCGCGCCAAGTGCTTTCGTCGTTCGCGCCACCACGATGGCACTCGTCGATGATGATGAAATCGAAAAAGTCGGGTGGATATTCGCCGAAGTAGAAAGCTCGCTCGGGCTGAGTGCCGCTCAAAGTTCCATCCCCTCCCCCATGCAGGGGGAGGGCTAGTGTGGGGGTAGAAGCTTGGAGATCAGTCAGCGTTTCCACCCCCATCCCAACCTTCCCCCTGCCCGTGGGAAGGAGCTGTGTAGCAGGCCCCGACATGAATGTTTGAAAGATCGTAAAGAACACATTGCCGTTCTTCGGCACGCGCCCCTTCTTGCGAATGTCGTCCGGCGCGATACGCACCAGCGCATCTTCGGGGAATGCAGAGAACGAGTTGTACGCCTGATCCGCCAGAATATTGCGGTCGGCGAGGAACAGGATGCGCGGCCTGCGCGAAGCATCACGATTCAAATTCCATCTCGCATGAAACAACTTCCACGCCAATTGAAACGCGATGAAAGTTTTGCCCGTGCCCGTCGCCAGCGTCAACAGAATGCGCTGCTGATTTTCCGCAACGGCTTCCAGCACATTGTTGATTGCGCTGTCTTGGTAGTAACGCGAACCCCACATGCCACCCTTGTCCTCAAACGGAACAGCGGCGAAACGCTCACGCCAATCGTTCGCCTCGGCAAAAGTTAGATTCCACAATTCTTGCGGCGAAGGATAAGCATTGATCTCGCCCTCCGTCCCGCTCTGCATATCCACACCGTAGATACGCTGCCCGTTGCTGGAGTAAGCAAAACGTGCGCGCACTTTGCTCGCATAAGTCTTGGCCTGCGCCAGCCCTTCGGTGTAAGGCAAATCCCAACGCTTCGCCTCCACCACCGCCAGCTTGTGGTTGCGATACACCAACACATAGTCGGCAATCTCTGGCTTGCTGCGCTGCCCCGCCCCCTGCAAACGCCCCTCGGTGATGCGGTATTCGCGCATCACATTGCTGCCCTCGACCACGCCCCAGCCAGCGGCTTTCAGCGCGGGGTCGATGTGTTCGGCGCGGGTTTCGGCTTCGTTCATTTAGGCAATATGAGTCAAGTGTGGGTCAAGTTATTCGTCAAGTGGACTTAACGAAAGACCGCACCGGAAGCTTTGATGAATTCAATGAAATTGATGCAAGGAACAGCAACCGTTGGCATCACACACACTGCGGGAATTTTTCTATTTGAAGGTACTTTAGGTAGGTTCGGCTGTTTCGCTTCATCTGAAACCAGCTCTGCCTTATGCAACCGCGCTGTAGCAACGATCAGAATATCGTTCTCACCAACGCCGGTCGTATATTTGTCATTGGCAATTCCCAACAGACCTTTAATACGTTTGGCTTCATGCGCAATGGCATTGGTGATTGCCAGTTGCTCCAAATTATTGTCTCTCAGCCAATCGCCGCAATCCGGTGTTTTGCCTTGCACCTCTTCAAACGCCACACTCGACATCACCAGTTGCTTCGATTCAATTTGACCCGCCATCCATTCCCACAAGCCGGGAAACTGCCCTATCGGATAGTTATCCCATGCGTAGATCATGGACGACGCATCAAACACCCGCATAGTAGCGCTCCAACTGATGCAGGTCTTTGATCTTCAGATTGTCGAGATAACCGCTCGCTTTGGCCAAAGTAATGTGGCGGGCATACAAGGAATCCAACACCGTGCGCACAAACGTATCTCCGAAAATATGTCGCGGTTCGCGGTGACGCCATTCACGGTTGCCGCCCTCACTTACAACAATGACGCTTTCCGCCGACCATCTCCGATAAGCTTCGTAACGTGTTTGCGGCAAACGTCCTGCGTCCAACAAGCGACGCAAAATCATCTCACCGCTTACGCCCCATGCCTTGCGTTGACGTTCCAGCCAGTGATCATATTGAGATACATCAACTGGCCGTTCAGCATCGTGGATGCTTGCCAAGAAGGCATCCGGCACTAACAAATAACCTGCGAACGCATTGGCTTCGCGCTCATGCCCGCGATGGGATTCCATATCCCGCTCATCATCAATGGAGCTGGTCATGTGCAACAACAAATGCCCCAGCTCGTGCATGAGCGTGAAAGTCTGCCGGGTTTCACTATCCTGTTTCTTGACGACGATTACCGGGCATGTCTCGTCGTACAAAGAGAAACCAAGAATGGGATTCTCTTTGGCGATTTGCCACTTACCGTTATAGCCATTGCTGCGGAAGACCAAGACACCGCGAGACTCCAACGCCTCACGGTAAGAATCAAAATCGTTCTGTTCATTCAACCCAAGCCACTGTCGCGCAATGCGTGCCGCTTCTTGCAGATTGTCAGTATGTAAATTAGGGGGAGTAAATTGAGGTCGATCAGCAGCATCCAAATCTTCGCGCAAACTTAAATACACTTCGCGCTGTTTTTCTACCCGCTCGATCAACGCTTTAAGTTTGGCAGACAACTCCGGCTTTTGATTGGCAAGGGTACGAAACTGCGGAGAATGCACTTGCGCCTCATCCACCGGGCCTTCTTCTAGGAAGAACAGAACGCCCCGGCCAAAATGACCCGCCAACTTGCGCAACTGATTGAACGTCATCCCATCCTTGCCCGCCATCACATGCTCCATCGTAGCCGCAGAAATGTCTGTTTCAGCCGCGAGCTGTTCCGGCGTAATGCCGAGATCGGCACAACACCAAGCGATACGATCAGGATTGATAGACTGGATACGTTCCATGCAGGTCATTATAGCCGAGCAACCCCGCCCGCTATAGCACCCCGCTGAACGCCTGATGCAGCAGCGACTTCTTCAGTTCGGCTAGGGTGGCGAGCTTGCGCTGGTAGAGGGATTCGAGGCGTTGGGTTTCCACCTCCAATTCATCAAGCCCATCAGCAATTCTTTTTTGTTCGTCCAATAATGAAGGAAAATTAAGTATGACTTCCTTGATCGTCGTGTAGGAGATCACAGGTTGTGCCGCCTGATTTGCCGTACCACGTAGCTGCTTCAGCTCCAGCAATCGTGCCAAGAAGGGAAGGTAGAAGCTCTGAAAGTATTCCGAAATGTGAAAAGCATTATCGGTCAGCCAAAGATCGCCTCTTACGAAACGCACGTTCCCACATTTCGCGCCGACTCTACCAATGATGATGTTTTCGTCTGAGAGATTTTTCTGGTCGTGCTTTCCATTGATTCCATTGCCGCCATAAACATCAACATCTCCGGCCAACACCATTGCTTTGGCTGGTAGGAAATCCCCGCTCCTTACCTTAAAACATTGGCCGATTGGCTTCTCCACCCACCCCTCGCCGCGCTGGGTGAAGACGGATTGCAGATGGCTTTCGAACAGGGCGCGGGCGTTTTGCAGGTTCTGTTCGGCGTTGGCGTTGGCGGTGGCGATACCGTCAAATGCTTCGTCGAGGATGCCGACGATGCGCTGCTGTTCGGAAAGCGAAGGTAGATCAACTTGTACGCTTTGCAGTTTTTGTATTGTTAACGTATCGACGGTGGCGCCATTTCCTGTATCGAGTTGATCAAAAAACTGGGGAGACTTTAGCCACAGATTTATGAATTCACTGCTTACTTCATTTTTCTTTTTTAGCCAAAGAACACTGGCATCTTTGAAGTAAAACCTATCGCCCTCTCTGACAATGTAAGAGTTGCCTATCGTCCCAATGGCAGTAATTACAATATCAGCAGCCCTAGGCACGCCATATTTTTCGGCGTACTCCGCGTACAGCTCCTCAGAGATAAACAGTTCGTTGTCGACGAAACCATCATTCGCCAAGCGAGTGATTTCTCGCCCTCGGTAGAACGGGACGCCGTCATTTTTCCACTGAGACTTTAAGACGCGCTTGCTTGAACCAACAACGAACAACTCGCCAAGCGCCGTTTTGCTTCGCGTCATAGCAACGCCCTGATGTTCCCCAGCACTTCCGCACTCTCCGCATCCAGCGCAGCGATCTCGTCCATGATGTCCTGCGGGCTGCGATGCACCACGGCTTCGCCGCCAGCGGGATTCTTCACCGACAAATCGAAGGTCGCGGGATCGATGCTCGCCGCATCCACGCTCCAGCTCTTGGGCGAATCGGCGAAGGTTTTTTGCAGCGCGATGAATTCGGCGAGGTCGGCATCGTTGAGCGGATTGGTCTTGCCCATGTTGCGGCCGGGTTCGAGTTGGTAGTACCAAGTCTTTCTAGTCGGTGCACCTTTCTCGAAGAACAGCACCACGGTTTTTACGCCCGCGCCCTGAAACGTGCCGCCGGGGCAATCCAGCACGGTGTGCAGGTTGCAACTTTCGAGCAGGTGTTTGCGCAGGCTCACCGAGGCGTTGTCGGTGTTGCTCAAGAAAGTATTCTTGATGACGATTGCGCCGCGTCCGCCCGCTTTTAAAAACTTGATGAAGTGCTGCAAAAAAAGAAAGGCGGTTTCGCCGGTCTTGATGGGGAAGTTTTGCTGCACTTCTTTGCGTTCTTTGCCGCCGAAGGGTGGGTTGGCGAGGACGATGTCGAAGCGGTCTTTGTCTTGCACGTCGGCAAGGTTGAGCGCCAAGGTGTTGGCGTGGGCGATGTTGGGCGCTTCGATGCCATGCAGGATCATGTTCATGATCGCGATGACGTAGGCGAGGCTTTTCTTTTCGATGCCATAGAAGGTGGTCTCTTGCAGGGTTTTGAGGTCGCGCGTGTTTAAGCTGGGGCGGGTGCGCAAATAATCGAACGCTTCGCACAGGAAGCCGGCACTGCCGCATGCGCCGTCGTAAATGGTTTCGCCAATTTTAGGATTGACCACTTGCACCATGGCGCGAATGAGCGGGCGAGGGGTGTAGTACTCGCCGCCGTTGCGCCCAGCGTTGCCCATGTTTTTGATCTTGGCTTCGTACAGGTGCGAGAGTTCGTGCTTTTCCACTTGCGAGCCGAAGCGCAGTTCGTCGATGTGGTCGATGATGTCGCGCAGGTTGTAGCCGCTTTGGATTCTGTTTTTGATCTCGCCGAAAATTTCACCGATTTTGTATTCCAGCGTTTTGGAGTTGGCGGCTTTTTCTTTGAAGCGGTGCAGGTAGGGGAACAGCGTCTGATTAACGAAGTCGCGCAGATCGTCGCCTGTCATGGCGGCGTTGTGGTCGATCTTGCCGTCTTTACCTTTGGGCGCTGCCCATGTTTCCCAGCGGTAGGGCGGGTCGATCAGGTAGGCGTATTTCTTGCCTTCCAGCTCGGCTTCCATCGCTTTGCTGTGTTCGAGTGCGTCGAGATATTTGAGGAACAGCAGCCACGATGATTGCTCGGTGTAGTCGAGTTCGCTGGCGCAGCCTGCTTCTTTGCGCAGGACGTCGTCGATGTTTCTGAAGGTTTGTTCGAACATGTTGTCTGGGGAGCCGATGGTTGAAGCGGGTGAATTATTACAAGGCTGGTCTCAAAATAAAAACGGGGAATCAAGCAGCGCCTGATTCCCCGTCCTGTTTGCCGCGTTTAAGTTCAGCTCTTTTTCTTCTCGATCATGTCATGCATGATCGGCGACAGGATGATTTCCATCGCGTGGCTCATCTTGCCGCCGGGTACCACCATGGTGTTGGCGCGTGACATGAAAGAGTTCGGGATCATTTGCAGGTAGTAAGGGAAATCCACGCCCTTCGGATTGCGGAAGCGGATGACCACGAAGCTTTCATCCGGTGTCGGGATGTCGCGTGCGATAAAGGGATTCGAGGTGTCCACCGTCGCCACACGCTGAAAGTTGATGTCGGTGTAGGTGAACTGGGGAGTGATGAATTTGATGTAGTCGGGCATACGACGCATGATCGTGTCGACGGTCGCTTCGGCAGAATATCCGCGCTCGGCTTTGTCGCGGTGGATTTTCTGGATCCATTCCAGGTTGACCACCGGCACCACGCCGATGCCCAGATCGACATAACGGCCGGCATCGATGCCCTTGGCTTCATCTTTGGCCAAACCGTGCAATCCTTCGTAGAAGAGCAGGTCGGAACCGGCTTCGATGTCTTCCCACGGGGTGAACACGCCGGGCTTGAGATCGGTCAGGTTGAAGTGTTTG
Source organism: uncultured Sideroxydans sp. (assembly GCA_964425955.1). GTDB lineage: Bacteria > Pseudomonadota > Gammaproteobacteria > Burkholderiales > Gallionellaceae > Sideroxyarcus. Next base: position 38,667 of record CAYROQ010000023.1, read on the forward strand.
TTGTGTTGCACGGCTTCGTCGTCGCTATGCACATAATAACGGCGCTTGCACATGCCGCTTTCGCCATATTGTTTGAACATGCCTTCGATCTTGTCGAAGTGGTTGGCTTCCGGACCGAAGTGGCTGAAGGTGTTGTTGCCGGCCTTGGCGGCTTCGGCGGCGGCGGCGCGGAATGCCATACGGTCAAGGCTGTGCAGGCTGTCGCCTTCGACCACGGCGGCCTTGATGTTCTCGCGGCGGAAGATGTTCTCAAAGGCGCGCTTGACGGTGGTGGTGCCTGCGCCGGATGAACCGGTTACTGCGATGACGGGATGCTTGGTGGACATGGCGAACTCTCCTGATAAATATTATTAATACAGATTATTAAAAAATTTTGGTTGCGGATTCTAACCCAGAATGAATGCCTAGCGCGAGACAGCGGGATTTTCAGCGCCCAACCTGCCCTGCAACAGTTTGGCGAGCTTTTCGGCTTCGTCCCGGCTGGGTATTTGCACGATCCGCAGCGTATAGGCCTCATCTCCTGCCAGTCCGGTTGGAAGCAGGCGCACGTCATATCCCGCTTCGCGCCACAAGTCATACGCGGCCAGTGCACTTTGCCTGTCTTGGGCGGTCATCAGATTGACCTTCCATTTTCCGCCGAGCTGCGTCGCGGGTTGCGACAGGTCGGTTTCGACCGCCCATTTCTTCAGTTGCTCGGGGTCGACGGGCGCAACGGGTAACGGCTCGGCGCCCTTGGGCATCTTGTAAAAAGACAAGGGTTGATCCATGACAAACGGCTGGTTGTCTGCCCCGGTCACTTCGATCTTGCCTTCGATCAGGCATACCACGCCCTGCTCATCGCCGTCTTTTCCCCACACGTCGGTACCGCGAATCCCCAGTGTGGCGCTCGCCACTTTGACGGTGACATTGCGCCCTTTTAGTTTTGCCAACGCACCTGTGGTGAATCGAAATGCCCCTTTGCCAACATTTAAAACTGCGCTGAAGACGGAATCCGGCGCACGCGCTGCGGACAATCCGGTCAGGGTCAAAGCGGCGCTTTCCCCCAGCTTCACCGTACTGCCGTCGGCGGTTTGGACGTAGATCCGCGCATTCGATCCGGTCAACAGTTTGTCGCCGTTATGCAAGGTCGTGCCGACACGTAATGGCGTAATGTTTGTTTCACGGTGCAGCCAAGCGGGCATCTGCACTGCCTGCACCAATGTTTCAGGTTCGGCCTGTGCCGGCATCGCGACCAGCATCAAAAGAATCACGATCAGTCTGTTCATGTCCAATCCCTCCTTCGGTGAGCTAGGGCTTCATGTTGCCGCTATAATGTCGAACCCGCAAATTTCGTCTCAGTTCAATCTTAAATGCAATCCAATTATTCACCCAAAGATATCGAAGCCGCCGCCCAACTGCAGTGGAATAACACGCAGGCATTCCTCGCCCGTGAAGACAGCGCAAAACCAAAATATTATTGCCTGTCGATGTTCCCTTACCCTTCCGGCAAGTTGCACATGGGCCATGTGCGCAACTACACCATCGGCGATGTGCTGAGCCGCTACCACCGCATGAAGGGCTACAACGTGATGCAGCCGATGGGCTGGGATGCGTTCGGGCTGCCTGCCGAAAACGCCGCGATGGCCAACAACGTACCGCCCGCCGCCTGGACGTATTCCAACATCGAATACATGAAGCAGCAGTTGAAAGCGCTGGGACTGGGCGTCGATTGGTCACGCGAGGTCACCACCTGCAAGCCCGACTATTACCGTTGGGAACAATGGCTGTTCACCCGCCTGTTTGCAAAAGGCGTCATCTACAAAAAGACCGCTTCGGTGAACTGGGACCCGGTGGACAACACCGTGCTGGCCAATGAACAAGTGATTGACGGTCGCGGCTGGCGCTCCGGTGCGCTGGTGGAGAAACGCGATATACCGATGTATTTTTTCCGCATCACCCAATACGCCGATGAATTGCTGCAAGACCTCGATACGCTGGACGGTTGGCCGGAGCAGGTGAAGACCATGCAACGCAACTGGATCGGCAAAAGTTACGGTGTGCGCTTTGCGTTCCCGTATGAACAGGACGGCAAACAGGACAAGTTGTGGGTGTACACCACCCGCGCCGACACCATCATGGGCGTGACCTTTGTCGCCGTTGCTGCCGAGCATCCGCTGGCCACACGTGCCGCACAGAATAATGCCGAACTCGCTGCCTTCATCGAAGAATGCAAACGCGGCGGCGTGGCAGAAGCCGACATCGCCACCATGGAAAAGAAGGGCATGGACACCGGTCTGAAAGTCACCCACCCGCTGACCGGCGAGCAGGTGCCGGTGTGGGTCGGTAACTATGTGTTGATGGGTTATGGCGAAGGCGCGGTGATGGCGGTGCCGGCGCATGACGAGCGCGATTTTGGCTTTGCCAAGAAATACAATCTGCCGATCAAACAATCGATACATGTCAAAACACCGGATGACGTGATAGCCGCTGTCGAAAAAGAAATTCGCCGAGCAGCCCCAGAAGCAACAGCTGCCCAAGTTGCTGAAGGAATTGATTCTGCAAGAAATGTATTTACAGATGAGTTCTGGCAGGAGTGGTATGCCGACAAGGAAAGCGGCGTGTGCGTGAACTCCGGCAAGTATGACGGCCTGAATCTCGAAAAAGCCGTGGACGCCATCGCCGCCGACCTCGCCTCCAAAGGCCTGGGCGAAAAGAAAGTCCAGTTCCGCCTGCGCGACTGGGGCATCTCGCGCCAGCGTTATTGGGGTTGCCCGATCCCCATCATCCATTGCCCGACTTGCGGCGATGTGCCGGTTCCCGACGATCAGTTGCCGGTGAAGCTGCCGGAGAACGTGGTGCCGGACGGTGCGGGTTCTCCTTTGGCCAAGATGCCGGAATTCTATGCATGCAACTGCCCCAAGTGCGGCGGCAAAGCACGGCGCGAGACCGACACCATGGACACCTTCGTGGAGTCATCCTGGTACTACGCGCGCTACGCCAGCCCGCAATGCGCCACCGGCATGGTGGACAAGGACGCCGCACAAAAATGGTTGCCGGTCGATCAATATATCGGTGGTATCGAACACGCGATTCTGCATCTGCTTTACGCGCGCTTCTTCCACAAGTTGATGCGCGATGAGGGGCTGGTACAGGGCAGCGAACCTTTCGTAAACCTGCTCACACAAGGCATGGTGGTTGCACCCACGTTCTACCGCGAGGCTGAAGGCGGCAAGAAGCTGTGGATCAATCCCGCCGACGTCGATGTGGAAACCGATGCCAAGGGACGTCCCGTTGGCGCGAAGCTCAAAGCTGACAGTCAACCCGTCATCATCGGCGGCACTGAGAAGATGTCAAAGTCGAAGAATAACGGCGTCGATCCGCAAGCCATCATCGAGACCTACGGTGCGGATACCGCGCGCCTGTTCATGATGTTCGCCGCGCCGCCCGATCAGCAATTGGAATGGTCGGATACGGGAGTGGAAGGTTCGTTCCGTTTCTTACGTCGTGTCTGGGCATTTGGTTCTTTGCATCAAGCCGATATTGCTAAAGGCATTGAATACCACAATAGAACTTCGCCCGGGGAAATCGGGGTTCCTTTGAAAGCATGGCGCAGAGAGACGCATCTCGCTTTAAAGCAAGCCTCCTACGATATTGATCGCCACCAATTCAATACAGTTGCTTCTGCAGCAATGAAATTGCTTAACGTTCTAGAAAAAAGGCCTGATTGGGCTAGCGCGCCTTCGGAAAATTTCTCTGTAGAATTTGCTGAATTGAAGTATCTGGCAGAAGGCTTTTCTATTTTGCTGCGCCTGCTCTCGCCCATCACCCCGCACATCTCACAAACGTTGTGGAAGGATCTCGGCTACGGCGACGACATCCTGACCGCGCCCTGGCCTGAAGTGGATGAAACCGCTTTGGTGCAAGATGAGATCGAGCTGGTAATTCAAGTGAACGGCAAATTGCGCGGCAGTCTACGTGTGTCCAAAGAGGCGGACAAAGCCCTCATCGAACAACTTGCGCTGGCGCACGATTCGGTGCAAAAGCAACTTGCCGGCGGTGCTGCCAAGAAGGTGATCGTGGTGCCGGGACGCCTGGTGAATGTGGTGATCTGATGAAGATTCTGAAGCGAACTCTGCTGTTGTTGACGCTGTTGTGCCTCACGGCATGCGGCTTCCATTTGCGCGGCAGCAACCCAACCGGAGCCGAGTTCGGATTCAAGTCGCTTTATCTGAAAGCACAATCCGAAACGGCCTTCGTCTCCGAACTGAGGCGGGCGTTGCTTGCCAACAAGGTGAATGTGACCGGCAGTTCCGACCAGGCCGAGTTGGTGCTTGAGGTCGTTTCGGAACAGACGCTCAAACAAATTTTGTCCCTCTCGGGCAGTGGTCGTGTAAAGGAATTCCAGCTCATCTATCGTGTCGGTCTGCGTGCATACGACAGCAAGCAAGCGGATTGGCTGCCGACAGACGAGATCACCCTGACGCGGATTCTGGCGTATGACGATGTCCAGGTTCTGGCCAAGGAACAGGAAGAGGCCCTGCTCTACAAGGACATGCGTTCTGACGCGGTAGTCCAAGCCTTGCGCCGTTTAAGCCGGGCGAAACCGCAGCTTTGATACGATGAGACTCACGACTGAAAACCTGCCGCAGCACTTGGCCAAAGGTTTGGGGTCGTTGTATGTGATTCACGGCGAGGCGCTGTTGCTCGCCATCGAGGCGGCCGACGCGATTCGTACCGCCGCCCGCAACGCGGGTTTCGGCGAACGCGAGGTGTTGATCGCCGAACAGGGATTCAAATGGGCGGAACTGCGCAACAGCTCGCAAAGTATGTCGCTTTTCTCTTCACGCAAAGTGGTCGACCTGCGCATTCCATCGGGCAAACCCGGTGTCGAAGGCGCGCAGGCCTTGCTAGATCTTTGTGACAATCTGCATCCGGACACACTCACGTTGATCTCACTGCCCCGGCTCGACGGCACCGCAACAAAAAGCAAATGGTTCACCGCGCTGGAACAACATGGCACCCTTGTCAGCGCAGATGAAGTGCCTCTTGCCGCCTTGCCCGCCTGGATCGCGGCGCGGCTCAAACGGCAGGGACAATCCGCCGACGCCGATACCCTGGCTTTTCTGGCGCAACGTGTGGAAGGAAATCTGCTCGCGGCTTTTCAGGAGATCCAAAAACTTGCATTATTGTTCCCTGCCGCCCCGCTGACTTTCGAGCAGGTGAAAGATTCGGTGATGGATGTGGCGCGTTACGATGTGTTCAAATTATCCGAAGCGATGCTGGCCGGTGATGCCGAACGTTATGTGTGTGTGCTCGACGGTTTGCGTGCCGAGGGCACGGCCACGGTGTTGATCCTGTGGTCGCTGGCGGAAGATATCCGCGCCTTGGCAAAAGTGTCGCGTGCCCTGCAACAGAGCGGGAACATGGCCGGTGCATTACGCGATGCGCGGGTGTGGGGGGCAAAACAAAAACAGCTGGAACGCGCAGTGCGCCGCTTCACACCGGCATTCGCGGAGCGTGCCTTGCGCCAAGCCGCCCAGATCGACAGGTTGATAAAGGGGTTGCGTCAGGGAGATGTTTGGGATGAGTTGCTGCAACTCGGGGTGCGTTGTGCCAGGGTGGGTGTCTGATGGCCGAAATGTTGCTGGTTTTCACCAACCTGCCGGATCGCGCCACAGCGGAACGTGTCGCGACCTCCCTGGTCACAGCGCGATTAGCCGCGTGTGTGAATGTACTGGCTGAATGCACGTCGGTGTACCGGTGGCAGGGCAAAGTCGAACATGCCACCGAGGTGCCGTTGCTGATCAAGACCTCGCGCACGGCTTACCCGGGGTTGGAATCAGAATTGCGGAAACTGCATCCCTACGAATTGCCGGAGATCATTGCGTTGCCAATCACTGCCGGTTTGCCGGAATATTTAAACTGGGTGTCCCAAGAGACCCCTCCAAGGAACGAATGATGTTTTGTCGCCTGTTATCAATATTGCTGTTGCTGTGTCTTCCGAATCTGGCCCATGCCGATCTGCTTTCGTTCGGCGCAAAGAAACCCGCCTTCCTGCCCGCCGATCAGGCTTTTTCGCTGGAAGTAACGGCCCTTGGCCAACACACCCTTCTTGCCAGCTTCAAAGTCACACCCGATTATTATCTGTACCGTGACAAAATTAGCTTCAGCGTGTCCGGCGGCAAGCGCAAAGTAACCGGCATCAATCTGCCCAAAGGCGAGATCAAGAATGATCCGAATTTCGGCCTCATCGAGGTGTATCACCAGTCTTTTCAAGCCGAGATCAAGTTGGATCAAGCCGACACCGGCAAGTCCCTGGAAATTCATGCCGGTTATCAAGGTTGTAGCGACAAGGGATTGTGTTACCCGCCCATCGAGAAAGTGTTCAACGTGAACCTCGATCAGGTGGTCAGTGCAGGGCCTGCCGCGCCGCCTGTCAAAATCGAGAATGAAAATACGCAGATCGCCAAGCTGTTCCAGGGCGGAAGTTTTTGGCTCATCGTTTCGTTCTTTTTTGGCGCGGGACTCTTGCTCTCGCTAACTCCCTGCGTTTTCCCGATGATCCCCATCTTGTCCGGCATCATTGTCGGGCGCGGCCATAAGATTACCCATTTGCACGCCTTTGTCCTGTCTTTGGCTTATGTGTTGGGCATGGCCATCACCTATGCCATTGCGGGTGTGGCGGCGGGATATTCCGGCAACCTCATCTCAAACGCGTTGCAAACCCCCTGGGTGCTGGGCAGTTTCGCGGCCATGTTCGTGGTGCTTTCGCTCTCCATGTTCGGGTTCTACGAATTGCAGCTGCCCACCTTGCTACAAAGCAAACTCTCCGACACCAGCAACAAGTTGCATGGCGGTCATCTGTCCGGTGTGTTCGCCATGGGCGCGTTGTCGGCCGTCATCATGGGGCCGTGCGTCGCCGCGCCATTGGCGGGTGCGCTTCTCTACATTAGCCAGACACACGATTCGATCTTGGGCGGGACCGCATTATTCGCTCTGGCATTGGGTATGGGAGCGCCTTTGTTGCTCATCGGCAGCTCTGCGGCAGTGTTGTTGCCCAAAGCGGGTGCGTGGATGGAATCGGTCAAACGCTTCTTCGGTGTGTTGATGTTGGCCTTGGCGATCTGGATCGTTTCACCCGTCATACCGATGGGGGTGCAGATGCTACTTTGGTCAGCGTTGTTGATCTTCTCAGCGATCTACCTGCATGCGTTCGATCCGCTGCCCATCAATACAAAAGGCTGGCACAGGGCGAGAAAGGCGGTCGGCATCCTGGCGCTGTTACTCGGAGCGGCCTACCTGATAGGTGCCTTGTCGGGTGCGCGCGACATTCTGCATCCTCTCGGCAACATCGTTCGCGCTTCCTCCGAGACCTCACCCACCCTGCATTTCGATCGCATCAGGAATGTGGCGGAACTGGAAAATCAGCTCGCCCAGGCTCAGGGCAAAAGAGTCATGCTGGATTTCTACGCCGACTGGTGTGTCTCGTGCAAGGAAATGGAGCGCTTCACATTCAGCGATCCCAGTGTGCAAAATAGGCTGAAAAACGCCATCCTGCTACAGGCAGATGTGACGGCAAACAATGCCGAGGACAAGTTGCTGTTATCCCGCTACCAATTATTCGGCCCGCCAGCCATCCTGTTTTTCAACGACCAGGGGAAAGAATTGACCGATTTCAGGGTAGTCGGCTATCAGGATGCGGCCCAATTCGGAGAATCTTTGAATCATGTTGGCCTATAAGCCTGATTTTACGCATTTTCACCGAACAGATAGACAAACCTCCCCATTTTGCGGCAAACTTCGCCTATGAAGAACATTTTAGTGCTGCACGGACCCAATCTGAACCTGCTCGGTATGCGCGAGCCGGAGGTGTATGGTCGCATCACATTGGATGAAATTAACAACAAATTGGCAGCACAAGCGCAAACAAAGGGCGCAACACTGGCTCACTTTCAAAGTAATTCTGAATCCGCTCTGGTAGACCGTATTCAGCAAGCACGATTGGACGGGACTGACTTCATCCTCATTAATCCCGCTGCTTTCACGCATACCAGCGTGGCGATCCGCGATGCTTTGGCCGCTGTCGCCATCCCTTTTGTGGAAGTACATCTTTCCAACGTGTTCGCTCGCGAGGCTTTTCGCAAAGAATCTTATTTCTCCGATATCGCAGTCGGAGTCATCAGTGGCTTGGGCGCAATCGGTTACGAACTTGCCCTGCAATTCGCAATTCAACATTCTGTAAGGAGCTGACCATGGATCTACGCAAATTAAAAACACTAATCGAGTTGGTAGAAAACTCGGGCATCGCCGAACTGGAGCTGACGGAAGGCGAAGAGCATGTGCGTATCTCGCGCACCAGTTATGTCGCCGCGCCAATCCAGCATCATTATTCTTCAGCACCACAGAGCGCCCCCGCAGCGCAGTCGGCCGCGCCTGCCGCACCGGCTGCTCCAGCCGCACCCGCCGCACCGGAAGGCCATGTGGTCAAATCGCCTATGGTCGGCAGCTTCTATCGTGCAGCGTCTCCCGGAGCCAAGGCATTTGTGGATATCGGCCAGAGCGTGAACGCGGGCGACACGATTTGCATCATCGAGGCGATGAAGTTGTTGAATGAGATCGAAGCAGACAAGGGCGGCGTCATCAAGGCGATCTTGGTCGAGAACGGTCAAGCTGTCGAATTCGGCCAACCGCTGTTTATCATCGGCTAACACAACGCGGCCATGTTCGAACGTAAAGCCAGAACAGCAGAGCCGACGGAGAAACCAATCATGTTTGAAAAGATCCTCATTGCCAATCGCGGCGAGATCGCGCTACGAATCCAGCGTGCCTGTCGCGAGATGGGCATCAAGACCGTCGCGGTACATTCGGAGGCGGATGCCGAAGCCAAGTATGTGAAACTCGCTGACGAGTCGGTGTGTATCGGCCCCGCTCCTTCCAGTCTGAGTTATCTGCACGTGCCGGCCATCATCAGCGCTGCCGAGGTGACCGATGCCCAAGCCATCCACCCCGGTTACGGCTTTCTCTCCGAGAACGCGGACTTTTCCGAACGCGTGGAAAAATCCGGCTTTGTATTTATCGGTCCGCGCGCCGAGACCATCCGCCTGATGGGCGATAAAGTATCGGCCAAGATCGCCATGAAAAAAGCCGGGGTGCCCTGCGTACCCGGCGTGGAAGGCGCACTGCCCGACGATCCTGCCGAAATCATCAAGATCGCGCGCAGCATCGGTTATCCGGTGATCATCAAAGCCTCCGGTGGTGGTGGCGGGCGCGGCATGCGCGTGGTGCACACCGAAGCGGCATTGCTCAATGCGGTGACCATGACCAAGACCGAAGCGCAGGCAGCTTTCAACAATCCCATGGTGTACATGGAGAAATTCCTGGAGAACCCGCGCCACATCGAGATCCAGGTGATGGCC
>CAYROQ010000024.1:0-31661 GCA_964425955.1 uncultured Sideroxydans sp.
GAAACTGGTGGGTCGGGCGAGATTCGAACTCGCGACCAACGGATTAAAAGTCCGCTGCTCTACCGACTGAGCTACCGACCCCCTCCCAAAAAGGAGCGCGCATTATACGGGTTTGACTTCGACTGTCAAACGAACTGTCGAAGAATTCACACCCCGCGATAACGCGTGGAATCAGGCACTCCAGCCGATTTGAAACCTTCGCGACGCAAGCGGCAGGAATCGCACTTGCCGCAGGCATTCCCCGATACATCGGCTTGGTAACACGACACGGTATGGCTGTAGTCCACGCCCAAACGAATACCTTGCGTGATGATCTCGGCTTTGCTCATTCGCAACAGTGGCGCATGCAGTGTCAGTGGCTGACCTTCCACGGCAAACTTGGTCGCCAGATTCGCCATGCGTTCGAACGACTCGACGTATTCGGGTCTGCAATCCGGGTAGCCCGAATAGTCCACCGCGTTCACGCCAAAGAAAATGTCCTGCGCTTCGAGTACCTCCGCCCATGCCAATGCGAGCGACAACATGATGGTGTTGCGTGCCGGCACGTAGGTTGAAGGGATGCCGATGCTGGCATGTTCCGGAACGGCGATCTTCGAATCCGTCAATGACGAGCCGCCGAATGCGGTGAGATCGATATGGATGACACGATGTTCGCGTGCTCCAATTTCCTTGGCCACCCGTTGCGCTGCGGCCAATTCCGCGTGATGGCGTTGCCCGTAATCCACGCTCAACGCGTAACACTCAAAACCCGACTCGCGCGCCAACGCCAATACCGTCGCAGAATCCAGACCTCCCGACAATAAAACCACTGCCCGTTTCATCACTCAATGCCCCGCCTCGTTACCCCACACTATTTTATGCAATTGAACCTGCATACGAACCGGCAAAAAATCGCGCAATATCCATTCAGCCAATTCCTTGGAAGAAAGCTGGCCTTGTGCAGGCGAGAACAACACTGCACAACGTTGTGCAAGGTTGCGCACTAGCAGCAAGTCCTTGGCCCATCGGTAGTCTATTTCGTCGCACAACACGAATTTGATTTCATCGGTTGGTTGCAGATGGTCCAGGTTTTCCCACAAATTCTTTTCAGACTCACCCGAGCCGGGAGTCTTGATATCCAGCACTTTGCTCACGCGCTTATCCACCGAAGAAACATCCAGCATCCCGCCAGTTTCCAGTGAAACTTCATACCCCGCATCACACAAGGCTCGGAGCAATACCAGGCAATTCTTCTGTGCCAACGGTTCGCCTCCGGTGACTGTCACATAGCGGGGTTGATGTTTGGACACTTCCTGCAACACGGCTTGCAGAGTCAACGTCTCCCCGCCGGTGAAGGCGTAACGGGTGTCGCAGTAGGTGCAGCGTAAAGGACAACCCGTGAGGCGTACAAAAACGGTGGGCAACCCGACGCGGCTGGTCTCACCTTGAAGCGAAAAGAATATTTCGCTGATGCGCAACGTTTCTGCGTTGTTTTGTTTCATGGACTAAGACTGGGTTACTTGAGGGTGGCCAAACGTTTTTTGGCTTTGTCAGCCGCATCACTTCCCGGAAACTGTGCAATGAGTTGCTTGAGCGTTGTTTTTGCCGCTGGCTTGCTTTTCAATTCGAGCTGGCATTCGGCAACGTTCAACATCGCCTCGGGTGCGCGCGGATGATCGGGATACTTGCCCAACAGATTCTGATATCCATCCAGACCGTTGGCGTAGTCACGTGACAGAAAATACGCATTCCCCATCCAGTAATAGACATTGGCCTCATGCACCGACTGCGGAAACTGGAGCAGGAAATCGCGGAAAGCAATCGCTGCATTTTGATAATTTTCAGACTTGTAAAATCCGTAGGCGGTTTCGAACGCCCTGTTCTCGCCCACCGGGTTTGAACTCACATCTTTACTGCCATCCACTGGATTGGACAGGCTGCCTTGGGTTACCGAAACACTTCCCGATTCCAACTGGCGGATCCGCGAGTCCAGATCAATATAGAAATCCTTTTGGCGTTTCTCGGCATCCTGCAGACTGTGAATCAATTCTTCGTTCTGGCCGCGCAGTTTCCTCAGCTCGGTTGCCTGAACTTCCAATTGCATCTGCAAGTCAAGCATGGAACGAACTGCGACCTTGTTCTGCTCTTCAGAGTCGGCGATGCGCTGTTCCAACTTCTCGACAAGGACGATCCGAGCGTCAAGTTGTTGGATCTGCTTACGGGCGTCGTCATCAGAAAACAGCCCCGCATAAGCGGGGCTGTTTACCAGAAACAAACCACAAAGCAGACCGCTGACTACCCGGCTCACAATTTACTTGGCGGCGTCGTAGTTGATGTCTGCACGGCGATTTTGCGACCATGCAGATTCGTCATGACCGGCCGCGCGGGGTTTTTCTTCACCATAGCTGACAGTCGTGATCTGGGCCGCCTTGGCTCCGCCCAACACCAATGCCTTCTTGGTGTTCTTGGCACGACGCTGACCCAACGCCAGGTTGTATTCGCTGCTTCCGCGCTCGTCCGCGTTGCCTTCGACACGAACTTTCAGGTTCGGATTCTGCGCGAGATTCTGGGCATGGGTAACGATCTTGTCTTTGTCGGCATCCTGGATCGCATCCACATCAAACGGGAAGAACACGCTGCGGCTGGCTAATGCTGCTTCTGCATCGGCCTTGGCTTGGGCAGCGGCCGCGTCGGCATCGGCTTGAGCCTGTGCCGCTGCGGCCGCTGCGGCCGCTGCGGCTGCATCGGCTGCGGCCTTGGCATCCGCCTCGGCTTGGGCGGCAGTCACTTCAGGCTGCTGTGCTGTTGATGAGGTCGCCGATTTCGGCTCCGCTACGGGCTCCTTGGGTTGGTTGCTACTGCATGCGGCCAACAGATTGACCAACAACACACTCAGAATAATTTTTTTCATCGTAATTTCCTCTTCGATTATCTTTTCAGAAATGGACCCCACGTCGGTTCACGAATGTCTCCGCGCTGGGCAATCATCTTTTGCTTCACTCTGCCATCACTTGAAACGGTCGCCAATATACCACGACCCTGCGCCTCGGTTGCAAACAGGATCAACTTGCCGTTGGGTGCGAAGCTGGGTTTTTTCTCCCACCCTCCCGAGGTCAGGATCTGCACTTGCTTGCTCTCAAAATCCTGCACCGCGATAAAGAACACTCCGCTTGAAAAGTTCGTGAAGACAAAACTCTTTCCGTCCGGACTGAAGCGCGGTGAGTAGTTACTTCCCGGCTCATAGGTCAATCGTTCTGCCATCCCGCCTTCTACTGCGACACGGTAGATTTGTGCACTGCCACCCCGATCGGACGTAAACAACAGAAATTTCCCATCGGGTGAAAAGGTCGGCTCGGTGTCGATGGTTTCGCTATAGGTGACACGTCGAAAATCACTGCCGTCCGCATTGACCAGATACAACTGAGAGTAGTCATCCCGCGTCAAAACCAACGCAAGAGATTTGCCATCTGGCGACCACGAGGGTGCGCTGTTGCTGCCCGGAAAATCTGCCAGCAATAGTCGTTGCCGTGTGTTCAGGGTTTGCACATAAACCATTGCGCGCTCACCCTCAAAACTGACATAAGCAATCTGCTTGCCATCCGGCGACCAGGCCGGTGACATGATCGGCTCTTTCGAAGTCAGCAGCGACTGCTCCCCATGGCCATCACTGTCCGCAATCACCAGTTTGTAACTGCCCTGGTCGCGATTGACGTAGGCGATACGTGTGCTGAACACCCCCGGACTTCCGGCAAGTTGCTCATAAACCAGATCGGCGATCCGGTGACCGATAGCTCGAATCTGCTCACTCTTTGCAGTGACGACTTGCGACAACAATTCGGTGCGCCGCACCATGTCGATCAATCGGAACTTGACGGCAATTCCCCCGCCGTCCAACTCCTTGGCACTCCCTATCAATAACACCTCCACACCGGGCCAGTCGGAATAGACGATTTCGTTCAATTCATGTGGCGCCCTGCCCGCAGGATCGATCAGCTTGAACAGGCCGGTCCGAGTCAAGTCGTTGGTCACCAGGCTGTTGATGTCCTGCACCACCCGTTCCTCCCCGGCAAAGCGAACCACCGAAATGGGCGTTTGGTGCTCGCCTGCCCCGGTAATCTCAATGTTGAGCTCGGCATACGCCGCACAACTGGCAAACAAAAACCCCAATAAAACAAATCGACGCATAGCTGGTTCCTTCTAGGGCCTGATGGTCAGGCGTAATTCACGAAATAATTTTTGCATACTTGCATCCGCCGGCAACGGCAGCGGCTGCGCTTTATAGATGGCGCGCTCCGCCGCATTGTCATAAGCCGGATTGCCGCTACTCTTCAATAACACCACATCCAACACCATCCCCGCCGGCAACAAAGTCACCTTGAATTCACTGGTCACACTTTCCGGGACATCCGGCGGCATCACGATGTTGCGTCGGATCTTGTTGCGGATCATATCCGTGTAGCGCCCCACTTCCGCTGCGGTGGCCGCGCTCACCTCGGCACGAATCCTGGCCTGCTCGGACTGTCTGAGATTCTCGGCATACTGCTGCAACATGTGTTGTTCCTCGGCCTGGCGACGCGCCCGGATTTCTTTGGCGGAGGGTTGCGCGGGTTCGGATTTGCCGATCTTTTTCTCACGCAACTCGATGTCTGCCTTGACCTCCTGCGGCGCACCCGATTTCACGGGCTGTTCCGGCACAGGCTTGATTTCCGGAAGCTGGGGAAGCGGTTCGGCAGGTGTAACCGGTGCCGGCTCCAAGGTCACCTCGATGGCAGGCAGATCCTCCCAAAGTTCGACCGCGAAGGCATCGTGTGGAAGTGTTTGCCAACGCACTCCGAACATCAACAGTGCAATAAACGCCGCGTGCACCGCCAATGCCAAAACGCCTGCCGGAAATTTTCCCGGCTCATGGTAAGTCATTGCATAACTCATCTTGGTTTGGTCAGCAGACCCACTTTTTTCACGTGCTGCTGTTGCAACATATCCATCACGTTGATCACTTCTTCGTAGCGTACATTCTTGTCGGCAGAGATCACCACCGATTGTTCCGAATTCTTGGCCAGTTTCTGATTCAACACCGCGACCAACTCATCGCGCGAGACTGGAAACTCCATCCCTCCCTGACTGTGGTCACGCACCGCCAAAGTGGTGTCCTTTTTTATCATAACTTCGATCGGCGCAACCGGTGGGGCCAATGACTTTCCCACACTCGGCAGATCAATCTGCCCCGGATTCATCAACGGCGCGGTCACCATGAAAATGACCAGCAGCACCAGCATCACGTCAATATAAGGCACGACGTTGATCTGGCTGAGCGGACGATGCGTTGACCGGCGGCTATAGCTCAAGGCTGCCCCTTCACCACGTTACGGGTGCAAGCAGCCGTTTGCGGGAGGAGGTGCAAGGCAGCCATTCCCGCACCCATCGCTGACGCGCACCGTGTCATGGCTGCCTCTGCAACACGTTGGAAAACTCTTCGATAAAGCTCTCGAAGCGCGAAGACAGTCGAGCCACATCGTGTACATAGCGGTTGTACGCCACCACCGCCGGGATCGCCGCGAACAAACCCATCGCGGTCGCGACCAGCGCTTCGGCAATCCCCGGAGCGACTTGCGCCAAGGTCGCCTGGCCCACGCTGGACAAACCGCGGAACGCATTCATGATGCCCCACACCGTCCCCAACAGACCCACATACGGACTGACCGAACCGACCGTGGCCAGGAATGATAGATGCGATTCCAGCTGATCCATCTCGCGCTGGTAACGCGCGCGCATCGCGCGGCGTGTGCCTTCCATCACGGCGGCGCCGTCCACACCGTGGGTCTTTTTCAACTTGACGAATTCGGCAAATCCCGCGCTGAAGATATTCTCCAACGCACCTTGATCATGGCGCAGGGCGCTGCATGCGTTCTGATACAACGAAACCAGATTCGGGTTACCCCAGAAGGCATCCTCGAATTCGCGTGTCTGTTTGACCGCCGCCCGCACTGCGAACAGCTTGATGAAGATATACCACCATGACAACAGTGACACCAACAGCAACAAAACCATCACCAACTGCACCAGCAGGCTGGCGTTGGCGATCAAATGGATGAACGACAAATCCTGAAGCATATTCATTTAGTTAAACCCACTGTTTGCGCAAAACCTCAGGCACGCTTACCGGCTTGAAAGTCTGCATGTTCACACACACCAGATGCACCTCGCCTTCGGTCAGCACCTCATCTTCGCGCATCACGGACTGTGTCAACGTCACGCGACTGCGTCCGATGTCTTTCACCAGCGCCGTCACCGTCAGCAGATCGTCCAGCACCGCCGGTTTCAGATAATCCATCTTCAGCGAACGCACCACGAATGCCACACCGAATTCTTTCATCAACCCCGCGTTGCTGTGACCAAACGTGCGTAACCACTCGGTCCTCGCTCGTTCCATAAAATTCACATAATTCGCGTGATAGACCACACCGCCCGCGTCAGTGTCCTGGAAATACACACGCACCGGCCAGGTGAAAACCTGGTGTTTATTCATCCCACAACTCCTTGTTGTTGCCACTGCGTGTTGGCATGAGTCCAAAATGTTGATACGCATTCGCCGTGGCCATACGTCCGCGCGGGGTGCGTTGCAGATAACCTTGCTGGATCAGGTAAGGTTCCAGAACGTCCTCGATGGTGTCGCGTTCCTCGCCGATGGCGGCGGCCAGGTTGTCCACACCGACTGGCCCGCCGAGAAATTTTTCGATGACGGTGAGTAATAATTTCCTGTCCATCACATCCAGCCCCTGCGAATCCACATCCAGCATGATCAGCGCGGCATCGGCCACTTCGCGCGTGGCATGGCCATCGGCGCGCACATCGGCATAATCACGCACACGCCGCAACAGACGGTTGGCGATACGCGGCGTACCGCGCGAACGTTTGGCGATCTCCAGCGCGCCCTCGGGTGAGATGGGCAGTTCCAGCAAACCGGCGGAACGGGTGACGATGCGCTGCAATTCTTCCGGCGAATAAAATTCCAGTCGCGCCACGATACCGAAACGGTCACGCAACGGATTGGTCAACATGCCCGCGCGCGTGGTTGCACCGACCAGGGTGAACGGCGGCAGGTCGAGTTTCACCGAACGCGCTGCCGGACCCTCGCCGATCATAATGTCGATCTGGTAATCCTCCAGCGCGGGATAGAGAATCTCTTCCACCACGGGTGACAACCGGTGTATCTCGTCGATGAACAACACGTCGTTCGGTTCGAGGTTGGTCAGCAAGGCGGCGAGATCGCCCGCCCGCTCCAGCACCGGCCCTGAAGTGTGGCGCAGATTGACCCCCATTTCGCGCGCGATAATCTGCGCCAGCGTGGTCTTGCCCAGACCCGGCGGGCCGAACAGCAACACATGGTCGAGCGGCTCTTTGCGCATCTTCGCGGCTTGAATGAATATCTCCAACTGACCGCGAATTTTTTCCTGCCCCACATATTCGTCGAGCTGTTTGGGACGCAAAGCACGCTCCAATGCCTCCTCCTGTTGCGAGGCGGGCGCGGCGGAAATGAGGCGGGGTTCGGTTGTAAGCGCGTCGTTATGGATCATTTCTTACCCGTTCGTACCGAGTATTTACCGTTCATCCCTCGATACACCGCACAAAACGCGGCACTCGGGACGAACGGTAAATTTATCGAGGCATATTTTCATTCGTTAATCAGTTTCATGTTTTGGATAATAACTTAAGAGCTTGGCGGATGCCGTCGGAGACGCCGGCCTCTTTGGGTAATTGCTTGACTGCCCAGTCGGCTTCCTTGTCGTTGTAGCCCAGTGCCTGCAATGCATTCACGATGTCATTGCCGTTTGACGTGAGAGCAGTGCCTTGCGCCGCCGTACCACCGCCCGTCACGCTGAACTTGCCCTGCAATTCCAGCAACAGGCGTTCGGCGGTTTTCTTGCCCACGCCGGGGATCTTGGTGAGCCGTGCCGCATCCTTGTTCGCCACGGCATGCGCCAGATCCCCCAAACTCAATCCCGACAGAACCGACAATGCGAGCTTGGGTCCGACACCGCTGATCTTGAGTAACTGGCGAAATGCGGCGCGTTCCTCGTGCGTCAGGAAACCAAATAACAGATGCGCATCCTCGCGCACGATGAGCTGGGTATACAGCGCCACTTTTTCATTCAGCGCCGGCAAGTTGTAGAAAGTGCTCATCGGCACATCCACTTCATAACCGACACCCTGCACGTCCAGCACGATCTGCGGCGGGTTCTTTTCCAGCAGGATGCCGCTTAATCTTCCGATCATGAAATTCCCTTATGCCAATTAATCTCGTAGGGTGGGCACGTTTTTGTGCCCACGCAGTCGACGCGAATGATGTACCGCGTGGGCACAAAAACGTGCCCACCCTACTTAGCTTTTACTCAAAATCAATGCCAGCACCAACAACGCCCCATGCGCCAGCATCGCGGCGATGGTCAGCTTAATCGCGTCGCCCAGTTGTTGCGGTTGCGCCGCATGTTGCAATAGCAGGCGGGCCGCCTTGAAACTCAACGGCAATGCCAACAGCGCCAGCAAAACCAATGCCGGCAACCAACCCAGAATCACACACACCGGCAACCAAACATAAGTCAGTGCCACGATCAGCGCATAGCCCCAGCGCGCATGTCGCACTTGCAGCCGTGCCACCCAATGCAGTTTCCCCGCCGCCGTGTCGGCAGTGCGGTCGGGAAACTGGTTGATGTAGAGCAAGTTAGTCACCAGCAGTGCGTAAGACAACCCCGCGATAAAGGGTGTCGCGGCGAATCCTTTGCGCTGCACAAAATCCGTACCGACGGTGATAGCGAGGAAACCCGCTGCCACACACAACTCGCCCAAGCCGCGACTGTTCAAACGAAACGGCGGCGCGGAATACGCCCAGCCGATGAATAGCCCGGCACACCCGATGTAAAGCAATTGCGGCGAAGAACGCGCCATCAACCACAATCCGGCCAACACCACGCCGCACAGCAAAGCAAAACCGAAAATGCGCGTTTGCGTCAGGGTCAGCACACCGTTCTGGATGAAACGGCTGCCACCCGTGAAGGGGAAGATGCGCTCGGTGTTGCGTGCATCGGTTCCGTTGAGCGCATCGTAATAATCGTTGAGCACATTCACGCCGGCATGCGCCAACAGTGCGAACAGCAGGGTCACCAGTGCAAGGGGAATATCGAATTCGAGGCCGTCGTGCTGGGCGACCGCCAGCCCCAACAAACAAGCCATGAGGCTGGCCGAAAGAAAAGCCGGCCGTGTCGCGGCAAAATATCGTGCAAGCGGATTTTGAAATATAGCAAGCGTCGGCTCTTGAGGATGCATCTCTTTACTCCGTCATTCCCGCGCAGGCGGGAACCCAGCCGTATCTATCTCCCCGCGAAGCGGGAATATCTGTTGGTTTTGTCTGCTTCGCAGCCTCTTTGTAATTGCTGGATTCCCGCCTGCGCGGGAATGACGAAATCACATGGAATTGCGTCATACCAGTCTCCCTCCCCGAACCCGAAACCCTTTGGTGGCCAAAGCGCCCAATCCCAATCCGCCATGCGCATGACAGATGGCGCAAGCCAGCGCATCCGCCGCATCCGGACTGGGCATTCCGGATAATTTCAACAAGCGTTGCACCATCGCCTGTACCTGCTCCTTGTTCGCGTGGCCGTTGCCAACCACCGCTTGTTTCACCTGCAGCGCGGTGTATTCCGCCACCGGCAAATCGGCTTGCACCGCCGCGCAGATAGCCGCGCCGCGTGCCTGCCCGAGCAACAATGTGGATTGCGGATTCACGTTAACGAACACTTTTTCCACGGCCACTTGTTGCGGTTGATGTTGCGCGATGACCTCACCCAACGATTGCAGAATCACTTTCAAACGTTGCGGTAATTCGCCATCCGGCGTCTTGATACAACCGCTGGCAACGTATTGAAGCTGTTGCCCAACTTTATCCAGCACGCCAAAGCCGGTTATTCTCAACCCCGGATCTATTCCAAGTATGCGGATTGTGGAAAGGGGGTTGTTCAAAACCCAACCCCTCCCAGCCTCCCCTTGTCAGGGGAGGAGCTAACGGTTCTCCCCCTGACAAGGGGGAGGTAGAGGTGGTTGGTTTTACTCAATTCTCAGCCCTGCCTCTCACTCTTCAATCACCGCCGTTGTATAAACCTCCTGCACATCATCGCAGTCTTCCAGTGCGTCCAAGAGTTTCTGCATTCTCACTGCATCGTCACCGGTGAAAACCACTTCGTTCTCCGGCTTCATGGTGACTTCGCCCATTTCCGCCTTGAATCCCGCTGCTTCCAGACGCTGTTTCACCGCCCCGAAATCATGGGGGGAAGTGATGACTTCGATGCTGCCGTCGTCGTTATTGATGATGTCTTCCGCACCGGCATCCAGCGCCACTTCCAGCAGCGCATTTTCGTCAGTACCGGGAGCAAAGATCATGTGTCCGCAATGCTTGAACAGGAAGGCAACCGAGCCGTCGGTGCCGAGGTTGCCGCCGTATTTGGTGAAGGCGTGGCGCACGTCGGCCACGGTGCGCGTCTTGTTGTCGGTCATGCAATCCACCATGACCGCCGCGCCGTTGATGCCGTAACCTTCGTAGCGCAACTCCATGTAGTCCGCACCCTCCAGTTCCCCCGCGCCGCGTTTGATCGCGCGCTCGACGTTGTCCTTGGGCATGTTCTGGTCGTAGGCTTTTTCCATGGCCAGCCGCAGACGCGGATTGATATCCGGATCACTGCCGCCCAGTTTTGCCGCGACCGTGATTTCTTTGATCAGGCGTGTGAAGATCTTGCCCCGCTTGGCGTCCTGTGCGCCTTTGCGATGCTGTATGTTCGCCCATTTACTGTGTCCCGCCATGTTCTTTCCTTGCTCTAAAAATCCGCGCGCATGGTAACACCGAGCCTGCTGTTGCCCCAAATGCGGGGCGGGCAAACCAGTCCAACAATTCGATTAATTTCGGGAGTAGAATGCCGCCAGAAATTTTGTTAACCACCCAAAGGAGTAGATCATGAAAGTACGTCACGCCCTTATTTTGACAGCAGGAATGCTGTTGGCTAATGCAGCCTTTGCAGACGACGGTGCAGCCTTGTTGAAGAAGAGTAACTGCGTCACCTGCCATCAAGCCGAGAAAAAGACTGTCGGCCCCAGCCTGAAAGCGATCTCCGAGAAGTACAAAGGCGACGCAACTGCCGCTGACAAGCTCGCGGCAAAGGTGCGCAAGGGTGGTTCCGGCGTCTTCGGCACGATGGCGATGCCCGCCACACCGGCCAAAGTCAGCGACGAGGACATCAAAACCATGGTGGCTTACATCCTCAAATAATCGGGGTGCTTCAAACGAAACAGGCCGGCTTTATGCCGGCCTGTTTTATTTTTCAATGTGAATTATTTCTGCGCTGGCGGTTCGATTTCGGCGCCCTGTTTGGCCGGCATCTTCTCATGCATGCTTTTCATGTTCTCGATCACTTCAAGCTTGGTCATCTTGCCGTCTTTGTTGGCATCGATTTCGTCGAAATGCTTGAATAACATCGGCATCCCGATCTCGGCCTCGTCTTTGCTCAAACCGCCGTCAGCATTGATGTCTACCTCTTCAAAGCGTTTATCGAACGGGTCACGCCCGATCTCCTTCATCCTGCCGTGCTGACGTTCCATCTCGTGCGGAGACAGTTTGCCGTCCTGATTGGCATCCATTTTTTTGAATTGCTCGGCGTGAAATGCATTGAACTCCTTCTTGCTGATGACATCGTCATGGTTTTTGTCCATATCGTGCAGACAAGGCCCTTCATGTTGACCGTGATGCCGCGCCTCACAAGCCTGCGCCAGCGGTGTGATGCAGAACAGGCTGCCTGCGACGATCAAACTCGAAAATTTATTCATGCTTAAACTCCTGTGTGGTTGATTTACCGCCCCAAAGTCAGTCGGTGGCGCAGAGACAGGCTATCACGAACGAAGTTCAGTGCAAGGGCGAAAGGTTATAATCCGCCCCAATTTTTTCAGCCACCCCCCATGAACATCTTTTACGAAGAAGACGGCGGTTTCAAAGTCGGCAATATCCTTGCCGATAACACCACCTCTTTACAGGTTGAGAATACCCACGGCAAACGCAGCAAGATCAAATCGGCCAACGTAATGCTGCGTTTCGCGCAACCCGGCCTGGCCGAATTCCTGTCACAAGCGGAACAGGTCGCCGCCAATATTGACGTGGATTTTTTGTGGGAGGCCTCGCCGCCGGACGAATTCAATTTCGACGTATTGGCACAGGATTATTTCGGCCACACGCCCAACCCCATCGAAGCGGCGGGTGCATTGATCCGTTTGCACGGCTCGCCGATGCACTTCTACAAAAAAGGCAAAGGACGCTACAAAGCAGCACCACCGGATGCACTCAAGTCGGCACTGGCCAGCGCCGAAAAAAAACGGATTCAAGCCGAATTACAAGCGCGCTATACCGAACAGCTTGGCGCGTTCCAACTGCCCGCCGAATTCGCCGATAAATTGCCGATGATTTTGTATCAGCCGGATCGCAACACGATCGAAGTCAAAGCACTCGAAGCGGCCTGCGCATCCACTCATTTGTCGGCACCTCATCTGTTGCAACAATGCGGCGCACTGCCCTCCACGCACGATTTCCATCTGAACAAATTCCTGTTCGAGAATTTTCCGCGCGGCACGAGCTTCCCCGAAGTCACGGTGGAAGAACATCCCGAAATACCGCTGGCGGCAGTCAACGCCTTCAGCATCGACGATGCCAGCACCACCGAGATCGACGATGCGTTCTCGGTGGAGCAACTGGCAGACGGCAACTGGTGCATCGGCATCCACATCGCCGCACCCGCACTGGGCATCGCTCCCGGATCACCTGTCGACGCCATCGCCGCGCAGCGCATGTCCACCGTGTACCTGCCGGGCGAGAAGATCACCATGCTGCCGGACAACGTGGTGCAAGCCTTCACGTTATGCGCGGACAAAGTCTGCCCCGCTCTTTCGCTGTATGTGAATGTCAACGCGGAAACGCTGGAAATTACCCAAAGCGAAAGTCGCATCGAGCGTCTGCACATCGCTGCAAATCTGCGCCATGACACACTGGAGCCGCTCTTTAATGAAGAGACGCTGGCGGCGGGCAAGCTCGATTACGCCTATGCCAATGAATTGAAACTGCTGTGGGATTTCGCGCAAAAATTGGAAGCAGTGCGCGGCAAATCCGCCGACAACAATACGCAGATCGACTACACCTTCCATGTCGAAAATGATCGCGTCAGCATCGGTCAGCGCCTGCGTGGATCGCCCATCGACAAAGTAGTGTCGGAACTGATGATCCTGGCCAACAGCAGCTGGGGAAAATTACTGGACGACAACGATGTGGCTGGCATCTACCGCACACAGAACAACGGCAAAGTGAAGATGAGCACCGTTGCCGCGCCGCATCAGGGATTGGGTGTGGCCCATTACGCCTGGTCAAGCTCGCCGTTGCGACGTTATGTCGATCTGGTCAATCAACGCCAGATCATCAGCGTGTTGCGCGCGGAGCCTGCGGCCTACGCCAAGAACGACACGGCACTGTTCGCCATACTGCGCGACTTCGATACCGCCTACACCATCTACAACGAATTCCAACGCAACATGGAGCGCTACTGGTGTTTGCGCTGGCTCTTGCAAGAGGACGTGAAGCAAATCGAAGCGATCCTATTGCGCGAGAATTTGGTCAAGCTCGTGGATATCCCGCTGGTCGGCCGTATCCCCTCGTTGCCGGAGACAACGCCCAATACCAAGGTCACACTGGAGATAGGCGAGATCGACTTGCTCGATCTGAATTTCGAGGCGCGTTATATTGCCAAGGCGGAAGTCGTGGCATGAGAAGACTGATCGCCGAATCTGTCATGCTCAAGAAGCGCGTCGCGTTCTCGACGACGTTCTCTTTCGCTTTGCATGCGCTCATCATTTTCGGCATCACTTTCACGCTACCCGACCCGAACAAATTGAGTCATGCGCTGGAGCCGTTGGAAGTCACCCTGGTCAACAGCAAATCAAAAAACAAACCCAACAAGGCGAGTGCCTACGCGCAACACAATCTGGACGGCGGCGGCAACATCGAGGATAGCCGCCGCGCCAAAACACCTTTCCCGGTGATGGGTCAGGACTCTCAATTCAAACTCGCGAAAGCCACACAACATGTGAAATCACTGGAACAGGAAGTCAAGCGCCTGCTCACCCAGGAGAAGAGCAACTACAAAGTCGAGCAGAACAAAAACGTCCCCCACAAAGTCGAAAGCACGCGCAACGGACAAGACCTAGTGCAGCAATCACTGGAGATCGCCCGGCTTGAAGCCGAGATCAGCAAGAACATCTCGATGTATGAGAAGCTTCCAAAACGCAAACATATCGGTGCGCGCACTCAGGAATATCGCTACGCGCAATACGTCGAGGATTGGCGCAGCAAGGTTGAACGCATCGGAAATCTCAACTATCCCGAAGTGGCGCGCAAGCAAAAGATCTACGGCAAGTTGACACTCTCCGTTTCGATCCGTGCGGACGGCAGCGTGGAAACAGTGGAGATCAATAATTCATCCGGACAACGTATCCTCGATGCCGCCGCGCAACGCATCGTCAAACTCGCCGCGCCTTACGCACCGTTCCCGCCGGATATCCGCAAAGAGACCGACATCCTCAGCATCACCCGCACCTGGACGTTCACCACCAACGACCAGCTTGAGTCCGAGTAACAGCTCAGAACTTTAATTGGACGTTTGTCATGCCTACTTTTCCCAAAGATCACAACCAGATTTAGCGCCAATACGTCCGTATGTTTCCCAATGACAACCGTTTTGTTACTCAAAAGGGAACTCAAACTGAACGGTCTGGTCGGATTGCCGCGCTGTGCGAAAAAATTGTTATTTGACTGAGGTAAAATTCATCGCCTTAACAAAGTGCAACTGCATTTCGATTGCCTCTCCCTTCTTGAAAGCCAAATAAAGGAAATATAGGCTATGAGCAATCAGACTTCCGTCAAAGCAAAGCGCGGTGCATATGCTGCCTTGCTGGCACTCATGGTACTGATCCCGATAGTCCTTGTGACTTACAAGCTCTATAAACTCAACTACCCCTTGGCCGGTTTAATCCCAGCCCCGAGTTACACCGTCGAGGTCAATATGCAGGTCGACGGCCACGGCGAAGACATCCATGTCCGCACATACCTTCCAAAAACCGACGGGCGTCAGTCCGTCGATAATGAAGAGAGTTCGACGGGTGTTTTCGTGTCAAACATGCAATCAGATTCCCTGAACCGTGAAGTGAAGTGGAATGCCGAAAACGTAACCGGGCAACACAACCTTCGCTACGCCTATTCGGTTCGCGCTCGTCATGTGCGCTTTGATATTCCGGAAGGAATGCCTATCCCGGACTCCTACCCTGCGGCAGTCGCCCCCTATCTGATAGACGAGCCGGGTATACAGAAAGACGATCCGCTGATTGAAAACGCTCTTAACGGTATTGTGCCGGCAGAGAATCGCACGGTTCTGGATGTGCTGGCCCGCATCCATCGACATTTACAAGATAAATTGGGCAACCGGAACTTTTCCGGCTACACCGATGCGTTGACAGCGCTCAAATTGGGCGAGGCTAGTTGCAACGGGAAAAGTCGGTTGTTCGTAGCAATGGCGCGCAAACTGAATATCCCGGCGCGGCTGATCGGCGGCCTCATCATGGAGCAAGGGAGCAAGCGCACCAGTCACCAGTGGGTGGAAGTTTACATCAATGGCCATTGGGTTCCATTCGACACTATCAACGACCACTTCGCCGAGATCCCGGCAAATTATCTGACGCTGTATTACGGCGATCTGGTGCTATTCAAGCACACTGCCAACGTAAACTTCCAGTACATGTTCAAGACGAGCAGGCAGCTATCTCCTCAACGCGATGCTCAAGATGCGCTAAACCAGTCATCGTTGAACATAACCAACCTGTACGCGCACTTCGAACGTGTGGGCATTTCGCAAAACCTGTTGAAGATCATCCTGATGCTTCCGCTGGGCGCACTGGTGACTGTCGTGTTCCGCAACGTAATCGGTTTGGAAACCTTTGGCACTTTTCTGCCTGCGCTGATCGCAGCCGCATCCCGCGAGACCGGGCTGTTATGGGGGGTTGTTGGTTTTCTCGGTATTGTTCTGGTATCGGCAGTTATACGCCGTGGACTCGACTGGGTGCAATTGTTGCATTCACCGAAAATGGCCATTCTGCTGACCATTGTGGTAATCGTGATGATGGCGACGACTGTAGGTGGTGTTCAATTCGGTTTGTTCGAGCTGGCTCATGTGACCCTGTTCCCGATCGCTATTCTTGCCATCACAGCAGAGCGCGTGGCGTTGATGGAGGCCGAACAGGGTGCACTCAAAGTTGCACGTATAACATTGATGACTCTGATCGTGATTGCCGCCTGCTACGCGGTGATGGATTCAATATTCATGCAAAGCCTGATACTGGCCTTCCCCGAGTTGTTGTTGGTGGTGGTCGCCCTGAATTTATGGCTGGGTAAATGGATAGGCATCAGGGTCATGGAGTTCCTGCGTTTTCGCCGCCTCATTCTGCGGAATGCCAAATGATATCGCTACGTAATCTATGGTCACTTCTGAAAGAGATGCGTCGCGGCGCAGTGACGATTTTACCCATGAACCGCCGCAATCTTCATTACATCTATACACGCAATGATCGCCAACACTTTCCGCTGGCCGACGACAAATTGCTGGCAAAAGAGGTCCTAGGTGCGGCAGGGGTGCGGATGCCCAAGACCCTCCGTGTTTACAGTTATTTTTATGAACTACGCGATCTTGAAAGCGAACTGGGAGCTTATGTTGATTTCGTCATCAAGCCGGCTCAAGGCAGCGGCGGCAACGGCATCATCGTTATCGCCGGCCGGAAGGGCAACGACTGGGTCGGCATCAGCGGAAAAACCTATACTGCCTTTGATTTGCGCAAACACATTTCCGACATCATTTTTGGGATCTACTCGTTCGATTTGGGGGATCGCGCGATCATCGAAAGCCGTATCACGCAACATGCGGAAATGTCTGAATTGAGTCCGCTTGGTTTGGCGGATGTGCGGATCATCATGTGCGACAACACGCCTGCGATGTCCATGACGCGTGTTCCAACGCGAAGATCAGACGGCAAGGCAAATCTGCATCAGGGGGCGATCGGTGTGGCGATCGATATCACTAGCGGCATTACAACGAGCGCGCAGTTCTTGGGTCTGCCCGTAGACACACACCCGGATACCGGTATTCCGGTGTTGGGCAGGACGGTGCCGTTCTGGCCAGAGGTGATCGACTTGGCGGAGCGTGCGGCACGAGCCGTGCCGCTCAAATATCTGGGTGTGGACATCTCCATCTCGCCCGACGGCCCGTTGCTGCTCGAAATCAACGTACGTCCCGGATTGGAAATACAGAATGTCAACAATCGCGGCTTGTTACCCATCTTGCAGTCAATCTCCGCAAAAGGAAGTGTGTGATGAATAATGGCCTGATGCGCTTCTTTCGTGAGAGCTTCGTTCCCGTAATGATTGTGATCCTGGTGTTCTTCTTGACACTGTTGTACGTGAAATTCCGGGCTGAATACGATGCCAACACCGTAACGGTGATCAAGATACATCCCGGCATGGCGACGAACTCAGACGAAGACGGGTCATCACCTGCTGCGGATGTGTTCGCCCCCGTGGTTTCCGGCGAATCGGATACAGATATGCAAAGGGCCGCCACCTTGGTCGGGCAAAAAAAATGGCGCGAAGCAGAAAAGTTGTATCTGGATTCGTTAGCACGGCAACCCGGTGCTCGCGTGCTTAACGATCTTGGCGTGTTGTATCTGAAGAAAGGCGACATGCAACTTGCGCTTGATTATTTCAACCGTGCAGCTATTGCCGACCCGAGTGATACAAGTGTGATGTTTAACCGCGCATTGGCGCTTTCCCGTAGCGGTCAGGAAAGCCAGGCCATCAATGGCTATCGTGATTTGCTGACCCTTCAGCCCTCGCATTTCGAGGCCCAATACAACTTGGGCATTTTACTCATCAATCGTGGCGACCTTATCACGGGGGCGCTAGAGTTGGAGAAGGCTGCGCAATTGGGTAGCGGCCAACGCAAGGCGCGTGCTTTTTACAGCCTGGCATCGGCACAGCGCAAGATGGGTAAAACCGCTCAAGCGGCAATTACTTTGGGGATGGCGATCCGCTTGGTTCCGAGCGATCCTGAGCCGCGAGTGGCATTGGCGGCACTGGAACCGGATACGGCAGAAGGGCAAAAACGCGCGCTGATGCAGTACCACAAGATATTAGAGTTGGTACCGAACTATTCGCCAGCCTTGGTCAATATGGCATCGATATTAAATGCACAACATAAACATCGTGAAGCCGAGCAGTTATTACGCCAAGCAATCCAGACCAACCCGGAATTCGTCCGTGCGCACTCAGCGTTAGGTTCATTGTTGTTGTCGGACAAGCGCTGGACGGAAGCACGCAATGAATTTGAGTGGATACTGCAACGCAATCCGGCACGCGCGGATGCACGTTTCAATTTGGGTCGCGTCGCATATGGGGAGAAAGCATTCGATAAGGCGATTTTAGAATATCAGACTGCATTGGAACTCGCTCATGGAAACTACCCTGAAGCCCAGCTCAATTTGGGACTCGTTCATGCAACCAAAGGGGATTATACGGCGGCACTTGCGGCCTATCAGAATGCTCTCAAGGCACGACGACAATATCCGGAGGCGTGGTTCAACTCAGGAATCGCTTACCTGCGCATGAAGGATGACAAGAATGCCGAGAGTGCTTTTATTAGTGCAGTGAGGCTACGTCCAGATTACGAACAGGCTTGGTTCAATCTTGCAGTTCTTTATGGCAATACCGACCGGGACCAGGAGGCAATAGATGCTTATCGCAAAGCACTGAACATCCGCCCCGACTATCAACAGGCCGAGCTAAACCTTGCGGTGCGACATGCAAAACGAAATGAATTCGATGAAGCCATCCGTCATTATCGTGCAATCGTGGCGCGCGATAATACCTACTCACTGGCTTGGTTCAATTTGGGTTTCGCCTATATCGAAAAAGGTCAGCACGCCGACGCAGTTTCCGCGTTGCGACGTGCAAATGCGCTTGACCCAAGCAATGCTAAAACGCTTCGTTTCTTGGGTCGTGCACTGTTATTGAACAAACAAGGAGACGAGGCTGTGAAGATGCTGGAAGAAGCGGTTGCTACCGAACCGGCGGACGCTCGATTGCGACTGGAATTTGCACGTGCGTTGCGCGAGACGGGGCGCGCCGAAAATGCGCGAAATGAGCTGACCAAAGTTAGGCAACTTAATCCGACATTGGCCGGGCTGGATGAAGAAGCACGGAAATTGGAAGGTCGTTGAATAGTTAGTGTTGTCAATTAGCCACGGAGAAATCGAAAATGATGTGCAAAAAAATGAGCTGTACTTTGATGCTAGTGGTTGCAATGTCCGTATCGGCTGTAGCTTTTGCCGCAGGCGTGCCAAAAAAGGTTGAGCCCGTCAAAGTAATTAATAACAAGGCGGATCAAATAAAAATTGCATTGTCTTTCAAAACTGGGCTGGGTTACGACAGCAATGCGTTTAACTCACCAAACAAAACCTACGTCGATTATGCGGCGATACCAACAGGATCCAACCCTACCGTGACAGCGCGCGCACGATCCGGATTTTTCGTCCCTTACAACGCCGAGTTTGAAGCTGAAAAACGAATTGATCGCAAACTACTGGTTGTCGGTTCAACGATTGTTGATGGGAATTATTACTTGGGCGGTTTGGGCAATGCAAACGAATTTAACTTAGCATTAAACGGTGGAGTGGAATTCGCACTGGCGAATTGGAGCGCGACAGATATCCAGTTATATGCGGGTGCGATTGTCGAGCGGCACAATAAAATGTATGTAGATCATGACACCGGTGCAAGCAAAACGAACTCGGGTGGGATCGATGTTTCTAACCGTTACAACTTTTCCAGTAAGGGTGTCGAGGCAAAATGCAAGCAAGATTTTGGCAATTTCGCTTACACCATCAAAGGCAAGCGCTTGATTAATGACTATCCTAATCCGGTTGTTGTCGCGCAAATGGATAATACATTTTCCAGTTTGGGGGTAGACACTGAATTAAATTTGCGGGAAGGAACCAAATTGAAACTGTCGGCCGAACATTCGACGAGGAACTATTCTTTCTCTCATGCCCGAAAGAGCAACGGCGTATACAGTACCGCGACAACACCCCTGCTTTCATACACCTACAACGATTATGGCGTCACTGTGCGCCAACGGATGTCTGGGGAATTGGTGGCCTATCTTGACTATGATTATTCCAAGCGTATCGATGGCTATGTGAATTACAACAACTACAATTTGCAACGTTTTGGAGGACGCGTGTTATACGAGCAAGACCAATTGAAGGGAAAGTTGTCACTCCATCATTGGAATCGCGATTACCCCAATGCTTTTGCATACGATGTCGCCGGGCAGCCAGGGAAAGTCTATAGCGGAAATGATCTGAAGCTTAAGGCAGAATTTGCTCTAGCCAAGACGCTCTCGCTCTGGGCTGAAGCGATACATACGTTACAGAACTCCTCAGATTTGAGATATGACTACAACCAAAACCAGATCATGGCAGGGGTGAATTGGGACCTTTGAAGAATTGCACTTCATTGTTCGATTAGCTTCAACATGAGATCACATACCCACCGGAGAAAATTATGCAAATCGAACCACCACAAGTCGGACAAATATATGTATCAGGCATCGACCCGAATTTGATTGTCTACGTTGTCGAAGTCAATGTGCACGAAGTCCCCGGAGATGCCAATATCCTTTTCACTGTCGAATGCTGCGACCCCGCTTACAAAGACGACTTCATCAATGCAGACGGATGCGAAATTACTTCAGACGTTTGGCAAAAACATAACTTCTCCCTAGTTTCAGAATAAATGCCATCCCGGTAGTGACTGGCTTGAACGATTTCTCCTTGAAGGGAGATCGACTTTACATGCATCCATCCTAATGAAGAAAAGTATCCCGCTGTTGCTGTTGATTTTGTTGAGTGCCTGCGGCGGCGGGGGTACTTCAAATCCCATATTGCCGGCCAATTCGAATACGCAGTCCGGCAATTCAACAATGCCGACGGGGCAAACCGGCGCGACGCTGACTCACCTTAATACACTCAGAACACAAGCGGGTCTGCCTGTCTATGTTTCCAACAGCCTGTTGCAAACCAGCGCCACCGCGCACTCCAACTATCTTTATACCCACAACGTGATGGGGCACACCGAGGATCCCATTAAGGGCGGATTCACCGGTGCCAATCCCTCTGATCGGGCAAAGGCGGCCGGCTACTCCATCAGTTCCGTCGCGGAAAATATCAGCTACAACAGCGATACCGGCGAAGAGTTGATCGATGATCTGATGACTGCGGTCTACCACCGTATGAGCCTGCTGGATTTTGACAAAGACGAGATTGGGATCGGTCTGGTACAACACACCAAAACCAACACCGGCGCACTGTGGTCGGTATTGACCACCAATTCGGGGTTGAAGGGGTTCAATGATCTGTGTGTTGCAGGGGGTGATTATTTTCAAACAGGCTCGTATTTCCTGTGCGCGGATGGTCTTACCAAAGTCAGCGTAACCCGTTATGACCAAATTCACGCCAGCCTGAGAACACAAGCCAGTGATGTGGTTGTATGGCCGGCGTCCAACTCAATCGTGCCGCCTGCTTTTTACGAAGAGTCGCCCGACCCTTTGCCCGAATGTTCAGTGTCCGGAAACCCGATTTCCGTGCAAGTAAATCCGGGATTGAACAGTCAGATAAATCTGCTGCCGAACACGTTCACGCTCAAGGAAAAAACTTCACAAACTCCCGTAGCAATCTTCCGTACGCTTTCCAATGTAACGGCTCAACCCGATCCTGCGGCCAATTCGTGGCAGACAAACAACATCGAATGGTTCGCGGCATTTCCAACATCCCGCCTGAATTGGGGCACGACCTATCAGGCCAGCATTGATTACGTTTCGACCGACTTCACTTTCAATCCACCGAAAATCGTCACTCTCACAAAAAATTGGGAATTCACCACCCGATCCTTACCCGCTGCGCCCGTCACTGTCGCCCAAGGCACCTCAAGCATCTCTGCGGTTGGTTTGTCTCAAGTGGTGCTTTATTTCCCGCCGGGTGATTGCACTGCAAGCGCATCACAAGTCTCAACCAGTGCGGCCGGCACATCACCCAATGTGGTGTTGCAGTACATCGACCCGCACACTTTGATGTTGACCACCTCGGGTGTCACACGGGTGAATGTGAACTTTACCCAATTGGGTACCACGACTTACTCACACAATCTGACGATCAATTATTAACGCGTTGATCTTGAATCTTGCTGAACAGAGAGGCTTGTGGTTTAAGTCCCTCTCCCGCCGGGGGAGGGATTAGGGAGGGGGAACACACTTGTGGGATAACATTAATGGATTTAACCCATGCGAAAACCAGGGTGCGTGTTTTTTCTGTTCTCATTTCGGAGCAAAAATGTTTAGAGATCTTTCTGCCGGCGCAGTGATTGCTGCGGTGTTGTTTCAATCCGCATCTTCGTTTGCCGCCGACACGGGTAATCGTGGAAATTCTTTCAACCCCGCTTTTTCACTCATTCTGTCCGGTGTATATGGCCAGTTGCAGCAACCCCCTGCACCGGCGACTGGTTTTGCAATGAACCCCGCGCCCGGGCATGAACAAGGTTTTAATCTGGGGGAATCGGAGATGGGCATTTCTGCCAACATTGACCCCGAATTTCGTGGTGTCGCGACCTTGGCGTTTGATCCCGCCGGTGGTATCAGCGTGGAAAATGCGTTTGTGCAAACAACTTCGCTGGGCGAGGGTTTCAATCTCAAATTCGGGCGCTACTTCTCCGGACTCGGCTATTTGAACGAGCAACATGCACATGCCTGGGACTTCGTGGATCAACCGCTGGTGTATGCCACGTTTTGGGAAAACCAATCAAGCGAAGACGGGCTGCAACTGAAGTGGCTTGCGCCCGCCGAAATGTTCATCGAGTTGGGCGGGGAAATCGGTCGCGGGCGCGGCTTCCCCGGTACGAACACGGTACGCAACGGCAATGGAGCGGGGGTGTTGTTCGCACACATCGGCGACGATATCGGTATCGAGCATAGTTGGCGCGCGGGCGCATCCCTTCACAAAACAAGGCGTCATGCCGCGGAAAGTACCGATGTCCCCGATCGGATGGGAGGCGCCGTGACGAACCAATTCACAGGAGATAGCCAAACCGCAGGGTTGGATTTCGTGTGGAAATATTCACCCAACGGAAATCGCCGCGACAGCAACGTCAAATTCCAAAGCGAATTTTTTCAGCGCAAAGAATCCGGCGATCTGACGTACGACTCGGAAATTGCGAAGGTGACCGATACCTACGCCGTCACCCAAAGCGGCTTCTACGTGCAAAGTCTGTATCAATTCAAACCACGATGGCGAGTGGGCGCGCGTTATGACCGCCTCGATGCGGGTGTGGCACAAGTGGGTGCACTGAATGTAGCGAACGTCATCAGCGACTACGCTTTCAATCCGACACGCACCACGCTGATGCTGGACTATAGCCCCAGCGAGTTCTCGCGTCTGCGCGTGCAAGTGGCGAACGACCAATCTCGTCAAGGTTTGAAAGACATTCAATTGTTCGTGCAATACATCATGAGCCTGGGCGCGCACGGTGCGCACAATTACTAAATGCTTCCGTCATTCCCGCGAAAGCGGGAATGACGAAATCGAAAAGGGATCATCATGCAAAAAGTTATCTATGCAATCTTTTTACTGCTTCTCAGCAATACGACCCACGCCGCACTGAACGTATTCGCCTGCGAACCGGAATGGACGGCACTCACCCGGGAATTGGCGGGCGACAAAGTCAACCTCTACACCGCCACCGGTCCATTACAAGACCCGCACCGCGTAGAAGCACGCCCCAGTCTGATCGCCAAAGCCCGCCGTGCAGATCTGGTTGTCTGCACCGGTGCGGAACTGGAAGTCGCCTGGCTGCCTGTATTGCTGCGCGAGTCGGGCAACAACGCCGTGCAAGCGGGTGGCACGGGATATTTTGAGGCGGCAGATTTCGTCAAAATGTTGGAACTACCAACACGTTTAGATCGCGCGGATGGCGATGTACACGCAGAGGGCAATCCTCACATTCAAACCGATCCGCGCAACTTCCTTCCCATCGCCAGCGCATTGAGCCAACGCCTGGCACAGCTCGATCCCGCAAATGCGGGCCACTACCAGCAACGTCTTGCAACGTTCAATCAACAATGGCGCGCGGCGATTACAAAATGGGAAGTACAAGCCGCGCCGCTCAAAGGTGTGCCTGTCGTCGTGCAACACAAAGGCTTCCCCTATTTGAGTGATTGGTTGGGGCTGGTAGAAATCACGGCACTTGAACCCAAACCCGGCATGGAGCCCAGCGCCACGCATCTGGCTCACGTGTTGAACACGCTGCAAAAGCAACCCGCAAAGATGGTATTGCGCGCCGCGTATCAAAATGCACGCCCTTCAACTTGGTTGGCCGAACATGGACACATTGCGCCGGTTGAACTGCCTTACACGGTGGGCGGTAGTGACAAAGCGCAGGATTTATACGGACTGTTTGATGACACGATTGCGAAGTTATTGGAAGGTTTGAAATGAACAACCTCGAACTCGGCCTCCTTTTCCCGGCCTTCATCTGCGGTTTGCTGGTGTTGTCCACGCACATCCCGTTCGGCATGTCTGTCTTGCAACGCGGCATCATCTTTGCCGATCTTGCGGTGGCGCAGATCGCCGGATTGGGTGTGATTATTGCCGGCCTGCTTGAACTCAGCCATAACCCATTGTTGGTGCAATTCATCGCGGCCGGCAGCGCGTTGTGCGGGGCAACCTTGTTGGCGTGGATCGACAAACACGGCAATTCAGTGAAAGAAGCTTATATCGGACTTACCTTCGTGCTTTCTGCCAGTTTGGGAATATTGCTGATGAGCCGCGACGAACATGCGGGAGAACATCTGCAGGATTTGCTGGTCGGGCAAATATTGTGGGTGAACCACAACCAACTCATCGCCACCGCATTGCTCAGTGTCGTGCTGCTGGTGTTGTGGCGCATCGCCCGGCAACGGCAAAGTGACTTCGCGTTCTACCTGCTGTTCGCACTCGCCGTCACCGCCTCGGTACAACTGGTCGGCATCTATCTGGTCTTCGCCAGTCTCATCGTGCCCGCGCTGGCGACCCATCGTCATACACAGAAGCGACCTATCTACGCTTTCGGCGTGGGCATTTGCGGCTATGTGTTTGGCTTGCTACTGTCGGTGTGGATGGATCTGCCGGCCGGAGCGGCCATCGTGTGTGTCATGACAC
Source organism: uncultured Sideroxydans sp. (assembly GCA_964425955.1). Taxonomy (GTDB): domain Bacteria; phylum Pseudomonadota; class Gammaproteobacteria; order Burkholderiales; family Gallionellaceae; genus Sideroxyarcus. The sequence goes on from CAYROQ010000024.1 coordinate 25,396, forward strand.
TGGCCGGTGCCATCGTATTGATGACAGCACCGGCCAGAAAGTTGAATGAGACCTAAGAATTATTTGCTGCGGGCGCGACGTTCCTTGGGGGACATTTTTGTGTCGAATATTTTTTGCTGCTCGGGAGTCAGAGTTGCATAGAACTCTTTCAGCGCGGTCAGATGTGCGGTCATTTTTACCTCCAGCGCGCGCATACGTTCGATGCCTTTTTCCAGCCGCTGCGGCGTGTTTAATTTTTGCATCTCGGCAGCATCGGGACGTGCCGACTTGTTGGGTGGGATATGACTGGCCTTGAACGTGTTCCAGGCCACTTCCTGTTGCGCCGACAACTTGAGCGTGTCGTGCAATTTCACCAGTTGCTTCTCATGTTTCTGCTGCATACGCTCGGTTTGTTTGCCCATCATCGGGCCATGTTCGCCGAAGCCGCAGTCTTCACCGCCGCGCGCGTACACGCTGGACGAGAGAGCTGCGACCACCACACCCGCCAATATCATTTGCACTGATTTATTCATTTTCGTTCTCCTTTGTTAAGTTGAAAAACGTGCCCTTAAGCACGCTGGCCATTAACGCGCCACCTCTGTCCGGCTTATGTCTGCCAACGCCTATTTGTGCCGAAATATTTGGAGCAACACGCGCCCCGGTAATCGTTGCATTTTCAGCGTCCCTAAATCGATTGGCCGGTGCCGCAGATAATTTTGACGTTGCCCGCCGCAGCTCTGCTTGAACGCGGCGGCAACGAAGTTCGTGTTTTCATCCGTTATAATCCGCCCACTTTTTTCGACGCCCCGACCAGCATGACCGACCACTACGCCGTCATCGGCAACCCCATCACACACAGCAAGTCGCCGCTCATTCACACCTTGTTCGCACAGCAGACCGGACAGGACATCACCTATCAAGCCATCGAATCACCACTGGACGGATTCGCCGCCACCGTTGCCCGTCTACGGGCCGAAGGTTACAAAGGTTGCAACGTCACCGTGCCGTTCAAACACGAGGCCTTCCGACTCGCGACCCAACGCAGCGGACGGGCGAATGATGCGAATGCGGTGAACACGCTGATCTTCGAAGGTGATGAGATCTTGGGCGACAACACCGACGGTGTCGGCCTGATGAACGACATCGATAAGAACCTGCAATACAAATTGTTCCTCAAAGACGCGCTGATACTCGGCGCGGGCGGTGCGGCGGCGGGGGTGATGTGGCCGCTGTTCAATGCCGGTGTGGGCATCATCGTCGCCAACCGCACGCTGGAAAAAGCGCAAAAGCTGGCCGAACCTTTTGAGGGGGCCGGCACCGTGTTCGCCAGAACGTATGAAGGCCTCGCGGGCCGCCGCTTTGACATCGTCATCAACGCCACCTCCAGCGGATTGACCGATGATTTGCCCCCGTTGCCCGACGGCCTGTTCAAACCCGGCGCACTGGCATACGACATGATGTACGGCAAGGAAACGCCGTTCATGGCCTTTGCCCGCAAACAGGGAGCGGCAGTCATTTCGGATGGTCTGGGCATGTTAGTTGAGCAGGCCGCGACCGCCTTTGCGTTATGGCGCAAGGTGCGTCCGGACACCCGACCGGTGCTGGAGAAGTTGCGCGGATGAAACGGGTCAAAAGTCTTTTCTGGCGCATCGTGCTAGTCTTGTTGGCACTGCTGGTGTTGTACCAGCTGTGGCTGTTTGTCCATGTCTGCTGGTGGACAAAATTCGACCCCGCATCCAGTTCGTTCATGGATGACCGGCTGGAAATTCTCCAGGACAAGAACCCCGATGCCGAACTGAAACACAAGTGGGTGCCTTACGCCAAGATCTCCAAAAACCTCAAGCGTGCGCTCATTGTTTCCGAGGATGCCAAGTTCGTCGACCACGACGGCTTCGACTGGGAAGGCATCCAGAAGGCTTACGAAAAGAACATGAAGAAGGGCAAGATCGTTTCCGGCGGTTCCACCATCAGCCAGCAACTGGCCAAGAATCTTTTCCTCACCACAAAACGCACGCCCTGGCGCAAGGGCGAAGAGGCCATCATCACGCTGATGCTGGAAGCGGTGATGGACAAACAACGCATCTTCGAGATCTATCTGAACGTGATCGAATGGGGCAACGGGGTGTTCGGCGCGGAAGCCGCCGCGCGGCATTATTTTGGCATCTCCGCCTCCCAACTTTCGGCCGAACAAGCGGCGCGGCTGGCGGCGATGGTGCCCAACCCGCGTTACTACGACAAACACCGCGAAGCGCGCGGCATGTTGGCCAAGACCTTCATCATCCTCGAACGCATGCCGGATGCCGAGATTCCCTGACATCGCACAGGCAATTTCCTTACAATATCGCGCAATTCTGCGAGGCGCGCGATGACCGAAAACACTTCCGAGCACCACTACACCGAGAACGTCCAAGACCATCTGCATCAGGTGCAACACCTGCTGGAAAAACAGGCACTGGTGGAGACGCTGGTGCATAACCAGGAATTCGCGCGCGACGAACGGCACGAGTTGCTGGACAAGATGCTGCACAAACGCCATCTGGCCGAGCTGCGCGAAAAACTGAACGAACTGCACCCGGCCGACATCGCTTACATCCTGGAAGCCTTGCCCATCGAGCAGCGTCTGCTGGTATGGGATCTGGTGAAGGCGGACCGCGACGGCGAGATCCTGATCGAAGTGTCGGATGCGGTACGCGAATCGCTGATCGCCACCATGAGCCGCGAGGAATTACGCGAAGCCGCCGAACAACTCGATACCGACGAGATCGCCGACCTTGCGCCCGACCTGCCGCAGAACGTGATGCGCGACTTGTTCAAGTCGCTGTCCATCGAGGAACGCGAGCAGTTGCGCTCGGCCATGTCTTATCCGGAAGATTCGGTCGGTGCGCTGATGGACTTCAACATGGTGCATGTGCGCGAGGACGTGTCGCTGGAAGTGGTCTCGCGTTATCTGCGCCGCTTCGATGTATTGCCCGACCATACCGACCAGGTGTTCGTGGTCGATCGCGACGACCGCTTCAAAGGCGTGTTACCCATCAACCTGATCGTGGTCAACGAACCGGAGATGATCGTCGGTGAGCTGATGCTGAGCGACACCATCCAATTGCATCCGGATGACAAAGCCGATCAGGCCGCGCAGTCTTTCGAGCGTTACGATCTGGTGTCCGCTCCGGTGGTGGATGAAGACGGCAAACTGGTCGGCCGTGTGACGGTGAACGTGGTGCTGGACTTCATCCGTTCCGAATCGGAGACCGACCTGCTCAATCAGGCCGGCTTGCGCGAAGAGGAAGACATCTTCGCCTCGGTCTGGAAATCCGCACAGAACCGTTGGGCGTGGCTGGCACTCAATTTGTGCACCGCCTTCTTCGCATCACGCGTGATCGGCGGCTTCGAGGACACCATCGAAAAATTCGTCGCCCTCGCCACACTCATGCCTATCGTCGCCGGTATCGCGGGCAACTCGGCGAACCAGACCACCACCATCATCATCCGCTCACTGGCGCTGGGCCAGATCACCCAGGGTAACGCGCGGCGTTTGCTGTTGAAGGAATTGGCGATCAGCGGACTGAACGGCATCGTGTGGGGCGGCATCGCCGGACTGTTCGCGTATTTCCTCTACCGCAGCGTGCCGCTCGGCCTGGTGATGACCAGCGCGATGGTGCTCAATCTGACCGTGGGCGCGATCGTCGGCCTGCTCATCCCGCTGGCCATGCAAAAATTCGGGCGCGACCCGGCCATCGGTTCCAGCGTGATGATCACCGCCATCACCGACAGCGGCGGCTTCTTCATCTTCCTGGGGTTGGCGACGATCTTCCTGATCAACTAGGGAAGTGCTGATTAATTACTACACCGACTTTTGTAGGTCGGGTTTCAACCCGACGGTTTTGTTGAATCTGAATGCGTTGTCGGGGTGCACCCTCAAGGAGTGGCCGTGGTTGTACGGGGCTAAAGCCCCAACAACACACGCTCAAACCCGACCTATATATCGGCGACGTCCTACATCACCCTGTATAAATAACGCCCGCTGCCACACGAATATAATTTCCATCCCATGAAAATACCTAATCCGATCCGCACTCTTGAATTACTCGCCCCCGCCAAAACGGCAGCCATTGGCCGCGAGGCGATCCAACACGGCGCGGACGCGGTGTATCTCGGCGGACCGGCGTTTGGTGCGCGCGACAAGGCGGGCAACCCGATGTCAGACATCGCCGAATTGGCGAACTTCGCCCACCGATTTCACGCAAAGATTTTCGTCACGCTCAACACCATTCTGCACGATGACGAGCTGGAAGCCGCACGCAAGCTGGTTTGGGATTGTTACGACGCCGGTGTGGATGCACTCATCGTGCAGGACATGGGGCTGCTCGAACTCGACCTGCCACCCATCGACCTGCACGCTTCTACCCAATGCGACATCCGCACACCCGAAAAGGCGCGATTCCTGGCCGACGTCGGTTTCTCGCAACTGGTACTGGCGCGCGAACTGACCCTGCAGGAGATCGCCAAGGTGCGCACCGCCGTGCCGGCCGACACGATCATCGAACATTTCATCCACGGTGCGTTGTGTGTAGCGTATTCGGGACAGTGCAATATCAGCCACGCACACACTGGTCGCAGCGCCAATCGCGGCGATTGTTCGCAAGCCTGTCGTCTGCCCTACACCTTGCAAGATGGAAAGGGACAAATCGTCGCCTTCGAAAAACATCTGTTGTCGGTGAAGGACAACAACCAGAGCAGCAACCTGCGCGCCCTCATTGATGCCGGCGTGTCCAGCTTCAAGATCGAAGGCCGCTACAAAGAAGCCGCCTATGTGAAGAACATCACCGGCCACTACCGCCAGTTGCTCGACGAAATATTGCAGGAACGTCCCGAGTTGCACGCCTCCTCCAGCGGCAAGACAAAACTGTTATTCACCCCTAACCCGGACAAGACCTTCCATCGCGGGGCGACGGATTATTTTGCCAACGGGCGCAAGGCCGACATCGGTGCCTTCGACACGCCGACATTCGTTGGATTGGAGTTAGGAACCGTGACGCAGGTCGGCGATAAATGGTTCGAGATGGAGGCCAACGAAGAGCTGGCTAACAGCGACGGCTTGAACTACATCTACAAGCGCGAAGTCATCGGATTACAAGCGAACATCGTCGAGCGCAAAGGCAAGGTGTGGCGCGTGTTCCCCAACGAACCGATGCACACCTTGCAAGGACTGCGCCCCAATATCGTCATCAGCCGCAACCGCGACCATGCCTGGGAAGCGGCTCTCACCAAAAAATCTGCCGAGCGGCGCATCGGCGTGAGTGCCAAGTTCGCTGAAACTGCTGATGGATTCTCACTCACCTTGCAGGATGAAGATGGCATCAGCGTCACAGCGAATGTCGTCTGCGACAAACAGCCCGCGCAACAACCGGAGCAAGCTGAAACGAGTGTGCGCGAACAACTCGCGCGCTTTGGCAATACCGACTTCGAGCTCATTCAAAAAACCGGCGGTCTCCCCTTCGATACGCCTTCGGCTACTCAGGGCGAACGGTCTCTCTCTACTCCGTTCGAACTGAATGTCATCCCTAACCGTTCGTCCCGAGTGCCGCGCACAGCGCGGTGTATCGAGGGAAGCCAGGACTATCGGAGCATGAGTGGAGTGGAGCCAATAAGTGTTACATGGAGCCAACCGTGGTTCATCCCCAGCTCGCTGGCCAACAAACTGCGCCGTGAAGCCGTGGAAAAACTGGCCGCAACACGCCTCGCGACACACACCTGCTTGCCACGTAAAGCCGCCGTGGAGCCACCCGCAAAATATCCGGAAGAGACGCTCTCCTTCCTGTCCAACGTTTACAACAAAGCCGCATACGACTTCTACAAGAAACACGGAGTGCAACTTATCGCTGCGGCCTACGAATCGCATAAAGAAGAAGGTGAGGTGTCATTGATGATCACCCGCCACTGCATCCGCTACTCGTTGAGCCTGTGTCCAAAACAAGCCAAAGGAGTGATCGGGGTACAGGGACAGGTGCGCGCCGAACCGATGACACTCATCAACGGCAACGAAAAATTGCGCCTGGAATTCGACTGCAAGGCCTGCGAGATGCACGTGATAGGCAGGATGAAGAAACACATTTTGAAGACAGCGCCGCCCAAAGTGCTGCCGGTTATTTTTCACCCGCGCCGAGTTTAAATATTGAGTTGGTCAGACTTTTGCATGGGGTTAAATCCAAGCCGTTCATTAGAACGAGCGTTAGGACTTTTCCCCAAGTGTTCCCCCTCCCCAGCCCTCCCCCGGTGGGAGAGGGAGC
>CAYROQ010000024.1:31671-40521 GCA_964425955.1 uncultured Sideroxydans sp.
TAGTTCGGCATAGCGCTGGGTTTAGTCCCTCTCCCACCGGGGGAGGGATTAGGGTGGGGGAACTCGCTTTAATTTCCCGCCAACTGGACAAATGATCGAGCTCACAACAGGCTTGTCAGGGAGCACTGAGCCAGCTCGGTCATCAGCAAGGCATCAGATATTTCTCCACCTCCCCGATAGGCAGCGGCTTGGCATAGAGATAGCCCTGATAGGCGTGGCAACCGCGCACTTCCAGGAAGTCACGCTGCTCCAGCGTTTCCACCCCTTCCGCGATCACTTCCAAACCCAGGCCGTGCGCCATGGAGATGATGGTCTGCACGATTGCCGCATCACTCTTGTCCGTGGTGATATTGCGCACAAAAGACTGGTCAATCTTGATCTGGTCGATGGGCAAACGGCTCAGGTAGGAAAGCGATGAATACCCCGTGCCGAAATCATCCATGGAAAAAAGTATCCCCGCGTCTTTCAACTCGTTCATCTTGCGAATGCTGTCATCAACGTTGTGCAGAACCAGGCTCTCGGTCAATTCCAGTTTCAGCACACCCGGGCATATTCCGCAAATTTGCAACGCCTGCTCCACCAGTGCGACAAACTTCGGCTCCCTGAATTGCACGGCGCTGACATTGACCGAAATGCTGAGATGACGCAATGCCGGGTTAGCCTGCCAACACGCCAACTGGCGGCAAGCCGTTTCCAGCACCCAAAGTCCGATGGGCAGGATCAAGCCGGTGTCTTCCGCCACCGGGATGAACTGGGCGGGCGATACCATGCCGAGTTTAGGATGTTTCCAACGCAGCAGGGCTTCGACACCGATGGGTTTGCCCGAACCGTCAATTTGCAACTGGTAGTGCAGCTCCAATTCATCGCGTTGCAGGGCGTTACGCAAAGCATGTTCCAACTGGCTGCGCTGCTCCAGTTCCGACTGCATGGCAGAATCAAAGAAACAGGTCGTATTACGACCCTTGGATTTCGCCTGATACATGGCCGCGTCCACATGGGCCAACAAATCTTCCTGGGTCTCGCGATGGCCGTGGAATAACACGACGCCGATGCTGCTACTGCTGTGGTATTCGTTCTCGCCGAGTTGATAGGGGATACACAGCTCACTGCGTAACTTCTCCGCAACCTGTTCCGCATGGATCGCCGCCTCTGAACGAATGCTACTCAGCTCGTTGAGCACCACCAGAAACTCATCTCCGCCCATGCGGGCAACGGTGTCCTCTTCGCGCAGGCAAGCCTGAATGCGGTGTGCCGCCTCGACCAAAAGTCGATCCCCCATACTGTGTCCCAGCGTGTCGTTCAATTGTTTGAACTGGTCCAGATCAAGCGACAACAGTGCGCCATAACGCCCGCTGCGCACCCCCGACGACATGGCCTGTTGGATGCGGTCGGTCAACAATCGGCGATTGGGCAAGCCGGTCAACGCATCGTAGTTGGCCTGCGTCCAGATCAGATCGTCCTGACGTTTTTTTTCGGTGATATCGGAGAATTGCCCCACGTAGCGGTAGATGCCGCCGTCCTGGTCACGGATAACCGAAATGCTCAGCCATTTCACATGTGGCGTGCCGTCCTTGCGCAGATCGAACACTTCGCCCTGCCAAAAATCATTTAGCAGAATCGACTTCCACATCTCCTCGTAAAAATGCTTGGGGTGTTTGCCGGACTGGAACAGTCTGGGATTTTGTCCGCGCACCTCGTCCAGGGTATAGCCGGTGATACGCGTGAACGCCGGATTGACATCGACGATGCGGTTGCTTGCATCCGAAATCACGATCCCCTCATGACTTGCCTGATAAATAGAGTTGGCCAGTTGCACGGTTTCTTCATTCTGCTTGCGTTGGGTGATATCGCGAATGGCACCGACTTTGTTCACGGCTTGCCGGGTCGCGCCTTCTCCGACAAAACTGCTGCGGAACTGCACCGCCAGCCAGCGAATCGCACCGTCCCGGCGCACGATCCGGTACGACATAGCGAGGTGGCCCTTCCCCTCCGGCCCCTTTGTATTCTTGATCGCCGAAAACACCCGGTCGCGGTCTGCCGGAAAAATACATTCGCCCAATGTTTCCATGCTCACCGGCTCATCCGACCCGAAACCATAGATTACGCGTAGCTGCGGGGAACAATACAGCGTGCCTGTAATCAGGTCGTGATCGAACAAGCCAATACCGGAAATACTCACGGCTTGTTGCAGGCGACGCTCACTCTGCAACAGCGCCTGCTCGGCTTGCAAACGCCTGACCGCACCGCGCCAGGATTCGATCAGACTGGCACAAGCCACCGCCAACGGTGCCAGTTCCCGGCACAGCTGCGGGTCATAACCGCCAACACGATTGGCGACACCCAACAAACCGATCAGCTCGGTTCCCTTAAAGAGCGGAACGCCCAGGAAGGTATTTATCTCGGGGTGGCCTGCGGGGAGACCACCCGCCCGTGGATCATGAGCCGCATCATTCGCCACGACCATCTGGCCAGTCGTGATAACCGCGCCAAACAAGGAATTCAGGTTGTGGAACTCCACTCCTGTCTGCTGGCTTTTTGCAAATATTTCACGCGTTTCTTCGTTCCAGGCAATATTGCTGATTGCCAGAGAGCTCATGTAAGGCGCGCCGGCAGTATCGTGTTTCACCTCGCCGATGAGGCCGAATTGACTGCCGCTGAAGTCAATCAATATTTCCAGCAAATCATTGAAAGTCTCCCGGTGTTCACTGCCCGCTAACACACGGTTCTGCGTCCGCGAGATGGCCTCGATCAGCCGGGTCGAACTGGCCAAACTCTCGGCGTTCAATTTGGATTCGGTGAAATCGTCAAACACCCCGAGCACCCCGCTGACGTTACCTTCGGCATCCAACATGGGGACTTTTGAGGTACGTAACCAGCGGTTCCGGCCATCGGCTGTCGTTACAGGTTCCTCGTAACGCAGTTTCGGTATTCCGCTTTCGATCACCTTGCGATCATCGGCACGGTACAAATCGGCCTGCTCTTTCCAGGCCAACTGGTAATCGTCCTTGCCAATGATTTGTTGCGCACTCGTCAACCCGGCGTCTGTTGCAAACGCGGCATTGCAGCCCAAGTAACGGGATTCTTTATCCTTCCAGAAAATGCGCACCGGCACGGTCTCCAGCACCGATTGCAGCACCTCCTTGGTCTCGCGTATTTTCGTTTCCAACTTCTTGCGTTGGGAAATGTCCCGCAGGATCGCCGTGAATAGCTTCCGACCACCAATCTCCACTTGCGAGATGGAGGCCTCCATCTGAAAAACCTCGCCGTCGGCGCGCAATCCGAAAGCTTTTCCGGGCACGGCCATGCTGCGCGATGTGATACCGGTCCTGCCGAATTCCTCCAAATGGCGACGGTGATTGTCACGAAAGTGGGGCGGAATGAGCAGATCGAGCGACTGGCCGAGCACATCGCTTGCAGCCATCCCAAACATGATTTCGGCAGCGGGATTGAACAGGATGATGTTTTGCTGTTCGTCGGTGGAGACGACGGCATCCATCGCGGAATTGATCAGCCCCTCCAGTTTGGCTTGATCTTCCTGCTGGATTTGTTCGGCGCGTTTGCGCTCGCTGATGTCCTCGACGATAGACCAGATATAACGTTGACCATCACTGCCGTTAATCAGCATGCCATTCAGTTGCAGCGGGACACGGGAGCCGTCTTTGCGGATGTATTCCTTTTCATAGGGGCCGTAACAGCCGCATAACTCCAGGGATTCCAGTTGCTGCGCTTCCTGCTCCGCGTATTCTTGCGGGGTCAATGCCCAGTAATCCAGCTGTTTGAGCTCCTCTTCCGGATAACCGCAGAGTCGCCGGAATGATTCGTTGAACTCCACGTAACGGCCTTGCATGTCGGTCAGCGCGATTCCCAGCGGGGAAAGCTCGAACAAACCGCGCAGTTTTTCATTCGATGCGCGCAATTGATCAACCACTTCTTGTAACGCGAAGTAACCTCCCGCTTCGCCGGGTAGGCTTGGCACTCCTTCAGTAGCGGGGTTTTCAGTTGGCATAATCAGCGGACGCAAGGCACGCGGGGTGAACGGGAAATGCCCCGAAGAGGTTCTCGCACCCTATGGGTGGATCGAACTCCGGTTGCGGATTTAATCCTAGAAAACGCAGTTACTACCCCGCCCATGCATCGATACGCGCGTGAAACCGCGCTACTCAGCACGAACGGGGTAGTCACCAACTGGGTGAAATCCGTTCGCCCTGAGTAGCACGCGTAGCGGGCGTATCGAAGGGTTCGCATTCGGTCAACTGCGTTTTCTAGGTTAATCAGCGCTTCCATAGTCAACCCGGATTTCCCGCCAGCCGATCTGAATAGAAACAAATGCGGTTGCGCCCCTGGCGTTTGGAGGCGTACATGGCGATGTCGGCCTTGTCGGTCAAGCTGCCCGGATCGGTGGCATCACCCGGATACAGGGCGATGCCGATACTCGCGGAGATAAACACGTTGACCCCGTTCAGGTGGAACGGCTTTTCCAGTGCGGCTTGCACATTGTCGGCGACGGTCTTGACGCCCGATGTGTCGCTCAGGTTGGTCAGGATCACGGTAAATTCATCGCCGCCGAGACGCGCCACCGTGTCCGTGCTGCGCACACAGTCATTGAGCCGGCGCGCCGTCTCGATGAGTAATAGGTCACCGATAGTATGGCCGTGGGTATCGTTCACTTCCTTGAAGCGATCCAGATCGACAAAGAACAGCGCCAGAAAGGTCGTGGAGCGGCGGCATTTCTTCAACTCCTGATCAAGGCGGTCGAGGAACAACCGACGGTTCGGCAGATTGGTGACGGCATCGTAATTCGCCTGCCGCCAAACCAAATCTGCCGCCTGCTTCTTCTCCGTGATGTCGGAGAAAATGGCGATATGCCGGTGCACACTGCCATCCTTGTTGGTGACAACGTTGATAGTGAGTTGCTCGGCAAATATTTCACCGTCCTTGCGCAGGTTCCACAGCTCGCCCTGCCAATGCCGGTTGTTTTCAAGGCTGTGCCACATTTCACGATAAAACTCTTTTGACTGTTTTCCGGAACTCAGAATATTCGGATTGCGGCCGATCACTTCCGCCGCTTCATAACCTGTGGTCGCAGTGAATGCGGGATTCACACTGACGATTTTGTTGTCCCGGTCGGTAATCAGGATTGCAGCGCTACTGGAATTAAACACCGAGGCGGCCAGTTTCAATTCTACTTCCTGGCGTTTGCGCTGCGAAATATCACGCACGAACACGAAAAACACTCCGCCCCGGCTGTCCGAGTAACTGACACTGGCCTCGATCTCCACCAGGTGGCCGTCTTTGTGGCGGTGCTGGGTTTCGAAGAAGTCATGCCCGGTCAACATGACTCGCCGAATATGGGCCTCTGTTTCAGCACCGGATTCGATCGCTTCCAGATCGAAGATAGACATGGCCAGCAACTCTTCCCGCGTGTAACCGACCATACGGCAAAAGGATTCATTCACATCCAGAATGCACGCGTCAGACACACGCGCAATCCAGAAACCATCCGTGGTGGTCTGCACGATATGCTGGTATTCGATCTCCTTTTGCAGGCGCTCCGACACATCGCGGCAGATATTCAAGGTAAGCCGTTTTCCATTGTGCTCGATCATGCGGATGTGCATCTCAACCGGTACGCGACTGCCATCGCGGCGCACGTGAACTGCATTGAAAGTGGCTTGCCCTTCTTGTTGCAGTTGTGCCAGTCGCTCGGGGATTTGTTGTTGTGCCGACGCGTCGTCCAAGTGTTGCGGCCCCATTTGCAACAGTTCGTTCCGGCTATATCCGGTGTGTTTGCAGGCCGCCTGATTGACCTCGATGAAATGCCCGTCCATATCCAGCACGAAGATCGGATCGGCCGCATTTTCGAAAAGCAGACTGGACAGTTCCGCCGAGAATGAATGATTCGCGCCCGTGTTCATCGTCGCGGGCCATAAACAAACATGGACGATGCGGGGGAAATCTTCGGGAGAATGGAGAAACCAAGCGTGTACACAAAACCCCCTCTTGGGATTATTTAAACAACGTTATTTTGGCAACGGGGGTTGGGTTGCGTACGCCGCGCAAACTATCAAACATCCCCAAGTCCTGTCAAGAATAATGGGGACAAGTCCGGGCCGGGATTTGAATTCGCTCACCGTTGTTTTCCATCTGCTGCATAATTCCGCAAGCCATCGCGATGTTTTGTTAACCGAACCTAGCCAAGAGGAACGGAACTCATGAACAAAAAACCCAAAGCTCCGGTTGCTCTCGTTCACAAGGGCACCGCACAACCCGCCCATTCCAAATCAGCCGGCAAAAACATACCTTCAGTCGAGGAACTGCTGCACGAACTCAGCATGCATCAAATCAAACTGGAGATGCAAAACGAGGAATTGCGCAAGAATCAGCTGTTGCTGGAAGAATCCCGCGACCAATATTCCAACCTGTACGATTTTGCGCCGGTGGGTTATCTCACCCTCAACCGCAGCGGCTTGATCGACAAAATCAATCTTGCCGGTGCCGACCTGCTGCGTGTGGAGCGCAGCAAACTGTTACACAAACCGCTGGCCACTTTTGTCGCGGAATCCCACGCCGGTTTGTGGCACGTGTTTTTCATGCGCGCCCTGAAAAGTCTTGAACGGCTGAACTGTGAATTGTCATTCAAGGTCGGGGGCGGTTTTGCCCTTGATGTCAGGTTGGACTGCCAAACTCTGAACAACGGCGGTGTTCAGTCGTTGCTGATTTCGCTCACGGACATCACCGAACGCAAGCGCTTTATCAAAGAGCTCATCCAATCCAGGGAAGAGTACGAGAAACTTTATAACCATGCACCCTGCGGTTTCCACTCGCTGGATGCAAACGGCAGGATCATCGGTATCAATCAGACCGAAGCAGACTGGCTGGGCTACACGCAAGATGAACTGATGGGTAAGCGCATCACCGAAATCCAGGCGCCCTCCAGTGCCGAGTATTTTGCACAGGATTTTTCCCGCTTCAAACGCGACGGCTATGTCGAGAGCATTGAGGTGCATCTGCTGCACAAGAACGGGACACCATTGACCGTGTTGATGTCTTCCAAAGCGGAATATGACAACCGGGGTAACTATGTCAAGAATCGCACCTCGCTGATCAATATCACCGCGCGCAAGCGGGTCGAAAACGCGTTGCGCAACAGCGAGGAAAGGTTCCGCCAGCTGTTTGAGAAAGCGCCGATTGGCATCGCCATTGCCAAACAAGACCAACTGTTGTTCACTGCCAACGCGGCGTTCTGCACGATGTTTGGTTATACGGCGGAAGAACTAACACAGTTGACCATAAACGATCTCACGCATCCCGACTATCGCGATAAAACCCGGCAGTTATCGCAAGACCTGCTCGGTGGCAATATTCCGTTGTTTTCTTTCGACAAGAAATACCTGCGCAAAGACGGGAGCAGCTTCTGGGGCAAGATCATCGCCACCGAAATCACGGGAAATGAACCGCATTCGCGCATGATTATGGGCATGGTCGAAGACATCACTGAACGGGTCGAAAAAGAACAGCTGCGACTGCATGAAGCGTATGAGCAGCGTAATGTGCTGGTACGCGAAGTGCATCACCGCATCAAGAATAATCTGCAAGGCGTAGTGGGATTATTGCGCCAGAACGCGAGCGACCATCCGCAGCTGGCAGAAGTGATCGCGGTAACTATCGGCAGGATCTATTCGATTGCCATCATCCACGGCCTGCAGGCGGAGACCGTGTCCGAGGCGGTGGACCTGGACAGATTGTTATTAAGTATCGTCGATGCGTCGGAGGCGTGTATCGACTATCAGAACAAGCTGACTTGTTCGGTATTGCTCAACCCGGAAGAGGCGGTGCCAATCGCGCTGGTCTTGAACGAACTGCTGACCAATGCATGCAAACACCGCTCCGCCAACAGCCGTGTCAGCCTCGCGCTGTGGCAACAATCCGGCGACACCCTGATTGGTATTTCCAACACCACGGATGAAGATCCCCAGTTAACACCAACCAAAGGGCAGGGTTTAAATCTGGTGAAGTCGCTGCTGCCGCGACGCTCCGCCGTCTTGTCGATGGTGCGTGCGGGCACTATTTTTACGGCAGAGCTCAAACTTTCCCCGCCGGTGACGATAGCAAGTGCGGACGATGTTTTATAAGGTAATCAAGTTATGGATGTGACGATATTGCTGGTGGAGGATGACCGACTTGTGTTGCACACACTCTCACGCGGCTTGCGCGATGCCGGTTACCGCACACTGGAGGCCGATTCGGCTGAAACGGCCATGCAGCTTTGCACCGGCTACCAACCTGATTTGGCGCTGCTCGATATTCGATTGTCCGGCATTTCAGGCATCGATTTTGCGCGCTGGCTCAAATCCACCTTGAATGTGCCATTTCTGTTTCTCTCCGCTTTCAATGACACCGAAACCGTCAACGCGGCCGTCGAATTGGGTGCGCTGGGTTACCTGGTCAAACCGCTTGATGTGTTGCAGGTGCTGCCTTCCATTCGTACCGCGTTACAACGGGCGGCGGAGTTGAAACAACTGTACAAGTCCGAGCTCGATCTTGGCCTCGCCTTGAAAACCAGCCGCCATATCAGCATGGCCATCGGTTTATTGATGCAGCGTTTCGGAACGAACGGAGACGAGACATTCGAAGCCTTGCGTGCCTACTGCCGCAGTCAGCGCAAACGAATGAGTGATGTGGCGGATCAGATCGTGGAGCACAGACTCATCATCGACCTGGCTCCCTATCTCGACAAACGTTAAAGGACTTCTCCCGCTCTTCCGGTGCTGGATTCCCCGCTGCACCTCATGGCACTCGGTTAAGCCCCAGTAGACATTAGCTTCAACATCCCCTCCCCCTTGCAGGGGG
>CAYROQ010000024.1:40531-45945 GCA_964425955.1 uncultured Sideroxydans sp.
AGGAATGAGTTAGCGGTGTTGTTGCAATGGACTGTTTGGGCTTAACCGAGTGCCATGACCCGCTGTACCCGTTATTCATGGGGTGATTTGTTCTTGACAGCGTTTCTCGCAATTTGATATTTTGCAACCCGTAAGCGACCCAATCCCTGTCGCATGTCATGCAATTTCATGTAACAGGGAGCGTTTATGCCAATTGTGCCCGCAGTCTATTTTCCCAGCCCAACCTACCGTTTCGACCCGCTTTATCCGGCGTTCCTCCGTGCCGGTTATGCCCGTCTTTGGCAAGAATTATCCTTCGTTGCAAACCGACAGATCACCCGATGTTTGCCACTTCTGCCGGGGTGGGTGCGATGAGAATTTTCAACCTCGACAAGCTTTCACTCGCCGGCAAGTTGCATCTATTGGAGGGCGCGTCCGCCTTCATGTTCCTGGCCATCACGGCATTTGGTGTTTTGACTCTTTACTCATCACTCCAAGAGGAACGTGCCTCGGTCGACCGGCTCGAAAGAACCCTGGACGTGATGCGGGAAATGGACGGGATGAACACGGCGCTCATGCGGGAAGCCGATCTGGCCAAGGCGGTCTGGTTGCGCGGCACCGATACCCGGCTTCGAAAAAAACTGCGGGATGAGTTTGTCGAACAGCAACTTGAATTTGAGCAACATGCCGGCAACACCCTGCAAGGGATGAATGACCTTGCCATCGACCACCATGACGAGTGGGATGGTTTCGTCGCCATGGTTGAAATGTTGTCGCACGATCACGACTCGATCAGCAAACGGTACCTTGGGCAGATCGATATACATACAAATTATGCTGCCTCGGATGCCAAGGCCGGGGGAATCGATCGCGAATTGTTCGCCAATCTGCTGGAGTTGCGTGACGGCTTTGGCAATTACAGCAAGATGAAATTCGAGCAAAAATATGACACGGACAACGACACGTTTTACTGGCGACTTTCACTGATCGCTGCTTGGACATTTATTACCCTGCTGGTGACGCTGCTCCTGGGACGATCCATCAACGCGTCGGTGGCAAAACAGATCGGAGGCGACCCCAGAGAGGTATCATCCCTGGTCAAGGAGGTGGCTGCGGGCAACCTGGCTGCCGCCTCCACATTGCGTGCCGGTGCCACGGGATTGCTGGCTGACGCGCTCCTGATGAGTGAAAACCTGCGCAAGACACTGGTCGATCTGCATGCCTCGGCTTCCAATTTGACCAACAGTTCTCTGTCACTCTCCGACTCAACCGCCAAGATGAAGGGCACGGTCGGAGAACAAAATTCAGCCGTACAGACCATGCAACAAGCGACAGTCGATTTGAACCTCAGCATCCAAAACATTTCCACCAACAGCAGTGAAGCGCAGGAGATCGCCATCCGCACCGAGAAAGCGGCTGAACAAAGTGCAACGATCATCGGCAGCAATGTGAACGAGATGGCACGAATTTCCGAGTCGATCGCGCTGGCTTCGAAAGAGATCGCCGCGCTCAGTCAAAAAACCCAGTGTATTAATTCGGTGGTTTTCTCCATCCGCGAGATCGCGGATCAGACCAATCTGCTGGCGCTGAATGCGGCAATCGAGGCGGCCAGAGCCGGCGAGCACGGGCGAGGGTTTGCCGTGGTGGCCGATGAAGTGCGCAAACTGGCGGAACGGACTGCTTTGGCCACGCGCGAAATCCAACAGTTTTCCAATGAGATCCGGGGTGTGGTGGAACAGGCCATCACCAACATGGATCAATTGGCCGGGGATGCCAAGTCGGGTTCACAGAATGCACAGAACGCCAACGATGCCATCGTGAAAGTTCAAACAGCGTTTCGCGCGGTCGCGCAACAGGTCGGCAACATTTCCGACTCGTTAGCCAAACAGAGCAGGATGTCCCAACACCTTGAAAGCAACATCGTCCTAGTCGCAAAAATGTCGGCCGATTTCCATTCCGAGGTTTCGCATATCGCCGAAACAGCATCCAATTTTTCCGCACTGGCAGGTGAAACAATCAATGTCGTTACCGCTTTTAAACTGGGAAATGGAAAAACAGGCGATGTGACATTTTTCTGATTTTCGATCCCGCTGCCGGATCAGGGCAGCTGTGTTTTGCCACCGGTTTAAAAACTAAACAAACCCTCATTCTTTGGGCATAATGCCGGACGAATTTTTACTGGGATTGGTGGCATGAACGACGGCAAGATCGTGGTGAAAACACCCAAGGGAATCGAAGAGATCGAAAAACGCACGGCGGGTTTACCCGCCAGAGCGCGACAGCTGTTGATCATGGCCGATGGCAAACGCGATATCGCGACGCTGTCCCAGCTGGTTAATACACCCGATGTCGACGATGTGATCCTCCAATTGATGAGGGCGGGATTTCTCACCTTTGTCACCCATCTAACGGCCGTGCCGCAATCCACAACGCGTGAGGGCATCGTTATCCCGGCCGATCCGCAGGAGCGCCTTAAACTGGCGCGCAACTTCATCATCAATACGACCGAGACTTTTGTGGGTGTGTTTGGCACGGGGCTCATCGAGAAAGCCAACAAGGCACAACATTCGCAGGACCTGCAAAAACTCATCCCGGATTGGGAAGGCGCGATGATCTCGGGTGCGGGGAAGAAACGCGCCGCCGACTTGAAGACAAAACTGACGGAGTTGCTCTGACACCGTAACCCGACCGGATTCACGTAGGTTGGTGCTGAATGCAATGAAGCCCAACAATGATTTTCGGCGTTTCCCGTTGGGCTGCGCAGCGCTTAACCCAACCTACAATTCAGAGCCAACCCGCCAACCATAATCTCAACCTCAATCCAAACTCGGTTGTGTAACCGACCTCGACGAAGCGAATCTGTCCATCACGCGAAATGATGAAGCTGGCTGGAACGGCATGTACACCCCACGCAGTTGAGAGACTACCGTCGGGATCGTTCACCACCGGAAAGTCAACGCCCTGTTCTTTCATGTAAGTCAGAACGTCATTGGTCAGTCCGCTGGTCATGGCAACGCTGATGACCTGCGGATCATCCTGCGCAATGGCCGCAATGTTGTCCTGTTCGGTGCGGCAAATCGAACACCATGTCGCCCAAAAATGTACGAGGATCGGTTGCCCGGGATGGACGGGTAATTGAAAAAGTTGGCCGTCAAGGGTGACACCTTTGAGTACAGGTGCAGCACCGCTGACCATATCGCGCTGTTGCCAGGCACGAATACCGCCGACCACAACAAGGATCAGCAACACGTTGAAAGCATAGCCGCGCCATTTTGCTGCTCGCGTTTTGGTGGCGGTCATCTTGCTCATGCTACGAAGGCGGCGCGGCCAAGTTGCGGCCGCCTCACTCGAAATCGCCCCAAGGGCTTTTCTTATCGCTTTTGGTCTCGAAGCGTTCGATGTCGCGCCGGTCGCGTTTGGTGGGGCGGCCTTTAAAGGTGGGCAATGGCAGGGCTTTGTTCTGCTCGGCGATCAACGCACGGCGTGCTTTGCTCTCGTCAGTCTCGCGATAAAGTTTTTGCGCTTCAGGTGCACCGCCACGCTTGTTGGAAATCCCCAACACTTCCACGTCGAAATAGATTTGTCCTTGACGAATGAGCAGCCGGTCTCCCACGCCGATGGCCTTGGCCGGTTTGATGCGCGCTTCGTTCATCGTCACCTTGCCACTCTCAACGGCATCGGCGGAAAGGCTGCGCGTCTTGAAAAAACGCGCCGCCCACAGCCATTTATCGATGCGTAATTTGTCGGCGGAGTCGGTCATTAGAATTCAACCTCATTAAAACCGGTGTGAGCGCGTCAGAAAACCGTAGCGAGCGGTTGGAGTGCAAGGCGCACGGAGCGCAGAAACCGGAATGTGCTTAAAACACATGAGGATTTCGAGCACCGCGCAACGCAGTAATCCGACCGCACAGCAGGTTTTGTAAAACGCGACTTATTTCACGCAGTCCACGTAATAAAAACGCGCCCCATCACGGTTCTCTGCAACGAGTCCGTGGATGTCGGTTTCGAAGCCTGGGAATTTCTTGTTGAAATCGCGCGCGAATTTGAGGTAATCAACGATGGTTTTGTTGAACCGCTCGCCCGGGATCAGTAGCGGAATACCCGGCGGATAAGGTGTCAACAACACGGCCGTGATGCGCCCTTCCAAGTCGTCAATGGCGACCCGTTCGATCTCGCCATGCGCCATCTTGGCGAAGGCATCGGACGGCTTCATCGCCGGCACCATATCGGACAAATACATCTCCGTAGTCAATTTCGCCACGTTGTTGGTTTTGTAGATGCCGTGGATCTGGTCGCACAAATCGCGCAGGCCGACCTTTTCATAACGCGGATGTTTGGCGATGAATTCCGGCAGGATGCGCCACAGCGGCTGGTTCTTGTCGTAGTCGTCCTTGAACTGTTGCAACTCGGTCACCATGGTGTTCCAGCGCCCTTTGGTGATGCCGATGGTAAACATGATGAAGAACGAATACAGGCCGCATTTCTCCACCACCACGCCGTGCTCGGCCAGATATTTGGTGACGATGCTGGCCGGGATACCGCTGTCGGCAAAATCGCCATCCACGTTCAACCCCGGTGTGATGACGGTGGCCTTGATCGGGTCCAGCATGTTGAAACCTTCGGCGAGTTTGCCGAAACCGTGCCAGCGATCCTCGGTGCGCAACACCCAGTCCTCGCGCTCGGCCATGCCCTCTGCGGATAAATAATCGGGGCCCCACACTTTGAACCACCAGTCCGCGCCCCACTCTTCATCCACCTTGCGCATGGCGCGGCGGAAGTCCAGCGCTTCGGCGATACTTTCTTCCACCAGTGCGGTGCCGCCCGGCGGTTCCATCATCGCGGCGGCCACGTCACACGAGGCGATGATGGCGTATTGCGGCGAAGTCGAGGTATGCATCAGATACGCCTCGTTGAAACAGTCCCGGTCGAGTTTTTTCGCGTCGCTATCCTGCACCAATATCTGCGATGCCTGCGACAGTCCGGCCAGCAATTTGTGCGTGGATTGCGTGGAGAAGATCATCGACTCTTTCGCGCGTGGCCGGTCGCGGCCGATGGCGTGCATGTCTTTGTAGAAATCATGGAAGGTGGCGTGCGGCAACCAGGCCTCATCGAAATGCAACGTGTCGATCTTGCCGTCCAGTAATTGCTTCAGCGTCTCGACGTTGTACAACACACCGTCATAAGTGCTTTGGGTGATGGTCAACACGCGCGGTTTGCGTTTTTTGTCTTTGATGAACGGATTGGCGTCGATCTTGCGCTGGATGGTTTCCGGCTGGAATTCGCTCAACGGAATGGGGCCGATGATGCCGAAATTATTTCGCGTCGGCGTCAGGAATACCGGCACCGCGCCGGTCATCATGATCGCGTGCAGAATGGATTTATGGCAGTTGCGGTCCACCACCACGATGTCGTCCGGCGCAACCGTCGAGTGCCAC
>CAYROQ010000025.1:0-41416 GCA_964425955.1 uncultured Sideroxydans sp.
GCTGGCCACGCTGGTGGTGAACAATATCCGCGGCATCCTGAAGACTGTCGCCGTCAAGGCTCCGGGCTTCGGCGACCGTCGCAAGGCCATGCTGGAAGACATCGCTATTCTGACGGGCGGAACCGTGATCGCTGAAGAAGTGGGTCTGTCTCTGGAGAAGGCCACACTGGCCGAACTGGGTCAAGCCAAACGCATCGAAGTGGGCAAGGAAGACACCATCATCATCGACGGCGCAGGCAAGGAAGACGCGATCAAGGGTCGTATCACCCAGATCAACAAGCAAGCCGAAGAATCCACCAGCGACTACGACAAGGAAAAACTGCAAGAACGCAAAGCCAAGCTGGCTGGCGGCGTTGCCGTGATCAAGGTTGGTGCTGCTACCGAAGTGGAAATGAAAGAAAAGAAAGCACGCATCGAAGATGCTCTGCATGCAACCCGTGCAGCTTGGGAAGAAGGCATTGTTCCCGGCGGCGGCGTAGCACTGTTGCGCGCCAAGGTGGTAGTAGCCGGTCTCAAGGGCGAAAACCACGACCAAGACGCCGGTATCACCATCGTGTTGCGTGCGATGGAATCCCCGTTGCGTGCCATTGTTTCCAACGCCGGCGATGAGCCATCGGTTGTGGTGAACAAGGTGCTGGAGAACAAGGGCAGCTACGGTTACAACGCGGCAACCAGCGAGTATGGCGACATGCTGGCAATGGGCGTGGTCGATCCAACCAAAGTGACGCGTGTTGCGTTGCAAAATGCAGCTTCCATCGCAGGCTTGATGTTGACCACGGCGTGTATGGTGGCCGAATTGCCTGAAGACAAACCAGCCGGTGGCATGGGTGGTGGCGATATGGGCGGCATGGGTGGTATGGGCGGCATGATGTAACAGAACCCTACTGCGCGGCTCGATTGCAGCGTTGCGCGGTGCTCGAAATCCTCATGTACAAAACGTACATTCCGGTTTCTGTGCTGCGTGCGACTTGCACTCAAACCGTTCGCTACGGTTCAAGTGTTTGCAGTACCTGACGAACCCCGCCCCGTGCGGGGTTCGTTTTTTGTATTGCCCGCCGCGCGGCTTATCGCTACAATGCGCGCCTTCGTTTTACCCGTCCCTTAGGGAGGGGTGCAAAAAATGGCCTGGTAGCTCAGTCGGTAGAGCAGAGGATTGAAAATCCTTGTGTCGGTGGTTCGATTCCGCCCCGGGCCACCAAATAAAATAAGGCTTGCAGAGATGCAGGCCTTTTTTATTTCCTACAATTCGGCCTGAATTTCTACAATTCTTCATTTCAGTGGGCTGACCTTATCGCCTTTGCGGTGGCGTGTGTAGTGCTCCACTTGGGTAATCCGTGCGGGGTGGTGTTTTTTTCGGTAATGCATCAGAATATTAGCCGTTGCTTATTCGCCGTTTCGGCAGCGCGGCGTGGCACTTCTACCGGGAGAAACACATGACCAAAAAACTGATCGACAACGAAAAAGACATCAAGATGGCGGCGGCTTCCATCAAGGCGATCTCGCATCCGCTGCGCTTGAAGATTCTGTGCGTTTTGGCCAACGGCCAGTTGAGCGTGCAGGATATTGTCGACCAGGTCGGCACCTCGCAGAGCAACATCTCCCAGCACCTGGCGATCCTGCGTGACAAGGGTGTGCTGGACACCGAAAAAGATGCCAACCGGGTGTACTACCGGATAAGCGATCCGCGCACCCTGAAATTGATCGGCATGATCCGCGACGTATTCTGCTCGATTTAATTGCTGTTCTGGCTACAGTTGATTTATTCTCTATATTAGAGTATTCTAATATGCTTACGTATCTGACCCAAGGGATATCCGAATGAAAATTATTGCAAGAACATCAGTCTTATCGGTGCTGCTGGTTGCCACAACGGCCGTAGCGGAATTGCAAAGCACTACCGTGCAGGAGCGTGAAGTGGCACAGACTTACAGCGTGGAAGGCGTGGTCGAAGCGACCCGCCAATCCACCGTGTCCGCGCAGATCTCGGGCCGTGTGAAAACGATCAACTTCGATGTGGGCGACCGCGTGAGCAAAGGCCAGATCATCTTACGCATCGACGAGAGCGAGGCGAATCAAGCCCTAGCCGGAAGCCGCGCACAACTTTCGCAATCCCAATCGGCGTTGGACAATGCCAAGTTGGCTTACGAACGTTCGCAGCAATTGTTCGAGCAGAAATTCATCAGTCAGGCAGCCTTGGACAAGGCGAAATCCGATTACGAGATGGCGCAGGCACAGGCGCAAGCCAGTGCGGCCGGGGCAGAGCAATCGGCGTTGGCGCAGAGCTACACCTCCGTGATCGCCCCGTATGCCGGTACGGTCTCGGCGCGTATGGTGGAGATGGGCGAAATGGTGACGGTGGGCAAACCGCTGATGACCGGATTCGACCCATCCGAATTGCGCATCATCGCCAACGTTCCCCAATACAAGCTGGCGCAGATCGGCACTCGACCTTCGGCCTCGGTTGAAGTGCCCGCGATGAACAAATGGATCAAGCCGGCGAATATCTCCGTGCAACCGTCAGCCGATCCGCGCACACACAGCACGCAAGTGAGAATCAACCTGCCCGCCAATGAAAAGGGCCTCTATCCCGGCATGTTCGTGCGCACGCATTTTGTGGTGGGCAAAGAAAAGAAGTTGCTGATCCCCGCCAGCGCAGTGGTGCGCCGCAGCGAAGTGGTGGCGGTATATGTGTTGGATGAAAAAGAACAGCCGCGTTTGCGCCAAGTACGGTTGGGAGAAACTACAGACAAAGATGAGATCGAGGTGTTGGCTGGTCTGACGGTGGGTGAGCGCGTGGCACGCGAGGCGGTCAAAGCAGGTATGGCGGTGAAACGATGATGGGCATATCGGGGCGCATCGCACGCATCTTCCTGCATTCGCAGATGACCCCTCTGCTGGCGCTGGTGGCGCTGCTGCTGGGCGCGTTTGCGGTGATGGTTACGCCGCGCGAGGAAGAGCCGCAGATTAACGTCACCATGGCCAATGTGCTGATCGCCTATCCGGGCGCGTCGGCGCAGGATGTGGCGCGCACGGTGTCGACGCCGGCCGAGCAGGTTTTGTCGCAGATCGCCGGAGTAGATCACGTGTACTCCGTGTCGCAGCCCGGCATGTCGATCCTCACCGTGCAATTCAAAGTCGGCGAGCAACATGTGCCGTCGCTGGTCAAACTGTACGACGTGATCCAATCGCATTCCGACTGGTTGCCAACCACGCTGGGGGTGGCGCAGCCCATCATCAAAGCACGCGGCATCGACGACGTGCCGATTCTGGGTCTGACACTGTGGCGCGAGCAGGCAGCGGGTGGCGGATTGGAGCTGACGCAGGTGGCGCATGCCATCGAAGTTGAATTGAAACGGGTGAACGGTACGCGTGAAGTGGCGACACTGGGCGCCAGCCAGCGCGCCGTGCGCATTCTGCTCAATCCCGAAGCGTTGAACGCTTATCAACTCTCGTTGCAGGAAGTGCGTGCGGCATTGCAGGCGGCCAGCGTGTCGCAATCGGCGGGAACGCTGGTGCAGAACAACCGCGAAGTGCTGGTACAGACCAACAATTTCCTGAGCGACGCCGGCGAAGTGCGGCAACTGGTGGTGGGCACGAATGAAGGCAAACCGGTGTTCCTGCATGATGTGGCGGAAGTGCGCGACGAAGCGGATCAACCCACCAGTTATGTGTGGATGGGAACGGGCGCTGCGGCAGCGGACAAACACATCGGCACGCAGGGCGAATATACGGCGGTAACCCTTGCCATCACCAAGAAGCCGGGCGAGAACGCGGTGAACGTCGCCAACAAACTGTTGCAGCGTGTCGAAGAACTCAAAGGCAGTGTGATCCCCGACGATGTGCACGTGACCACCACGCGCAACTACGGCGAGACAGCCAACGACAAGGCGATGAAGCTGATCCAGAAATTGATCTTCGCCACGACTGCCGTGGTGATGCTAGTGTGGTTCGCATTGGGTAGGCGCGAAGCAGTTATCGTCGGCATCGCCGTTTTGTTGACGCTGGCCGTGACGTTGTTCGCCTCCTGGGCGTATGGCTTTACGTTGAATCGTGTGTCGCTGTTCGCGCTGATTTTTTCCATCGGTATCCTGGTGGACGACGCGATTGTGGTGGTGGAGAACATCCATCGTCGGCGCGAATTGGCGCAGCATCAACCGTTGTCCGAGATCATCCCGGAAGCGGTGGACGAGGTGGGCAGCCCGACCATCCTGGCGACTTTCACGGTGATCGCCGCACTGTTGCCGATGGCTTTCGTCAGTGGATTGATGGGGCCGTACATGAGCCCGATCCCGATCAACGCCAGCATGGGCATGTTGATCTCGCTGGCCATCGCCTTCATCGTGACGCCGTGGTTGGCGCTCAAATTGGCCGATGCGCACCATGCGTTCGTCAAGGATGAGCGCGATACCAGGATCGCGCATTTTTTCCGCAACCTGCTTACCCCGTTCCTGAACGGAGTGCATGGCATACCGGCACGACGCAAATTATGGCTGGGCATTTTGGCCGCGTTGCTGATCTCGGTGTCGCTGGTGGTGGTCAAGCTGGTGGTGCTGAAGATGTTGCCCTTCGACAACAAGTCGGAGTTCCAAGTGGTGATTGATATGCCGAGCGGTACGGCTTTGGAGCAGACGGCCGGCGCGATGCGCGAGATGGGTACCTATCTCGCGAGCGTGCCGGAAGTGACCGACTACCAGGCGTATGCCGGAACGGCTTCACCCATCAACTTCAACGGTCTGGTGCGCCAATATTATTTGCGCAATGCCGTCGAGTTGGGCGACATCCAGGTCAATCTGCGCGACAAACATCATCGCTCGCGCACCAGTCACGAGATCGCCAGCGCCGTGCGCGAGCCGATCGAAGCCATCGCCAAAAAATGGAATGCCAAAGTGAAGGTGGTGGAAGTGCCGCCGGGTCCGCCGGTGATGTCGCCCATCGTGGCCGAAATCTACGGCCCCGAATATCAGGGAGCGCGTGAAGTGGCAACCCAGGTGCATGCACGATTCAGCGAGACGGCAGACATCATCGGTATCGACGACAGCGTGACCGAGGCGGCACCCAAGATGATGTTGCGCGTGATGCAAAGCAAAGCGGCCTTGCTCGGGGTCTCCACACGCGATATCGCCGATACCATCCAGGTCGCGTTGGCCGGGCAGGATGTGACTTCGTTACACGAGGCGAATGCGAAATATGCACCGCCGTTGCGCATGGTGTTACCTGCGGAGAAACGCAGCCGCATCGACGATGTGTTGAAACTGCAGGTGCGCGCCAAAGACGGTGTGTTGGTCTCTTTGTCGGAATTGGTGCAAGTGGTGCAGATGCAGCGCGACACGCCGATCTATCACAAGGATCTGCTGCCCGTGGTGTACGTGACCGGCGACATGGCGGGAAAGCTGGATAGTCCGCTGTACGGCATGTTTGGTATCAACAGCAAAGTCGGCGGCATGGAGTTGGAGCAGGGCGGCACGCTGGAACCGTATTTCTTCAAGCAACCTTCCGACCCGTATGCCAGTTACGCGCTGAAATGGGATGGCGAATGGCAAGTCACGTTCGAGACATTCCGCGATATGGGCATCGCTTACGGTGTCGGGCTGATCCTGATCTACCTGCTGGTGGTGGCGCAGTTCAAGAGTTACGTCGTGCCGCTGGTCATCATGGCACCGATCCCGCTCACCATCATCGGCGTGATGCCGGGACATGCCCTGTTCGGTGCGCAGTTCACCGCCACTTCGATGATCGGCATGATCGCACTGGCGGGCATCATCGTGCGCAATTCGATCCTGCTGGTGGACTTCGTCAATTTGCAATTGCGCGACGGAGTGGATCCTCACCATGCGGTGATCGCCGCTGCCAGCGCGCGCGCCAAGCCGATCATTCTGACCGGGCTGGCAGCCATGCTGGGCGCGTTGTTCATTCTGGATGACCCGATCTTCAACGGGCTGGCACTGTCGCTGATCTTCGGCATTCTGGTCTCGACCTTGCTCACGCTGGTGGTGATCCCGGTGCTGTATTACGCAACGTTGTACAAGAAATACCAGATTGATCTTTGAACAAAACAGGAGTCGTAAACATGAACGCAGAACGCATCGTACGCATCGTCGCAGGCAGTTTTATTTTGTTGTCGCTATTGCTGGGGGTAGAAGCCAGCCCGCTATTCGTCAGCAGTTATTTCCTGTTCTTTACCGCCTTCGTCGGGCTGAACTTGCTGCAAAGCGGCTTCACCCGGGTTTGTCCGCTGACCACCATTCTGTCCAAATTCGGCATCCGGGAGTCGTGCTAAATGTACCGGCTTGCGCTGGATGAAAGTGCACAACTTCACGTGCACTATAAACAGCATGTCGTCAGCTATGGACTGGACGGCAGCCTGGTGAATCCACTGGAAGCTACGTATGCCGCGTTGGCCGGATGTGCCGGCGTGTATTCGCGCAAAGCATGCAAAGCGTTGCACATCAGCGCAGCGGGAATTGAGATCAACTGCAAGCCGGTAGTGCGTAGCGGCAACATGATCGTGCCTCAGCGATTCGTGACGGATATCACTTTCCCCGAACACATCACAGCGGAACAGCGGCAACGTATTCTGGACGAGGTGAGCAACTGTGCGGTAAAGCAATTGATCCATGAGGGTGCACAGGTGGAATTTGTGACCCGGGATGCAACTTTGGTTTGAGGTAAAGCAGTGAAGCGCAACACAGAAGTTCTAACGGTTTGTAGGTCTTAACAACAAAGGAGAAGTAAATGAAAAGTAATGCGGGTGGTATTGATCGTGCTTTGAGAATATTCGTTGGTTTGGTACTGGTGGGACTTGCCGCAACCGGAACCGTAGGTGTGTGGGGATGGATCGGCGTCGTGCCGTTGCTGACCGGCGTGATTGGCTTTTGCCCTGCCTACCCGATTTTTGGGATCAATACGTGTAGCGTCAAGAAATAATCAAGTCTCACAAGGTCGATCAAGCCCGGCAGTTTTTGCCGGGCTTTTTTATTGCCGTGAAATTGAGTGGGCTGGATGTTGATTGTCCCGCAAGACACAAAAATGCATGAAAGTAGAGAATGAATTAATCGGCGTGGTCTAAAATACTCGCCAAAATAATGCGGTGCAAACAAGCCTAGTCCCGCTGTGCAGGCTTCCGTGTGGGGCGGGATTTTTAATTTGATTAGTGGATACACAGACGAGTCAGCATGTTCAAACGAATCGGTATTTTCATCACGGCAATGTGTTTGGTATGGAATCCCTGCCAAGCTCAGACAGACAACCCAGGCAAACCCGCCAAATCGAAGAATGCTTCTAATACGTTTAAGGCAGGTAAAAACTTTCGCGATTGCACAGAGTGCCCAGAGATGGTCGTCATCCCCAAGGGGGGCTTGAAGATGGGATCACCCGATACGGAAGACGGAAGAAATGACAATGAAGGTCCCGAGCATCAGGTGGAACTGGCTACTTTTGCTTTGGGCAAACACGAAGTTACCCGCGCACAGTTTGCCGCCTTTGTAAAACAGGCGAAGTACCTCCCCGTTGAGCAATGCAAAATACTGGTAGATGGCAAATTCGAGGAGTCCAATGCCGGTTGGCAGTCACCGGGTTTTGCGCAAACCGACAAACACCCGGTTGTTTGTATCAATTGGGACGATGCCAAAGCCTACGCAAAATGGATCTCAAAAATATCCGGCAAAACCTACAGGTTGCCGACTGAAACAGAGTGGGAGTACGCGGCGCGCGGCAAGACGAATTCTGCGCGGTACTGGGGGGACAGCCCCGAAGAGTCTTGTGCCTATGCGAATACCGCAGACATGACCGCGCAGGAAAAAATTCAGGGCACGATATCCTGGACAGTGCATCAATGCAGCGACGGGTATGCCTATACTTCGCCGGTGGGGAAATTCAAACCCAACGCGTTTGGACTATTTGACATACTCGGTAACGCGCTGGAATGGACAGAAGACGTCTATCAGGAAAGTTATACAGTGGCTCCGGCTGAAAGTAGGTCCAAGGAGGATGAGCCAATCAGGCGAGTACTTCGGGGAGGTTCGTGGTACGACGCCCCGCGCTTTGTACGCTCGGCAGCGCGTGATAAAGCCGACCCGTCAGGCCGCTATGCCAATTTCGGATTTCGTCTGGCCAGGTCGCTGCCGTAGATACACTCCCGCTGTGCTTGAGCTTGAAAATACACTGCTTGTTGCGTAATTGCGCGCAGCCACTGATCGAGTAAGCCGCTGACATACCCTCTGCAATACAGAGCATTCTGTGCCGTTGCTTAACCGCAACGGCTCCCCGCTACACATTTCAACACACAGACCAGCATAGTTGCCGACGGGCAATTCTTGTCAATATTCGCTTGACGCCAGGAAGTAGCTTTTGTGCAACAGAAAGAACTAAACGATTGACTCGGGATTTTCCGAGGCGTAAAAAGACCGAGTAAATTTGTATGCTAAATAAGTTCAAAGAGCACGGATTACTGTTTGTTCCCAATAATAAATATAAGGGAGTACGTAATTGCGGTTCGATTTTGCTTCTTTCGCTGGATTGGGGTACAGCATTCGAAGGGTAAGTTCCTTCGCGCTCCGTCCTGCTGTCTACCTCCTGCTTTGCCTTACCCTTAGTCCGCTAACACCTTATGCAGCAACCAACTGGTCCGATGAGGTCTTGTATTTCGTGCTCGTCGACCGCTATGCCGACGGCGACGGTGGCAATAATTACAAGGTCGAACGTTCGAATCCGGGTAGTTATCACGGGGGCGATTTGAAGGGGTTGACCCGGCAACTGGACGAACTGTCGGACTTGGGGGTCACCGCACTTTGGATCAACCCGGTGCAAAAGCAGATGGCTCAGTGTCCCTATGCCAATGCCCCCGCCAAGATGGGCATCCCCGAGTTCAAACATTGCGGATTCCACGGTTACTGGATTGATGATTTTTACAAGATCGATGAGAGTTTTGGCAACCTCGAAGATCTGAAGGGGTTGGTTGAAGCAGCACACAAGCGAAACATCAAGGTGTTGCTGGACGTGGTCTACAACCATTCCGGCTACACATCCGGTTACGCGGATCGCAGGACAGCCGACGGACAAAGTTGGCTTCGCGTGGGAGAGGGCAATTGCGAAGTCAATCCCGTCAAATGCGCTGTGGGCGGGTTGCCTGACTTCAAGACCGAGTTAGCGGAAGTCAGGGAGTATTTGTTGGATGCCAACATAGCCTTGGCCAAACAAGCGGGAGTGGACGGATTTCGTCTGGACACCTACAAACATGTCGAGTCTGACTTCTGGTTGCAACATCGCCGGCAAACTCGTACCAGAATAAGCAACGAATTCTTTTTATTGGCAGAGTATTGGGGCGGAACGGCGAATTCACTGGATCCGTTTTTTGAGCGGGACGAAATCGATGCGGGATTTGATTTCAGTTTCAAAGGAAGCTGCGAGTCCTTTGTCAGCGGCCGTGGTCGTGTCGTTGCTTACGGCAGTTATCTGGGTTCCAGGCACAAAGTGCGCAAGGGCTATCTACTGGCACATTACCTGTCCAGCCACGACGAACCGATGGCCTTGTCCAATCTGGAAGGTGACAAAGACAAATTCAGACTGTGCGTGGCGATTCAGATGACTTCCATCGGATTGCCGGTGATTTACTACGGCGAGGAGGTTGCGCGAAGCGGCAGCGAATGGCCGCTCAACCGCACCGATATGCCTTGGGGCGCGCGCGACATCAGCCCCGGCAAAGGCGCAGTGCGTGACGAAGCGCTGCGCGGCTTTTACAAATCCCTGATACAGATCCGCAAACACCATTCTGCATTGAGACAGGGCGGGTACACCCTGCTTTCTACGCCGCAAGACAAAATCCTTGCTTACACGCGGGAAGATATTTCAAGCAACGACAAGTTGTTGATCCTGGTTAATCGGGAAAACCAGGAAATGCCGACCAAAATAAAACTGCCCGATACATGGGGCGAGAGCTTCGCCACAGACGAAATGAGCGGAGACACTGTTCAGACCAGTGCGGGATATTTAGAGTGGGTGATGGCTCCAAAATCGGTGCGCATTCTAAGTTTTGGAACAGGAAAGGTGGCGCACTGATGGCATCCATTCGACTCGACAACATCGGCAAGAGCTACGGCGAAACCGAAGTCATCAAGAATCTAAACTTTTCCGTGAACGATGGTGAGTTCATGGTGTTCGTGGGACCGTCCGGCTGTGGGAAATCCACCGTGTTGCGCATGATCGCGGGGCTGGAAACGATCACCTCGGGAAAACTTTCGATCGGTGACAGGGTGGTAAACGAGGTCCATCCGAAAGATCGCGACATCGCGATGGTGTTTCAAAGCTACGCGCTTTACCCGCACATGAACGTGTATGACAACATCGCTTTCGGTTTGAAGATACGCAAATTACCCGAGGCCGATATCCGTCAACGCGTCAAGACGGCGGCCGACCTGCTGGGTCTCGACTTATTGCTTGAACGCAAACCCAAGGCGCTTTCAGGCGGCCAGCGTCAACGCGTCGCGCTGGGACGGGCCATCGTGCGCAATCCTTCCGTATTCCTGTTCGATGAACCCTTGTCCAATCTGGACGCCGAGTTGCGTGTACAGATGCGCGCCGAGATCAGCAAACTCCAGCGCCGTCTGAACACGACGACTGTTTATGTGACGCACGACCAAGTCGAAGCCATGACCATGGGACACCGGATCGCTGTCATGCGCCCGTGCAACAGCAACAACCCGCTCGACACGAACCTGATGCAGTGCGGAACCCCGATGGATCTGTACGATCGTCCGGACAACATCTTCGTTGCACACTTTATCGGCACCCCCAACATGAACATCCTGCCGGCCCGGCTGAGTGACGATGGCACGATGGTCGAACTGTTTGGCGGGCAAATGCCGGTCAGCACCCAGTTCAAACACGCCGCACTTGCCAAACGCGGACACAACGTGATGTTGGGAATTCGCCCCGAACACATCGGGGCGCCGCACGAGGTCGACTGGCAGCAGGCGCAACCCATTCACGGGCAAGTGGAGATGGTCGAACCGCTGGGTCATGAAGCCATTTTGCATTTCAAGGTGGGCGATCACATTCTGATCGGGCGCCTGCACAGCCACGGGCTGCTTCCGTCGCCCGGCGATACGGTCAGTATGTTGTTGAAGTGTGAAGCCATGCATTTGTTCGATCCGCTCACCGAGCAGCGTTTGTCTTAACCGATTTTCAAGGAGAAAAAATTATGAGGAGAATAATTCACTTGGTGTTCGCAATGGGCGCGCTGCTTCTCGGCGGAATATCAATTTCTGTGCAGGCCGCCGACTTGGTGGTCTGGCATGCTTACCGGGGTGCGGAAAAGAGCACTATTGAAAAAGTCGCCAAGCTGTACGAGTCCAAAATGGCCGACAAAGGCCTCAAAGTCACCACCCTGGCCATTCCTTATGATGCTTACGCGGACAAGATCAGCGCCTCTGTTCCTCGGGGCAAAGGGCCGGACGTTTTTATCTATGCACAGGACCGTTTGGGAGGGTGGATCGAATCGGGAAAAACCGTCGAGCCTATCGGCTTCTTCATGGACGATGCGACAAAAAAGCAATTCCTGCCGGGAATGCTGGATGCCATGACTTACAAAGGCACCGTGTACGGAGTGCCGCTGAATTACAAGAGCATCACACTGATCTACAACAAAGCGTTGGTAAAAACCCCGCCCAAAAATTCGGCCGAACTGGTGAAGTTGGCCAAGTCGTTGACCAACGCCGATTCGGGCCGGTACGGATTGGCCTATTGGTACACCAACTTCTACTTCCATGCCGCATTGATGAATGCTTTCGGCGGCAGCGTGTTTGATAAAGACGGCACGCTGACATTGAACTCTCCGCAGAATGTCGCCTCGATCAAGCAGATGATGAAGTGGTACAAGCAGGACGGAATTATGCCGACCGAGCCTTCCGAGACACTGGTTTCGTCCATGTTCAATGAAGGCAAGGTGGCGATGGTGTTCAATGGGCCATGGTTCATTGGAGAGATTTCTCCCTCGGTGGATTTTGGTTTGGCCGTGTTGCCGGTGATTGATGAAGCGGGAAAAAAGCCGATGCGTCCGTGGCTGACGATTGAAGGCGCCTATGTTTCTGCCAGCTCCAAACAGAAAGAAGCGGCCTACGACTTTGCAAAATTCCTTGCCTCCGAGGAGGCCGGATTGCTGCTGGCATTGGAAGGGCGCCAACTGCACACCAACGCTGCAATTTACAAAGACAAGCGTGTTGCCAGTGACGTGGTACTCAAAGCCTTTCATGATCAGCTCAACAGCGCCGAGCCGATGCCCAACCGTGCCGAGATGACGATGGTGTGGTCACCCGCAACCACGGCGATGAATAAAGTCGTCAAGGGAAACGCCACGCCGGAAGCGGCGCTCAAGGAGGCATCGGCTGCGGTTCAGGAAAGTATCAACGCGCTGCGCAAAGGGCGTTGATCGAATCGAATAACACTACACAGTTATGACCATTGGCGCACACCTGAAGCAATCCGCACTATGGGGCTTGGGCATCAGCTTGCTGGTGACGCTGGTGTTGAGCCTGTGGGTGTTCCGAGCGCAAGAGAAGGAAATGCAGATGCAACAGCGGCAGCGGTTGGCGATTTTGCAAGCCAATGCCGTGACTTTTTCGATTGCGGATAGCAATCCTGAAGACACCCGCAAGCGGGTCGGCGATATAAAGCGATTTAACCCGCTGATCGACTCGATCATCATCGTGGAAGGTTCGCAGTTGCTTGCCTCGACCAAGCTCGAAGATGGCGCCCCAAGGCAACTTCGGCGCGAAGAGAAAACCTTATTCGACCTAAGCAACCAGATTCGCACGGCTCGCGAAACCAATCGCGGTGAAGACGTTGTGCGTAACAAAACGATACAGATCGACGATAAATCAAACGGTCATCAGGTGATCACCCTGCCTTATCTGTCGGGGGGAGAGTTCGCCGGAATAGTGCAAGTCGAGTTGAGTGTTGACGCCTCGAACTCCGTCAAGGCCAACCCTGATCTGGCTCTTTTGATGATTCTACTAATGGGCGCTATGGTCGTTGGCGCGCTGCTCAGAATGGATGCCGCACGCAAGTTCGAGCCAAGAAAAATATTGGTGCTGGGCGTTTTCGTCTTGTTCGCCTGGGTTTACCAGCACCAGAATATGGCGCAGCTGGAGCGGGTCATGGTGAAAGACAACCAGCTTGTTGCGGAGCGTTACCTTGCCACGGCAGCGATCTATGATCACCTGGGATATCTGCCCTTGGTGCGTGACACGGCATCGGCCAATCTATGGGACACGGATTTCTACCAGCGACCACGCGGTGTACTCGCGGCGGATGGGAGCGTTTCCACCGACAGACAGACCGCACAGTTAACCAGCCTTAGCCGCTTTATCAATCCGATACTTTGGTTCATCGACTTGTTTGGCGGCATGTTGCTGATCCTTTTTATACACGGCTATGCGGCGCGTATGTACGCTGCAATCAGGCATCATTCCGATGCCTACCTGTACGTCGCGCCGGCAATGATCGGCATGTTGGTGCTGGTCTTCTTCCCTTTTGCCTACGGCATCACACTGGCTTTCACCGATACCACCTTGTTCAACGAGTCGCTGCCGTTTCAGGAGCGACTGATCGGCCTGGACAACTTCAAGTCTATCCTCGGCGATTTCAATCTGTATGAGCGCACCGCAGATGGCATCAGTTGGAACTATCAGAATTTCTACTGGACACTTCTCGTCACCATCCTGTGGACCGTATCCAATGTCTTCCTGGGTGTGACGATCGGCTTTCTGCTGGCGATGGCGCTTAACACCGACGGCTTGCGTGGCAAGGCCATCTATCGTGTATTACTCATCCTTCCCTGGGCCATTCCAAACTACATCACGGCACTGGTCTGGCGCGGCATGTTCCACCCGCAGTTCGGTGTCATCAACCAAGTGTTGCAGATGTTCGGTTTGGAATCGGTGAATTGGTTTGACGGCGTGTTCAGTTCCTTCATCACAGGGTTGGCGACCAACGCGTGGTTGAGCTTCCCCTTCATGATGGTCGTGATCTTGGGCGCATTGCAATCCATTCCAAGAGACATGTATGAAGCCGCCGAGGTAGAGGGTGCGAATCGCTGGCAGCGGCTGCGCTACATCACGCTGCCCCTATTGAAACCCACCCTGATCCCGGCCATCGTGCTGTCGGTGGTTTGGACATTCAACATGTTCAATATCATCTTCCTCGTCTCCGGCGGTGAGCCGGCAGGCGCTAACGAAATCCTGGTGACCAAAGCCTACAAACTGGCTTTCGAGAATTATCAATATGCGTATGCCGCAGCCTATTCGACGGTGATATTCATGATACTGCTGGTGTATGGCGTGTTCCAGACACGCGCCAGCAAAGCAACGGAGTCATACTGAAATGACTGCCATGAAAACCAAAAATCATGTGTGGTTGCATATCGCGCTGATCAGCTTCACGGTATTGGCGATGTATCCGGTGTTGTGGGTGTTGGCGCTGTCCTTTTCCGGACAGCAAAGCGTGGGGCTGATCGACCTGCCCAATGATCCGAGTTTCTTTGAACGCTTCAGGGCGATCCTGCCGCTTCCGGCGCATTGGTCGGTGAGCAATTTCACCGAGGTGTGGACTGAACAGAGTTTCGGCCGCTGGTTGTGGAACAGCGTGGTGATCTCATTGATGACAACGGTGCTCGGCGTGTTTCTGGCCTGCACGGCAGCCTATGCATTTTCGCGTTTTCGTTTTCCCGGCCGCGACACCGGCATGCTCATGTTTCTGGTCTCGCAGATGTTTCCCGGTACATTGATGCTGATTCCGTTGTTCATCATCATCGTCAAGCAGTTGGGGTTGGGCAACACCTACATCGGTCTGGTCATCGTGTATGCCACCACGTCGATCCCGTTCTGCGTGTGGATGCTCAAAGGTTATTTCGACACCATTCCCTACGACATCGAAGAGTCGGCTCTGATTGACGGTGCGTCAAGACTGACGATCTTCTGGCGCATCATCCTGCCGCTGGCCAAACCGGCGATTGCCATCACCGCATTATTCTCGTTCATGACCGCCTGGAATGAATTCATCCTCGCGTCAGTTTTCATGGAAGCCGAAGCCAATTACACCGCACCCGTCGGCTTACGTTTTTTTGTTGGCGGTTTTTCGTCGCAATGGGGGTACTTCGCCGCCGGCTCTGTGATCGTCTCGTTGCCGGTAGTGGCGCTGTTCCTGCACCTGCAAAAATATCTGATTTCCGGCCTAACCGCAGGAAGTGTCAAGTAGTTGTTGCAACCAACCAAGAAAAGGAGAACGCACATGAAGATCAATAAAACCGTACTCGCAGTTTGCATGGCATCCGTGCTGACACTGGGTGTTTCCGGCGTCCGGGCTGTCACTTTCGATGACCCCAAAGGGGATGACAAAGGGCCGGGCAACTACGTTTATCCTACCGACGGTGTCTATAAAGCCGGTTCTTTCGACCTCACCAAACTATCGGTCAAGAAAAATGGCGAGGAAGCAGAATTTGCCGTTGATGTGAACAGCTCACTGGAAGACCCGTGGGGGATGGGCAATGGCTTCGCCGTTCAGATGATTTTTGTGTTCATCAAGAACAACAAGGGTGGTCACACCGAAGGGTTGCCCGGACTCAATGTTCAGTTTGCTGCGGGCAGCGAGTGGAACAAGGTGGTGATTCTGTCACCGCAGAAAAAAGCCCGCGTCATGGGAGAAGCAGAAACAAAAGCGCCCAAATTGGTGGCCGACATCGTGGTGCCGAATACCACACGCGGCAACAATCGCACCATCAAAGGCTCGGTTCCATTGAGTGAGTTGGGTGGCGACGGTAACGTCGACGCTTGGTCGTATCAGGTTGTCGTTCAATCGAATGAAGGCTTTCCGGCGGCAACCGATCTGCTCACGCGCAAAGTGAACGAGTACGAGGGCCAACACCGTTTCGGCGGTGGAAATGATGGCGATTGCGATGCACACACCACGGATGTGCTCGAATCGGCCGATGCAAAACAGGCCGACATGTTGTCATCCACTTGCGGGCCGAATGGCGAAACAGTCAAAGCTGCAACACTGAAGTTGATCAAGAAGTAATTCGTTAACAACCACCAACCAGAAAGGAAATTAAAATGAAAAGCTATAAAATAAAAAAACTGTGTTTGGCTCTTGGATTGGCCTTTGCGGGGAGTGCCTCAGCTGCCACGATCGATTTTAGTGGTACGAATTTCTACATGAAGTTTCTTGACGGCAGTCAGCGCGGGGCGAACAACGGCAGTATCGATACTGCCAGCGGTACCGACCAGGGGCAGTTCACGGAATTCAATCTCATCTTCAAAACGCGCATCTCTTCCAAAGTCGAAGCAGGCGGACGCGTCCAAAGCCGCAGCAGTGCGGCGTACTGGACTGAGTTCGGCGGCTTTGGGCAGGAAAATTCAGTCGGGGCCAACGAAGTCAACCACCAAAAGATGATGAAACTGCGCGGTGCTTATATCGAGCTGAGCCCGGGTTACAACTGGCTGAGCCAGGTGCGTATCGGTACCAGCGATTGGGGCTATTTCGATCCGTTCACAGTGGGCAAGATCCGCTACATCGACCGCGACAACTACAACGGTTTCTATTTCAAAGGACCGATGATGTCAGGTAGCACGTGGGAATTTGCGCGTGTTTCTTTGCCGAGTTATTTGCAATTCAACTGGGGGAATGGTCCGGTTTGCTGTAGCTCTGACAGCACCCAATACAATGAAGCTGTCTACATCGGTCAGTTCAAAGTGCCGTTGGGTGCTGCAAAGCTCACGGCGAGTTATCAACTTTTTAATGACCACACCCTTGGAACCACCGTCAATTCTTATGCAGGCGTGAATATCAAGGAAATCTACAAAAACTCGGTGCTTGCTCTAAAAGCCGAAGGCAGTCCGGCAGATGGAATTGATTTGCGCGGTGCATATTATGGTTCTACTTCTGATCCTGCCAGCGGTTCGGTCGGCGAGGTTTGGGGTAATACTCCCCGTGCCAGCCTCAGCGACAAAGCCCTCAAGGTCGATGCGGACTGGACCACACCCGTGGATGGACTGAGTGTGAGCGGACAGTATTTCAACATTGGTGCGGGTTATTACAGCACCACCGCTGCACGCCGTGAGTCCGATGTGTTGTTGACGGAAGGTTCCGAGGCGGCTTGGTATAACTGGGGCAATACGTTGTGGTCCGGCGGTGCAACATCGGACTATACGCAATCTGCTTCCAATAAAAATGTCACCGACAATGGCTACATGGATTTCAACGAGTCACCGGCGGAGTCGATTGTTGGTTGGAAGGGCATCACGCTGCTGGGTAAATATGACTACTCCAATACACCGATGTCTCTGGAGTACACCAATGTCAGTTATAACAACAACTGGCAGGGTTACTCGGCCACCGGACCCTTGTCGAATTTCTTCGCGTTGAACCAAGACCGCAAGACCAACATCTTCGCCTTCAAACTCAATCGCAATCTACCGGTGATGGGCGGTTTGGATGCCAACCTGAAGTTCAAGCTGGTCGACGACAAAGATGGGGTGGATACATCAATTGCCACAGATGACCGGGCAGTGAAAGATAGCGGACTCTCGGCAAGTTTGGGTAAGCAGTTGACTGCCGATTTGCATGGCATGCTGACCTTCGGCCATTACACCCGCAAATTAACAGTGGGTGCAGCAGCAGATGACAACTCCAAGAATATCTACGGAGTGAAGTTCGCCTACAACCTGCCCGGGTTCGAACTGGGGCTGCTGGCGCAAACGATACGGGGCACTGGCAACCCGACCGGTACTGTGGGTGCCGCCGCCGTTGACATCAATCAATACCGCATGAAGACATTTGCCCAAGTGAACTTCTAAACTTGCGCGATAGGTTGTTCGTGTCCTTGAGAACCCTCCCGCAGTCTGGGAGGGTTTTTTGTTATGGTTCACCCGGCTTTGGCGAGGTTAAATTATGAGTGCTAGTCCACAAGTGTTCCCCCACCCCAGCCCTCCCCCGGTGGGAGAGGGAGCCAGAGCGGAGAGGCTTTGGGGTTAAGTCCCTCTCCCACCGGGGGAGGGATTTAGGGTGGGGGAACACTCTTTAATTTCCCTGCCAACAAGTAAACTGCACCTGTTCTCAACGGTTTGATAAACGCAGAAAGATCCTATGCAGGCTTCTCTATTATTTGTTGCGCTAATGACTTACACACTGAGTGTTTGGGCAGCCCAGCCCTTGGCCAGTTTCAATGATCCCATTGGAGATGACAACGGGGCCGGCACACTGAGTTACCCGCAGCGCGCGGATTATCAATCGGGCGATCTCGATCTGCAGCAGTTGAGCATGAGTCGCGAAGAGTCGGGATTCTGGTTTTCGGCTAAATTCAAGAATGCGATACATGATCCAAAAGACGCGCTCTATGCAAGCGGCGGCGAATCCTTGGCCAACTTCGCCCGCAAAGGTTTTTATCAGTTCAACATTGATATCTACATCGATACTGATCGGCTTGACGGTTCAGGCAATACGTTCACTCTTCCAGGTCGTCACAGCAAGATTGCACGCCGCTTTGCATGGGAAAGAGCCGTCATTCTCACGCCGCGCCCCGAGTTGATGCGGCATCAGTTGATGGATGTTCTGGCAGAACAATTTCCCGAACACACGGCGGCAGAAATCGAAGCCAGTGTTGACCAATCGATCCTGTTTCCGACCCGGATCAGGGTGCGTGGCAAGACGATAGAATTTTTTGTTCCCGCTACTTTCTTCGCCGGGTGTAAAGGTGGAAGTTGGGCAGCCACTGCCTTTGTGACAGGGGCGATTACTTCCGTCACGGCAGATTTATCACTCATCAACTCAAACACGAAGCCGATGGACCGTCTCCCGTTGGGAGTGATGCAGCCCGCTCCGGGGCATCCAAAGGACACCGTCGGATTCGACGGGGATGCCACGCCCAGCCCAGTGATCGATCTGCTGACCGAATCGGCGGAGACCCAGCGTGAACAGCTGGTTGGATCAAATGGTTTGGAAGGCGTGGAGTGGGTGATCGACGGCGCACTCCCCATCGCTCCGGCGATGGGGTTGGGTTCGAAAGCGGTGCAACCAGTGGGAAAATATTTTCAACCAGAACCCGCTAGAGCGACTGCTTTGCCCGTACCAACAACCGAAGCTGTACCGACCCATGCGGACTCCGTTACCGAGAGGTCGCTTTCAAATCGATTGCAGATCCTACAGAAGTTGTTCGACCAGGGGCTTATCAACGAGGAAGATTACAAGCAGCAGAAAAAGCGCATATTGCAGGAGTTGTAAGTTGTGACAATTGTGATTGATATTTTCCCCCTGATGAAGGAATCCGGAAACACCGGATCGAACAGGAATCAATTTGGAGGACACGCCGATGCGAAAAATATTCATCAATGAAAATACACAGGACGTAGAAGTTGCTGCTGATGAATGGCTGAATCTGGATTTGCTTGCGGCGGTTGAAGTCACGTCCGAGAACATAGACCATCCTGTTGAATCGGCGCTGTTGCCGGGTAAGGGGGCAGGGTGGCTGGCGGGAATGCCCGGCAAACAGATAATCAGGTTACGTTTCGACGCGCCACAACAAATCCGGCGCATCGCTTTGAAATTCATTGAGACGGACCATATACGCACGCAGGAGTTTGTCTTGCGCGGGTCTTCGGATGGTGGAAAGACCTACCGTGAAATCGTCAGGCAACAATGGAATTTCAGTGCACCGGACGCAACTGTGGAAGAACAAGATTTTCACGTCGACCTTCCAACGGTCACGGTACTTGAATTAAGCATCATCCCTGATATCAGCGGCAAAGATGCAGTCGCTTCCCTTGCGCAGTTGCGACTGGCCTGAGACGGCATACAAATGCAACACTTGAATGGAGAGTGTGTATGAGTGCCGGCAATTCACGTTTTATTCTTGGGCTTTGGCGTATCGACCAATGGGGCATGAGTGCAGAGCAAATGGCCGGCTTGGTCAGTGCTTGCCTTGACCTCGGCATCAATACGTTCGATTTGGCGGACATCTATGGCGACTACCGGTGTGAGTCGATATTTGGTGCCGCATTGCGCGCGAATCCCGCGCTCAAATCACGGATCAGGTTGATCGGCAAATGCGGGATCGCGCTGGTGACGCCCGCCCGTCCGGCACACCGCGTGAAGCATTACAACACCGGTCGCGAGCACATCACCGCATCGGTGGAGAATTCGCTGGTTTGTCTTGGTGTTGAGCGGCTTGATCTATTGTTGATTCATAGGCCGGATCCGCTTTTGCATGCGGACGAGGTCGCCGATACTTTTGCACAGCTCAAGCGCGAGGGAAAAGTGGATGGTCTCGGTGTGTCAAATTTCTTGCCGCAACAGCTCGATTTACTG
Organism: uncultured Sideroxydans sp.; assembly: GCA_964425955.1. Taxonomy (GTDB): domain Bacteria; phylum Pseudomonadota; class Gammaproteobacteria; order Burkholderiales; family Gallionellaceae; genus Sideroxyarcus. The sequence goes on from CAYROQ010000025.1 coordinate 20,350, forward strand.
CAAAGCAAAATGAACGAGCCGCTGCGCACTAATCAAATCGAGATTTCACTTTTACATTTGGAAAGCCTTTCCGATGGAACGCTGGATCAATGCCAAAGACTGGGAATCACACCCCAGGCTTGGTCGCCACTTGCAGGGGGGGCTTTGACTCAGTTGCGGGAAGAATCAGCACTGGGCAGAGCCTTGTTTCGCACAAGTAATGAACTGGGAGTCACGCGGGAACAACTGGCGATTGCGTGGCTGTTGCGGCATCCGGCCCGTATTAGTCCGGTGCTGGGCTCGGGCAAGCTGCCACATATTCGCGCGCTGGTTGAAGCGCAGAACCTTGTGCTGGATCGTCAGCCATGGTTCGAGTTACTCGAAGCGGCGGCAGGCCGGGAAGTTCCCTGATGCTTATAAATGCTGAACAAACAAACAGATTGTTGGTGTTTGAGATCAGCCGATTTATTCGCCGCATCACTTGGACAATTTTTTGGTGTGTTGGGTTGTGTGCTTGCGGCGGAGGTGGGGGCAGTGGTGGTGGCTACGCGGGCCGTCCCGCGCTCGATACTACCTACCGTGCCAGCGGTCATGCCGCGGCGGGTGATGTGTTCGTGCATTTGTTCGAATGGTCGTGGAATGACATCGCCAATGAATGCGAGTCACAGCTCGGTCCCAACGGTTTCAGAGCCGTGCAGGTATCTCCTCCGCAAGAAGACATCGTGCGCTCCGAGTGGTGGACCCGGTATCAACCGGTCAGTTACAGCATTGATTTGAGCCGGTCGGGAACGCGGGCGGAATTCATAACGATGGTGTCGCGTTGCAAAGCAGCCGGAGTGGATATCTATGTCGATGCAGTCATCAATCACATGACTGCGGGTTCCGGCACTGGGCGCAATGGCACGATCTATGGCAAATACAGTTATCCCGGTCTCTACTCGCAAGGTGATTTTCACCCAGTCTGTTCGATCAATAATTATCTGGATGCGGCCAACGTACAGGACTGCGAGTTGGTGGGGTTGGCCGATCTCAATACCGGCATTTCATCGGTACGGCAGAAGATTGCGGACTACTTGCTTGCCCTGGTAAGACTTGGCGTGGCGGGATTCAGACTGGACGCGGCCAAACATATCCAGCCTGTCGAGTTGAATGAGATTCTTGCCAGGGTCAATCAAACACTGACTGCCGAGGGCAGATCGTTGCCGTATTACTTTGCCGAAGTGATCGACAACGGCGGCGAAGCAGTGAAGGTGCGGGATTACTTCGGGTTGGCATTTAATTCCGCAGGCGCGGCAGATATCACTGAATTCAAGTTTCGTGGGGCAGGCTATAAATTCCTGGGTACGGGTGGGCAGAAATTGTCTCAGCTGAATCCCAATGGTTTTGCGGGAAGTCAGTTTTCAGAGTCGGCATGGGGACTGATACCCTCCGATAAAGCGGTGGTCTTTCTGGAAAATCATGACACGCAGCGTTCCGGCGGCATCTCGTATCGGGAGGCGGCAAGTTACCGCTTGGCGAATGTGTGGATGATGGCCCAGCCCTATGGATATCCGTCTGTGATGTCGAGTTTCGTCTTTGATCGAAATTCACAGGCGGGCCGCGATGCGGGTCCCCCGGCAAGTATTAACGGTTGTGCTGGCAGTATGGAAGCTGCAACTCCGGGTCAGTGGGTGTGCGAGCAGCGTGATCCGGTCATTGCCAGGATGGCGGCTTTCCGGCATGCGGTGGCGGGCACTCAACAATTGAATTGGTGGGATAACGGGTCGAATGCGGTTGCCTTTTCGCGTGGAGACCAAGGGTTTGTGTTTATCAATAACGAAAGTGTCGCAGCGACGATGAGTGGTGTTACAGGGCTGGCAATGGGTATTTATTGCGATGTTCTTGGCGGGGGTGTATCCGCCGGCAGTTGTGTTGGGCGGTCGGTGGAAGTGGGGGCGGGTGGCGCGGCGACAATCACGTTGCCTGCCAATACAGCTGTCGTGTTGCAGGCTGGGATCAGGCTTCCCTGAATAAAATAACGCGGCAGGATAACGACAGGTGGTGAAGGAGGAAAGGGTGAGGATAAAGGAAATATTGTTGGACAGGCTGCAAGAGATAGCCCGTTCGATCGAGCGTTCCAAGCATGCGTTGGCAGTGATCGCGCTCGGTTCCGTGGGGCAAGACACGCATCGACTGGATGACTTTTCGGATCTGGATTTTTTTGTGATCGCCGAGGACGGATATAAAGACAGATATATAAATGATCTTGACTGGTTAAGCGGCATCGCGCCCGTAGCCTATCAATATCGAAACACGGTAGACGGATACAAAGTCTTGTTCCGTGATCGTGTCTTTTGTGAATTCGCAGTATTTGAACTGCGCGAATTGAAAGACATTCCATTCGCACCCGGACGGACGATCTGGAAACGGGAAGGCATAGCTGAATCCATCTCGATTCCCGCTCAACTTTATTCCTCCAGCGGAAGTGATTCAATTGAATGGCTCTTGGGGGAAATTCTGTCGAATTTGTATGTGGGGTTGAGTCGATATTGTCGGGGAGAAAAACTTTCGGCCGTCCGGTTCGTTCAGGACTTTGCTGTTGCAAAACTGATCGAGTTGTACGAGGCTGCGGACAGAAGAAACTCGACAGACCGTGACCCTTTTTCCAACGAACGTCGATTCGAAAAACGCTATCCGGAATTCGCATTAATGCTGCCAAAGTTCAACCAAGGTTATGGGCGGACACAGGAATCGGCCAGGGAGATTGTGAATTATCTGAATGCGCGATATAAAGTGAACGCAGAGATGCGCCGCGTGTTATTGGAATTGTGCGAATGTAATTTGCCTGGATGACAGGCCGGTAGTCGAACAACATGTTTTGCGCTTTCCAGCGCTAGTATTCGGCGAGTTGTGCTGGCCGTAGTCATGGTGGAAGTTTCGTGAAGGAAAATCATGAACAGATTCCTTCTTGCCTGTATTTTTCTGCCGCTATTTTTAGTGGCGTGTGAACAGCAGTCTGTAGAAAAGCCGTTGCAATACGGCGCGGCGCCAGTGGGTAGTCGGGTAACCACCTACCGGCTGGTTCCCCACCCGCTTTACAACCCGCAAAAACTCAGCGAAACCTTTCAGCCCCTCGTCGATTATTTGAACCGTCAAGTGCCGGAGTCGCACATTGAGCTGGAAGCTTCCCGCGATTACCAGGCGTATGAGAAGAAGTTTCGTGCGCGCGAGGCTGAATTCCTGATGCCCAATCCCTGGCAATCGCTGGAGGCCATGAAGGTGGGTTATCACGTCATCGCGATGTGGGGTGACGCGGAAGATTTCAAGGGACTTTTTATTGGACGCAAAGATGCTCAAATCAAAACGCCGGGGGATCTGAAAGGCAAAGTGGTCAGTTACCCGTCTCCCACGGCACTGGCGGCGGCCATCATGCCGCAGTATTTTTTGCACACCCACGGACTCGACATCAACAGGGACATCCAGAATGCCTATGTGGGTTCGCAGGAGTCTTCGATCATGAACGCCTACCTGGGGCAGGCCGCTGCCGGTGCAACCTGGCCGCCACCCTGGCGCATCTTTCAAAAGCAACACCCTGCCGAGGCTGCACAGCTTCACGTGCTTTGGGAAACACCCTCACTGCTGAATAATTCCGTCATGGCGCGCGACGATGTCCCCGTTGGGATTCGCCAAAAGGTGCGCCAGGCACTGCTTGATTTACCCAACACGCCCGAGGGCAAGAAGGTTCTCAGCGGCATGGAGACCGCCCGCTTCCATATTGCCGATGACGCCAGCTATGACATCGTGCGTCAATATATTGCTCGCTTCGAGAAAGAAGTGCGTCCGGTTGAGCGAAAATAATGTTGGAAAAACTGAGGTGGATATTGTCTGGAACGCTGCGCCGGCAACTGGTTGTCGGCATGGCACTGATCGTATCCTTGATGATGTCGGTGTCTGTCTGGGATATCACCCGTCGCCAATATGCTGCGGAGATTGAACAGCAGACAGAGCAGGCGATCTCTCTGGCCACTAGCGTTTCCACCTCGGCGGCGGTGTGGGTTGCCTCGCGTGACTTGAGCGGTTTGCAGGAAATAGTTCAGGGGCTCTCGCGCTACCCCGACCTGCGCCACGCCATGGTGCTCGATCTTACAGGGCAAGTCTTAGCCCACACCGACTCAACCCGGATCGGTCAGTATTTGACCGATCTGCCGCGAAAATCCGAGATGCAGGTCTTGCAACAAACCACAAGTTTGGCGGATGTCGCCAGTCCCATTATGTTCTCGGGGCATCAGATTGGCTGGGTGCGTATTGGTCTTGATCGACATGCTTGGGATGCCGAACTCGCGGAAATCATCCGCTCCGGCATTTTATATTCGCTGATCGCGGTGGCCTTAAGTGGCATTTTTGCCGCGCTGGCGGGACGCTATTTTACGCGCCGTCTCCATGCTATCCAAAAAGTGGCCGATGCAGTGCAAGCAGGGGATTCAACCAGGCGTGCGGTAGTGCCCGGTGGTGACGAGGCGGCGCAACTTGCACACCAGTTCAATCGTATGCTGGACAGTTTGGCGCAACGCGAAGAGGCCTTGCAGGAGAGTGAATTTCGCTGGAAATTCGCACTGGAAGGAGCCGGAGACGGGGTGTGGGATTGGAACCCGCAAACCGATGTTGCCCATTTTTCCAAACGCTGGATAGAAATGCTGGGCTTCGCCGAGCATGAATTTCCGGGAAAAGGAAGTGCGTGGGTAGAACACCTCCACCCTGAAGATAAAGATCGCGTGCTCACCTGTATCGGCGATTATTTTGCGGGAAAGGATGCTGCGTATGTTGTCGAGTTCCGCCTGCGCTGCAAAGACGGTTCATGGAAATGGATATTGGCCAGAGGGATGCTGGTCAGTCGTGATGAGAAAGGCAACCCCCTGCGCATGATCGGTACACATACCGATATTTCCGCGCGCAAACAAGCCGAGGAACAGATCAATAGCCTGGCTTATTACGATCCGCTGACCAATTTGCCGAACCGGCGTTTACTGATGGACCGTCTGCGTACGGCTCAATCCAATTCATCACGCAGCTATAACTATGGCGCGTTGCTGTTTCTCGATATGGATAAGTTCAAAACGGTGAATGACACCCTGGGGCATGACTACGGTGATCTGTTGCTGATTGAAGTGGCCGGACGTATTAAGTCGTGTGTGCGCGAGGCGGATATCGTGGCGCGTTTGGGGGGAGATGAGTTCGTGGTGCTGTTTGAGGAAGTTGATGAAGATGCCGAGAATACCTCGCAAAAAGTGGCGCTGGTCGCCGAGAAGATCCGCGCCGCGTTAACGCTTCCTTACTATCTTAAAGGCATCGAACAATACAGCTCGCCCAGTATCGGGGTGTGTCTGTTCCTGGGCAAAGGCGAGTCGGTGGATGCCTTGCTTAAACATGCTGATATGGCAATGTACCAAGTCAAAGATTCCGGTCGTAATGCCGTGCGATTCTTTGATCCGGCGATGCAGCTGGCAGTGGAAACCCGAGCTGCATTGGAGCTCGATTTGCGCCGGGCATTGCCCGAAAACCAATTGCATTTGTATTATCAAGTTCAGGTGGATAACGAAAACCGTGCGCTAGGGGCGGAAGTTTTATTGCGTTGGAACCATCCCGATCATGGCCTGATTTCCCCGATGAGATTCATTCCCATTGCGGAGGAAAGCACGTTGATCCTGGAGATCGGTGCCTGGGTGCTGGATGCCGCATGCCGTCAGCTTGGTCAATGGGGAAAAAACGAACAAACGCAAAATTTAACGCTGGCGGTGAACGTGAGCGCCCAACAATTCAAGCAGTTTGACTTTGTGGAAAGTGTTGCAAAAGTGCTGCGCACGCACGGGGTCAAGGCATCGCGCCTGAAGTTGGAGTTGACCGAGAGTGTGGTGCTGAACAACGTGACTGACGTAGTGGCGACGATGCATGCGTTGAAAGCGCTTGGAGTTGGATTGTCGATGGATGATTTTGGTACGGGCTATTCATCGCTTGCCTATTTGAAGCAATTGCCGCTCGATCAGCTGAAGATCGACCAGAGTTTTATTCGCGATATGAATTCCGACCAGAATGACGCGGTCATGGTGAAAACAATCATCGATTTGGCGCAGAACTTCCGTCTGAATGTGATCGCCGAGGGGGTGGAGACGGAAGCGCAATTAACGCTGCTGAAAAAACTCGGCTGCGCCGAGTACCAGGGATATTATTTCAGCAAACCCGTGCCGCTAGACCAGTTCGAGAATTTGCTGAGTCGAATTGGAAATAAACCTTGCGTGAACTGGATTGGACAGCAAGGGTAAAGTCCATCTGTTTTGGCTTGCCTGACACGTGCCCTGTAGTAGGGTCAATCGAGTTACCCGTGAGAAACAAAAAAACGGCGCATCCACACGGCCCTGGAAAAAGGGGCCACTTTCAAGTCATCTTCAAGTGTTCCAAACCGCCCATCACGTCTTTGTCGCGGGTGGCTTGTCCTTCCAGTTTGATTTTCAGGCGCAGGTCGTTTACCGAGTCGGCATTCTTCAACGCCTCCTCATAACTGATGGCACCGGCTTCATGCAAAGCGAATAAGGCCTGGTCAAAAGTCTGCATGCCGAGTTCGCGCGATTTCTTCATCACCTCTTTGATCTCGTGTACTTCTCCCTTGAAGATGAGGTCCGAGATCAGCGGTGAGTTGAGCAGGATTTCGAAAGCGGCAGCGCGACCCTTGCCATCACGCCGGGGGATCAAGCGTTGCGAGATGAGTGCCTTGATGTTGAGTGACAGATCCATCAGCAGTTGTTCGCGACGGTCTTCCGGGAAGAAATTGATGATACGGTCGAGCGCCTGATTCGCGCTGTTGGCGTGCAGTGTTGCCATGCACAAGTGACCGGTTTCGGAAAAGGCAACCGCATATTCCATGGTTTCGCGGTCGCGTATCTCGCCGATCAGGATGACATCCGGTGCCTGGCGCAAGGTGTTCTTCAATGCGTTATGCCAGTTGTCCGTGTCCACGCCGATCTCGCGGTGGGAGACGATACATTTGTCGTGTTCGTGTATGAACTCGACCGGGTCTTCGATGGTGATGATATGGCCGTGGCTGTTGTGGTTGCGGTGGCCGATCATCGCGGCGAGCGAGGTGGATTTACCGGAGCCGGTACCGCCGACCAGGATGACCAGACCGCGCTTGGTCATGACCACTTCCTTGAGCACGGGTGGCAATCCCAGTGTTTCAAAATCCGGAATTTTGGTGGTGATAGTGCGCAATACCATGCCGACACGTTGCTGCTGCATGTACACATTGACGCGGAAGCGTCCGATGCCGGGCGGACTGATGGCGAAGTTACATTCGTGTGTGGATTCGAATTCGGCGGCTTGGCGGTCGTTCATGATGCTACGGGCCAATTCCTGGGTATGCTGATTGGTCAGTGCCTGGCTGGAGACCGGGGTCATCTTGCCGTCGATCTTGAACGCCGGCGGATACGATGCGGTGATGAACAGGTCGGATGCCTTTTGCGAGATCATCCCGCGCAGCAGATTGTGAACTAGCTCGGTGGCCTGATCTCTTTCCATGATTCGCTCCTGACTAACACTGATTTTTATTATGGGGTGGGATTACGCTTGGAACAATTCCTTGTTGGCCGCTTTGCCGCGCGCCTCGGACGAGGCGACGATATTGCGTTTGACCAGTTCGGTCAGGCATTGATCCAGCGTCTGCATACCGATGCTGCTGCCGGTCTGGATTGCGGAATACATCTGGGGAACCTTGGCTTCTCGGATCAGATTGCGGATCGCCGGGGTGCAGATCATGATTTCGTGTGCGGCCGCGCGACCTGTACCGTCCTTGGTCTTGAGCAGGGTTTGCGAGATAACGGCACGCAAGGATTCTGACAACATCGCACGCACCATTTCTTTTTCGTCGGCCGGGAACACGTCGATCACACGGTCGATGGTCTTGGCCGCAGAGCTGGTGTGCAACGTGCCAAACACCAGGTGACCGGTTTCAGCGGCGGTCATCGCCAGACGGATGGTTTCAAGGTCGCGCATCTCGCCCACAAGGATGACGTCCGGGTCTTCACGCAAGGCGGAACGCAGCGCGTTGCTGAATGACAACGTGTGCGGTCCGACCTCGCGCTGGTTGATCAGACATTTCTTCGACTCGTGCACGAATTCGATCGGATCCTCAACCGTCAGGATGTGGCCCATCTCGTTTTCGTTGACGTGGTTCACCATCGCCGCAAGCGTCGTTGATTTGCCGGAGCCGGTAGGTCCGGTCACCAGCACCAAACCGCGCGGGAATTCGGAGATGTCTTTGAAGATCGGCGGGCACTTGAGGTCTTCCAGCGACAGGATCTTGGAAGGGATGGTGCGCATGACTGCACCCGCACCGCGCTGCTGGTTGAAGGCGTTGACACGGAAGCGCGCCAGATTCGGAACCTCGAACGAGAAGTCCACTTCCTTGTTCTCTTCGTAGTGTTTGCGCTGGCCGTCGTTCATGATGTCGTACACCATGGCATGGACTTCTTTGTGATCCATTGCGGGAAGGTTGATGCGGCGCATATCACCATGCACGCGAATCATCGGAGGCAAGCCGGCGGAAAGATGTAGATCGGAGGCTTTGTTCTTGACGCCGAAGGCGAGTAGTTCGGTGATATCCATATATAATTCCCCAGTCGAAAAACAATCGCCAATTTCAGGTGACAGTGCGCAGGATTATGACTGCAATCCTTTCCAACTTGCAAGCCATCCGACTCGCGATAATGCGTGCCGCAGAGGTTGCGAATCGCGATCCATCCGGGGTGCATCTGTTGGCAGTGAGTAAGACTTTTCCGGCGGCCGCCGTACGTGAAGCTTATGTTGCAGGGCAATTTGCTTTTGGCGAAAATTATGTGCAAGAAGCCTTGCAAAAGATCACGGAATTAAGTGATTTGCCGCTGGAATGGCATTTCATCGGACCACTCCAAAGCAACAAGACGCGTGTTATAGCCGAGAATTTTGCTTGGGTACACAGCGTATCCAATATCAAGGTTGCGCAGCGGTTGTCGGCACAGCGACCGCCAAATTTACCCGAGCTGAATGTTTGCCTGCAAGTGAACATCAGCGGAGAAGCCAGCAAAAGCGGTGCTGAACCTGCCGACTTGATGCAATTGGCACGTGTGGTTGCGCAATTGCCGCGTATAAAGTTGCGCGGGTTGATGGCGATACCGGCTCCGACGGAGGAGGTTGAGATGCAACGCGAGCCCTTCGCGAAAATGAAACGGTTGCTGAATGAATTGAATAACCAGGGTGTTTCGATGGATACTCTGTCAATGGGAATGTCGCACGATTTTGCATCAGCGATACAAGAAGGATCGACCATCATCCGCATCGGGACGGCGATTTTCGGCGCGAGACATTACGGGGAGAGATCATGAATATCTGTTTTATCGGCGGCGGCAACATGGCGAAGGCGTTGATCGGCGGCATGATCAAGCGCGGGTATGCGCCATCCAAGATGCGGGTAGTGGAAATAGACAAACAACGTTGCGCTGCTTTGCACGATGAATTTGCGGTGCGCGGAACCACGGTCATGAGTGACGCGGTGTCGCATTGCGAAACAGTTTTGCTGGCAGTCAAACCGCAACAGTTACGCGAGGTCTGCGAACAATTGTCACCCCTGCTCGGGGAACAATTGGTGATTTCGATCGCCGCCGGCATTCGCACAAAAGATATCGTGCGGTGGCTGAAAGTGGAGAACGTTGTGCGTGCAATGCCCAATACACCCGCGCTGATTCGACAGGGGGTAACCGGTTTGTTTGCGCTTCCGACCGTGAAAGAGGCCGGGCGCCAACGTGCCGAGGCGATCCTTGAGGCGGTCGGCAGCACCCTGTGGGTGGCCGAGGAAAAACTGCTGGATACAGTGACGGCAATCTCCGGCAGCGGGCCGGCGTATGTGTTTTATTTCATCGAGGCGATGCAACAGGCGGCACTCGAATTGGGAATGGATCAGTTACAAGCGCGACAGATGGTGTTGGATACTTTCATGGGCGCAAGCAAGTTGGCAGACAGCAGCAAAGAGGACGTGGCGACGTTGCGCGCTCAAGTCACCTCAAAATACGGCACCACCGAGCGCGCGCTGATGAGTATGAGCGCCAACCAGGTGATGCAACATATCATCGCGGCGGCCCATGCTGCAGCGGCGCGCTCCAGGGAATTGGGTGATGAATTGGGCAAGGATGCGTGATGTTGAATGAAGCCGTGTTATTTCTGATTGATGCCCTGGTGCAGCCGTTCGCGGCTGTTCTGTTGTTTCGTTTCCACGCCGTGTGGCTGCAGGCGCCGATGCGCAACCCGATCGGCGAATTCATCATGGCAATCACCGATTTTTCCGTGTTACGGGCGCGCCGCTTTGTTCCGCGATTAGGGGGGGTGGATGGCGCGTCCCTGGCACTGGCGTTCGGGGTCGAACTTATCTATCTGATGATCTTGTTGTGGGTGCAACACTATCCGTTTGATTTCTTCCCGCTGTTGGGTCTGCTGCTGTGGACCGCAGTCAAACTGCTGAAGATCAGTTTCTATTTGCTCATCGCCACGTTGCTGGCCGAAGCGATTTTGTCCTGGGTCAATCCGCATACGCTGCTTGCTCCCATGTTGTCGGCAGTCAACCGTCCGTTTGTGCAACCTTTGCGCCGCCGCATTCCTCCGCTGGGCAATTTTGATGTTTCGGTGCTGGTGTTGTTCCTTATTTGCCAGCTTTTACTCATCGTGCCGATTGGTGCGCTGGAACAGGCCGTGATGAGATTGCTGTGAAGGGCTGGTTTCGGCGTGAGGGTGAGTTGGTGATTTTGACCTTGCACGTACAGCCGGGCGCAAAGCGCAGCGAGGTGGCAGGTTTACATGGTGAAGCATTGAAGATACGACTCGCCGCGCCGCCTATCGAGGGCCGTGCCAATGAAGCTTTGCTCAAGTATATTGCCGACCTTTTCAGCGTCCCGACCCGGCAAGTCGAACTCAGGCAGGGTGCCCAATCCCGTCACAAAGTCGTTTCCGTCTCCGGCAGCAGGATCGCCCCGGAGTCACTGCTTGCCTGATTTGGCAAACAGTTGACGGTTGTGGTGTGACTGAGGCAACAAATAAATCGGCCAAAAACCCGGCGAGTCTAGTGCTTGAACCAAATCACCAGCATGGCCAGGAACGCCAACACCACCAGACTCTGCTCGATCTGGGTGCGTGATTTGTAAGCCAGGGTTTCATTTAAACGCCGCGTCTCGTCTTGAGCGGCAGTGTCGGCATTCTGCAAATAGTCGAGCAGGGGACGGTCGATGGATTTGACGGCAGCATCGGCCTCCGTCGGATCGAAACGGTTCTTGAGCAACAGTTGAACGCTGTTTTTATATTGCTGATAATTGGCGGTATGTGCTTCAACAAATGACTTCAGATTCTCAGTGAGATAACGCACATCGCTCTGCGCGAGTGCGTCTTGTGCCGCACTGGCGACTTTCATGTGTTGATTGTCATAGATGAGCCAGTGCTGGTTCAAGGTTTCCTGATTCTTGCTTCTGAGCAATACATTTTTCCACTCCTGAACCTCGTTCTTGTAATCGACTTGGAGTTGATGCACGGCAGAATAATGATCCGAAGTGGATTTGATCTGTTCGTGCAATTCGACCGAGCTGTTCCAGATCATGTAGAACCAGAAGAAAAACGCGGCTGAACCGCCGATTTTTGCAATCAGTGCCCAGGGGATCCTTGAACGATTGACTTCGACTGGCTTCATGCTGTTCCACTTCCTGATTTTGTACTTGAATTGACTGCAATTTCCGCTGCAACAAGCCGACTTCCGGCTTTGACGTCTGCCCCGGCATAAGATTTACTGACCCTGTTACCTACAGGGAATTTTGAGCGCTGCGGATTATATGAGTTTCGTGAACTTTTGGCAGGTTCGTTTAACAACCGAACAAATGTTTCGCGCACCGTGTGCGGAGTAAGGCAAGATTCTTTGCGGCGTATTTAGTGGTGGACGGGTTCGGCAGGGTGGGTGTTTTCGTGAGGGGCACTCTTTTTAGCGGGCGGAACAGCGGCAGGTTTGGGCTTCGGGGCAGTCAGAATGGTACTGACATTTTTTAGCCTTGTGGAATCAGTCACACCGTTCACATTGATCAGGTGCAATTTACCCGCTCCCTGGTGCAGGTCGTCGGCGAAGTCCATCACGGCACCTATCACGGTGAGTTGACCGGACTCGATTTCGTCGGAGAATTTGAGTAATGCCACACTGACCTGATAATTGACATTGGCCTTCACCCCGTCGAGATTGTTGAGTTCTTTGGGAATGGTGATGGTGTCCAGTTCACGTTTGATGGCCGGTGATTCCTTGGAATAGTTTTCGCTCACCGCCGCGATGGCACCGCAGCGTGAATGGCCGATGAACAGCAAAATGGGGGTGTGCAGATGATGTACGCCATATTCCACTGAACCTTCGGCCGTCACCAGTTGGTTGCCGATATTGCGCACGGTGAACAATTCTCCTTCCGGGCTGCGGTCGAACATATTGGCTTGAACCCGCGAATCGGAACAGGTGACTACGGTGGCTCTGGGCGTTTGACCCTTGGCCAGACCGGCAAAAAATTCAATCTTGTGGGTAACCATGTAGACACTGTTATCGGCCGTGATTTCGTTGAGAAAGGTCAGGATGGCCACATTCTGGTTTGACGCGACAGGGGCGCTATGCGCATCCGAGGCCACGCCTGGAGTTGGTAGCAGCATGGATGCAGCGAACAGCATAAAAAAGAGTCGTTTCATACCGCACCTGTTAGCGATGATTTGGGAGTCCAGACTATCAGCGGTGGTGAAATATCAACAAATGAAAAGAGCGGCAAAAGCCGCTCTTTTCTAGAGTGTTGCTTGCAGATTTAGTGGTGCGCGTGTGCTTCGTGACCAGTGTGGACCTCGGTCTTGGCAGACAAAGCCGCAGTGATTTTGTCGTCAGCGGTGTCGCCGTTGACATTAATGAGGTTAAGCTTGCCAGCCCCCAGTTTCATGTCATTGGAGAAGTCGTAGACTGCACCAACGATCAGCAATTCTCCGCTCTTGACCTTGTCGGAAAATTCCTTCAGTGCATCGGCAACTTGATTGTTGACATTGATCTTCACGCCAGCGATGACTTCATTCGCATCCTTGGGGTCTTTGCTGGGGACCTGGATCGTATCCAGTTCTTTCTTGATATCCGGCTCAATCCCGGCATAACCGCCCATCGACGCCTTGATCGCACCGCAGGCGGAGTGCCCAACAAAAATCAGCAGCGAAGAGGCCAGATGATTAACGCCATATTGCACGGAGCCTTTTGCGGTAGCAAATTGGTTGCCGATGTTTCGCACCATGAACAAATCACCTTCAGGTGTGCTGTCCAGCATATTGGTGTGCACACGTGAGTCGGAACAAGTGACGACAGTGGCGCGGGGATGTTGGCCTTTTGCCAGCTCTTGGAAGAAGGACGCGTTATGCGCGGCGATGTAGGCGCTGTCATTGGATTGAATTTCTTTAATGATGGCTTGGGCCGTGGCGACGTCACCGTGCGCGTGTTCAGAAGCAATAGCTGGGACGGTGATACAGACGGCGGCCAGCAGGCCGGCCAATTTGGACTTCAACTTCATGATTTCTCCCTGAGTATTTTTGGTTGGTTATTACGCTGGCCGGGTTTTTCCGGCCAGCGCAACTTAACGCACCACCCTCACATCAGGATGACATCGTATTGTTCCTGGTTGTACAAATTCTCCACCTGAAGCGAAACCGGTTTGCCGATGAAGTCGGAAAGCATGGCGAGGCTTTGTGATTCTTCGTCCAGGAACAGGTCGATAACCTGCTGCGAAGCGAGTATACGAAATTCACGCGCGTTGAATTGGCGGGCTTCGCGCACGATCTCGCGCAGGATCTGGTAACACACGCTCTGTGCAGTTTTCACTTCACCGCGCCCCTGGCAGGTGGGACACGACTCGCACAACACATGCGCCAGACTCTCGCGCGTGCGTTTGCGCGTCATCTCCACCAAGCCCAATGCCGAAAAACCGCTGACGCTGATGCGGGTGCGGTCATTTGCCAATACTTTTTTGAATTCCTCCAGCACGGCATCGCGGTGTTCGGCCGAATCCATGTCGATGAAATCACAAATGATGATGCCGCCCAGATTGCGCAATCGCAGTTGGCGCGCGATGACTTGCGCCGCCTCCAGATTGGTCTTGAAGATGGTGTCGTCAAAATTGCGCCCGCCGACGAATCCGCCGGTGTTGACGTCGATCGTGGTGAGCGCCTCGGTCTGGTCGATGATCAGATAACCGCCTGATTTGAGATCGACCCGTTTATACAAAGCGCGCTCGATTTCCTCCTCGATGCCGAAAAGATCGAACAGCGGACGGGTGCCGATGTAATGATCCAGTTTGCTCACGGCGGTGGTGATGTAGTCGCCGGCAAAGCTCTGCATGCGTTGATACGTCTCGCGTGAATCCACCAGGATGCGCGACACGCCTTCGTTCACGAAATCGCGCAGCACACGCAGGCTGATGTCCAACTCTTTGTACAAAATCGAAGGAGCGGGGAGTTTCTGCGAGTGTTGTTGCAGGTTGTTCCACAGCTTGTCCAGATAGGCGATATCGGAACGGAGTTCATCATCCGTCGCCCCCTCGGCAAGTGTGCGCACGATGTAGCCGCCTTTGTGATCGGCGGGCAGGACTTGCTGCAACTTGGTACGCAAGGCTTCACGTTCCTGCTCGTCCTCGATGCGTTGTGACACGCCGATGTGGGATTCCTGCGGCAGATAAACCAGCAAGCGTCCGGCAAAACTCAGTTGGGTGGAAAGGCGCGCGCCCTTGGTACCGATGGGGTCCTTGATGACCTGTACCAGTACGTTCTGACCCTCGAACAACACTTTTTCGATGGGTTTGGCGGCATCGCCATTGATGCGGTTCTCCCAGATGTCGGCGACATGCAGAAAGGCGGAACGCTCCAGCCCGATGTCGATGAACGCCGACTGCATCCCCGGCAACACGCGCTTGACCTTGCCCACATAGACATTGCTGACCAAGCCGCGTTGGCTGCCGCGCTCGATGTGCAGCTCCTGCACCACGCCTTGTTGCATCACCGCGACGCGTGTCTCTTGCGGGGTGACGTTGATGAGAATCTCTTCGTTCATGGAGTTGGTACGCCAAAGGAGTTGAGCAATTCTACCGTCTCGAACAAAGGCAAGCCCACCACGCCGGAATAACTGCCGTCGAGACGCTCGACAAAAGCACCGGCCTGACCCTGGATGCCGTAAGCACCGGCCTTGTCGAGCACCTCGTCGGTCAGCAGGTAAGAGCGGATGCGTTCTTCGCTTAGAGGAGCAAAAAATATCGTGGTGGTGGAGACGCGGAATTCATAACGATCACCGAAGATTACGCCGACGGCGGTCAGCACCTGGTGCTGCCTTGCGGACAAACTGCGCAACATCTCGGCGGCATGTGAATTGTCGCGCGGCTTGCCCATGATCTGGCCGTCCACCGTGACGATGGTGTCTGCCGTCAGCACCGGACAAACGGACAATTTGCGCGAGTTGATCGCGTGCCAGGCAGCGTGTGCTTTCTCGCGACAGACACGCTCGACATAAACCCGGGGTATTTCGTTGTGATGCGCCACTTCGTCCACGTCGATCTGGCGCAGCGGATCGTTGCGCAATAACAAAACTTCAAAATTCATACCGATCTGTTCGAGCAATTCGCGGCGGCGCGGGCTTTGCGAGGCGAGGCAAATACGGGACGGGTTAAGCATGACAGTCGGCAGAGCTCGGAATCAAGGCGCTTATTCTCGGTGATAGGGGTGATTGTGCAACAAACTGTGCGCACGATAAAGCTGCTCCGCCAGCAACACACGCACCATGCCGTGCGGCAGGGTACAGGCGGACAGTGCCATCAAGTGTTTCGCCTGCTGTTTGATGGATTGATGCAAGCCGTCCGCGCCGCCGATGATGAAAGCAATATCGCAACCCTGTTGCATCCAGTCGCGCATTTGCTGGCACAGTTGTTTGGTGGTGGGCGTTGCACCGTGTTCATCCAGCGCGATGCAGAGCGCCGAAGGAGGCAGGGCGGCGCGGATGCGTTGGGCTTCGGCTTCCATGATCTGGGCGGCGGTTTTGCCGCTGTTGCGCGCTTCCGGTTTGATCTCGATCAGCGAGATCGAAGCCTCGCGCGGCAAACGTTTGGCGTACTCGTTGAAGCCTTCTGTTATCCACGACGGCATCTTGTTGCCCACCGCGAGGATCAGCAGTTTCACTTGACGGGTTTGGCGCGCGCCTTGGGGTGCACGCCCCACAGTTCTTCAAGATTGTAATAGGCACGCACGGCCGGTTGCATGATGTGCACGATCACATCGCCCATGTCGACCAGCACCCACTCGCCACTGTCGCCGCCTTCCACGCTGAGGATGGACTCGCCCAGTGCTTTGAGTTTTTCTTCCACGTGATCGGCCAGCGCTTTGGTCTGGCGTGTGGATTGTGCGCTGGCGATTACCATGCGCTCGAACAGCGGACTGAGGTTGCTGGTGTCGATGACTTCGATGTCGAGCGCCTTGATGTCTTCAAGTGCGTCCACGATGGCGGCGGTTTTTTCTTTGATGTTTAGCATGTCTGGTAAGTTTGATGTGAATGGATGTAATGGGCGACCGAATCCGGAACCAGATAGCGGATGTTTTTATTTCCTGCCGCGCGACGTCGGATGTCGGTAGCGGAGATGTCGAGCAAAGGCATGTCGAGCGCCACGACCACGCCGTGTGCCGATTCATGCAGGCGACGCGGGGCAGGGGCCAGACGCGCCTGATATTCCGTTAACAGGGCGGGGTCGGCTTGCTGGATGGAGTTGCCCAGCGGACGCCCCGGACGTTGCATCACCACGATGTGCGCCAATTCGAACAAGCGCTGCCATTCATGCCAGGTGTGCAATTGCAAAAAAGCATCACTGCCCAACAGCAGACACAGCGGCTGTTCACTGCCCAACTCCTCACGCAGGCCCAGCAGCGTATCCACGCTGTAACAGGGATCGTCGCGGTAGACCTCGCGCACATCCACGATGAACTCGTGATGACCGTGCAACGCCTGGCGCACCATTTCCAATCGCGCGATGGGCGATGCCTGCGGCGAAGTGCGATGCGGCGGTGTGCCGCTGGGAATAAAGCGCACCTGCTGCAGGCGGCATTGTTCCAGTGCTTCCTGCGCCAGTCGCAGGTGTCCATGGTGGATGGGGTCGAAGGTTCCGCCCAGTATGCCGATCGGTGCGTTCACCATGCCCCGATGATCGTCCCGCACACCGTGAATGCCGTGATCTCGTGACCGGCGTCGATCAGGGTGAGACCGAAGGGACGCGCTGAAAAGAGATTGGACACGCCGGTAGTGACAAAGCTGAATGCCAATCCGATGAGCAGCCCCGCTGTGGCACCGCCGAGTGCGGTGTGGATCTGGCCAATGGCCAAGATGCACGACACGGCATACAGCGACACCACGCCACCGGCAAAAGACAGTATCAAAAATACACCGATGCCACCCTTGTCACGAATGTTGGCCAAGCGTTGAGCCTCGCTCATGGAATTGAGCGCCATCCACTTTTTTCCGAACAGGAAAGGCGCGTACCACAAGCCCCCGATGAAGAAGTAAACAACAGCCGCCACCCACACTGCCAGATGATCGATATGGAAAACCATGCTTTAGAGCGCCAGTCTGCGCATGTCAGAAAGCACAAGCGCGAGATACGTGGTGAAACGCGCCGCAGAAGCGCCGTCGATTACGCGATGGTCATAAGACAGCGACAGCGGCAACATCAAACGCGGTACGAATTCGCCGTCTTTCCACACCGGTTTCATGCTGGAACGCGACACGCCGAGGATGGCCACTTCCGGCGCATTGATGATCGGCGTGAATGCCGTACCGCCGATGCCGCCGAGGCTGGAGATGGTGAAACAACCGCCCTGCATCTCGGTGGCGGGGAGTTTTTTGTCGCGTGCCTTGATGCTGATTTCACCCAGCTCTTTCGCCAGTTGCACGATGCCTTTTTGATCCACATCGCGCACCACCGGAACCACCAAACCGTCCGGCGTATCAACGGCCACGCCGATATGGATGTATTTCTTCATGACCAAATTTTCGCCTGCTGCATCCAGTGAAGAACAGAAATCCGGGAAATGTTTCAGCGTGATCGCGGTGGCCTTGAGCATAAAAGCCAGCGGGGTAATCTTGACATTCTGCTTGGCGTACTCCGCGCCCAATTCTTTGCGGAAAGCTTCCATCTCGCTGATGTCGGCTTCCTCGAATTGCGTGACATGCGGGATAGTGACCCAATTGCGGTGCAGGTTGGCGCCGGAGATCTTCTTGATGCGCGACAGCGGTTTGGTTTCGATCGCGCCAAATTTGGCAAAGTCCACCACCGGCATCTCCAGCACTTGCAGACCGTTGCCGCCGGTGGCTGTGCCCGGCTGTGCCAGCGATTGTTTGACGAAGTTTTGCACGTCATCTTTGGTGACGCGCCCCTTTTCTCCGCTGCCACTGACCTTGGAAAGATTCACTCCCAATTCGCGCGCAAACCGGCGGATCGAAGGGCTGGCATGGGCAGTTCCGCCCGCTGGCGCGGGTGCGCTGACAGCGGCCGTTTGAATGGCCGGTGCGACAACTGCCGGCGCCACTGCAGCGGGAACGGGCGTGGCGGTTTGTGGCGCAGGGGGTTGTGTTGCAACAACAGCAGCCGGCGCAACTGCTGCCGATTCCGCGCATTCCAACGTCACGATCAAGTCGCCTTCGGATACCTTGTCACCGGTTTTTACGTTCACTGATTTCACTACACCCTCGAAAGGTGCGGGTACGTCCATGGTTGCCTTGTCGGTTTCCACGGTGATCAGCGTTTGCTCGGCGCTGACCTTATCGCCCACTTTCACCGAAACTTCAATAACAGCGACGCCTTTGAAGCCGCCGATGTCCGGTACCAATATGTTTTTAGTATCTGCCACGTCGTTCTCCTCGATTAAACCGTGGTGGGGTTCGGTTTGTCCGCATCGATCTTGTACAGCTTGATCGCGCGCGTGACTTCCTTCGCATCCACTTTGCCTTCATCCGCCAAGGCTTTCAACGCCGCAACCGCGACGTAGAACCGATCCACTTCGAAGAAGTGGCGCAGTTTTTTACGTGTGTCAGAGCGACCAAAACCATCCGTGCCCAGCGTCTTGTATTGTGCTTTAACGAAAGGGCGAATTTGTTCTGAATAGCTGCGGATGTAGTCGGTCGCCGCAATGACGGGGAGGCTCGCATCCAGACATTGTTCTGTATAACTGATGCGCGGCTTGGCTTCGGGGTGCAGGGTATTCCAACGTTCGCAATCCACGCCCTCACGACGCAGTTCGTTAAAGCTGGTGACGCTGAACACATCAGAGGCAACACCGAAATCTTTTTCCAGCAACTCCGCAGCCGCGATGACCTCACGCAAGATCGTGCCACTACCCAGCAGTTGTACTTTGTTCTTTGCTTTAGATTTACTTGCGCTGAATTTGTACATGCCCTTGATGATGCCTGCCTCCGCGCCCTTGGGCATGGCAGGATGGGTGTAGTTCTCGTTCATCACCGTGAGGTAATAAAACACATCCTCCTGGTTTTTGTACATGCGCTCCATACCGTTTTGCACGATGACGGCCAACTCGTAAGCGAACGTTGGGTCGTAGGAAACGCAGTTGGGAATAGTGGCCGCCATCAAATGGCTGTGACCATCCTGATGTTGCAAACCTTCGCCATTCAGGGTGGTGCGCCCTGCGGTGCCGCCGACCATGAAGCCGCGCGCGCGCAAATCACCTGCCGCCCACGCCAAGTCGCCGATACGTTGGAAGCCGAACATCGAGTAATAGATGTAGAACGGGATCATCGCCACGCCGTGGTTGGCGTAAGCCGTGGCCGCCGCGATCCAGTCGGCCATGCCGCCCGCTTCGTTGATACCTTCCTGCAACACTTGTCCGGTTTCGGATTCTTTGTAGAACATCAATTGGTCGGCATCTTGCGGGGTGTACAACTGCCCAACCTGCGAGAAGATTCCGAGCTGGCGGAACATGCCTTCCATACCAAAGGTGCGCGATTCATCCGGCACGATAGGCACGATCTGTTTGCCGATGGCCTTGTCTTTTACCAACACGCCAAGCAAACGCACGAACGCCATGGTGGTGGAGAACTCACGCTCTTCACTGGATTTCAGCAGTGCATCAAACGCGGACAATTCGGGAATGGGTAAGGCGGTGGTGAGGGGAGAGCGCGCCGGAACAGCACCCATCACCGCACCGCGTTCACGCAGATATTTCTCTTCCAGACTGCCTGCTTCCGGACGCACGAACGGCAGTTTGGGCAACTGCTCATCGGTGACCGGAATGTTGAAACGGTCACGGAATTTGCGCAGCGCGTCCGCATCCACTTTCTTTTGCTGGTGCGTGGTGTTCTGGCCTTCGCCTGCATCCCCCATACCGTAACCCTTCACCGTTTTGGCGAGGATGACGGTCGGCTGACCGGTGTGCTTGGAGGCAGCCGCATAGGCCGCGAATACTTTATGCGGGTCGTGACCGCCGCGATTCAAACGCCAAATTTCATTGTCCGACATGTCGGCAACCAGCGCCAGCAACTCAGGATATTTGCCGAAGAAATGTTTGCGCACATACGCGCCATCTTTGGATTTGTAGGTTTGGTAATCACCATCCACCACTTCTTCCATGCGTTTCAGCAACAGGCCCGTCTTGTCTTTTGCCAGTAGTCTGTCCCACTTGCCGCCCCAGATGACCTTGATCACATTCCAGCCCGCACCGCGGAACACGCCTTCCAGTTCCTGGATGATCTTGCCATTGCCGCGCACCGGCCCGTCCAAGCGTTGCAAGTTGCAGTTGATGACAAAGATCAGATTGTCCAAGCCTTCGCGGCCGGCCATCGAGATCGCGCCCAGAGATTCCGGCTCATCCGTCTCGCCATCGCCCAGATATGCCCATACCTTGCGGCCATTGGTTTGCGCCAGATTACGGTGTTGCAAATAGCGCATGAAACGCGCCTGGTAAATCGCCATCAAGGGGCCGAGGCCCATCGACACGGTGGGGAACTGCCAGAAATTTGGCA
>CAYROQ010000025.1:41426-41989 GCA_964425955.1 uncultured Sideroxydans sp.
CCTTCGCCATCCACTTCCTGGCGGAATTTATACAGTTGCTCTTCGCTGATGCGGCCTTCCATAAAGGCGCGCGCATACACGCCGGGGGACGAGTGCCCCTGGAAATACACCAGGTCGCCACCGTGCGTATCGGTCTTGCCGTGGAAGAAGTGGTTGAAGCCCACGTCATATAAAGTCGCGGCAGAGGCGAAGCTGGCGATGTGGCCGCCCAGCTCGGAAGATTCTTTATTCGCATTCAACACGATGGCCATCGCATTCCAGCGCATGATTGCGCGAATACGATGTTCCATATCGAAATTGCCGGGAGAACGCTCTTCTTTATCCAGCGGGATCGAATTGATGTACGGCGTGGTGGCGCTGATGGGCAGATCGTCACCCGCCAAGCGCGCGTGATTGATGAGCTGGTCGATCAAGAAGTGGGCACGGTCGCCGCCTTCCTTGTCCAGAACGGATTGCAATGAATCCAACCATTCTTGGGTTTCTTGTGGATCGTAGTCGGGTTGTTGCTTAGCCATCTTTACTCTCTCCCTAAAGTACAACGTATCGATTCATTCTCTGTGACC
>CAYROQ010000026.1:0-39769 GCA_964425955.1 uncultured Sideroxydans sp.
TAGCCATCTTTACTCTCTCCCTAAAGTACAACGTATCGATTCATTCTCTGTGACCAACCAATCGATCTTGTGGTCAGTGCTTTCTTGCGGAATTTCTTCGACTACCTGCATCGCGAACGCGCCAGCGATTAATACCGGGCGGTGCGGCAGGTGCGCCAACAACTTATCGAAATAGCCCCCGCCGTAACCCAGCCTTCCGCCTTTGCGATCAAAAGCGACGCCGGGCATCAAGATCAGCTCTATCTCACCCAGCGCTTCGAAGCGCTGGCATTTTTCGATGCTGGGTTCGCGTATGCCATAAGCCCCAACCGCTACCTCACCATCCAAATTTTTAACCTGGAACAACTCAAGATGTTTGTTGGCTTTGTTCACGCGAGGTAGCAAAACGCTCTTGCCGTCAGCCAGTGCTTGCCGGACCCAAACCTCACTTGCCAATTCCGAACCGAAGTTCAGATAACCCAGCACCGTCCGCGCCGCTTTGTATGTCGCCAAGCCACACAGCTGGCCGACGATATGCTTGCTTGAGTGCATCCGTAAGCTTGGCGTCAGATTGTCGCGGGCGGCGATTATACGTTGTCGCAGGGCTTGCTTCCTAGCTTGCATGTTCATTGGCGTGCCGCCTCTCGTGCCCAATGTGCTAAACGTCCACTATCTTCCAAAATATCGACCGGAACTTCGCGGTAATTCTTTAGAACCTGTTTTTCCGAGGGCGCAAAAACGGCGGCATGATGACTTTCGTATTGCGCAAGTGTGTCGGGATGTGTTTTGAAATAGAGCCGACCCTCGAACACGATGCCAAAGAACACCTCGCCGCAATACAAACCGTAACCACCAAACATGCGCTTGCAGCGCAAGCCGTCGAGAGACGCGAGTTGTTCGAGGACGAAATCACGGAAGGAATCGGAGGGCATGGTTCGACTCTAGGATTTATTTTTGCCGGTCTTGGCTGGCTTTACGGAAGGCAACAGACTGGTGAGTTGCTGGTAACGCTCGAACAGGAATTCCACGCGTTGCGCATCGTTGGTGAAGGTCGCTTTGCGGTAGCAGGCATCTACAGCGCGGTCGAGGACTTGGTGGGCTTTGACCAAAACGGGCGGCATAGTGAGCGGATCGTAGAGATCGGCAAGCGAACTTTGCGGGAACTGTGCGCGGGCATCCAGCACGGCTTGGGCGGCAGCTTCCACGGCTTCCCTCGCCCGCAAGCGGGAGAGGGATTGAGGGTGAGGGTTTATTGAGGAATCCGCTGCCGTTGAAAGCCCCTCATCCCCAGCCCTTCCCCCGCCTGCGGGGGAAGGGAGTTCAGGCCACGGGTAATTGTTGTAGACGATGCCAGCCGAATATCGGTAATCGCTTTTGATTCGTCCGCAGGTGTAGCGCACCCATGCCATGTGCATGGTGGAGGTCAAGATGCCGAAGTGGTAGAGGCTTGCATTTGGAATTGCCAGACAACTATCGGCTGCAATGTGATTTGCATCGAAAAACCCACAAGGTATGTAAGCGCGATTTTCGGATGAGTGGCGTGGCACCAGAACGTAATGAGATTTGGGCTGACGGTTTTCGCCAAACAATGTTGGGAATGCAGCCAGTTCGCGTGTTGTAGGTCGATCACTTGCCTCGCGCAGTTGTTTGACGGCCTGTACACGCCGGGAGATTTCCGGCAGGTGTCGCAATTCGTTTGGTGAAATATCCACCAGCCACAGACACCAGCGCGACTCATTATTAAGGAACTCTTTTGCGCTCACGAAAGGTCGGATGAATTTCTCTGCCCCAGGTTCTTTCGCAAGCAACTCGCACTTTTCAGCATCCGTCATCAGCAGATTTCCACCATCATTAGGCATGCTACCGAACACGATTTCCGGCACAGCCCAAACGGGCTGGCGACGGTTTGCCAAAATTACATCGGGTGCATCAACCAGATAAGCATTGATGTTACGCACTTTGAGTTCATGCGCATCTGAGTCCGGTTTTTCATAATCCCAAATACGTTTATCGCCCACATCGAAAGGCGCAAAGCCGATGATGACGCAATGCACCGCTGCCTTGCCGCGCGCATCGTTACCCCATTTGAAGGTGCGATGGGCGAAGTGAATCTTGATGTGATATTTGTTCAGCAACTCGCCCCACAGGATGCCGACCTGCTCACCTTGGGCGATGGAGTTGGTGGAGACGAAGGCAGTTTTGGTTTTGTCATTCCCGCGTAGGCGGGAATCCAGTTTTTCAATCAGCTGGACTCCCGCTTGCGCGGGAGTGACGGCGTTCATGTACTGCGCCGCTTTCAGATACCACGCGGCAACGTAATCCAGCACACCAGCGCCCTTCACTCCCTGGAAGATTTTCTCCATGTCAGCTTTTTGGCCGTCATCTTGAAGTTGCTTGCCCACGAACGGTGGATTTCCAAAGATGTAATCCACGTTCGGTGCGACCACTTCCCAATCCAGTTGCAGCGAGTTTTCGCAGACGATAGTGGCGGATTTTTTCAACGGAAGTCGCGCAAAGTAGTTGCCGAATTCTTCAGAGATGAGTTGGTTCATCTGGTGGTCGGTGAGCCACATCGCTACTTGGGCGATCTGTGCGGGAAACTCTTCGATCTCGATGCCGTAGAACTGATCGACATCCAGCCACACGATGTCGGACACATCGAGGAATCCGGTTTCGCGATTTTTGTAGAGCTCGCGCAGGACTTGCAATTCCAGCAGGCGCAGTTCGCGGTAGGCGATGACGAGGAAGTTGCCGCAGCCGCACGCCGGGTCGAAAAATTTGAGCTTGCGTAGTTTGTCGTGGAACTCGGTGAGTTTTTTGGTGTTGCTTTTGCAGCTTTCGAATTCACTGTGCAGGTCGTCGAGGAAAAGCGGCTTGATGAGTTTGAGGATGTTGGCTTCGCTGGTGTAGTGCGCGCCGAGGTTGCGGCGCAGCGTGTCGTCCATCACCGATTGGAACAGTGAACCGAAGATGGCGGGCGAAACGCGGCTCCAATCCAACGCGCAGCAGTCGAGCAGCTGGTTGCGCATCTTGGCGTCGAAGCTGGCGGTGGGCAGATGTTCGGCGAACAGTTTGCCGTTGACGTAGGCGAAACCGGCGAGGTGTTCGTCCAGATTCTTGAGCCGCTTGTCTGGTGCGGTGTTGAGCACTTCGAACAATTGCGCCAGATGCGCGGCCAAGTCGCTGCCATCTTCAGCGGTCTTGTCCTGGATGTATTCCTTGAGCTGCTGACGCTCGAAGATGCCGGTGTCTTCGGCAAACAGGCAGAACAGCAGGCGCACGAGGTAGTGTTCGAGTGCGTGGCCTGCGTAACCGATGTCTTTGAGGGCGTCGTGCAACTTGCCCATGAGTTCGGCAGCTTTGATGTTGACGGGGTCTTCCGGCTTGATGGCACGCGTTTGATAGCCAGCGATAAAGGCGAAATGCTTGATGTGTTTGTGCAGGTCTTTGAGATTAAATTCTTGAAAAGCTCCCCCACCCTGCCCTCCCCCGGTAGGGGAGGGTTCTGCTTCTAGGTCGTAGAGACGGAAGCGCGCGAAATCGGATACCAGCACGTATTTGGGCAGGTCACGTTCTTTGATGCCGGGGAAGTAGTCGAGTGCCTGGATGTAGGCTTTGTCCAAGTCTTTGCCACGTGATTTGTGTTCGACCAGCAACATGCCTTTCCACAACAGGTCAATGTAGCCTTGTTTGTCGCCGAGTTTTTTTACGGGTTCTTCAAAACTGGCGACGCGCTTGCGGTCAATGCCAAACACGTTGAGAAACTCGATCCAGAAAGCCTTGGCTTCTGCATCTTCTGAAGTCTCGTTTTCCCAGCGTTTGGAAAATGCGTGGGCACGACTACGGATTTCGTTCCAGCTTAGTGGCATGGATTGTTGGACTTGAAGATCATTTTGCCAACGCCGGCAAAATGATCGTTACAGGCTGTGAGTTGGTTGAATAGACTCATAGAGGATTGATGCGATCAATCCAGTAATCAGGCTGGCGATGCTGGTGTGAAATCGCGATGACAAGGATGTGATCGTTCTCTACGACATACAGCATTTTGTATGGGAAGCGATTGAGCAAGAAACGTCTGAAAGGATCAATTTCGAACTGCCACGCCAAGGGGTACTCCATGATGCGGTTGGCAGCAATCTCTGCCTCATGTTGAAACTGATCGCCCAGCCCTTTTTGCAGCCGGTTGTAATAGCGTTTAGCTTCCGCCAACTCATCGCGAGCCAGTGCGGAAAATGTCAGTGCCATCACAAATCTCGAAACACTTCTTCCATCGGGATCGTTGCAAGACGCCCTTCGCGGTGCGCTTGCAGGCGCCGCTGCGCTTCTTCAAGCCAGATGCGGTCAATCTCCGGGTCGGATTTATCCAGACTTTCCTGCAACATTTCGATCAGTACGAAACGCTCGGATGCTTTGAGTTTGAGCGCTTGTTCAATAACGTCAGCGGTACTCATGTTTATTCCTTTTCGATTTAACCAGAGTCACACAAATATTTGATCATCTTGAGTTAGACCATTTTGCCGGTGCCGACAAAATGGTCTGGCGGATTTTAGCCCAAGAACAACCGGTACGCCGGGTTGTTGCTCTCGTCCCAATAACGATAACCGAGAGTATCGAGGAAAACCTTGAGTGCTTTCTTGTCATGCTGCGGTACCTGCATGCCGACCAGCACGCGGCCGTAATCCGCACCGTGATTGCGGTAGTGGAACAGCGAGATGTTCCAGCTGTGGTTCATGCTGTTGAGGAAATTCATCAAGGCACCGGGACGCTCGGGGAATTCGAAGCGGAACATGATCTCGTCTTTGACTTCCGGTGCATGGCCGCCGACCAGATGGCGCAGATGCAACTTGGCCATTTCGTTGTCGCTCAGATCCAAGGGTGACAGTTTGCTGTCGCGCAGCTTTTTGATCAGGTCGGAGGATTCGGATTGGTCGCGCACCTGGATGCCGACGAATACGTGTGCGGCTTTCGGGTCGGCGTAGCGATAGTTGAACTCGGTGATATTGCGCTTGCCCAGCAGTGAACAGAATTTGCGGAAGCTGCCGGGGGTTTCCGGAATGGTCACGGCCAACAGAGCCTCGCGCTTTTCGCCGATCTCGGCACGTTCGGCCACGAAACGCAGGCGGTCGAAATTCATGTTGGCGCCGCAGGCGACGGCGATCAGTGTTTGACCCTGCAAATTTTCGCGTGTCGCGTATTGCTTGGCGGCGGCGATGGCCAGCGCACCCGCCGGTTCGAGGATGGAGCGCGTGTCTTCGAATACGTCCTTGATCGCGGCACAGGTGGCGTCGGTGTCCACCAGCATGATCTCGTCGACCACTTTGCGGCACAGACGGAAAGTTTCCTTGCCGACTTGTTTCACCGCGACGCCGTCGGCGAACAGCCCGACATGGTCGAGGGTGACGCGGCGTTTGGCTTTCAGCGATTGATACATGGCATCGGAATCCACCGGCTGCACGCCGATGATCTTGATGTCCGGGCGCAGTTGTTTGACGTAAGCGCCGACGCCGGAGATCAGTCCGCCACCGCCGATGGCGATGAAGATGGCATGGATGGGTTGCGAATGCTGGTGCAGGATCTCCATGCCGATGGTGCCCTGACCGGCGATCACGTCCGGGTCGTCGTAGGGATGTACGAAAGTCATGCCATTTTGTTGTTCCAATTCGAGTGCGTGGGCATACGCATCGGAATAAGAATCACCGAACAGCACCACTTTTGCGCCGCGCGCTTTTACCGCGTCGATCTTGATATGCGGCGTGGTGGCGGGCATCACGATGGTGGCTTTGCATCCCAGCTTCTGCGCAGAGAGCGCCACGCCCTGTGCATGGTTGCCGGCAGAGGCGGCGATGACGCCTTTTTTTAATTGCTCGGGGGTGAGTTGCGCCATCTTGTTGTAGGCGCCGCGCAACTTGAACGAGAACACCGGCTGCATATCCTCGCGTTTGAGCAACACGGTATTGCCGATGCGTGCCGACAGATTCGGTGCGACTTCCAGCGGGGTTTCCACCGCCACGTCATACACGCGCGCGTTGAGGATGCGTTTCAGATATTCGTTCATGTCGTTCAGTCAGAAATATAAATCGCGAAGTTTCTATTGCCCCCTCTCCCTCCGGGGGAGGGTTGGGGAGGGGGAGTCAGTGCGGCAAGCCGATTAAATCATAGAACCCCGGCAGGTCGCTCAAATCGTCGAGCACGGCGGCGGCCCCTACAAAATCCTGTTTGTGCGTGTACGGATTGGTGGTGATGTAAGTCTTGATGCCGGCCGCCAGCGCGGAACGCAAGCCGTTATAGGAATCTTCCAGCGCGATGCAATCCTGCGGTGCGAGCTTGAGTTCGTGCAACACCCAGTTGTAAATGTCCGGCGCGGGTTTCTTCAGCGGTACGATATCGCCGCAACCATTCGCGGCAAAATAGCTTGCCCAATCCTTGCCCAAGCCGACTTCCAAAAGTGCAGAGACATTTTCCGGCGAGGTGGTGGTGGCGATGGCGAGCGTGATGCCGGCTTTGCGTGCATCGTCGATAAGCTGTCTGATGCCGGGACGCAGCGGGATCGCGCCTTCACGCAACATCTTGGTGTAATGGCCGGTCTTCACCACATGCAGATTTTTGACGAAACTTTCGTAGTCGGCAGGTTTTTTGAAATCGGGCAACCAATCTTGAACGTAGTATTTGATGCGCTCTTTGCCGCCCGTCACCTTGAGTAGCTCGTCGTACAGCGCCACGTCCCAGTTCCAATCCAGACCATTCTCGGCGAACGCCTTGTTGAATGATTTACGGTGTCCGTCTTCGGTATCGGCCAACGTGCCGTCCACGTCAAAAATAATTGCTTTGAGAGTCATAAAATCCCTATTTATAAAAGCCGTTTTCCCGCCTGCACGGGAATGACAAAACGGTTAACGCATCCCCGGAAATTTTCCCGCCATGCCGCGCATCATCTTGGCCATGCCGCCTTTGCTGCTGAACATCTTCATCATCTTCTGCGATTGTTCGAATTGATTCAGCATCTGGTTGACGTGCATCACTTGAACGCCGGCTCCTGCGGCGATGCGACGTTTGCGCGAGCCTTTGATTTGTTCGGGATGGGTGCGTTCATAAGGCGTCATCGAGTTGATGATGCCTTCGGTGCGGTTGATTTGACGCTCGTCGATCTTGGCTCCGGCTGCGGCCTGTGAAAGTTGCGCGGGCAATTTGTCCATCAGCGCGGACATGCCACCCATCTTGCGCATCTGTACGATCTGCATCTTGAAGTCGTTGAGGTCGAAACCTTTGCCGCTTTGTACTTTCTTCGCCAGCTTGGTCGCTTCGCCGAGATCCACATTGCGCTGCGCTTCTTCCAGCAGCGACAACACATCGCCCATGCCGAGGATGCGTTGTGCCATACGTTCGGGATGGAAGGCTTCGAGGCCGTTGGGTTTTTCGCTGACGCCGACGAACTTGATCGGTTTGCCGGTGATCTGTCGCACCGACAAGGCCGCACCGCCGCGCGCATCGCCGTCCAGTTTGGTGAGGATGATGCCAGTCAATGGCAGCGCATCGCCGAAGGCTTTGGCGGTATTCACTGCATCTTGACCGGTCATCGCATCCACCACGAACAAGGTCTCGATGGGCTTCAGCGCGGCGTGCAGGTCTTTGATCTCGGCCATCATCGCCGCATCCACCGCAAGGCGTCCGGCAGTGTCCACGATCAACACTTCATGGTGATGCTTGCGCGCCCAATCGAGGGCGGCGAGGGCGATGTCCTGTGGTTTCTGGCTGATATCGGAAGGAAAGAAATCGACTTCGAGCTGTTGTGCCAACAAACGCAGTTGCTCGATAGCGGCGGGGCGATACACGTCGCAGCTCACCAGCAGCACTTTCTTCTTGTTTTGTTCGCGCAACAGTTTGGCCAACTTGCCGCTGCTGGTGGTTTTACCCGCGCCCTGCAGACCGGCCATCAGGATCACGGCAGGTGGAACGGCGGCGAGGTTGAGCGCATCGTTATGCTCGCCCATCAGCTTGGTCAGTTCGCGGTTGACCACACCGATCAGCGCCTGCCCCGGTTGCAGGTTGCCGATGACTTCCTGCCCCAATGCGGCTTCTTTCACCTTGGCAATGAATTCTTTGACCACCGGTAACGCGACGTCGGCTTCCAGCAAGGCGAGACGCACTTCTCGGAGTGCGTCCTGAATGTTGCTCTCGGTTAATCGCGCTTGGCCGCGCAGATTTTTGACGATGCCCGAGAAGCGTTGTGTAAGGTTGTCCAGCATGGTTTTCCCCTGATCGTTTTTGAAGCGCGCCGGTGCAGACACTTCTCCGGCTCTTCCTGTAGAATTCGCGCAGTCTAAAACATCTGCACTCCCCATGTCGAACCCAGCCCTACATCTGCTCACGTTTGTCCTTTATGCTGTCCTGGCGATTTTGTTCTGGCGCGCGCAGGCGACTGGCAATGCCGAACAGCAAAATCGTGGCGTGTTGGGCCACGCGGTGGGCGTCCCTCTGGCGTTGCACGGCTGGCTGTTGTACGACACGCTATTTATTTGGGGTGCGCTGAATCTGGGGCTGGTTTACGCGTTGTCGCTCATCCTGTGGCTGACGGTGCTGGTGTATTGGCTGGCGCGATATTTCTATCCGCTGTCCAGCTTGCAGACGCTGGTACTGCCGCTGGCCGCGATTTGTACGGCCTTGCCGGCGATCTTTCCCGATGCACACATCCTGTCGCAACCCGCCTCGGGCCTTTTCGATACCCATGTATTGATGGCCATGTTGGCCTACAGTTTGTTTACTATCGCCGCGTTGCATGCCGCGCTGATGTCTCTGGTTGAGAAGCGGCTGCACCACGCCAAGCTGCCCAAAGTATTGCAAAATCTGCCGCCGCTGATGACGATGGAGACCCTGCTGTTCCGGGTTATCGGAGTGGGGTTCGTGTTGTTGACCTTCACCAATGTCTCGGGCATGTTGTTCTCCGAGCAGATTTTCGGCCATCCCTTGCGTTTCAGTCACATGGTGCTATTCGGGATCCTGTCCTGGTTGGTGTTCGCGGTGCTGTTACTGGGACGGCACTTCAAAGGCTGGCGCGGCCATACCGCAGTACGCGGGACCCTGATCGGCTTCGGCTTCCTTATATTGGCTTACCTGGGCACGCGTTTCGTCCTCGAAATCTTCTTGAACCGCTGAATTTCCCCTTGCGAATTCTGCCCTTGCCAGAAATAAGCAAGGTGTCGTAGAATTCGCGCCCTTTGGCTTTTGCCAAATCTTAATTTATTGGGTAATCACTATGGTAGTCATTCGTCTTTCTCGTGGCGGTTCGAAGAATCGTCCTTTCTTCAACGTGGTGGTGGCAGATTCCCGCAACCGTCGTGACGGCCGTTTCATCGAGCGCGTTGGTTTCTACAATCCGTTGGCAGCCGAAGGCGCCGAAGGTCTGCGTATCCAGTTGGATCGCGTGACACATTGGCAAGACAAGGGCGCGCAATTGAGCGAGACCGTTGGCCGTCTGGTCAAAAAAGCCGGTGCAGCAGCAAAGATCTGATCAGGCTAGCCCCATGGTCGTCATGGGGAAAGTGGTCGCGGCGCAGGGTCTCCAAGGTTGGGTGAAGGTGCAGACCTTCACTGAATATCTGGACAGTTTGCTCGACTATGACACATGGCATGTAGGGAACGAACAGGCTTGGCGCCCGTTGCAAGTTCTGGAAGCGAATGTGCATGGCAAAGTGCTGGTGGCCAAGCTGGAAGGTATCACCGACCGCACCGCAGCGGAGAAATGTAAAGGCCTGTTGATCGCGGTTCCGCGCGATAGCCTGCCTGAACAAAAAGAGGGCGAATACTACTGGTCCGATCTGGTCGGAATGTCCGTTGAAAATCTGGCGGGCGAGAAATTCGGGATCGTCGATTCGCTGCTGGAAACAGGCGCGAACGATGTGCTGGTGGTCAAGGGCGAGTTGGGCGAAACATTGATTCCGTTCCTGGCCAGCGTGATCCGGCAAGTGGATTTGAAGAACAAACTCATCCGGGTGGATTGGCAGGCGGATTACCTCAAATGAGGTTTGATGTTGTCACGTTGTTCCCCGAGATGTTCGAGGCGATCACCCGATACGGTGTGACGCGAAAAGCGGTAGAGCAGGGCAAGTTTCAGTTGCAGACGTGGAATCCGCGAGACTTCACGACCGACAACCACCGTACCGTCGATGACCGTCCCTATGGTGGCGGACCGGGAATGGTGATGCTGGCAGACCCGCTGGACAAAGCCATCAGCGCAGCGAAAGCAGCGCAGGCGACCAGCGGTTTAGCAAAGAGCTGGGTGATCCACCTCTCGCCGCAAGGCAGGCAACTCACCCATGAAGTGGTGATGGAGCTGCTGGCGCGGGATGAAGGACTGATCTTGTTGGCGAGTCGTTACGAGGGCGTGGATGAGCGCCTGTTGGAACGGCAAGTGGATGAAGAATTATCCATCGGCGATTATGTATTGTCCGGTGGCGAATTGGCAGCGATGGTGGTGATGGATAGCCTGGTGCGGCAGATCCCCGGTGTATTGGGCGACGAGGCATCGGCGCAGCAGGATTCCTTCGTGCAAGGACTGCTGGATTGTCCGCACTACACGCGGCCGGAGATTTATAACGGCAAGGCGGTTCCGGAAGTATTGATGTCCGGGCACCACGCCGAGATAGAGAAGTGGCGATTGAAGCAGGCATTAGGCAGGACTGCGGAACGTCGCCCGGATTTGCTGGCAACACGCCAGTTTACAAAACAGGAAGCTCGGCTACTGGCAGAGTACCAGCAGGAACAAGCTTCCGTACAACAAGAGGAAATAAAATGAATCTGATCGGAATACTTGAGAAAGAAGAGATCGCCCGTTTGGGTAAGGTCGTCCCCAATTTTGCACCCGGCGACACCGTCATCGTTAACGTGAACGTGGTCGAAGGCGACAAGAAGCGTGTGCAGGCTTTCGAAGGCGTGGTTATCGCCAAGCGCAACAAGAGCCTGAACTCCAGCTTCATCGTGCGTAAAGTGTCTTCGGGTGAAGGCGTTGAACGTACCTTCCAAACCTATTCACCTTCCATCGCCAGCATCGAAATCAAGCGTCGCGGTGATGTGCGCCGTGCCAAGCTTTACTACCTGCGTGATCGTTCCGGCAAATCGGCACGTATCAAAGAAAAATTGCCGGCACGCAAGACTGCCGCGTAAGCAACAGTTTTGTAGGGCAAAGGAAACGGGAGCTGCGGCTCCCGTTTTGCATTTCAGCTATCATGCGCGCATGAAATTCCAGGCCATCATTTCCGCCCCCTTCGGCAAGCTCGGCATCCGCTGTTCAGACACGGATCTAGTCGGTATCGAATTCCTGCCGGGGAAATTCACAGTGCAACCGCCGCTGGGCGAAATGGCGAAAACAGTCTGTGCAGAACTGGAAGCCTATCTGGCCGATGCGAAACATGAGATCGACTTGCCTTTCGAGCTTGAAGGCACGCATCATCAATGCAACGTGTGGCAGGCGATGCTGGACATTCCCTGCGGTCAGACACTGACTTACGGTGAACTGGCGAAAAAGATCGGCTCAAGCGCGCAGGCAGTAGGACAGGCCTGCGGCAGCAATCCGATTCCTATCGTTATCCCTTGCCATCGTGTGCTGAGTAAAACGGGATTGGGCGGATTCATGAAGCACGCTGAAGGCGAGTCGCTCGACATCAAGCGATGGTTGCTGACCCATGAACGACGCTGAACTGCTGGACGAATTCAGCGATGCACTCTGGCTCGAAGACGGCCTCTCCCGCAACACCCTTGAGAGTTATCGGCGTGATCTGAATAAATTTTCCGTTTGGTTGTTGCAGCAGCAAAAGCGCGGATTACTAACCACCACTCATGCGGACATTCAAGGGTTTCTTGCCTATTTGTACAAGCAGGAAGCCAAATCCACTTCCACCTCGCGCGCGATTTCCAGTCTCAAGCGTCTGTTCCAATACCTGCTGCGCCAAAATAAAATCACTGTCGATCCCACCTTGCAGATCGCCTCACCCAAGTTACCGCGTAGTTTGCCCAAGAGCCTCACCGAAGCCGATGTCGAATTGTTGCTGAATGCACCCGATGTACAGACCCTGCTCGGCAAACGCGACCGCACCATGCTGGAAGTGTTGTATGCCAGCGGACTGCGCGTGTCGGAATTGGTCGGGTTGAGTGTGGCGCAGGTGAGCTTGGACATGGGCGTGACGCGGGTGATGGGCAAAGGCAGCAAGGAACGCTTGGTGCCGCTGGGTGAAGAGGCGCTGGACTGGGTCAAGCGTTACTTGTCGGAAGCGCGCCCCGGTTTGCTTGCAGGAAAGTCGAGCAACGCATTGTTTGTCACCCATCGCGGTGAAGGCATGACGCGCCAGATGTTCTGGTACCTCATCAAGAAACATGCGAGACAGGGCGGGCTGCATAAACCGCTGTCGCCCCACACCCTGCGCCATGCGTTCGCCACTCACCTGCTCAACCACGGCGCTGATCTGCGCGTGGTGCAAATGTTGTTGGGGCATTCGGATATTTCCACCACCCAGATCTACACTCATGTGGCGCGTGAGCGACTGAAAGCGCTGCATGCAACACACCATCCTCGAGGCTAGAAATTTCGCAGGCATTCACCCAGGTTTGTTTTTCCCTTTGCATAATACGTTCGCCCGCAACGTTGTTTTACGGCGTAAGTAAAAAGCCCCGGCAGCTTTCGCTACCGGGGCTCTGGAAAAAATCCAGCCAGGTAAAAGTTATTGCATTGCCGGCAAACCGCCAAGATAGCCGACTTCTGCTTTCATCGGATTGATCAGCGGCAAGATGCGGGCATGTACAGCCGGTACCGTGCCGTTCATGTCACCGGCATGCTGGTAGTTGCTCATGATGTAGGCGTACCCGTTCATGTTTTCCACGATCTGCAAGCCGGTCGATTCCGCACCCATTGGCAAGGACAGGATACGCACCAGACTGCCGGTGTCGACGTGATAAGCCCACAGGTAGTTGTTGACGTGATTCCCGGAATCTTCACCGATGAACAACACACGCATACGCTCGGAGAACCACAGATTGTCCGGGCTGGCGATGGCGTTCAGATCAGACTTGTTGCCGTCAGCATCGGCCACGATGTCTTTACCCACCACGATCGCCTTCATTGAGACAGGCACGAAATCGCTGTTGATCGCCACACCCGTGGAATCGCCCTGGTTGGGCTTGAGCACCAATTCATAAACCGCGCCGGACGAGTTTTTCTTCAGGCGGATGTCGTTGACGGGTTCGGTGGCGCTGACCGCGACAGACTCCATGCCTTTGGTCATACGGGTCATTGCAGCGTAGGCCTTGTTCTCTTTGGCGTTGTAAGCGACACCCTCATATTTTTCGAACTCGGTCGTGGCACCCAACAACGCGGCATAACGACGTGTCTCCAATGTGGCCGCCAGCGTGGCAATCGGAGTTGCGGCTACGCCGAACGTGCCGGTCTTCAACTGCAAATACTCGACCTTGGCGACTTCATGACCGGTCTTGATCGCGGTGAATCCAACGGCTGCCGTGGGCGAGGTCAGGAACAAGTCGTTGAAGGTCACACCCGCATCAACGGCGGCTTTGACCTCGGCATGCGTCGCATGTGCCAATTTGATCCAGCTCAAATTGGCTTCTCCGCCGTCGGTGCCATTGGGGGACATTTGATTCCATTTTGCCGCATACAACGTGCCCGCCGACAGATCCCCCGGAGCATCTGCAACGAACATGGTCAGGCTGGTGTAGGTACCGTCATCACCCTGGATCGCGGTACGCGAATCGCCGAACATCTGCACCTTCTCACGTGCGATACGACCCAGCGTGTACCACTTTTCCACCGTGGAGCTGCCATTGCTGGCGACCGTCACTTCGGGCACGCGGCCATAGTGGTAAGGCGATGCGTTGGTCTCGCCATAAATGGTGCGGAAGGCATTCATGCGCGCGGTGTATTCCATGGCGAGACATGAACCGCCAACAATAGCGGCATAGGTCGCGTCAACCTCGCAGCGTGCATCCGGTTCATACTCTTCCGAACCCAAATGGGTGTTCCAAGGCGAGCGAGCACCGGCACACGGGATCCACAAACCATTCACTGAGGAGAAATCGACTTGTTTGATTGAAGCCACACTGAATTTTCCGTCGGCGCTATTTTGATTGAGCTTGGCCAGCGTCATCAGCATGGGTTGTTTGCCATACCAGTTGTTGATCGCCGGTACGGCAGTATTTGCGAGCAAGGCGGCATTACCGACACTGTCATTGTTCACATACTCAAAGTGGGTCACCAGATAGGGCGTACCACCGATGTCCAGCAGGGAATTGGCATCCGGTGTTTGCGGAATCATGGGGCTGTTATTGGCATCGTTTTGCACCACGCCTAATTTGTTCTTGACGGCAGCAGCGGCAGAACCATCCGCCGTCTTGTTGGTGTCGGTGTTGTTGAACAGGTTTACAAACGACAGCGGGTAGTTTTTCTTGGTCCCGTCCGCGTAGGTGACGTCCACGGTAGAGGTGGTGTAAGCCTTGGCGCGGTTGGCATCGGACAAGCCGGTGATGTCGGTTGGGGTGAACGTTACCGATTTCACTTTGGCCGGGGCATTCAGCAAATGTTGGGTGACGTTGGCGAGCGAAGTGGGCGTCATGCCGGCGCCGGCCAAAATCGTACCGGCATTGGCGAGAGAAGTAACGTTACCTGCTGTAGCCAGTCTTGCAGCGTTCGGGGTGACGTCAATATGCGTCGCGGTGGTGGTTGCTCCGGCAACGGTCTGGATGACTTGCGCGATCGCCAATGCCTTCTGATCTGTCTCGTCGGTCACACCGGCGAGATCTTTGGGGCGCACAACCTTGTTGCCGCTCAGGTCGCCCAATGCCGCGTTGCCCATGCTGACAGAACCCAAACTGACCTGACCGATCTTGAAGCTGACGGTGTCGCCTGCTTTGTAGGTAAATTCGCCGTTGGTGTTGGTCACACCCGACGCGCCGGTGGAGGTGGAATAGGTCACACCTTTGACATAGGCATCCGACAACACGCCGGTGATGGTTGTCGGGGTGTTGCTACTTGCCGCACTGCTACCGCCGGAGCCGCAGCCCGACAGCGCAAAGGTTGAAACCACAGCCAAATAAATCGCTTTCACTCGCATATCCATCTGATACCTCCAAGTAATTAATGAAACGGAAGAAACAGACTAATTTGTCAAGATAACAATCAAGTGAAATATTCGTTGCGGTTTGATGTCGTTGTGATGAAACCGGATCCGGGTTGTCCAAACCCTTCCCGAATCCTCTTGGTAAGTCGATAAGCCCCGCGCATTTTTTCGGATTCAAACAGCGTGCCACGCTTCGACGTGTTGCACTACCCAGGCATCATCGTCCAAAGGCAGATCATGCCCTGCAGCGGGATGCAAATGAATGTCACAGCCCCAGTGTTTTGCCAGTGCGAGCGAACATTTCACATCGACCAATTGATCATGCTCGCCGGCGAGCAATAATACGGGAACAGCGGGTGTTGACAGTACGGCTCGATAGGTCAACGCCGCAACCAGTTGGCGCAAGATGTTGGCGCGACTGACGGGATGTTGACTTGCGCAGTGTGTCCATTGTCGCAACAGCTCCGCGTGTTGAAGTTGGGTGCGGGTTTGATTGCTGGTGAGACGCAAAACCAATTCTTCGCGCTGTGCCAACGAGCCATAAAATACAGAGCGCAATAAAGCCCCATAATTTGCCGGACGCAACCGATGGTAAAAGGGATTGAGCGGCGCCAAGCTGGTATTGATCAAAACCATTCTTTCGATATCCGCCGGAAAACGTTCACTCCATTCCACTGCCACCATCGCCCCCAAAGACAGCGCGAGCACGCAGTACGGCGGTGCATATCCCAGTTGGCGGAGTTGTGTATGGCAGTAGTTTGCCATGTCCGCCACAGTGGTGAAGCTGCGTTGTGCAAACAAGCTGCCATTGCCGGGAAAGTCCAGCGTCACCAAGTGTTGTGCGCCCACGCCCTGTTTAAAATATTCCGGGAATTCACCCCAGTGGCGTGCTTCGCGCATCAAACCCCGTAACAGCACCCATTTGGTCATGGCTGCCGATACCAGCGTGCCACAGCGCGCTCCTGCAAACGCTGCCGGGTGGGACCCGTCGCCATCCAATTCTCGTGACCGCTGGCGGCACGCATCAGAAAATCCAACCACACCGCATGGCGGCGCAAAACCCGGTGCAAGCGATGCTCGACCGAGGGATTGAACAAGCCTTGCCGTGAAAAGAACTGCAGTGGGTTTTTCCTGACCCATAACCAGGAACCCATCTCCAGCGTCAGGGGTAGAAATGTTTTGTGCTTGTCTTTGTCCTGTTGTGACTGCAAATACAGATGATCCCAAATGTCCCCGTGGGTACGGTATTGCACACTTTGCGGCTCAAACAGGTAGCGGTGATTGGGGTGGGTTTGCAGGAACAAATCCTCCAGCCGGACGATGTCGGCCAAATGGTCGATAGGCTGCACGCTGTGCGCGTGCGGAAACCATATCCGATCACGCGAGCCAAATCCGGAATGACAATCCACTGCAATGCTGAAGGGATGCGACAGCAATTCCTCGGTGACGATTCGGCACAGTGCCTGGTTTTCGATCTCCATTTCCGCGCCAGCCACCCCCCGATACCAAGGCAAGTGCCGGCTGATGCGGTGCCCACCCAGCAGGAAGGGGACTTTGTCGACCGCCTCGATGGGCGCGTTGCGCATCAGATCGACACCCTGCGGGTTGCATCGCGTTGATTGCCACATGCCGCCCGGATTGATCAGTGGCATGAACACCAGAGACACATCCTGCAGCAGATGATGCAGGCTTTTGTCCCACTGCAATCGGTTCAGCAAACTGCGCAAAAAATACAGCAAGACATGCGTGCCGATGCGTTCCAGCCCGTGAATACCGCCAAAGAATCCGATCGCGGGTAACTTGGGATCGGGATTTCCCAGGGTGATGCGGTAAACCGGGAAGCGCATTTTTCCGGCACTGATCTCGCACGTGATACTTTCGTCCAGATGGCCGCGACCCATTTCCAAAATTCTTTCAAGATCGTTTAGTTCTGGCAGTGTGGACATGGAAGGTCGATCTTGAACTTTGGGTTACCAATGATTTCAGGAATAAGAATTCTGCCGATTATTCCAACAACTCGGTGACGCCAAATTCGAATCGTTCCAGCTTTTGCAAGTGATGCGATTGTGTAGCACCCAAAATTCCCTCCCGCTGTTCTGTCATCGTTTTTTAATAATGATGACTTATAACAGGGCATCATGAAGAAGTTAATCTTGTCAGGACTATTACTGATTATCACCAGCGCAAATGCATCGGATTCGCATTACCCCGGGCTGCTTGTCGATGTAAAAAGGGACGGTGATCTGTTCACCTTCAATGCCAGTTTCGATACACCTTTGACGAAATGCGCCGCCTATCATTACCTGACCGACTATGAATCCGCCGCAGCGATGCCCGGCGTGGTTGAGTCTTCCTCTTACCGCCAATCCAGCACCAAAGTCAGAGTTGAACGCACGGCGGTGGAACACGTTCTGTTCTTTCATGTTCGGCTGCATTCGGTAATCGAATACACCGAGAATCCCATTGAAGACATTTCATTCACACAAATCGCGGGCGATTCGAAAGTCTTCAGCGGTACCTGGCATATTCAACCCAACCGGCAAGGAAGCAGACTCAATTTCCACGGCATCTGGGAACCCGACACCCTGATCCCGTTGTTTATCATCGATCACTTTGCGAAGAACGGTCTCGTGGATAAATTCACCGCGATTGCCCAGTTGGCGGAGAAGCGCCAGAACAATAAAGCGCCCGCCTGTTTCGAATAATCCCCGTTCAACTTCGCAAGTTAGCTAGGCGGATCAACGAGATCAATCGTACCCGGCGAAAAAAAAGATAGAAACTCTTTAGCGAATTTCTATCTTTCAGTCGATCATCAATATCGGTACAAGTAACAAAGCGTCACAAGACAAGCGGTGCGTTATTTACCGCTGGCTTCCTTGGGCTTGGCAACCACCTTAGGTTTGGCTGTTGGCGGTGTTTTTGCCGCCGGTTTTGCCTTGCTGGTTGTCTTGCTTTTTGCCGGTGCTACGGATTTCTTTTCCGGAGAAGCTTTTTCAGGTTTGGCTTTGGCAAGCGCTTTGGCTTCATCCTTCTCCTTCAGTTTGCGCATATTGGCGCGCCATTCTTCCAGCTGCTCATCTTCCAATTCCATTTGAATGGCCAATGCTTCTTGCTTGTTCAATTTTTCCTTTTCCAGACGTTTGGGAAGTTTTCCGGACATTCTGGAAAGCAGGCGTTCAGTTTCTTCTTTGTTCAGGCTTTGAACTTTGGCAAGGTATTCCGGGGTACATATTTTTGGCATCATTTCTCTCCTCTGTTTGGCAACTGAAATTGCGGATACGAATAGTGATACAGGCAATGTTTTGCGACTGATTATTTTCAAAGGCGGAGACTAACGTATCCGGTGAGCATATCGCAATTGTAATATTTTGAAATTACACTCCCCGAATGATCGGGGAGAGCATGCAAACAACCGAACCGATCATTTCAAAAAATCGCCCGTGTCAAAAAATATCAGCTGTAACAATCCTGTCACAAACGCTCTTCATAATCCTGCCACCGCATCCCCTGCCACGTGTAGATGGATAAGGGAAGATTTTAATTAACCACTAGGAGTTTTTATGAAGAAGAAAATCATCGCACTGGCAGTTGTAGCAGCATTCTCGGCACCCGCATTCGCGGATAACGCCAACGTATCTGTTTACGGTAAAGCGTTTCTGACATTCGATCAAAAAAGCAGCAATGCAACTGGCGCGGTTAGCCATATGCGCGTAAATACCAATGCTTCCCGTTTTGGTATCAAGGGCAGTGAAGATTTGGGCGGCGGTTTGAAGGCTGCCTATCAATACGAAGTTCAAATGGATGCTGACGGTAGTGGCGCAGCAGGTACAGCTGGTTTCGGTAACGGCACACGCAACAGCGGTGTTGGAATCGAAAGCGAATTTGGCAAAGTGATGTTGGGTATCTGGGATACTCCCTTCAAGACCGCCCACAACAAGATCGAATTGTTCGACAACACCACTAGCTGGACATCGACACTTGTAATTGGCCGTTCAGCCGGAAAGAACTTCAACACACGTCAAGCCAACATGGTGCAGTACTGGTCTCCCAAGTTCAGCGACGTACAAGTTGCGGTGCTGTACAGCCCGGACGAAGCCAAGACAGCAACTGTTAACAAGAGCATCTTGTCCATGTCCGCCACTTATGACCTGGAAAACATCTACGCTTCGGCTGCCTACGAAAGCCGCAACGATGTGTTCACTGCAACGACAGACAGCGCAATGCGTCTGGTCGGCAAATACACCTTGGCTGATTTCTCGCTCGGTGCAATGATCGAAAACATCAAAACAAACACCAGCGCAACGGCTAGCGTCACGGGTAATAACGTTGAATTTGTGGGTGGTTACAAGATGGGACCGCACAACATCGCAGCTAGCTATGCCAAAGCAGATTCGACCGCTACTGGCACAAACGCATCGAATGATGTAAGTCAATTGTCTCTGAAATACGCTTACAACTTCTCCAAGCGTACCGAAGTGTTTGCTGCTTATGCTTCCAACAAAACTAACGCTGGAACGGTAACCGTTCCAACCAGCGTTACGTTGTCTTACGTTGGCGGCGGTATCGTTCACTCGTTCTAATAGCGACTTAACCGGTCATTATTGGCGAGTAGGAACGGGCGTCTGCGGACGCCCGTTTTTTTTCGCCCAGATTTCTGTAACAGTTTGCAACAGTCTCATCACACCTTCGTCATCACTTTGTAATGTCCTCTGGGTAAGGTGTCGTTCCCGCAATCTTTCACCGGAGTCAGTCATGTCCGCCATCCAGCCAGTTGAGTTGTATCGAGCGATTCAACGCGCGCCGTTTGGGCAAGCTGCGTCCGGTATGGTGTTGGAGCAGGAAATGTCGCCTCTGCGGGAGATCATCGAGCAGCGCAAGTTGAGCGCCCTTTTTCAATCTATTATTGATTTGAAAAGCGGGGCATTTCTGGGATTCGAAGGATTGATCCGGGGCCCGGCAGACAGTCCCCTGCATTCGCCGATCAATCTGTTTGGCACGGCGGGTCGCCAGGGATTGGAACTGGAAATCGAAATGCTGGCGCGACAAACCGTGCTGGAATCTTTTTCGAGACAAAATCTGCCCGGACACCTGTTTCTGAACGTCAGTCCGGAGACGCTGACCCGGCCCAGTTTCAAGAATGGGCAGACACTGGAATTTTTGCGCGAACTGAATCTTGATCCGGCGCGAGTGGTGATCGAGATCACTGAGAACCAGCCGACTTTCGATTTCGATGCCATGCGCAGTGCCTTGCTGCATTACCGCGCGATGGGATTCAAGATCGCCATCGATGATCTGGGCGAGGGATTTTCCAGTCTGCGCCTGTGGTCCGAATTGCGCCCGGAGTTCATCAAGATCGACATGCATTTCGTGCAGGGCGTGGACCGCGACCCGATCAAATTGCAGTTCCTGAAATCGATCCAGAGTATCGCCGAAAGTTGCGGCACGCAGGTCATCGCGGAAGGAGTCGAAACCGAAGCCGAACTGCGGGTGGTGCGGGATATCGGCATCGCGCTCGGTCAAGGCTATTTCATCTCCCGTCCCAGCCCCACGCCGCCCCTGCTTGCCTCGACCGAGACCGGCCGAATTCTCAACGCTTCCAATATTGCCATCTTTCCCGTTTCCGAAATCGCTCACCGCTCACAATCCACCGCATTCAAGTTGGTGACCTACATCGAA
This sequence comes from uncultured Sideroxydans sp., assembly GCA_964425955.1. GTDB lineage: Bacteria > Pseudomonadota > Gammaproteobacteria > Burkholderiales > Gallionellaceae > Sideroxyarcus. The sequence continues at coordinate 20,769 of CAYROQ010000026.1, forward strand.
CCGGCGCATCCGGGAACGCTGAACGACACCATCTTCGAGCGTTTTTCCGAGAACCCCGCTTTGCGCATCATCCCGGTCGTCAAGAACGGTACCCCGCTGGGCCTGATCAACCGCTACCAGTTCATCGACCGGTTCGCCAAGCCGTTCCAGCGCGAGTTGCATGGCAAAAAACCCTGTAGCGAGCTGATCCAAAACGATCCGTTATTGGTGGAAAAAAGTATGCCGATCGAGGAGCTCAGTCACTATCTGGCCGAAGTGGACAGCCGTCATTTCGCCGACGGTTTCATCATCACCGAACACGAGCGTTACATCGGTGTGGCCTCGGGTCAGGACTTGTTGCGCGAGTTGACCCAGATGCAATTGGAAGCGGCGCGTTATGCCAACCCGCTCACGCTGTTGCCCGGCAATGTGCCGATCAACGAACACATCGAACGCTTGTTGCGGGCGAACACGCCCTTCGTTGCCTGCTATTGCGACCTCGACCATTTCAAACCCTTTAACGACACCTACAGTTATCGCCGGGGGGACGAGATGATCCAGCTGGCCAGCCGCATCCTGAGTTGGGGATGTGATCCCAAGTCGGATTTCATCGGGCATGTGGGCGGGGATGATTTCATTTTGCTTTTGCAAAGCAAGGACTGGAAGCTACGTTGTGAGAATGCGTTGCGCTCTTTTGAACAGGCGGCCTCGCTACTGTTCAAGGAAGAACATCTGGCGGCGGGCGGCTACTCCAGCGAAGGACGTGACGGGATCGTGCATTTCCACCCGCTTACCAGCCTGTCCATCGGCGCCGTCCAGATAGCCCCCGGCCAATTCTTGTCGCATTACGAAGTTTCCACCGCGATGAACGAGGCCAAAAAAATGGCGAAGAAGATCAACGGAAATAGTCTATTCGTCGAACAACGCAAAACTGCCGGCAATCAAAAGGGAAAAATCCAATGAGAATGATTTCAAATGAAATGAACAGACTTGACGATCTTGATCTCGTGCGTTTGCTGTTCAACAAAGGATTCGATGCAACACTCTCGTTCATGTGCACGCTGTTCGTGTTCTCGGTGGATTGAAAGAATCGATTGATCACACTGTTGAGAAATTGCATCGCCCTGTTCCGAGCGGCACGTTTCATCGTTCATCTGGGTTACGGGTTGGGCATCGCCTTCTTTTTCCCGTGGATCGGTGCGCGCCTGCGCCGGCGCATCCTGCAAGTCTGGTCCAGGGGGTTGTTGCAAATCTTCAATGTGCATATTGAGATTGCGGCTGCCGATCCGCTGCACGGGCTCAAGCATGGCCTCATTGTCACCAACCATATTTCCTGGCTGGATGTATTCGTGCTCAACGCGGTGATACCGATGCGCTTCGTGGCGAAATCTGAAGTGAGAAGTTGGCCGGTGATTGGCTGGCTCTGCGCGCGCGCGCAGACATTGTTCATCGAGCGTGGCAAGGCGCGTTCGGCGGCACGCATCAACGTGCATCTGGTCAGCCTGTTGCAGCAGGAGGGATGTCTGGCGGTATTCCCGGAAGGCACCACGACCGATGGCACGACCGTCGCGCATTTCCATTCTTCCCTGTTGCAGCCCGCCATTGACGCCGCCGTGCCCATCCACCCGATCGCGATTCGTTATCAGGATAAACGCGGCGCGCATAACAAAGCCGCGGCCTACATTGATGAGATTTCCTTCGGCACTTCGCTGAAGAACATCCTGTGCTCACCGGAAATACGCGTGCAATTGGTCGGCACCAAAGCACTTGATTCGCACGAATGGGACAGACGCAGTTTGACCCGAATGGCGCATCAACACATCAGCGAGACGCTTCATGCCCTGCACCTTACCTCCGCGAATTCGGAACACCTGCCACACCCCCAAGCGTCCAATCACCCGCAAGACGACCTGCATTTCCAGTCACTCTATCGCGTGTTGCTCAATCCACCGCAAGCACAAGAGACTTTGCAACATCCGACAAAGTAGTTTCATCAAATTTTCATATTGTCTTAACTCCCGTGCAACACACGCTGTCTATTCTGTGGCCATTAACCCGACCGGAGAACACCATGCTAGATTTGATACAGCAACAACGGGAAACACCAGGCAGGCTCACTTTTAGTTTGGCGCGAAATGTCACCGAGGTGACCGAGGCGCAACGTATCCGCTTCAAAGTATTTGCCGAAGAAATGGGCGCCAAATTGCCCAGTGCAGGATTGGGTTTGGATATCGACCGCTTCGATGAATTTTGCGATCACCTGCTGGTGCGTGACCATGGCAATGACAAAGTGGTCGGCACCTATCGCATCCTGCCTCCCGCGCAGGCCGTGAAAGCGGGCAGTTATTATTCCGAGACCGAATTTGATATCACCCGCCTGATGCACTTGCGCGACCGCATGGTGGAAGTGGGTCGTTCCTGTGTGCATCCCGATTACCGCGACGGTGCGACCATTACCCAGTTGTGGAGCGGTCTGGCGGACTACGTCACCAAGAATAATCACGAATATCTGATCGGCTGCGCCAGCATCAGCATGGGCGACGGTGGCCATTACGCCGCCAGCGTGTACAACAAGATTCACAAGTTGCACGCAGCGCCGGCCGAGTACCGCGTGTTCCCGCACTGCCGTCTGCCGCTGGAATCATTGAATCAAAATCTGGATGTCATCATCCCGCCGTTGATCAAGGGTTATCTGCGTCTGGGGGCCTACATCGCGGGTGAACCGGCATGGGATCCGGATTTCAATTGCGCCGATGTGTTTATCCTGCTGCCGGTGTCACGCATGAATGCGCGATACGCCAAACATTTCATGCGCCACGCTAAATAATCAATCCCGTATTTTTGGTTCTCTCCTCTTTGCGCGCACTCCCCGTGCGCGTTTTTTTTGTGCTGCAATTTTACTGTCACAATTAAACGTTACAGTATTGTGAATCTATTCAGGAGTCGTTAAATGGAAAGTCCGTACAAAGGTAAAACAGGTCTGGTGCGTTTATTCAACGCATTCGGCTATTCACTGGCGGGGTTTCGTGCCGCCTACAAACATGAAGATGCGTTCCGCCAGGAAGTGCTGTTGGCCGCGATCCTCATACCCCTTGCGGTCTGGATGCCGGTGGATTATTTCGGCAAGGCATTGATGATCTCCAGCGTGTTGCTGGTGATCATCGTGGAGTTGCTCAACTCGGCCATCGAGGCAACGGTCGATCGCATCTCGCTGGACAATCACGATCTCGCCAAACGTGCCAAAGACATCGGCAGTTCGGCGGTGCTGGTGAGTCTGATTAATGTGATCGTGGTTTGGATGCTGGTGTTGTGGCAATCCAAAAGTGTCCTGCAATAAACCTGGCGCATAACACCTGCGGTCTTATTCGGCGCACTCTACAAACGGCAGTTGATCACGCGGAGACGCTTATTGTAGGTTGGCGCTGAGGCACGAAGCCCAACAATATCGAGTGGCAATTGTTGGGCTTCACAAGTTCAGCACCAACCTACTGCCGTGATGCAATCGACCACTTTCCCTTTCCCCGCAAGCGGAAAAAGTTGATAGCTGAACTATGTGGCTAATCAGGAAGCGCGATGACTAATGAAATGTTCACCCAATTGCTGAAGCTCTATTTCATGCAGCGGGTTGATTTTCTCCGCGTTCTCCGCGAGAGAATGCTTTTTCCAGGTTTACTCATCCCGAGGGGGAATATGCGAGACGGATAATTGCCGCATCATCGGGCGCCGTTTGATCTGATGTCCGCTCATGCGGCTGAGCACGCCGCATAAGAACTTCACCGTCTCGATGATGTAGGGTCCCTTGTTGAGCATGACGCATTCGGCACGAATCGCCAGCGCAGCATCGGAGACTTCGGCGCGCGAGGGCAGGCCACTTTTCGCCATACTCTCCAATACCTGGGTCGCCCAAATCACCGGGATATGCGCGGCTTCACATAGCCACAGGATTTCTTCCTGTACTTCGGCCAAACGTTCGAAACCGATCTCCACGGCCAGATCACCGCGTGCCACCATCACCCCAACCGGCGGCAAACGCAGACTGGCCAGCAGGATCATGGGCAGATTCTCGAATGCCTGGGCAGTCTCGATCTTGAGCACGACACCCAAATGGGGATTGCCCAATTCGGCAAGCACCTGGTGCAGGGCAAGCACGTCTTGCGGCGTTCTAACAAAAGATAGTCCTACTATATCGATGTGCGGTGCCAACGTGGCCAGGTTCTCAATGTCGGCAGGAGTGAGTGCGGGTATGTCCAACTCGGTCTGGGGCAGGTTAATGCCTTTGCCCGAACCCAACTTGCTGCCATTCGGAGCGGCCTGGGTGATGTCAACCACGATACGGTCGTCCGCACAGGTGCGGATGATGCCGCCGATTTTTCCGTCATCGAACCAGATGGGTTGTCCCGGCCGTGCAGCATGGAAAACTTCGCGCAAGGTGCAGGGGATGCTGGCGGATTGCAACAGTTTGTCTTTCTTATCAAGCCGTGCTGCCAGTCCGGGCAGGTCTTCGCGGGTCAGAACCAGCTCGTCACCGACTTGCAGCAGGATCGGTTGAAATACTTCGGGTACCGGCGAAACGATGCTCTGTAGCAGAGGCTGGCCTTTGCGCGTCAGCACACAATTCGCGCCTTCGGTGATGAAAGCATGCTGGTCGCAATGGGCGATCCACGAATCGCCATGACGCTTGTTCAGGATAAAAGTACGCGTCGAACCGCGCGTGTCGTCAATAACCAAAGCGTCTTTTTCGATGGCCTCCGCAAGTAGCCGCCCGTCGATTGGCAGGCTCGCAGCCACGAGCGTGGAGGCCGGCTCCGGACTGTTTGCCGGTGTCAGCCACACTTTGCTCGGAGTTGTCACGCGCCCGAAAAAATCACGTTTCACTTTGATCTCGACCAACCGGCCAATCGCGCTGATTTCTCCGGTGCGCAATTTGGGCCCGGCCAAATCCGCATAGATTTTGCACTTGCGGCCCAGTTTCTTCTCGGCACTGCGCAGGTGCTGGATCATTGCGAGCCACGCCGGAGCATCGTCATGCGCGCAATTGATACGCATGATGTTCATGCCGGCCTTCAGCAAATCACGCACCAGCTTGGCATCGGTTGCGGCTTCGCTGGGCATGGTCACCATAATGCGGGTGCCGTACTTTTCCACGGGCACACCGAGTAACTTTGTTGCATGTTCGTTGAGATACATCTCGCCGGTTTTGATATCCACAGCGGGTTCAAACTCGCGCGAGACGCGCGGCAATCCGGCCAGCGCGCAAGCCGCATCCAATACCGCATCGATACTGCTTAAGGCATGGGCTTCAGACCGGCCCAGCCGGCTTAAGCCCAACAAAGCCAGATCTTGTTGCAACTCGCGCAAGTCACTTTGCCGCAAGGCAAGATAGTTTAATAAATTACGCGCGCTGGCCTGGTAGCCCGGCGGGATGTGTTCCACTTCGTCTTCGAATTCACGCTCAACCGATTCAGCCGAGACACGAAGATTCTTCAGCTGTGGAACGACACGCTCGGCGATGTAACTTTTCTTGAGTGTGGTGCGGTGCATTGAGAATGGAATCCAGTTTTTGACGGCAATTGAGCTCGTGTACTTATATCCAAATCTACCGCGATCCTGTTACTGCATTGTTACAGTTTTCAATTAATATAATGGATAACTGAGCCGCCTAAAATCATCCCCCTCGCTGTCAATAAATAATTCAATAAAGATTCATCAATCCTTCATGTTCGCGCTTCACCATGCGCAACATGAATACACCGACCCCAACTACCCAAAGTTCAGCGCCGTTGCAAATCGCGCTGGTGACTGAAACCTACCTGCCGGAAGTGAACGGCGTGGCCATCACGATTGGCCGCATGGTGCAAGGTTTGCGCCAACGCGGGCATCGCATTCATTTGATACGCCCGCGCCAGTTCAAGCAGGACATTTCCGCGCAGGAAACCACCTACCGTGAGACGCTGGTATCCGGGATGCCCATTCCCGGTTATCCCGAGTTGAAATCGGGGTTGCCCGCGAAAGGCTTGCTGACGCGCCTGTGGAAACAACAACGCCCCGATGTCGTGCATATCGCAACCGAAGGCCCGCTGGGATGGTCTGCACTGTCTGCCGCACGCAAGTTGAACATTCCGGTCAGCACGGATTTTCACACCAACTTCCACAGCTATACCCAGCACTACGGCATCGGCTTGCTGAAAAAACCCATCGCCGCGTATTTGCGCCACTTTCACAACAAGGCCGCCTGCACCATGGTGCCCACTGTGTCGTTGCAGCAGCAGCTGGAGCACGAGGGTTACAAGAACGTGCTGGTGGTTTCGCGCGGGGTGGACACCGAACTTTTCCATCCGGCAAAACGCAGCCAGACATTGCGCGCTTCCTGGGGGGCGGATGATTCGACCCCGGTGGTGATGCTGGTGAGCCGCATCGCGGCGGAAAAAAACCTTCACGTTGTGATTCAAGCCTTCGAACAAATGCGTTTGGTCAATCCGTCGGCACGGCTGGTAATGGTGGGCGACGGTCCGGCGCGCGCGGAGTTGCAGAAGCAACACCCGCATGTGATTTTTGCCGGCATGAAAACCGGTGAAGAGTTGGCACGACACTATGCCTCCGGCGATGTCTTCCTCTACCCCAGCCTGACCGAGACCTACGGCAATGTGACCGTCGAAGCGATGGCCAGCAGCTTGGCCACGATCGCCTACGACTACGCGGCCGCGCGCCAGCATATCCACCACGACATGAACGGCTTGCTGGTTCCGTTCGACGACACCGGCGCTTTCGTCATTCAGGCAAAAGCACTCATCACCGACATGGAGCGTGTGCAAAAACTGCGTCATGCCGCACGCCAAACTGTTGAATCCCTGACCTGGGAACACATCATGGGTCAGATGGAGGCAGTGCTGCTTGATACCGTGTCCTCTCAAGGAGTGAAACATGGAAATCCTGAACTCTCCGTTGCAACAGATTAAGACTTGGGATGTAGAGCTCTGCGCGTTCTGCAACCGGCAGAGCCGCAACCTTTCTGTGCGCAGCCTGTTCCGTCTTGCCAGCCGACTCGGCGACGGCGTATTTTGGTACACGCTGATGATCGCGCTGTTGCTGAGTTACCAGGGTGAAGCCTTGTTCGCTGTGTTGCACATGCTCGTTATCGGGCTGGTCGGCACGCTGATTTATAAACTCATCAAGGGAAAGACCTTGCGCCCGCGTCCTTTCAACGTCTATCCCGCCATCGTTTGCGTCGGCAAGACGCTGGATCAATTCAGCTTCCCCTCCGGTCATACGATGCATGCAGTGGCATTCAGCATCATTGCGGTCGCCTACTTTCCCGCGTTGTTCTGGCTGGTTGTGCCCTTTGCCATATTGGTCGCCCTGTCGCGGCCGATCCTGGGTTTGCACTATCCCAGCGACGTGGCGGCGGGCGCGGCATTGGGTGCAGTGATCGCGCTCGCCTCTTTTCAATTCGTTTGAATGGGCAACTTCCGAATTTCGTTCGGTGGGGCACTGTCGCCCTTCGTCAAAGCCTTCGGGTTGCTGTTCAAATCCAGGCGCAAGTCTGTGCCAGCCAAAAATCCAAGTCAGAATAAAGCTGTCTAGCAGGATGTGTAACTGTTGTTCACGATGTGCTGAACACATCCTGCGGCAGCGGGATGCGATGGCGCAATTGCAGCGGTGAGATGAGTTCGATACGGTCGCGCACTGCCGGATCGTCAGCATGCGGGTTGGGATCCCATACCGGCTCTTCGCCAATCAGGATGCGATCAATGTGCGATAAACGCATTGCGGTCTCGCTCAGGTAATAGTCAAAGCGACGCAACATGCCCAGGTCGAGCATCCTGGCGCCGTGATAACAAAGGTTCGACAAGCGGCTATCACGCAGCAGATTTTCTGCTCCCGACAATATCGACACGCCACGCTTCGCCAAACTATTCGAACAGGCAAAATGCTGTGCCACATAGTCCGCCAACTCGTTGCGGTGCGTGACCATCAGATCGCCCGGCTCGGCAAACAATTGCGGGCGGATATAGGTGTCCATGGCCCACTCGCATGCGGCGTGGGTTAACACGGGTACGTTGCCCCACATCTTCTCGTGCGCGGGGACAAAATGGTTGTGGGCGATCACGTCGACCAGCAAGTGACTGACGAAACCGAGTGAGATCGCATATTCCTCATCACTTTTGGCCTCGTCCAACAATTTGCGCGCGCGTTGCCATTGGTGTGTGGTGGAAAAAGGCTCGCCCCACGGGCGTTCGCTCAACAAGGCCAGATCGGGCAGACACGCCCCCGCCAGCACCAGTCTGGGAAAAGATTTGATCGCATTGCGGTAACGCGGGTCGGTAAGGGGTACCGCCCACAACAACATCTGCGCAAAATAGACATGGGTGTAAAGCCCCCACGCATTGGCATCGACGCTCCACAGAAGCAAGGGGATCAACCAGCGCCAGGACTTGAGCAGATTTTTCATGTGCGGAGTGTTGCTGACGCAGACGAAGATCTGATGACACTGGGATGATTGTTTTATGACGCATATACCCCTACCTCATAGGCCGGATGAAACGCCTTGCAAGACTTGCAAATCGCAAAAAATGCTGTAAGTGTTCGGCAAATCCGCAATAATTCGAAGTGTCATAATCCTGTAACAATCTGAGGATAGGATGCGACTCGCTGGCAAACGGCATGAACCCGAGCAACCCATAACTTTGGAGTGACAATGAACAAACTAAATAAATTTCTTGGCATCATCGGCCTGACCACGACCCTGCTGACCATCGGCACGGCGTGCGCGGTTGATATCACCGGTGCCGGCGCGACTTTCCCTTATCCAGTCTATGCAAAGTGGGCGGATAGCTACAAGAAACAGACTGGTGTCGGAATGAACTACCAATCCATCGGTTCCGGTGGCGGTATCAAGCAGATCAAAGCAAAGACCGTTGATTTTGGTGCCTCCGATGCGCCTCTGAAAATCGAAGAGCTCGATTTTGAAGGTCTGACCCAGTTCCCAACCGTGATCGGTGGTGTGGTTCCTGTGGTGAACGTGGAAGGTGTGGCTCCGGGCCAGCTGAAGCTGACTGCTGAAACATTGACTGCCATCTTCATGGGCGAGATCAGCAAGTGGAACGACCCCAAGCTCGCCGCTGACAATGCAGGCGTTACCCTGCCAGATGCTGCGATCACCGTTGTGCACCGCTCTGATGGTTCAGGCACAAGCGCAATCTTTACGACATATTTGTCTCAGGTCAGCCTCGACTGGAAACGTGCAGTGGGTAGCGGCTCGGCTGTTCAATGGCCTGTAGGTACGGGCGGCAAGGGCAACGAAGGTGTAGCTTCTTACGTGCAACGCATCAAGAATTCCATTGGTTATGTGGAATATGCCTACGCATTGCAAAACAAAATGGCCTTCGTTCAAATGAAGAACCGTGACGGCCAATTCGTCAAGCCCGAAGCCGCAAACTTCAAGGCTGCTGCTGCGAATGCAAAATGGGATGCCGACAAAGGCTTCTACATGATGCTTACCAATCAGACGGGCAACGAAAGCTGGCCGATTACTGGCGCGACATTCATCCTGATGCACAAGAACCAGGAAAAGACAGACGTTGCATTGGAGACATTGAAGTTCTTCGACTTTGCCTTCACCGCGAACGGCGACAAAATGGCCAGCGAATTGGACTATGTGCCGCTGCCAGAGAACGTCACCAAGATGATCCGTGATGCCTGGAAAACCAAGATCAAGGCCAGCAACGGTCAGGCGATCTGGAAATAATCGAATCAAGTTGTTGTAGGTAGTAAGAATCAGCAAAACGGCCGAGGCTCATGCCTCGGCCGTTTTGCTATTGATGAAAACAGTTGAAATATTTTGGATTGGGGAAGTAATACCGGATTTGCAATCTTGCCAATAAATCAGGACGCGAAACAGGTGGATGCGAGCGATTGTGCCTGGTGGAGGTGATCAGGATCGAACTGACGACCTTCTGATTGCGAATCAGGAAAAATGCACATTTTGGGGTGTTGATTGTCATTCCAAGAATTATCCAAAACCGATTAAGCCCCGTTATTGCAGGCATTCAGTGATTTTCATGTGTTGATTAGTATTCCATGATATTGCTATAATCTGCCTACACAGTGCCTACATGGAAGGCGGGCGATATGAAGAAGCAGGAAAACTTCACGGCTGAACGGGTTGCAGGGTTCAAGTGCCAGACAGGAAAACAACAGTGCATCTATTGGGACGGGAAAACGCCCGGACTGGGTTTGAGAGTTACCGCCGCCGGTTCCAAGGCATTCATATTTGAAACCCGCCTAAACGGGCAAACCATCCGCATGACCATAGGCGACCCGCGTAACTGGGGGATTGGGAAAGCTCAAGCCGAAGCATCACGGCTCAAGGTAATGACTGACCAAGGCATAGACCCGCGCCAAGTGATAGCCGAAGCAATCGCCGCCAAGGAAGCCAAAGCTGCCGCCCAACGTGAGCAGGAAGCCCGCAAATCGGTAACTGTTGCGGATGCGTGGAAAGTCTATGTGGCCGAACGAAGCGAAGCCAAGATTGACGGGAAGCTGGTATGGGGCGATAGGCACAGGGCGTGCCATAGCTACTTTGTTCAAGCTGGTGGGGTGAAGCGCAAAAGTGGCCGCCGGACGAACGAGCCAAAGAATACCCGTGCCGGTGTTTTAGTGCCATTGATGTATATGCGCCTTGCCGACCTGGATGCGGATGCCGTGGCCGCATGGTTAGATAAGGAAACACAAAAAGCCCCCGCCATTGCGCGGCTCGCATTCAGTCTGTTACGTTCGTTTATTGCGTGGTGCGCCAAGCATGAAACCTATAGTGCCGCTGTTCATGCTGATGCGTGTCAATCTGATGATGTAAAAAACAAAGTACCAACACCCAAGACCAAAAAGAATGACAGCCTACGCAAGGCGCAGATTAAGCCGTGGTTTGAAGCCGTCCAGAAAATCGGCAATCCTGTAATCAGTGCTTATCTTCAAGGCTTGCTATTAACGGGTGCAAGGCGCAACGAATTGGCCGCCCTGCGCTGGCAAGATGTAGATTTTAAGTGGAAGAGCTTAACTATCCGCGACAAGGTGGAAGGGGAGCGCACCATACCGCTGACGCCCTATCTGGAACACCTAATATCTGCCCTGCCCCGCCGTAGTCTGAACGCACGGCAAATTGGAGATAAGGCGAATAGCTTAAAGAGAGCAAAGCCTAATCCGTATGTATTCAGTAGTCCCACCGCTGCATCTGGAAGGCTTGAAGAGCCGCGCAAACAACACAACAAGGCACTAGATGCCGCCGCGCTTCCTGCGCTTTCCTTGCATGGTTTGCGCCGTTCCTTTGGCACATTGTCGGAGTGGGTGGAAGTACCTGCCGGTATCGTGGCGCAGATAATGGGACACAAGCCAAGCGCGATTGCCGAAAAGCATTACATTCAACGGGAACTAGACTTGCTGCATATGTGGCACGTCAAAATTGAAGCGTGGATACTAGATCAAGCCGGAATTGAATTTGTGCCAGTGCAAGCGGGTTTGCGAGTTGTGGCATGACAAGTTAAGCATTGCCTACCCTGCGCGGGGGGAAAGCTGGAAACTTTCACCAGTCTGGCAATGCTGCTTATTTTGAAAGCGTGTTTTGAAAGGACACAGCATGAACAGTATTCAGGAAGAAAAGAGCCGGGCAATATTTGCAACCGCCAGAGAAATGATAGACACGCCTTACGAGGTGACAGAAGCAAAACGGGTAAAAGAGCTACAACAACAAGCCGCCGAGATACGCACCAAAGAACGACCCGAAGGCCGTTACACAATCGAAGAAGCCATCGTTTTGTTACTTGCAGAGACTGGCGAATACATTGGATTGGGAGAGGCTGTTTGGAATGGCCACTTAATATCATATCCGCCAAGTAGCATCCGGCCAATCAAAACTAAAGGCAATGACCCCAAGAACTGGACGAGTTACAAAACCACTGACGAAGTTTGCTGGCATGACCTTAACGTGTGGCTTGATAATAATTATCCGCTGGCTAAATACAAATTCCCAAAACCTGAGGCATCCGCCGCGAAGATTAAGCCCGTGCCATTGGTTACACCTAGCGGCGATGATTGGACAGTGCAAGCCCGCGCCATTGCTGATGAGTGTTTTGATACTGACACAAAGGGCGGATGCCGCGATTCGCTTGCAAGGAAAAGCGGTAACAAGATTGTGGGTGGGTATTCATTCCGCGTCATGGAGCTGATGCAGGAACGCGGCATAAAAGGTGCGCGAGGAATTATTGATAATCCGGCAACGATAATGCGTGAAGCCTTACAGGGTGAAAAATGGTGGGCGAACAAATCAAAGTGAGAGTGGGGAACGCGGGAAAGATGGGGAACGCATAAAAAGACAATTCCCCATTGTTGAATAAAGCTGATTAAAGCCCGTGGCCATATAGGTTTGCGGGCTTTTTAATTGTTGTTGGTGGGGATTTTTCCCACTACTTAAATGGCAATCCTCGAAACTAAATAAAGAGGAACCCATGATGCAATCCGTTCAATCATCGCGCCGCGCATAACCTGCCGACATACTGCCCACTGGAACAAGAAACACGCCCCACCGTTCCAACTGATGCCGCCGCTTACTATCTGAACAGACAGCCGCAAACGCTTCGTGCGTGGGCTTGCCTTGAGAATGGTGCGCTTCGCCCCGTGCGTATATCTGGCCGCCTTGCGTGGCCTGTTGCTGCAATCCGTAAGCTGTTGGAAGTGGGTGCATGAAATGAAAACGCCCCCTAACAATAAAGCATTAGAGAGCGCATCCGGCGGTGCAAATTCTAACACTAACAATAAGTTTGTCGGAACAGATAATCCGCGTGACCTGCGAGCTATTACTGCGTTACTAGCACGACCACAACCAAGGGAACATATAGACCGCGCTGCCGGTTGTTCTAATGCTCCCGACCTAGTATCAAAGTTGCGCTGCCGTGGCCTTGAAATACCATGCAAGCGAATTGATTACATAGACCGGGATGGCAGGCTGACGCACCCCGGAATCTATTACTTGAGCGATACCGACCGCCGAAAGGTAAACAAGTGGCTGGCTGAAAGGAATAGAGATGGCCGCTAAATCCACTTTAAAGCACCCCTACGCCGCAATCGAACATCGGGTGATAGATAGCCCAGCCTATGCTGACTTAACCTTTTCTGCGCGCTCCCTGCTGACTTTAATCACACGACAACTAAGCAAGGATAACAACGGACACTTGCAAGCGACTTTCACCTACATTGAGAGGTTTGGATTTAGCCCTAACACGCTAACCAGAGCCACACACGAGCTAATCACACACGGCCTGATTTATAAAACTAAGTCGGGTGGTTTTCACTTGGGAGCTGCCAAGTTTGCCGTGACTTGGCTGCCTGTGAAAAACAGCAACGGCATTTTCATGCAGGGATTTAAATCGTGCGCATGGCGCGACTGGACACCGGAAACTCCGAAAGAGAAAAAAACCCGCTCCCCAAAATTGATTGCACATAGTCTCAAAAATGGTGAAGTGACACCCCCTACAGTAACCAAAATTGAGACTACACCGCCCCCCAAAACTGTACATATTGAATTGTTACCATGTAGTAGTGCAGATACAGCACTTGATTCAGTCAGTGAGCAAACAGAGCGTGTGCATGATTCAGAGTTGAGCAACGGTTATTGGGACACCGACACGGGAGAATGGATCGGGACACCCTTTAAGACGCTTATTGGCCGTGGTAGTGAAAGCGGAAAAGTGAAGGTTACGGCCAGAGCAAACGCTATTCCTTGAGCGCATCCGTGGTGCTGATAGTGTGGCATACATGGCGCGTGATTGCCTGGAGGTATTTTGTGATCTTGATAAAGCAGGAGGGATGTAACGATGACAACACTGCCCAAAGAAATTAGGAAGGAAATAAATCAGTTGGCGCACCGCATGGCCTTAAGATATGAATATGATGCGCGGGATTCCATACTTGCTGAACTCAAAGAAATTGCAGAATCCGGCGCAACCTCGTTCGAGCTAATTCAAACACTAAATAGCATCGCAACTGCTGGTAAACCCTTTGCCATACCTTCGAAGTGAGTGGAGCGGCGGGTGCCTAAACGCCACTTTTTTCAATGCACCCCATGCAAGCCAAAATGCCGCTATGCCACGACTGGCAAAGCTTTGCACGATGCCCTCGCGCGCGGGCGTACGTAAGGTAATGGTAAACCATGCCTGAGCGTCATCAGAACGCACCTGTGATACATCGACATTGACCATAGGGCGGAAAAGATGCAGTCTTTGCTCAGGCTTATTGCATCATAATTTAAAGGGAGATTTAAAGAATGTACCAACTAACAAAAGGCGACATGAGAGGTGGATGTCTTCTTATTGGCTCCATAGCCGCCGGGTTTGCGTTTGGCTGGGTTGCTGGGGTTGCAGCATTTTTTTTATTTATTTCCATTTCTCCAAATGACTACCCAAGAGATTATTTTCAACAAGTGAATAAAGATAGCTAGAGTGGAAAAATGAAAAATACGCCTTCGTTATCACCAATATATCTGACGTCCATCACGCCATACGTGCTAGTCGGGGTGGTGTACGAAGAAATGACTGATGGTGACTCAACAGTTGCATTTTATGTCACCAGTGCATTGCTCTTCGTCAGATTACTTGAAATGCTTGGGAGTGTTGTGTCTTGGCGATTCCACGGCAAGAAAATCATGGTTAATGAGTATCTTGAGATATTTCGATCAAATAATTTTCCAAAGCGCGAATTTAAAACTGAGGATTTATCCGGCTATTTGTCACGTATTGAATACGCTTATTCTGATTATCCCAATTCGTTAAAAGTAGAAGCAAGGCAAATAATGCGCGCCTTGGAAGCAAATAGGATTTGGGGCATTCCAATTTATATGCGCGTGAACTCTGCGGCAGTGACGGCATTTGATATTTATTCACCTAAATCTGAAGCTCCGCCCCAATATTAACTTGATATTTAAAATATGAAAATATTGTTAGCCGCCCTAGTTTGCACAGTCTTCGTGGCGTGCGGTACCGATACGATGTCCGAGAAATCGTGTTACGAGGCTACTTTAGCAACAGCAGAAACTGAAGAACAACTCTTTACTGCACGTGTAGCCAATATGCAAGCTCGGGAAAACGCACATTCAGCAGCGCTTAAGTGGATGAAAAAGGCATGTAATTATTGAATGCCGAAATAACTTCTTCGGGAACAGAGGGGGGTACCTCAAACTTCTCACCATCAGACCATACCCTCCCCCCCCCCGTGGTTACCTTGCTGAAACAGGCTGCCTGCCAGAATTAGACTAAAGGTTTGATATTGGTTTGGAAAACCCGCACAGTCCGGCAAATCCTACACTGCGCCTACACGAACACAAATCCTCTAGACGTAAAAAAGGCATTCATCGCTGAAACCCTTATTGTATTTGGTGGAGGTGATCAGGATCGAACTGACGGCCTTCTGATTGCGAACCAGACGCTCTCCCAACTGAGCTACACCCCCACGGCAGACACATCCTAAATGCATTTGAGCCGCTTGGAAAGTGCCGCCAAGGTTTCTAAAAGGCCGATTTCCTGCAATAATCCGCAGCCAAAATACAAATACAGATTCGGGAGAGAATATGGCTTTGACACAAGACGACATGAAACGAGCGGTCGCCCAAGCGGCGATCACTTATGTGCCCAACGATTGCATCGTGGGAGTGGGCACCGGCTCGACGGCCAATTTTTTCATCGACGAGCTGGCCAAGATCAAAGGCAAAATACGCGGTGCGGTGGCCAGTTCGGAGGCTTCCGCCAAGCGTTTGCAGGGACACGGCATCCAGGTGTTGTCGCTGAATGAGGCGGGCGAACTGCCGGTGTACGTGGATGGTGCGGACGAGATCACCCGCCACATGCACATGGTCAAGGGCGGCGGCGGGGCACTCACACGCGAGAAGATCGTTGCAGCCGCCAGTGCCAAATTCATTTGCGTCTGCGACGAAAGCAAGCTGGTGGATGTGCTGGGCAAGTTCCCGTTGCCTATCGAAGTGATTCCCATGGCGCAAAGTTATATCGCGCGTGAAGTGGTGAAATTGGGCGGACAGCCGAAATTGCGCGAAGGATTCACTACCGATAACGGCAATATCATTCTCGATGTTCACAACCTGCGGATCATGAATCCGGTCGAACTGGAAACGGTGCTGAATCAACTGGCGGGCGTGGTGACCAACGGTTTGTTTGCGCGCCGTGCTGCGGATGTGTTGCTGCTTGGCACACCGCAGGGCGTGAAGACGATGACTTTGTGACATCCGGTAACAAAATATTAACAGTGCAACAGTAGTATCTGATATTGGCAATAAATCCTTAAGGAACGACCATGGGTAATACCGAACACACTTCGAAACAGTTTGATACCGAGCTAGAAGCAGTGCGCTCCCGCGTGTTGCAGATGGGCGGCTTGGTGGAAAGCCAGATCCGGTTGGCCATCGAGTCGCTGACTTCGGGCGATGTGGCATTGATGAACCGGGTGATCGAAGACGACCACCGCGTGAACGCGATGGAAGTGGAGATCGACGAGAACTGCAGCCACATTTTGGTACGCCGCCAACCGGCCGCGGGCGATCTGCGCATGGTGATGACCGTCATCAAGACCATCACCGATCTCGAACGTATCGGCGATGAAGCCGAAAAGATCGCGCGTATGGCCAAGCTGCTGTCGCAAAAAGACCGTCTGCACCTGCCGCGTTACACCGAGATCAAACACGCTTCCGACATCGCGCTGGACATGTTGCGCAAATCGCTCGATGCCTTCGCGCGTCTGGACCTGGTAGCCGCAGCACAGGTGGTGCGCCAGGACGAACTGGTGGATGAGGAATTCCGTGCCACCATGCGTTACCTCATCACCTTCATGATGGAAGACCCGCGCACCATCTCGACTTCGCTGGAGATCCTGTTTGTCGCCAAGGCCATCGAACGCATCGGCGATCACGCCAAGAATATGTCGGAGTACGTGGTGTACATGGTCAAGGGACGTGACGTGCGCCATGTTTCGGTGGAAGAGATCGAACGCGAAGTCCAGCAATAATCCGCGACTGTCCCGGCCGTGCAACAGCAACCTATCCTTGCCGCACTCGACCTGGGTTCGAACAGTTTTCGCCTGCAAATCGCCCGGGTTGAGAATGACCAGCTGTACATGCTGGACGGGTTGCGCGAGGCAGTACGCCTGGCCGCCGGATTGACCGAGGACAAGCGCCTCGACAAGCCCGCGCAACAACGCGCTCTTGCCTGCCTGCAACGTTTCGGCGAGCGCTTGCGCGGTCTGCCGCGCGAGGCGGTGCGTGCGGTCGGAACCAACTCTTTGCGTGTCGCCAAGAATGCCCCCGAGTTCCTGCAACAAGCCGAAGACGCACTCGGATTCCCCATCGAAGTCATCGCGGGCCGCGAAGAAGCGCGCCTGATCTATATGGGTGTCGCGCGCGGCTTGCCGCAATCGGAAAGCAAACGCATGGTGATGGACATCGGCGGCGGCTCCACCGAATTCATCATCGGCTACAAGTTGCAACCGCTCAAGCTGGAAAGCCTGTACATGGGTTGCGTCAGTTTTAGCTCGCGGTATTTCCCCGACGGCAAGATCAACAAATCCAACCTCAAACAAGCCGAACTCGCCGCACGCACCGAAGTGCAAACCATCGCCGCCGATTTTTCCAAAGGACACTGGGACGTCGCGCTGGGCTCATCGGGCAGTGCGCGCGTATTGTCCGATATCCTGGAGCAGAACGGTTTCAGCAACGGCGGCATCACCCGCGACGGTTTGGAACAACTGCGTGCACATCTGCTGCGGGTGGGCGACGTGAACAAGCTGGAACTGCAAGGTTTGAAGCCGGATCGTATTCCGGTGTTACCCGGCGGATTTTCCATCATGTATGCGGCGTTTTGCGAATTGGACATTGGTCATATGCAAACCGCGTTCGGCGCTTTGCGCGAAGGTGTGTTGTACGACTTGCTCGGGCGCTTCCACCACAACGACATGCGCGAAGTGACCGTGCAACAATTCATGCGCCGCTATCATGTGGATACCCGCCAAGCGGCACGGGTGTCACATCTGGCAAATTTGCTGGCAGATCAGTTTCTGGGCAACGAAGTTGCCGAAGAGCAATCCCTTCTGTTGGGCTGGGCAGCCAATCTGCACGAGATCGGCATCAGCGTGGCGCACAGCGGATATCACAAACACACCGCCTACATCCTCGCCAACGCAGACATGCCGGGCTTTTCTAAGATGGAACAAAGCCATCTGAGCTTGCTGGCACTGGCGCATCGCGGCGGGCTGGAGAAACTGCGCGGCATGCTTAACAATTCGGAAAAACTGGCACAGGCGATGGCGCTGCGCCTTGCTGCTCTGTTCTATCGCAACCGCAGTGATCTCGAATTGCCGAATATTCAGGGCAGGTTCAGCGGCACCCGTTTCACTCTCGTGCTTGCGCTCGGTTGGCTGGCACAAAATCCGCTGACCGAAGCGGCATTAAAAGACGAGAGCAAGCAATGGAAGAATCTGGGCGTGTATATGCAGGTGGTCGAGGGGTAAAGCCGAATCCGCCGGGGATACGCGTTTTGCCCGTTTTGGCCGGGTTTCAAATCAGGTTTATTTCTGCACAGAGCATCCGAATCCTATCCTCCGGCCAGAGTGGGTTACCCCGTGATAGACTCCGCGCCGAAGCTGGCTAGACAGTCGCCGCGTGCCTCGTTGCACGGGGAGGAAAGTCCGGGCTCCATAGAGCAGGATGCCGGTTAACGACCGGACGCCGTGAGGCGATGGAAAGTGCCACAGAAAATAAACCGCCGATGACTGCGCAAGCAGAACAGGTAAGGGCGAAACGGCGAGGTAAGAGCTCACCGCGCGGGTGGCAACATCCGTGGCAGGGTAAACCCCATCCGGAGCAAGACCAAATAGGCAAGCTTTGGCGCGGCTCGCGTCGCTTGCGGGTAGGTTGCTTGAGCGTCAGGTAACGAAACGCCTAGAGGAATGACTGTCCACGACAGAACCCGGCTTATCGG
>CAYROQ010000027.1:0-38969 GCA_964425955.1 uncultured Sideroxydans sp.
AGGTTCGCCGCATCGGTCACCGTTACATTCACACCGGGTTTGACGTAGGTGCTGGCGCTCAATGCCAACACGGCATCGTTGATGGTGGTAGCAGTCAGTGTACCGCCAACGTTCTTACCTGCCAGTGTTGCCAATTGTGCAAGGTTCGCCGCATCGGTCACCGTTACATTCACACCGGGTTTGACGTAGGTGCTGGTGCTCAATCCTGCAATAGTGTCGCTGATTGCAGTGGCAATCAAAGTGCCGCCTGTATTCTTGGAGGCTATGGTTGAAAGTTGTGCAAGAGTTGCCGCATTGATAACGGTAACGTTGATACCGGTCGTAACATAGGCACTTGTTGCCAGTGTTGACGCTGTATCACTCAGAGATGAATAGGTTAATAAACCCGCGCCGTTGGCTGTATCAATCGCAGTGAGTTGCGCAAGAGTCGCAACTCCAGTGACGGTGACGTTCTTGCCGGTTGTTACATAGGCACTTGTTGCCAATGTTGCCGCCGCATCGCTCAAATCGGTATAGGTTAATAATCCCGCACCGTTAGCTGTATCAATCGCAGTGAGTTGCGCAACAGTTGCTGTGTCAGTCACGTTGATGATTTTGCCGCTCGCTACAAACCCACCAGTATTGTTGAAGAGATTGGCTGCGGTGTCGGTTAATGTGCTGTAGGTCAGCGCCGCTCCACCATTTGCTGTTTTGAACGCAGCCAATTGTGCAACGCTCGCGGCATCAGTCACGACTACATTTTTGTTGGCGATTAGATATCCGGGAGTGTTGGTGATGAGGTTGTTTATGGTGTCGCTGACGGTGACATTCTTGCCCGATACCACATAGCCTCCGGCATTGGTGTTCAGGTTGGCTAGGCTATCCATGACCGAGCTGTAAGTCATTACACCCGAACCGATCCTGGTTTGCAGAGAGGCTAATTGTCCCAAGGTGGCGGCGTCCGATACCACGACATCCGTATTCAATGTGACGCTGGCGTTATTCAACAAATTGGCGATGGTGTCAGTGATGACGGGGTTGATGACTTTAGCCACTGCCGTCGCGAGCGAAGCGGATGTCACGGGACTTGCGGGATTGGGGTTGGCCGCAATGACTTCAACCACCGCTGTCACCGCCACACTCTGAGTAGGAGTGGCAGAATTCGTAACGGTCTGGTTGGTGGCATCCAACGTGTTGCCTGAGGTGTCCGTCATGGCCATTGGAACGACCGGTTTTTCTGCCACAGCTGCCGGTGTTACGGGTGCCGCAACTGTCTCAACCACAGGCATAGGAACAGCGACCGGGGCAGCTGCCGCAACCGCCATGATGTTGGCAGGCGCATCCATTTTGGTGTCTGTGCGCAGAGCAGCTTCGGCAACGGTCACCGAACTTTCCGGGGCAGCGCCAGCAGGGGTGGTCGTTGTTGATGTGGCACCACCCGCCGTCGCGCCGCTTGTTGCCGGTGTGACGGTGGCATCCGCTTCGGTCGTTACGGTCGCCGGTTTTGTGGATTGCTTTGTTTCTTGTGCTGTTTCCTGTTTGGTTTCTTGCTTTGCTTCTTGGGTGGTTTCTTTTTTGTTTTCTTCTTTGGCGGCTTGTTTGGTTTCCTGACCAGATTGTTCTTCAGTCGCCTTCTTTTCGTCTGCTTCTTTCTTTTCCTGTTTGACTTCTTTGAGGGTCTTGGTGGGCGTTGCGGAAACAGTGAACAGGTTGGTATTGATCGGTTGCAGTTTGGGCAGTTCGTTCATGCCGCTGGAAAAGCCCATTTGATTGGGCAATACATTGACCGTGCCCATGTTTGTAGTGAGCGTGGTTTCGCCCACATTCACTTTGCTGTAGGCACCCGCAGCCGCGTTGAGTGAAGCTTGCGGAACCACATAGGTTTCGTGGTCGGTACCGCGAATGCCAATGGTGGCGGTGGGAGTAGAAATTTTGTAGTTATGTTTGTTTACCCTGCCAACCAGCCCGGTTACAGCGCGGAAGCCGCCTTTGACCAGTGTGAAATAGCCACGCTCGGACCCGTCTTGTTTTCCGTTGAAAACAAATTTGTCGAACTTCATTTTGGTGTCGGGACGAACCGCCACCAAACCACCGTCCATCATTTTGATCTGTGCGGAAGAGGTCAAGGCGGTGGAAATTGAGTCGCCTTCATTCACTGCTTCGCCTTTTGCCAGCGGGCGTGTCACACCGGCGGGCGTGGTGACTTTGACATTGCCGTAGGTGAATTGCACTTTTCCCGCGATGGCGGCATTGGCCATTGCCGGATGCAGCATGAGGAATGTGATCGCAGCGACGGAGAAACATGCCGTGACAGCGGACTTTTGATGAATATTGGATTTGGTTTTCATGGTCAACCTCTTCAAGTTTGTTACTTGTTTATTCTTCACTTATTTGAAATCACGGCGCAGGGTGATCGAGCGGTCGGTCCGCGTGAAACTGTAAATCGGGATGTTGGAGATGTTGTTGGTGTAACTCATCTGCGGACGCAGCGTCCAGTTTTTGTCCAAATGCCAGTTCAAACCGAAGCTCCAATCCCAGGTGGTGTCTTTGCGCGCGCGGGGTGAAGTGGGGGTAGAAAATGCGGCATTATCTTTGTCGTATTTGCCGGTCTGGCAACCCAAATTGGCAAAGAGGTCGAAATTGTCGATGAGCGAAGATTGGCCGCCAAGACGCAATCCCAGCCCTTTTTTGTTGCCGTCGGCGCGGCCATTAACAGCCTTGTCGTTGACCACATTGAAGCTACCGAACGTAGCGGTTTTACCGTTCTCCAAAATGTGCAGAAAGCTGGTACCCAAAACCGTCTGATTGGAATCGTTAACCTTCATGGTTGAATCGACGAAACGGTTGCCGCCATAGTTTGCAAAGAAATTGAGTTGATCGACCGGGCTGAAACTGTGCCGCCAGTCAGCCGACAGTCCATTCGAATTACGGTTGGTTTCGTGGTCGACACTGAATTGGCTGAACGTCGCACCAGCGCGGAAAACATCGTCCCCGGTGCCGTAGGTCAGGCCGGCACGGATATCCAGACTGCCGTAATCCAATGTTTTCAAATGTTGGTTGCCGCGTTTGCGCGCATCTCCACCCAAGTACAGGCTCCACTCGCCATTCAGCTTGTTGTTGATATCGATACCTGTGGCCCCGGTGTAATAATTGTCGGGAGTTTGTACGTTGCTGGGATTCAGAGTGAAGGCGATATTGCCGAACGCGGGAACCTTCACTTCCGATTGACTGGTGGAATTGTTAGCGTTGCTGTCGCTACCGTAGGAGCCTTCGAGATACATAGATATCTGCAGGCGTTGCGCTTCTTCCGCCTTGGTTATGGCACCGAGATATTTCAGGATGGTGAGGCGCGCGGCCTCGGGTGGGTCCTGTTTTAATACCGCTTCGAATTCGGTCCTGGCGCGAGGAACATCACCCAGTTGGTAATAGGCGCGTGCCATGTCCAGACGCGCCCCGGCGAAGTTGGGATCGACTGCCAATACGCGCTCGAATGCAAGCGTGGCTTTGTCCGGTTTGCCACTGTCGAGGGCGGAAATACCCAACAGGTAATCGAAGCGTTTATCACCGGCGTGTTCAAACTCATTAGGCAAAAGTAATAAATACGCTTGCAATGATTGATTGGATGCCATGAGGCTCTCAGCCTCGGTAATTATTTTTTCCAACGCCGCTAATTTTGCAGCTTGCTTTTGTTTAACTTCGGCTTCGGCAAGTATTTTTGCCGCACGCTGTTGATTGGCTACAGCTTCTGCCTGCGCTTGTTCGGATCTGTCACGCTTCTCCTGTTCGGCTTCCAATCGAAGTAACTCAGGTGATTTGGCAGTCGGCGTGGTAGAGGGTCTTTTCGGCGCGGTGGTTGGCGACTCTGCTGCCAGCACGGCTCCAGAAATCATCAGTCCAGCCAGCAATACTGCCTTTAAGCATCTCGTATAGAGGTATCTCATTACTACTCCTTTGAAGCTTTTTGTGTAATTCGCCAAACGTAACACAGTGTTTCGATGATTGATTTCATTTGCCGCGATGACTGTTGATGCAATAGCGTACTAAGGAAAACTGGCTTTTATTATTTGCCGGTTTCACCCCGACAAAATCGCCCAAACCATAATCCTTTTTTTCTGATGTGGTCAACCAAAAAAACGGCCTATATATTCTTAGTGCTTGACAAACTCAGGAATCTGCCTTAGCGAACCGTGTCGTGTGCTGTTGGAGCAATCGTAGAGTGCTACCGTGAAGACGCCGCAAAGCTCACGCCAGCCTTTTCACTGCCGACCACAGGCGCCGGCTGATGGGCAGCTTTTCTTCAAGCCCTTTCAATTTCATCAGCCACTCGCTTTCGCCTTCGTCGCCGCCCTTCTCAAAACCGGCGATGGCGGCTTTGGCCACCAGACAACTGCGGTGAATACGCACGAAGCGGGCGGCGAATTCCTTCTCCAGGAGTGTGAGTGATTCTTCGACCAGGTATTCCCTTTCAACGGTGCGCACGGTGACATATTTCATTTCCGCGCGCAGATAGAGCACCTCTGCAAGGGGAACCAGGAGGATCTTTCCGCGTTCGTGTACCGAAAGATGCGTACGCGGTTCGGGCATGAGTTCCAGCAGCACTTCGGTGCGGATAGGCACGGCATCGCGGGCGCGCGACAAGGCGTCGAACAGTCGTCCCAAACGGATGGGCTTGAGCAGGTAGTCGATGGCACGTTGTTCGAACGCCTTGATGGCGTAACTATCGTAAGCGGTGGTGAAGATGATGACCGGCGGATGTTCGAGTTTGTTCAGGTGGCGCGCCAGTTCGATGCCGTCCATCTGCGGCATGCGAATATCCATCAGCACCACTTCGGCCGGTTCCAGCGCGAGTTTGTCCAATGCCTCTTGCCCGTTTCCCGCCTCGCCCACGATGCACAACGGAAATTGCGAGGCACAATCGGTGATCAATTCTTTAAGCCGATTGCGCGCGGGGGGTTCGTCGTCCACGATGAATACTTTCAGCGGCAAAGTAATCGTGTCATTCATCACCTTGTCTCCTGTTGATACGGTATGCGGATGTTCACGCGGTATTCTTCGTTGCTACGCTCGACACGGTATTCCGCTTCCACATCGAACAGGAGTGACAGCCGCTCGCGGATATTGCTCAACGCCATCTTGTTGCCCTGTGTGCCCGTTGCATCCTCCTCGGGTAACGGATTGATGATGATCAGGTGTAAGTCTCTTCCCTCCCGAAAGATGCGCACCTCGATTGTGCCACCTTCGGTCCTCGGCTCGATACCGTGATAGACGGCGTTTTCCAGCAACGGTTGCAACACCAGTGGCGGGATGAGCGCATCACCGGGCATCGCTTCCGTATTCCAATGCACTTGCAGACGGTCGCCGATACGCATCTGTTCCAATGCCAGATATTGGCGGGCCAATTGGATTTCCTGCGCCAACCCCACCAACTCGTGCGGTTCGTTCATCGCCATGCGGAACAAGTCGGCCATATCTTCAAGCGCGGTCTCGGCACGTTTGGGATCGGATCGCACGATCCCAAGTACCGCATTGATGGTATTGAACAGAAAATGCGGGCGGATGCGCGCCTGCAATGCTTGCAGCCTGGCTCCCTGTTTCGCCGGTGTCAGGGCCTGTGCCCTCAGCCGGAAATAGCCGAGCAATAGCAACGCCACGACACAAGCCAATAAAGCATGGCGTGTATAGCGAAAAATCCCGCCTTCGCCTTCCGCCGAAAATAACGCGCCCCCGGAAATATCAATTAGCAACGTGACAGCAACCACCATAACCGTCACTGCCGCCGTACTCTGCCAAAACGCCCAGCGTGCCAGCACAGGATCGAGTGCGTACAGCAGCAACAAACTTGTCAGCAGTACCGGCTCCAACAAAGCGGCACTTTGCAGCACGCTGTCATTCAGATGCGCGAGGGAGGTGGCTTGCGAGGCGACTAAAAAGAGCGCGAAGCCATTAACCAAAAGCACAATACGCAACACCGTGCCCATGTTGCGAAAGCTAGGCAACGGCTGGCTGGGAATATTTTGATTTATACTGCGCGCCATTTTCTGAGTAATTAAATTACGGTCCTCAACCCGAAACTACACGGTGTGGCCGCTCATTCTGGACAAGACATGGCTACGATGCAAGACAATCAGACCTGGTCGGGACGCTTTAATGAACCCGTGGCAGAGTTGGTAAAGCGCTTTACCGCTTCGGTGGATTTTGACAAACGCCTGGCGCTATTTGATATTCAGGGTTCTTTGGCACATGCGCAGATGCTGGCGAGTTGCAGCATCATCTCTACACAAGACCTGAATGACATTCAACGCGGCTTAAGCCAAATTGAGAACGAGATTATCAGCGGCGATTTTGTCTGGCAACTCGATCTGGAAGACGTGCATCTGAACATCGAGAAGCGGCTGACCACGTTGGTGGGCGATGCGGGTAAGCGCCTGCATACCGGACGTTCGCGCAACGACCAGGTAGCGACCGACATTCGCCTGTATCTGCGCAGCGCCATCGACGACATCGTTTTGTTGCTCAAAGCGCTACAGACCTCCCTTCTCGACTTGGCACAACATCACACCCACACCGTTATGCCCGGCTTCACCCACTTGCAAGTGGCCCAGCCGGTGAGTTTTGCGCATCACCTGATGGCGTATTTCGAGATGTGCCAGCGTGATGTGGAACGCTTCTCCGATACGCGCCGCCGGGTGAATCGCCTGCCATTGGGCGCCGCCGCCCTGGCCGGTACCAGCTACCCGATCAAGCGCGAGTTGGTGGCGGAACTGCTGGGTTTTGAAGCGGTGTGCCAGAACTCGCTGGATGCGGTATCCGACCGCGACTTCGCCATCGAATTCACCGCCTCCGCCGCACTGACCATGACCCATCTTTCACGTCTGTCGGAAGAATTGATCTTGTGGATGAATCCGCGCTTCGGCTTCATCGACATCGCCGACCGCTTCTGTACCGGCTCCAGCATCATGCCGCAGAAAAAAAATCCCGACGTGCCGGAACTGGTGCGCGGTAAAACCGGACGGGTGAACGGCCACTTGGTCGCGTTGCTGACCTTGATGAAAGGCCAGCCGCTGGCCTACAACAAGGACAATCAGGAAGACAAAGAACCGTTGTTCGACACGGTGGACACGCTGACCCAGTCGCTGCGCATCTATGCCGACATGATGGGCGGCATCACCGTCAAGCCGGAGGCCATGCGCCGTGCCGCTTTGCAGGGTTATGCCACCGCCACCGATCTGGCCGATTATCTGGTGAAAAAAGGTTTGCCGTTCCGCGATGCGCATGAAGCGGTGGCCTTGGCGGTGCGCTTTGCCGAACAGCGCGGGGTTGATCTGGCGGAACTGAAACTGGAAGAATTAAAGCCGTTCTCGGCTCTCATTTCAGATGACATCTACGGCGTACTGACGCTGGAAGGTTCCCTCGACGCGCGCAACCATACGGGGGGCACAGCGCCTCAACAAGTGGAAGCCGCCATCGCGCGCGCGCGCAAGATTATTTCCGCCTGAGCCGTTATGTATTCGACTGCCGCCTCGCAGGGGACTTACCTTCACGGCTGTTGTTGATATACAACCGCATTCTGTCAGCCACTGTTTCTGTCTATTCTTCAGACAAAAAAAACGGGCGACCTTGCGATCGCCCAGAATAGGAGGAGAGTATGAAAGATAGAGTTGGCTACAACTCATTGCTCACAACTCGGAGAGAATTGTATGGGCGCTTTTTCGGTTTGCATATATGCCAAAAGGCCTATATATCGGTCTATATCTTTTTCTTCCCCATCTATATCCCCCTGCTCTATAAACCCCACCGTTACGGGCTTAGGAGCCAATCTGTCCACCGCTCACCCGTTCTATACCTGCTATATCTTTTGCTGAAAAAACATCTCTAAATCCTGAATTCGACAACAAGGTTCGAACGTGTTCTGCCTGGTCATAGCCGTGTTCCAGCATGAGCCAGCCCGATGTAGCCAAATGTTGCGGCGCATGTTGAATGATGTGGCGGATATCTTCCAATCCATCCGGTCCCGAAGCCAGCGCCTTTAACGGCTCGAACCGGGTATCTCCCTGCGAAAGATGCAAATCCCCGGCGGCCACGTAAGGCGGGTTTGAAACAATGAGGTCAAATTTATTTCCGTCACAGGCCGAGAACCAATCACCGTGCTTTAAACATACGTTCCGGGTATGCAACCGTTCCGCATTGATTCGCGCGATTTCCAAAGCCATCCTTGAGACATCGACAGCCGTCATCTCAACATCGGGTCTGGTATTGGCAATGGCCAAAGCGACTGCCCCGCACCCTGTTCCAAGATCAAGGACCCGAAAAGCATAACCTCTTCCCCAAATCGTTTGCGCGGGCGAAGGGATGCGTGACAGCGCCAATTCAACCAGCAACTCCGTTTCAGGTCGCGGGATTAGTGTGGCGGGAGAAACCTTGAATGCCAGACCGTAAAACTCACGTTCCCCCAGTAGATAAGCAATGGGTTCACCCGATAGCCGACGTTGCAACAAGGCGTTATAGGAATTAAATTGACACTCATTAAGCTCCTGCTCGGGATGAGAAAGCAGGTAGACGCGCTGCACATCCAGTACAAATTGCAGCAGACTCTGAACTTCGATACGTGCTGTTGTGGCTTCAAGTTGCAGCGCCAGACAGACGCGACGCGCGTCTTCGCGCACGAGATCGGCGATGTTGCTCAAGAACTCACCTTTCGTCGGCCAGTGCGGCCAATTGTTCAGCCTGATGTTCGGCCATCAGCGCGTTGGTCAGTTCGCCGATATCGCCATCCATGATGTGATCCATCTTGTACAACGTGAGGTTGATGCGGTGGTCGGTGACGCGACCTTGCGGAAAATTGTAAGTACGGATGCGTTCGGAACGGTCGCCGCTGCCCACCAGCGATTTTCGTTCGGCGGATAATTTGTTATGTGCAGCCTGTTCCTGCTTGTCCTTGATGCGCGCCGCCAACACACGCAAAGCCTGCGCTTTGTTCTGGTGTTGCGAGCGACCATCCTGACATTCAACAACGGTGCCGGTTGGAAGATGTGTGATGCGCACCGCCGAGTCGGTCTTGTTGATGTGCTGCCCACCCGCACCCGAAGCGCGAAAGGTATCAATGCGCAGATCCGCCGGATTAAGTTCCACTTCGCCCACCTCGTCTGCTTCCGGCAGGATAGCCACGGTACAGGCCGAGGTGTGGATGCGTCCCTGTGTCTCGGTAGCGGGCACGCGCTGCACGCGATGCGCACCGGATTCAAATTTCAGAACCGAATAGGCGCCTTGTCCGATGAGGCGCGCGATGACTTCTTTGTAACCGCCTTTTTCGCCCGGGCTTTCGGAAATGATCTCGACTTGCCAGCGTCGGCGTTCGGCAAAACGCAGATACATGCGAAAAATGTCCCCGGCAAATATCGCCGCCTCGTCCCCGCCGGTCCCTGCCCGCACTTCCAGAAACACGTTGCGCTCGTCATTGGGATCTTTCGGCAACAGTTGTTTTTGCAATTCGACGGCGAGTTGTTCCATACGCTCGCGTCCGGCTTTGACTTCGGCATCGGCGAATTCGCGCATGTCCGGATCGCCCGCCATTTCAAGTGCGGTGGCGATGTCCGACTCGCATGACTGGTACGCGTGATACAGCCCAACCACCGGCTCGATCTCGGCGCGTTCGCGGTTGAGTTTGAGAAATGTATCCATGTTGCGCGTCGCTTCTTCGCTGCTTAGCAGGCGCGTGACTTCATCCAGGCGCTCGGCAAGCTGCGCGAGTTTTGCGGCAATACTGGGTTTCATTCGGAGTCGTGCAGACGGTAGAGGCGATGCACCGTTTCCAGCAGAATTTCACGCTCGGCGGTCGCCGCCTGGTTCAGTGCTTGTGTCGGGGCATGCAAAAATTTATTGGTCAGGGAATGGCTCAGGCCATCCAATACTTTTTCGGCGTTCTCGCCTTTGGCCAGCGCCCGCAGCGCTTTTTCCATCTCGCCCCGGCGCTGGCGTTCGGCATGGTCACGCAACGCTCGGATGGTCGGCACCACACCGCGTGACTGCATCCAGTGGACGAACTCGTTCACGCCTGAATCTATGATGACCTCGGCTTCTTTCACCGCACCCTGGCGCGCATCCAGTCCGTCGCGAACCACTTCTGACAGATCATCCACGGTGTATAGGAACACATCGTTTAATTCCGCCACCTCGGGTTCCACATCGCGCGGCACCGCCAGATCAACGATGAACAACGGACGGTGTTTGCGCTGCTTCAGTGCGCGCTCGACCATCCCTTTGCCCAAGATGGGAAGAGTACTGGCGGTGCACGTCACGATGATGTCGTGTTGCGCCAGTTGCTCGGGTAATTCATTAAGCGTCACCGCATGGCCATTGATGCGACGCGCCAGCGTCTGCGCGCGCTCCAAGGTGCGATTGGCCACGGTGATGTGTTGGGGGTTGCGCGCGGCAAAATGCACGGCGTTGAGTTCGATCATTTCGCCGGCGCCGATAAACAGGATGCGCTGCTCTGCAATGCTGGGGTAGATGCGCTCGGCCAGCTTGACTGCGGCGGCGGCCATGGAGACCAGATTCGCACCGATCTCAGTTTGAGTGCGCACGTCTTTGGCGACGGAGAAAGTACGCTGAAACAGTTTGTGCAACAAAAAGCCCATCGTTCCAGCCTGTTCGGCCTGGCGCACCGCCTGTTTCATCTGTCCGAGGATCTGCGGCTCGCCCAACACCATCGAATCCAATCCGCTGGCAACACGAAACGCATGCTTGACCGCTTGCTCCTGCGGTAGACGGTAGATATAGGGTTCGATATCGGATGCGGGAAGATGATGGTACGAAGCCAGCCAGCCTTCCGCCTGGGCTGGCTCAGTGGTGCTGCAATAGACTTCGGTGCGGTTGCAAGTGGAAAGGATGGTCGCTTCTTTGGCTGCGCCATTGCCGACCAGATCGCGCAGTGCCTCATCCAGCGTCTCGACATTAAACGCGATCCGCTCGCGCACGGCGAGCGGCGCGGTCTGATGGTTTATGCCAAAAGTGAATAACTGCATGGTCGATCCGCTAACCGGATAAATGGGGGGCGGAATTATAGAGTCTGGGACGGCTTTCTACCAGCCGCCCAGGAATTATGGCGCTATTTTGCGGGTTGTAGCTGGGCCAACGCTGCCTCGGCATCCGACTTGAGTGAACTCTCCGGATGTAGCTTGATGAAATCCGTGAACGCTGATTGAGCTTCGGCAGTATTGCCGGTTTCAACCAGTGTCATGGCTTTTTTGAAGGCAGCCAATTCATCCTCATCGATGGTTTGGGCTTTTGCCTCGCCTTTCCAATACACGTCATCCGCATCCGCCAATGAGCCGCGCACGCCTCCCGCCGCAGTAGTCGTGCTCAATTTCTTTTTCGGCGTCATCAACTCGATCTTTTTGCGCAAGCGCTCCCACAGTGAAGGTTCGGGGCTGCTACCTGCGGCAAAGCTGGGTGTCGCCAGCATCACTCCCAATAGGACAATCAATGCAATCAATCTTTTCATGGCTTTTCTCCTCAATTAGTGTTGCCGTTTCGGACTTAAAGCTTGTTCAATAGTTCCAGTGCCAGCGCCCGGTATTGCTCCTTCACGTTGGCATCAATTCCCTGCGCTTTGACAAATGCCGCTTTGGCTTTTTTGGCATCTCCCAAGCGCATATAGGATCGTGCCAAATTGACAAATATCTGTGCATCGCTCGGACTGGCTTGGGAAGCTTCCAGATAGGCTTTTTGTGCTTCCTGATATTTGTCTTCAATCATGAACAAATTGCCGCTGTTATTCAACGCAGAAGCGTTCTTGGGATCGATACTGATCACCTTGTCAAAATAGTTCATCGCCTCTTCACGATCACCCAGCTTGGCCAGGATGATGCCCATTTGCAGATGCGCCTCCACATCCTGCGGATCCTTGCCGATGGCATCCAGATAACGTCGTGTCTTGGTTTGTGAACTGATTTTCAAAACGGAAGTGTTGTCACCGGGAAATTTCTTGTCGATAGCGGCTCGCGTCAATCCACTGGGCTTCCATTCAGAGTCCGGCAGGCTTGCAGGCTTGTAGGTGTCCCATGCACTGTGCACGTCCAACACGGTCAATCCCTTTCCCTGGTGTTTGTAATAGGTTGCACTACCGTTTTCCCACGCTTTGATGAAAGAGTTACCCACCAGGGTCGTCTCCACCGGAATCCACAACGTGTCCTCATGGATCACATAGAGATTATTCATGGTGTAGCCATCCGCGTCCGCAGGAATGCCGGTGGAGAACATCATCAGCATATGCCCGGGGACTTCCAGCACACGGGTGCTGATCCCCATGCTTTCCAAGCCCGAGGAATAAAACGCGACCAGATCGTCACAGTCACCCGACTTTCGTTCCAGCGTTTCGCGCGGGAATTGGATGTAGTCGACCGTATTGGTTTTGCCTGAACTCACCTGATAGGGATTGCTCGGGTCCTGTATGTACGTCAAACCGAACACCCCCAACGCATCAAACAGTGCCGCTGCCAATCGTGTCTCGTCTTTTGTTTCGCTAAACTCTCCCACGACTGCACGTACCAAATTGAGGATGGGAGGATCTTTCGGGGTCACGAAGGACGCAAAACGGTCGCGCTCACTCCAGGTCAAGCGGTGTTTGTCATAAACATTCACCGTTGCGCTCCGGTTAAAAGTCACCCTTTGCCCATTCTCGAAATAACTGGCTTCAATCATGGCCTGTACCGCGCTGTCCTCGGTCACGGTCAGGATGCTGTTGTTGAACACCGCTTTAAGTTCCAATTCTTCGCTCGCTCCCGGCAGCAATTCGGCGATCTTGGTCTCTGTCGAATAATCCATGAAGTTCTTGAGCACGAAGCTGACGCGGATCTTGTCCATTGCCTTATCCGTGTTGTTGGTCAGCTTGATGCGCCCAATCCCGTCCCGCTCGTAGAGTTTGTAGGAATTTGAGAACACATCACTCAATTTGACCACCTCGATATCCAGTGGTGGGCGATTGAATACCAGAGTTGTCGCCTCTACCGCTGTCTTCTCCGACTCCGTCCCGTCACTGCTCAGAACGTTGACGTAATAGGTATATTTAGTTTCCGGCGTCAGCGTGTCTTTGGTGAATTCGGGTTGCGTCACTTCGGCGACTTTGACGAACGCCTCTCCCACTTTTTGATAGACGCGGTACGCTGCAAAATATTTTGGCTCAACCGGAGCCCAGGACAATTTGACCTGCCAAGGTGTGGTCTCGGCTTTGACGGCCTTCAAAGGTGCCGGAATGAATTTCTCCGATATTCCGTTCGCATCCGCGCTGGTCGCACCCTCGTAACCATAATCCGTCACCACCGCGACACGGTAGTGGTACAGCATGTCCGCATCCAACTCGGCATCCAGGTAGTAATTGGTAGTCGTAGTAGCTATCTGAACATAACCACCAACTTCTGTTTTGGAACGATAGATACGGAATTCCTTTGTATACGGTAGGTTGGGCTGCTCCCAATTCAACTCGATAGCGTGCACCTTGCCTTTCGCGGTGAATTGTTTAAGTGCTTGCGGCTTGTACAAGACCGAAAGCGATTGCACGCGTTTTCCGGTTCGGTCGGACACGAATACCGAACTCCCGCCCGCGGAAGCCAATGCGACTGGATCAGTCAGATTGCCATAACCAATTTCCTTCGAACCGAAAACCCGCAAGAACTCGCCTTTCTGGTTGAATGCCTTGACTTGGTTGCCGTCCAACACCAGTACCTCATCGGCGGTCACCACCAGATCAATCGGCTTCGCAAACAAGTTCCCTTCTTTCAACTTGCCAAATTCCTGGATCAATTCGCCCGCCGCCGAGTACACGATGACGCTGCCTCGCCCCCCGTCCAAAATGTACAGGTTGTCTTTTTGGTCGATGGCGACCGCCAGCGGATTGGAGATGTTCGCAGTGTTGCCACCCAAGTCATTCAGGTATACGCCATCCGGTCGAAACACCAGCACCGAGTGGTTGCCCCGGTCTGAAACAAATATCAGGCCTGATGAGGCAATGGCAATTGAAGTGGGATTGCTGAATTGCCCCGCGCCACTGCCGCCGCTGCCAAAACTACTGGTCACCACTCCCGCCTCATCCAATTTCACACAGCGCTTCTTCTTTTTATCCAACGCCCAGACCGCACCTCCCTTATCTACTGTGACGTCAGATAACTCCATGTCTTCGAATTTGATCTCGCTGGTAACTTTGCCTGCTACAAGTTTAAGCAAACTCTTGCCTTCTTTGCCGATCGCATAGACATTGCCCTTGCCATCGCCGGAGAGTTGCGTCGTTTCTACGGGAATCGTTTCGAGCCACCTGACTGATGACCTGCCCGCCTCTTTGGGTATCGCGTCGAGCTTGGTTCCGGCAACCGTCAAAAATGAATTTACCAATTCCTTTTCCTGGTCGCCGATATACACCTGTTGACCCTTATCTACAGCGATTCCCGCAACCTTTTTGAACTGGGATTTACCTTCGCCTTTCGATCCAAAGGTGTAGGACAATTTGCCTTCCAAGTCGAATTTTGTGATGACCTGTGTGGTGCCATCCGCGATATAGATGCCATCTTCTGCCACGCTCAGCGCCACCGGCTTCCCGGTATACGTCAGAGATTTAAGATAGCGGCCTTCGGGCAGATACACCTTGACCTGGTTGTCGTCCCGATCCAAAACGAATAACCGGCCCAAACCATCGATGGCGATGTCCGTCGCCTCTTGCAGTTTGTAAGGGATTTCTTTTGCTTCGCCGGATGCTTTTTGCGCACTCAATTCCAGCGTTTGGAGAAAGACACCATTGACGCCGAATAACTGGATGCGCGAGTTTCCTGTGTCGGCGACATATACCACGCCCTCCCGCACAGCGATGCCACGCGGGGATTTCAACGCATTGTCATCGCCACCGCCGAAGAACCCTCCGGATTTGGCACCAAATCTCCCCTGAAATTTCGAGGTGGACAATGAATACATCACCACTTGAGCCGTTTCACTGTCGACCACATACAAAGTATCCCCCTCGACCACCGCAGATTCCGGCTGTTTGAGAAGGACGACCTCACCTTCCTTGGCCGAAAAGGTCAAAGAGGGCTTGCCTTCTTCGTTGATCGCCTCGATCGTTCCGTCCCGCTTGGAGACGAAAAGATACCCCCCCCCGACACCCAGCAGCTTGCCCAGTTTGGAGGATGCAATTTCGCGCTTGAAGTCGGCCTTGATAAATCCATTTGTTGTTGCACCGAACTCCTCGGCTGCAATCGCAGTTTCGGCAAATAGTGCAATTAGGCATAGCAAGATTATTTTTGGCATATCTCCACCCGTACGAATTGTTTACTCGGCTTCAGCCGCAGCCGATACATGTTATTCCTATTTTTCAGATCGGTTAAACACTCCATCCCAGTTTTCAGGAGGGGGAGTTTTCAAAAAATATTCGCAGCGTTCAACATAGAGTTTGCAGGGACTGTCGTTCGGAATTTCTGCCAACAACTCATTAAATCCAAGTTTAGCCTCGATCCATTTTCTCGCCCTATACAAGGACAGAGCCGAATGAAAGCCCATGATCTGCACATCACTCAAGCCACCCGTCCCCGCCTGCGGTTCATAAATTGTAACGGGCAACTGTTTGCCCACCACTCGTATTTTATCCAGCTCCCTATAGCGGCAGAAATCACGTGTAAGTTGATAGGTATTTTCACCGACCAGATAATTTATTCCGTAATACTTGGCCGTACCTTCCAGCCTTGATGCAAGGTTTACTGTGTCACCGATGACTGTATATTCCATCTTCTTGCCTGCAAAGCCCACGTTACCCGCCACCACCTCACCTGACTGGATGCCGCCCCTTATCGAGAAAGGTTCTTTTCCCTCACTTGCCCATTGGCTCTTTAATTCTTCCAGACGTTGCGCCATCGCCAAAAGACACTGGACTGCCAACTTCCCATGATCGGCCTGGCTCAATGGCGCTCCCCAATACGCCATGACGGCATCGCCGATAAACTTGTCTATGGTTCCATCATGCTGCTCGATGACTTGCACCATCGCGCCCAGATATTCATTCAATCTTGAAACCACTTCCTGCGGCGGATGTTTCTCGCTGAAAGTCGTGAATCCCTTGATATCGGTGAACAAAACCGTCACCATTTTCGTGTCTCCGCCGATTTTTGCAGCATCAGGATCTTTTTCCAATCGGGCGACCAACTTGGGAGACAAATAACTTGAAAACATGGAACGCATCTCACGTGCACTTCTTTCCAGCACCAGATAGCGAAAGCCGCCGCCCACCAGCAATGCCAATATCGCCGATAAAGCCGGGTAAATAATATTGATCCAATGACCCGCTGCGAACATCGAATTAGCAAACCAGATATAGCCTGAAAGTAACAGCGCGGTTGCCGGAATCGCACCATATAAACGCAATCTGGTCGTCAGCAGATAGGCGAGCGCCCCCATTAAAACAATGAAGAAAATATCAACCAGTGCTTCCAATCCACCCTGGCGGATAAATCGGTCGCTGATGATGTTGTCGGCTACCGTCGCGTGGATCTCAACCCCGGGGGTATTGCCATTGAATGGTGTAACACGCATGTCATAGATACCGGGTGCGGTCGCCCCCACGAACAGCACCTTGCCCTTCAACTTTTCTGCCGGTATGCGTCCATTCACTACATCAGCAAATGAATATCGCGGATAGCCCCCCGGGGGGCCGGTGAAATTCACCCACATGGACGAATTTTCTCCTATGGGTATTTGTCGCGAACCCAAAGTGATCTCAAAGTCCCCGGAAGTGAATTCCTTTTCGCCCAGTGCAAACATCGCGGCCATCATTCCAAGGGAGGGCATTTGTTTAC
This sequence comes from uncultured Sideroxydans sp., assembly GCA_964425955.1. Taxonomy (GTDB): domain Bacteria; phylum Pseudomonadota; class Gammaproteobacteria; order Burkholderiales; family Gallionellaceae; genus Sideroxyarcus. The sequence continues at coordinate 16,806 of CAYROQ010000027.1, forward strand.
CTTCCCAATCTATCAGCAACGGCGTCCTGCGATTTACGCCATCATCATCAGGCAACAGATTAATCTGACCCACTCCTGCTGCTGCACGTTCAATTTCGGGCAGGGAACGAATAACACCCTTCACTTGCTGATCTTTTTCCAGATCGAAAAGCACCGCCAATACCACATTGCCCGCTTTTTTTGTCGCCGAGGCGAATGCCTGGTCGCTCAGGATATCTTCGCGTTCAGGGAAAAAAGCATCGAACAGAACCACTTTCGCCTGTGCTGCTCTCAGCTTTTCCAGGAGTCGGGCGTACTGGCTGCGCGTCCACGGATAGCGCCCCAATTCGGCAATACTTTTATCGTCAATCGCGATGATGCCGATACTCGGTTCCAGCGGGATAGCACCTCGCATATCACGAAAGCGCAGATCATAAGTCTTGGCTTCGAATGCCTCGAGGAAAGGGTTTTGAGTGTAGTAAAGACTTATCACCAACACTATCGACAGTGCCGCCAATAGAATCGAGAGTGCGAGACTGTTGACTCGTGTTATCCACTTGGGCAATGTAGATGAAGAGGTCATGCTCGATAAGCTCCTATGCACAAATATTCTGTCGGGATAGTTGCCCTTGGTCTCCCCAGAATGATGCCATAGCGAACGTAGGAATGTAGCGCAGAAATAACAAAGACCAACTCATAAAGTCTGCCTTTGAATTGTGCTTCCTGATGCAGGCTAATAATATTAGGGAAGGTCTGATTAAGTCCGAACACAATGGTTCGATAAATTTTCCGTTCGTCCTGAGTGCCGCGCTTGCGCGGTGTACCGAAGGAGCGAACGGAAAACACTCACCACGAGCGGTCTTGTTCAGACCTTCCTTAGACTGGTATGGATATTGCTGAACCTGGGGCTCCACTAACCATTCACAACAAGGTGTCCCATGTTATTCGATGTTTACGAGAAAAAAGGTCTGCTGTTCAACATGAATTTCAAGGAAGCCGAAGGCAACTTCGCCTCCTATCGCGGAGATCTGGTCTTGGAGCTGGGCGAGGTCGGCGACGCCCACGGCCACCTCAAACCTCCCGTGTTCACCATCAAGAACACCATCGTGCTGGCCGAGAACGACAAGATCAAACTTTATGTCGGCAGCCTGGATGAGCTGTCACTGTTGCCCAAAGTGATGGACTACTACAAGCCCGATTTCGCGGCGGATGTGCGCCTCATCCTCTTTGTGGTGAACATCAACAAACCATTGGTGATCGATCTCGACGGCCTCAGCATCGCCGCCATCGGCATGCAGGAAGGGCTGATCTGGAACGAGTTGATCGACATCGCGGCGCTGGACAAGGGTGACTTCAAAGGCCAGTCGCCCACCCAGAAGATCGTCACCGTGCACAAAGCACTGTCCGATTTCAAGCCCAAAGGTGACAAGGTCTCGTTCACAGAAGCCTTGACGCGCACGGTCGAGCTAAAGCGCGCCGGACGCGGCCCGGTCTGATTCGTATTCCAATTCATCGGTGATGCTGCGTTGGCTTCCCCGCAAACTCCTAGCCGTACTATTTGTACTGACTTCGTCGTTTGCTCGTTGCCACCTTGTCTCACCTTCGACTTGAAATTCGAATAATTCATCGATGGCCGATTGTCAGTTTCGCGACAATCGGCCGCATCACCATGGAGTAAATATGTCACGTATCGGTCTTTTTTTCTCCAGTAGCACCGGCAACACGCGGCGCATCGCCAAGCTGATCAAAAAGCGCTTCGACGATACCGTCATGGCCGAAGCGCTGAACGTAAATAAAGCCACGCCGGAGTTAGTGGCCGGATATTCGCATCTGATCTTTGGCACTTCGACGTTAGGCGGAGGACAGTTGCCGGGACTTTCCACGGACTGCATGGGCGGCGGCTGGGAAGAGTTTTTGCCACAACTTAAAGACGTGGATTTCAGCGGCAAGACGGTTGCCTTGTATGGTTTGGGTGACCAGGACAAGTACCCGGAAGAATTCGTCGATGCGATGGGCGAGATCTATCACTTCGTCGTTGCCCGGGGAGCGAAAGTCGTTGGTATGTGGCCTGCCGATGACTACGATTTCATTGCGTCAAAGGCATGGGTGAACGATGCGTTCGTCGGTCTTGTTCTCGATCAGGAAAACCAAAAAAATCTGACCGACGCACGGTTGGACGCATGGCTAAAACTCATCGCGCCGGAATTTGACTTGCCGCTTTGATCTGAAGCCTTGCCACCGCCAAAAGCGCAACGGCAAAACCCGTCCCGACTCAGGTACTGATATATCGCTCCAGCTGCTCGATGATGAAATTTTGTTCGGAAATTTTCACTTTGACCAGATCACCGATCGAGACGATGCCGAGGATGTTCTGTTTCTCGTCGAGTACCGGCAGGTGACGGAAAAAACGCTCGGTCATCAGTGCAAGACATTGCGAGACTTCCATATCCAACGTCACGTATCGCACTTTCGCTGTCATGACTTCCTGCACCAAAGTCAACTTCGGATCGCGGCCAAGCGAAGCGACTTTGTGCAGACAGTCACGTTCGGTAAAGATGCCAACCAGCTTGCCACCGTCAACGACCATGACTGCGCCGATGTCGCGTTCGCGCATCAGCACCATTGCACTCAACACCGTATCGCCGGCTGCCACCGTAGTAAGCGGCTTGGTTTTTTCGGCCAGTATTTGCTTGATTGTTTTCATGTTTTCCTCCCGCAGCGAGTTATGGATCGGAGATTCGTTGTCAATCTTCAATGGCACAAATCCATTTCCAATACTGCCATTGCGGTAAACATGTCCGGCCGGGAAATACGGTCAGGAATTTGATTCCGTCGGGTCTGATCCGAGCTGTTGCGCTGGATAGTTGTTTCAGCCGCACGACCCGAAGTATCCACGAACACCGAAAGCCCAGTCAACTACCCGCTGCAACATTGGCTGAAATTAGCTCCGCTTAGCCGCAGGGATGTGTTATCCCCCTGAAGAATCGCTCAAATTTTCGTATCACGCCTCACCGCTTTGAGCAGTTTCATACAGTCCCTATTCGAGGCCAACTCCAGCGCCGAAAAGTCATCCAGTGTCAGCAAATCGGGGTTCGCACCCGCCTCCAGCAGCAGTTGCACGAGCGGTGTTTTCCCCGCCGAAGCACAGTAGATCAGCGCGGTAGCGCCATTGACATTTTGACTGTCGAGCGCTGCCCCGGCACGGATCAGTGCTGCCGCACACTCTTCGCTGTTGGCGAAACAGGCAAACCACAACGCGCCATTGTTATCCGAGTTCATCAGAGTCGGATCGGCATCGTTCGCCAGCAAGGCATCGACCGCCGCTCTGTCTCCGAGGCGTGCAGCGTGCATGAGCGGTGTCGTTTCATTGCTTATCGTCCTGTTGATGTCGGCTCGCAGCACATCGGACACGGCAAATCCTGCTTGCGCCAGCCAGCACCTTAGTTGGTTGTCATTCATCGGGATTCCTTACTGTGTATTCAAAAGCGGGCAAGGTCGAGAGTCGCGGATCTTCCAGCGCCATACCCACCGCGTAGTGGTAGATCACCTGGAAAGTGTCGTCCTTGATTCCCAGCACTTCATGCACTGCATCATCGAAGAAACAGCCGATGCCCGTGCCGCGCCATCCGGCCGCTTCCGCTTCCAGCGTGATGACATGGCCCAACATACCCGCCTCCCAATGCAGGTGGCGGTAAGCGACAGGATGCGCGGCGATCGGGGCGGCAAATTCCGCCACCATCATGAACGTGACAGCACACTGTGTGGCGATGTCCTGATGACAGGAGAGCGTGCGTGCAGTCTTGCCGGCGCGGGCGGCGATCAGTTGGTACAAGGGCAATTCCGGATCAGCGACCTCCCATGTGAATGTGGCGCGAAATGCGGCCCGCAACGACGCGCGTGCGACTTCATTTCGCGGCATCACATACACGCCAGGCGCGAGTCCTTCGACGCGATGTACCAATAACACCGGATGCACACGCGCTACCGCCGTCCACAAATTCCAAACCGGAGAGCCACCGGGTAGCAGGCTGGCAAGCATGTGTTTGAACACAGTCAGCGGCATCACCGAGGTGCCGTCAAACGCTTGGGCACTGCGTCGTTTTAATATGACTTGCGCTGCACGGATGGCGTTCTCATCTGGCAGACACATCGTCGCTGGAGACGGCATTTTGGAAACAGGAACAACACCGCGTGTCGCTACGGCGACTTCTTCAATGACTGGCCATTGATACAATGGTTTCGCATCCAGCAGGCCTGGTTTGCCCGCCCAGTGTTGCCATACGCAGGCGGGCGTCACGTCGCTTGCTTCCAGCGCCACGATCACTTCCGCCTCTTCACTTTCGACCCCCTCAAAATCATTTGAGCGATCCGTACCCAGACACTGCGCCACCTCTGACGGATCCATCTTCAGCAAGCGTGGCTGCCAACCATGCAATGCCGCCGCGTAACTCACCGCCGCCAGCACATGACCCATATCAAGTTGGCAATAACGGAAAGCACGTTCGCCGTACTTCCACGCTTCGCGCCAGTGGATTGAAGTGAACCCCAAACACACACTGGCTACCGAGTTGTCATTTCCCCAAGCTCGCCGCTCCAAAGAATGATTCAGGTTCTGGTAGTGATACAGGCCGTCCGCCAATCCATCCACCTTGGTCGCGATCAACCACGTCTCGGTGGGATGCAAGTTGCCGGACGAAGGATGCGCACGCAAAGACCAGCGCGAGCCGGCATATTCTTTCCAGGCCGTCAGGCCGACGCACAAACGCAGCAGTGAACCGAGATTTTGGGCGTTCAGAGGTAAAGGTGCGCGCGGTGCCGCCCGCGCCCCCCAAGTGATTTGCGATACCGTGATCTCGCGCGGCAACGCAATTTGTGCAGCGCCTTGCCAGTCACGAAACGCTTTCGGCTGGGCTTCCCAATCCAGCGTGCCGGGACCGGCGGCATACCGATCCAGCGCGTGTTTGCTCCGCGTGTGATAACTCAGCACGGTCGCCACACGGGAATCGCTCATCGTCAGTTCAATCCGGTTAACTCGTCAGTGAGACAACCGATGGGCTCGGACAAGGTGCCTTCTGCATCCATCTCAAAACGCACCAGATAGATCGCTTCGTTGGGCATCTCTTGCGCGTGGCCCACGTTGACCACCACACCGCGTGTGCCCGCCGCCGCCAGCAAGGCATCCGCTGCCACACCGGGGATGCTGCTCTCGCCCGTCTCTTCCAACGATTCGTTGTAAAGATCATGTGACGCGAACACCATGTCGCCCATTTGGAATCTGCTCATCGTCTTAGCCCTCGATATTGGGAATCAATTTAGCTTCAGAACGCAAGGTGTCCTCTCGCCCCCAAGCGGTCACCATCTCAACGAACCAGCGTGCATCGCGCGGGTGTGGACAGAACAAATCGTACTCGGCATAAAAGCTGTTGTCGCTGTTGAAAGTGAGTTCGCCGCAGCGGTCATGACGCGCGTTGCGCCACACCCCCTGATAGCCGGGCAGTTGGTTTCCGGGATCGATAACACGGGTGAATTGCACTTGAGCCAACTCGATCCTGGGTGCAGCACCCACTGCGGAGAAATTCAGCGCCTCCGTTTGCAAAGCAAACACGATGCGTTCAGCCAAAGCCGCCAACTCGGCCGGCAACGGCGGTGCGGCTGAATCACTCACCATACGTCGGCAGGGACGATCAGCCGCTCGACCGGCTTGCCACCGATCAAATGCGCGTCGAATATCTCGCTCACATCCTCTTTGCTGACGTTGCCGTACATCACACCTTCGGGATAGACCAACACGCTTGGGCCTAAGGTACAAGGGCCGAGACAACCGGTCGGAGTCACTGCCACTTCTTTGAAGAGTTGGCGCTGTTGCCACTGCCTGGTGAACTCGTCCACCACTTCGCGGCACCCCTTCTGTCCGCACGAACCGCGCGGATGGCCGGGCGGGCGCGCTTGTGAACAAACGAACACATGACGGATCGGCCTTGGCATCTTATGCCCCTACCGGCATCGGTTGATGCGTATGGCATTGCTTCGGACACACGCGCGCGCAGGAACCGCAACCGATACAATCCAGCGCGTTGGCGATGGACATCACCATGGTGTTGTCTTCGTCCTCGTCATACGACTCGTCGTCCTCGTCACGCTCCAGCAACTCGAACACTTCGCGCGGACAGACCTTGTAGCAACGACCGCAGCCGATGCAGTTGGCCTGGTTCAAATCCGTCAAAAATGTCGGCGTGTACGGTGTGCCGCCCCGGGTAATTCCGCTGATGGGTTCCATACTCATGCCTCCTTCTGTGCTGCTGCCAATTTCGCGCTGGCGACTGCCCATGCTTCGCAAGCCTCATAGGTGGATTGCGCGATGCCGGGTATCTGTTCATATCCGGCGGGTAATTTATCTTCCACCAGATCGTGCAACTGCGATGCCCATTCGCTGGAGATGCGCTTGAGTTTCTTCACTTCCTTATCCAGTGCTTTCAATTCGTCTTCGGTCATCGCCCGCTCCTTACAGTCCCGCCACTTCCGGGTATTTGCCGATCAGGCCGAGTGCGACCGACAACAGCTTGTCGCCTTCGTCCTTCATCTTGGACAAGCTCTCGTAACCGTAGCGGTGCACATCGCGCAGGGTGCGATCCATCACCACCAGTTTGCCGACGGTGATGAGGGCGCGGCCGAAACCTTCGTGCGTGATGTTGATGCTGGGCACGGCCATCAAACCGCATTCTTTTTCGATGAGTGATGACACGGCGTTGTAGAACGCTTTGATGCGCGACAACATGATCTCGTCCGGATCGCCGATCACGGGGATGGCGCGGCGTTGCTCCTTGGTCACCACGTAAGGTGCCAGGATGCGATCCGAAGGCCAGCCATCGTAAGTGCCGTAACTGTCGAGCGCGCGCATCTGCTTGACCATCTCTTTGATGAAATCGGTGGACAACAGATCTTGTTCTGCTACTTGATTCATGGTGTTTCTCCTTTTTAAAATTCGTCCTTGCGTCGTGCAATGATTTGCGGCACCCAGCCTGATCCGCGCCCGATCAAGAATCCCGTTGCGAATCCTGCCGCCGCCCCCAACACGGCCGCCGCATCGCCCCAGCGGGTGGCGATACCCGCCCCCACCAGCGCAAGCACACTGGGCAACAGATAAGCCAACAGCCCGGCTTTGAGCAGATCACCCTCGTCCATACTCAAATGCAACTTGTCACCTGCCTGTACGGGTGCATCGCACTTCACTTCAATCGCTTTGCGTGTGTTGGAGAAATATTTTCCCAGCCCGGAAATGCCGCACACACTGCGCGACTGGCAACCCCCGCAGCCGGATTGCGTCTCGGCTGCGATCATCACTTTGCCGTTCTCGGCAGTCACCACACGCGCCGTCGTCTCTATCATTCCTGCCACTCCTCGTCTTCGGCGAATGTGCCGCTGGCGGATTGCTTCCTGATATGTTTTGCCAGCCATGCAGGCGGCTCGTTGAGCAGGTTCTTCTGCAAACCAAGCAGCAACTCGTCGATGAGCGTTCCCTCATCCACCCGCATCGGCTGGATATTTTTCGCTAACAATTTTTGAATGGCAGAGGCGCCCACCGCATTGCAATACACCGCCGCACAATCGCCCAGCAATTCAACCTTCGCGGCCAACTTGCCTTCGTGCCCGTCCATCGCGGTCTCGATAAATTCCGCCACGGCGACCAGGCGTGTCTCGCTCTCACCCAATTCGTAGATGGCGAACGCTTCGGCCGCACCGAAGTGCTGGTTCACCGTACGGCGATCACTGCTGGCAAACGCGATCTTCACTGTCAAAGCGATCTCCTCAGTGGCTTGTACTAGGCGCAGGTGTCGCATGGCGAGGCTCCGGGTTTGCTCCCTTCCCCCGCAAGCGGGGGAAGGGCTGGGGATGAGGGATGTTAGGTATTCTCATCATTGTGCGAGACCTCCACACCCCTCACCCCAACCCTCTCCCGCTTGCGGGAGAGGGGGCTTATTCATTGCATCTGTTCTAGCATTCCGATAGATCGAAACATAAGGCTCCGGCTCGTGATGCCCGTGCTCCACCATCATGTTCGCCAGATCGAAGAGCGCTTGGCGCGTGCCGCGATAGCCCACCCACAAACGTTGATAACCGCCAATCAAGTCATATTGCGGAAAACCCGCGCGCAGCAATGGCACACCGAGTCGGCGCGCGGTCTCCACCGCATGTGAATTGCTGATGACGAGTTGCGCGCCATTGCGTTTGGCGGCGATCTCCAGATCTTCCAGATCACCGATGCCGACCTGGGCCGCGGCCACTTCTTGCAAGATGTGGGCACGTGCCGGAGAGACCGCCGCCACCACTTCACAGCCCATCTCGCTCACCATCCGCGACAGCCCATAAAGCAAGTCGGGATCAGCAGCGATGGCGATACGCGCGAAACCCAGCATGAAATGACAATCCACCATCGCGTCCTGCAACTGCGCGCGCTGGCGGGCTATCTTCTCGGGCACGGGCTTACCGCTGATGTCGGCAAGTGCGGCGACAAAACCATCCACCGCATCCAGTCCCATCAAACTCTCGAAACGAAAATCCGGCACATTGGTTTGTGTTTTAAGAACATCTGCGGCTTCGAACAGCGAATTGCCCAGCACCAAGGTGGCGATGGATTCGCCCATGCTGGCGATATCGTTGACCGGTGTGCCGCCCACGGTCAGCGGACTGCTCTCCATCTCGGTGAGATGACCGTCGAGTGAATCGCCGATGTCCGGCAACACCAATGGGCGCAACCCAAAAGCTTCGATGAGTTCTTTGATGTGCTCGACATCGCCCGGCGTGAGGAATGAACCCGCCAATACGTTGACCTGCTTCTTGCGTCTACCCACATTGCTTTTCACGTTTGCCCCCTCGCCCGCAAGCGGGAGAGGCTTGGCCTGTCCCGAGCTTGTCGAGGGAGGGTGAGGGCTTGTATTCGGCAGCAATGTTTCCAATACTGCCTTCACCGCCAGCGCGTATCCGCTTTCCAAACAACCCGTGAAATCTGGCGTGTTCACCGGCACCACGGGGATGTGTGCATACCCGGGGTGTGCGGCGTAAAAATCTTTCACCAGGCGTTTGATGTCGGTACCTTGTGTCTCGGATAGTCCCGTCGTCGGCAAGCCGATGAGCGCGGGCTTGCTCTTCTCGCACACCGCACGCAAGCCCTCGATCACGTTCTCATCCGCACTCATCACGGTGGAGACTTGATCCATCGCGGTGGTCTGTAGCGGAATGGGTTCGCGGAAGTGGCGTACAAAAAACACTTTGCCGAATGCGCTACAGCCTTGCGATCCGTGCAGCATGGGGATGGCTTTGTTGATGCCCAGGAAGGCGAGTGACGCACCGACCGGTTGGCTGGCCTTGAGCGGATTCACCGCGAGTGCTTTGTTGCGTTTCAGTATCTCGGCCATGTCACGCTCCCGCCTCATTAGCCCCTCGCCCGCAAGCGGGAGAGGGGTTGGGGTGAGGGATGGCGAACTGGCACAAATTTACCTTGTACTCACAGCCCCTCATCCCCAGCCCTTCTCCCGCCTGCGGGAGAAGGGAGAAAACGCTCAGTGCGGAATGCGAATTTTTTCTCATCATCACGCCCCCAACTCCACGCCCGGCACGGATGACTTCGCCCACGGCGCAGGTTTGCGCACAGATTCCCACACCGGACTTTGCAAAGTCAGCGCGAGCTGACGCGCGAGTTCGATCATGCCGCTGTAGCCTTCGTAACCGAATTCACGTTCCTGATTAATGTCGAGGAAAGGGATGCGCGCCTTGAGTGCGGTGTACATGTTGCGACCGCCCGCGATGAGGATGTCGGCCTGATATTCCTTCACCGCTCCGAGCAGCGCCTTGGGGCTGCCGTCGGTGATCATCTTGGTCTTGTCACCCATGATCTCGCGGATGCGCGCCTTGTCTTCTTCGGTGGATTTGTTGGTGCCGGTAGCGACGACTTCCATGCCGAGGTCTTGTAGTGCAGAGACGATAGACCACGATTTCACACCGCCGGTGTAGAGCAACACACGTTTGCCGCGCAGCTTGTCGCGCCACGGATCGAGTGCCACGTTGATCTTGGTTTCTTCGCGCGCGATGAGTGCTTCGGTGCGTTGAGTGAGCGACGGGTCTTGCAACAGTCGCGCGAATTCACGGAAAGCGTGCGAGGTATCGGTCACCCCGTAGAAGCTGCCCTCAAAGAATGGGATCTTGTAATCGGTTTCCAATTTGCGCGCCACATTGAGCAACGCCTTGGCGCACACCACCATGTCGGCCTCGGCGCGGTGCATGGTCTGCACATCATGGAAGCGCGCATCACCGGACAGCGTGCACAGAATGCGCAGGCCGAGCTCGTCGAACAGCGGCAACACGTTCCAGAACTCACCCGCGATGTTGTATTCACCGATGAGGTTCACATCGTGCACGGTGATGCCGGGACGTTGCGCACTCTCCGGCACCGGGAACGGCTCCGCCGTACCCACCACATATTTGAACATCGCCTCGCCCGCGATGCGGTTGCCCAGATTCTTGGTGCCGTAAAAACCGGCACAATCCACCGGCACCACCGGCACGCCGCATTTTTCGGCGGCGGCTTTGCACACGGCACTGATGTCGTCGCCGGTGAGCGCGGGCACGCAGGTGTTGTAGATGAACACCGCTTTCGGCGCATAACTATCGACGGCTTGTTTGATGGCATGGAACAGACGCTTCTCGCCGCGCCCCATGATGACGTCTTGTTCGGTGAGGTCGGTGGTCATGCCGATGCGATACAGGGTGGGGCCGGATGAGCGCGTGCCACGGTTGTCCCACGAACTGCCCGCACAGGCGATAGGGCCGTGCACGATGTGCGCAACATCGGCGATGGGCAACAGCGCGATCTGCGCACCGTCGAAAGAACAGCCGCCCGCCGTCGCCCCCGGCTTGGGGCGAGCGCAACCGGACTTCTCCTTCTTGTTATGGGTGCACGCCGGTTCGTTGAGTAACTCGGCGATGTCTTTGGCTTGCATGGCGTTGACTCACGGATAATGACACCCGTGTCATCGCAAATGCCGTGCCAGAAGACAGCGGATTGATTTCAATGGGAATTATAAAGGCCGACCTTGTAGCAAACCCGACAAGACGTTAGGACGCAACAAATACTGCAATTCATTACACCCCATGTAACCTAAAGTAATTCACAACATGGATGATCGCTAAAATTGACGCAAGAACGTTCGTTCTGTATATTCTTTGCCACCCACAACGGGGGCGCAGTGAGTGGCGACATTGAGCCGCCGAGCACCAGTACCAACTATATAATGAACTCTAGGCGCACATAACGAGGTAGTAGCCCATGAAAAACAAGATCATCCCTGCCAATGATTTATCTCGCTTTTTAGATAACCGAAAGTTCGGTGCAATTCTAGCCGACCCACCCTGGCAGTTCCAAAATCGGACAGGTAAAGTAGCCCCAGAACACAAACGCCTAAATCGCTACGGCACCTTGACGTTGGATGAGATTAAACAACTTCCCGTTGCTGATGCCGCTGCCGATACATCTCACCTATACCTATGGGTACCAAATGCTCTGCTACCTGATGGCTTGGCCGTCATGGAAGCGTGGGGGTTTCAATACAAAAGCAATCTGGTCTGGCACAAGATTAGAAAGGACGGCGGCCCAGATGGACGCGGTGTCGGCTTCTATTTCCGGAACGTTACCGAGCTTATTTTGTTCGGTGTGCGCGGTAAAAACGCTAGAACTCTTTCGCCTGGACGGAGCCAAGTAAATTTTATTGCCACTAGAAAGCGAGAACACTCCCGCAAGCCAGATGAGCAATACAAGCTGATTGAGGAGTGTAGCCGTGGCCCCTTCCTTGAATTATTTGCTCGTGGAGCACAGCCCGGCTGGTCGGCTTGGGGCAATCAAGCTGATGAAACATACTTCCCAACTTGGAATACTTATTCCAACCATTCACAAGCCGACCACCCCATGATAATTGCGTCGCCTGTAGAAGCATAATTACCTGACTGGCATGGCTCAAAATTCAGATTCCAATATAGAAGATCAGGATGTCGACGCGCCTGAAATGGATGTGGCAGATGATGTCGCATCCAGACCAGGCCCTAACGCGGACTCTCAAGCCGATATTGAACGCTACATAAGTGCAGAAGTTCGGCAACGCTACGACGTGTTCAGCTATCGGCATGCGGCAGCCATACTTGCAAACTCATTTCCGGAAGAATTGCGGGAGATTGAATCTGCATTGTTGGCATTCAGCATCACAAAACACGATATTGGATTCCCCGGCGGCAACGAATCTGACATGCCGAAAAAATTTTCCCATACATTGCGTCCATCTGGTTGGGTAGAGACCCGCATACAAGGCGATTTATTGGTAAGACTTCAGGAGTATGAAGAAGAAATTCTGGCGAATGGAAAGACTCGAAAAACCAAACGACCCGATGGTAAGCCGCTCACAGTTGCCAATTACATTGATGGGCACAAAATCGACTATGTAAAAGGACGAGTTGCATTCGATATGGAGTGGAACTCTAAAGACCAGACATTCGACCGCGACCTGTACGCACTAAGAACCTTCCATGAATGTGGCTTGATAAGTGCGGGGATTGTCGTTACACGTAGCGCAAGTCTGAATCCAGTCTTTGACGTAGTGCCATTACTGGATAAAAAAGGGGAGGTAGTGCTTATAAATTCTGGTCCGCGTCAGGGACAACCGAAACCCTGCAAGGGCAAGTATGGAGCAAGCACTACTTGGATGGGCAAACTCCTATATCGCCTCAATGCAGGCCGCCACGGCGGCTGTCCAGTTCTGGTGTTCGGTATTACTCAGAAATGTATTTCCGACTGGGAGTAGATTTCTCGTACACACAGTTCGATAGTTAGTAACCATAGAACTCCATTCCCTAAACCGAGTACGGCACCGCCGCCCAACTCTTGAGAAGTGCGACTTCCGTATCCGGCAGATAACAGAACCCCGCCTCCAGATCACGCATGACGGCATAGGCAATCTTGGGTGAAGTGATGGTTCCGGCGATGAGATGGAAATACCACGCCGATGTATAACCCGCCGCCCGATCGAAGGCCTGCAATTGCGCGCCCATCTCGACACCGCACAATTCCGTATTCCAGTGGAAGGGTTTGAGTGCCCGCGCATGACGCGAGATCAGGGAGGCGGTGAGCACGGGATTACGATAACGATCCAAATGTTCACGCAAGGCAACAATCCAATGATCGCTGAAGTGACCGCGAGTGGCCGCGCTGCTGTGCGACCACTCGGCCAGCAAACGCGATAACGAATTCGTACGGCCATCCGCGATGGATAGACGCGCAACGATCTGGCGCATATCGATCAAACGGCGGAATTGGTATTGCGGCGCCCTGACCGACTGGGCATCCAACATGACCGGCGAGAGGGGGTCGATGAGTTCCATCAACTCTTCGGCGGGATTATCCGGGTCGATCAGTTCTCGATCCAACACCTCTTGCAATTCTTCCACTTCAAGCTGCATGAAATCGGCGGGTGCGGAGCCGTAGGCCGCGACCAGATAATGTGTCTGGCCGGAATGGCGCGTCACCATCAGACCCTTGGTGGCATAACGCTCCATCAACTCGCCCATATCGTCCGCACAATCTTCCAGTTCGGCTTTTGCCCACGGCTCCAGACTGTCTGCGATGCGCCTGCCATCTGCGGCGATGACCCCCCCGGGGCGATACCAGCCGCCGCGATTCAATGCATATTCAAAGGTGGTACCCGGTCGGATGTTGTTGGCAATTTCAAGTAATCCGCTGTGATGCGGGCGCGGCGGAACGGCAGCGATATCGGCAGCCAGCTTACTCAATAGGGTTACATCATTCGTGTAGATACTCATTGTTCGTCCTCGTGAAGGAATTCGTTCAAGCGCCGGTTAACGGCAGCACGTACATCCGGTTCGGTATCATCCACCAAATCGGCGATGGATTCGAGTGGCGCGCGTTGCACGGCTTCCAGACGCACGACCCAATCGGCATCGTGCAACATCTTCGCCACTTCATTTTCCAACATGCGTGTAACCACGATACGCCTGACTTCCGCATCCTCGTCTTGCGTCAACTTGCCCAGCGCGAATGGCGGCAGACGCCGGGCCACCTCCTTGCGCACTTCTCTATCCTCATCGCCCGCCATGTGGCGCAATTGACCATGCGGCAAGCGTTTCGCCACTTGCAGGCGCACCAGATAATCCTCATCGTTCAACAAGGCGCCCAAACGTTCCGGTGCGATACGCTCCGCCACTGTCATGCGCACCTCACGGTCTGAATCGTGCAGATATTCATCCAGTTCATCAATAGGCAAACGGCTTGCCACCACGCGGCGCACCACTTCGTCGACATCGCGCGGCAGTTGCTTGACCGCTTCCAACGGCGCATACCGTGCAGCGATCGCACGACGTTCCCAAAATCCGTCGTTGAGGTAATCCTGTGCGAGTTGCGGATTGCGCCGCAAAAAACGGTCGATCTGCCGACCGCTCTGCGCGGTGAGGCAGATATCCCCCAACACGCACCTGCCCTCCGTCAACAGCGCGCGATGCGGGCAGACCGAGCAATCGACACCGACGACTTGCGTCAACGGTGATGCCACGGGGTGCATTCCCGTCATGTTAAGACCTTTCAATTTTTGCTCCGTTTGCCATTCCAGACCTTCATCAGCAACCCTCGTGCCAATCAGGTTCAGGGGTCAAATAGCCCATGAATACAGGCGGGGGAGCAAACGAATCAAAATTCGAACACGCTGTTTTGTAGCGATTGCTACAAAATCCCGCGTATCACCCCAGGGATTTGCGAAGTACGGCCATGCTCGAAGGATGGAACCCCAGCTTGCCGTAGAACGCCAGTGCCGACGCGTTCCCACGCTCGGCCAGCAAGGTGATGCGCGTCATTCCCTGCCCGTATGCCCAATCCAGTACATGCCCGACCAGGCGCCGTCCCAATCCGCGACCTCGATGTTCGCGACTCACGATCACGTCTTCCAGCAATACCACCGGGCCGCCTTCCGCTGTACTAACGGTGAAAAGCGCATTCGCCATACCGGCCACTTTTTCCCCGATACGCAACACAAAAAGTCTGCCTATCGCCGGATCATTCAGAACGAGTCGCAGTCCGTGCAGTTGCTTCTCGCGGTCGGGAGTGAAGTCGCTCTCCAATGTGAATAACTCGGCGAGCAGATCCGCAAGCTGGGGCAAGTCATCTTCCGTGGCGAAGTCGATCCGGATATCCATCACATCAGCGCCACGCTTTTCACCTGCGCACACACATACATGCCCTCGACCAGACCCAGGTGGTCGCGCGAACGGCGTGTGATGCGTGACAACAAGGATTGCGAATCACCGACCCGCATGCGGACGAGCACCTTGCCCGGCCCATCGTCGTGTATCTCGGCTATGCGCGCATTGAGGATGTTGTTGATGCTGGAACCTTGCGGCGCCTGCGTGGCGATGCTCACATCCCGCGCCAGCACGCGGGCTCGCACCGTTGAACCAAAGGCACGATCCACTTTGCCCACCCACAGATTGCCGCCCGCGAAATCCAATCGTGTCAGATGATATTTCTCGTCTTGCTGCGCCACGCACGCCTCGATCACCGTGCCCGCATCATCAAAATGGGCGGTGGGCAGATCGAGTCGCGCCAATGTCTCACGCAGGCTGCCGCTGGAGATGACGCGACCTTTTTCCATCAACACTAAATGGTCAGCCAGTCGCGCCACTTCATCCATGGCATGGCTCACATACAGCACGGGTATGTTCAGCTCGCGATGCAAACCTTCCAGATACGGCAGGATCTCCTGCTTGCTGGCGGAGTCGAGCGCGGAGAGCGGCTCATCCATCAACAAAATACTCGGACTGGTGAGCAAGGCACGGCCGATGGCAACGCGCTGCCGCTCACCGCCGGAGAGGCTGGCCACATCGCCGCGCTCGACTAGCCGACTCAAGCCCAACCATTCCACCACCTGCCCCAGCTGCACTTTGCGTTCACTTGGCTTAATACGTTTGTAACCGTATTCCAGATTGGCACGCACCGACAGATGCGGGAACAGACTCGCCTCCTGGAACACATAACCCAAGGGACGTTGATGCACAGGGACAAAAGTTTTTTCGTCTTGCCAGATCTCGCCATTCACTTGCAGCGAACCTTGCGCACGCTCTAATCCCGCGATACACCGCAGCAGCGTGGTCTTGCCCGAGCCGGAAGGGCCGAACAAGGCGGTAACACCCGTTGCCGGAGCGGAGAATTCCGCATCGAGCGCAAAGCTTTCGAGTTGCATCTGGAAGCGCGTGTGAATGCCGCTCATTTCGTCACCCGAGCCAATCTGCCGCCCACCAGATATAAACCCAGCAAGACGAGGAACGAGAACAACACCATGCCACCCGCCAACAGATGCGCTGCGCTGTACTCCATCGCCTCGACATGATTGTAGATAGCGACCGAGAGCACGCGTGTCTCACCGTCGATGTTGCCGCCCAGCATCAGCACCACACCGAACTCGCCGACCGTGTGCGCAAACGTCAAAATAATCGCGGTGAGAAAACCGGGGCGTGCCAAAGGCAGAGCCACGCTCACGAACCTATCCCACATCCCCGCACGCAAAGTCGCCGCCACTTCCAGCGGGCGTTTGCCGATAGCCTCGAACGCGTTCTGGATGGGTTGTACGGCGAAGGGCATGGAGAACAACACCGAGCCGACCACCAGACCGTAAAAGGTGAATGGCAATCTGCCGAGATTCAATGCCGTGGTCAGCTCGCCCACCACGCCATGCGGCCCCATCAGCAGCAGCAGATAGAAACCCAGTACCGTAGGCGGCAACACCAAGGGCAAAGCCACCAGTGCTGACACCAATCCCTTGTACCACTTGCGACTGTGTGCAAGCCACCACGCCAGCGGTGTCGCGAGCAGCAGCAGGATCATCGTCGTCACACTCGCCAACTTGAGCGTGAGCCAGACGGCTTGCAGGTCTTCGGGACTTAGTGAGGTCATGGTGTTCTCAGCTTTCTAGCGAGATCACTTGATGGCAAAGTCCCTCTCCCGCAGGCGGGAGAGAGGTGAGGGATGTCGAGTTGAAACTATCAAGAGGTACACACCGCCCCTCATCCCCAGCCCTTCCCCCGCCTGCGGTGGAAGGGAGTAAACCATCTCAAGGCAATTCATACCCATACCCGCGTATCACCGATACCACTTTCGCACTCTTCAAGAAATCCAAAAACGCCTTCGACGCTTGTTTGTCTTTTGCGCCTGTCAGCAACACGGCACTCTGGCGGATAGGCTTGTGCATCTCAGACGGCACCAACCACCATGAACCTGCGCTCACTTTTCCATCACGCATGATCTGCGACAGCGCGATGAAACCCAGTTCCGAATTTTCCGTGGCGACGAATTGATAGGTCTGCGTGATGTTCTCGCCCTTCACCAGCTTGCGTTGCATGGCGTTCCACATCACCAGCTTCTCCAGCGTTTCTTTCGCGGCCATACCGTAGGGGGCAAGTTTGGGATCGGCGATAGCCAGTTTGTTGAAGTTGCCGTTGTTCAGTACCGTGGCATTCGCATCCACAAAGCCCGGCTGCGCACTCCACAACACCAGCCTGCCGATCGCATAAGTGAAGCGCGAACCCTCCACGGCCATTTTCTCTTGTTGCAACTGTTTTGGAATGACCTCGTCAGCGGCTAGCAACACATCGAACGGTGCGCCGCCTTTGATCTGCGCATAGAACTTGCCACTGGAACCCAAGCTGACATTCACCTTGTGTCCGCTGTCTTTTTCGAACTGTGCCACGATGCGCTCCATCGGTGCGGCAAAGTTCGATGCAACGGCCACGCGCACCTCACCGGCGCACACCGGCGCACTCGTCAAACTGAACAACACCAAGAAAGCAGCAACACGGCCGCGCAAAACAATGAGATTCATCATCGACTCCAAAGCTCCAAGAATGGACGCAATGATAACAAGCAAGATGAAGGCCTGATGAACTTACTACGACACTCTCGACTAGGGTGCTTGATCGGGATAGAAACGTTACCCCTCCTGATCCACCTCTGCCAGCACCACACCGATCGCGTGCAACGGATCGTCCGTCAGGCTGAGACAATGTTCGCTACCGTTGACCAGATAGAGGTTGAATCTTTCGCGCTTCAGCGCGGCGGGCAGACGCGCGGGCATATCGTCATCGTTGCAAAAGGTAAAACGCAAATCGGGCCAAGTCTGCCGCAGCGTAACAAGAGACGCTTCGTTCAACACGCTCATCGCTGCGGCGGTATTGGCGATCTGTTCCAATGTCTCGGGGACGATCATTGCTCTACTCTTCTTCCACGGTGAATCTGTTCAACGATTTCGCTTCCACGCCGAGTATCTTGGCGAGCCAGGGCGGGGGCGCGTCGAGTACTTCCTGCAGGCGTTGCAGGGTGACGCGCGCTTTGCCGCCTTCGGGTGATTTCACCGGATGAATGTTGGCGCGCACGGCCTTGGCCGCCGCCGGGCCGCCGATGGATTGCACGTAGACGATCTGGCAGTCTTTGATGAGATTTGCACGTGCCACGTTCTTGTCTTCAGCATCATCGGTGATGGCGGTAGAACGCGCGCCAATCAGGCGCAGCTCGTCACGACTCACTTGGTAGATCAAGAAGCGTGGGCACGAACCAAAATGCCCATCCAGATTCTCTTCGGTATTGGAGGCGACTGCGACACGCAAACTGCCGGGCATATCGCCTTCATTGTAAGCATCCGGTATCGGCTGATTTTCGGCGTCATCGGTCACGCCCCATAAGTGGCGTACAGCCAGTTTGATCGAGGCGTTATCCACATCGGGATCGACTGTCTCTTCACCCGAGAGCATGAGTTTGATATCGGCCACCGTAACCTTGGAAAGTTTTTCTTCGGTGATCGGCAGGCCTACATGGTCGCCAATCTTTGACACGAGTCCACCCATATTGACTTCTGACAAGGCGCGGGCAGCCAGCGCAATGCGCAAGGCTGCGGGTTTTGTAATGACGCTAGTGGTAGTCATGTCAACACCTCTTGGTTGTTCGACAGACTTTGACCGTTCGGTTAAAGCCTGCCGAAGGCTATGAGTCCGTTCAGGGTTCGACTGGCTCACCACGAACGGAAGTTTTGTTACTTATGCCTGAACGATGCACCCTTTAATCGGGCACAACTTCACACATTGCGGCTTGGAATAATCACCTTCGCATTCGGTGCATTCGCTTGCGTTGATGATGTACAAGCCCTTCTTCACACTGATGGAAGCTGTGGGACATTCGGGTTCACAGTCACCACAAGATGTACACAGATCCGTAAGTATCTTCATTGCCATGATAGTTCTCCTGTTTCTTTATTCCGCCGCATCCAGGCGCTTGGCGCGCAGGGAAATCGGCAATCTGGCAGGGGCCGCTTGAGGTTCGATGTAGTAGCAACCGCCGTTGTTCAGCTTGATCTCGCCGCCCCACTTTTCCGGGGTGTTGAACTCCATCGAAACGATGTCGTCCTCAAGGTCGCGCTTGGGCAGGTAGAAAACATACTCGGTCTTGCTGCCACGCTGGATCATGATGTTGGCCATAACTACTTCCTTTCTAAACCTGTTCATCCTTAATGTGGATGAGGGGCCGTCATGAGCGCACCGAGAGCAAGGCGGACGGAACGGAGGAACCGGAACGTACACGAAGTACGTGAGGATTCTGAGTACCGCCCAACGCCGCCATCGGTGCGCGCAATAGGCTCATCGCCGCATTAACGCACCAAGTCGTGGTTGTAGTCCGTGGTCCCCATCCCGCGCGTATCTTCGTCCAGCTTTTCCAGCACTGCATTGGTCAGCGTGGTCAGCATCTGCATGGCACCTTCATAACCCAAGGTGGTGGCGCGATGCAGGTGGTGACGATCGAAGATCGGGAAGCCGATACGGATCAATGGCACCTCGAACTCTTTACCTTTGTGCAAGGTGTCGCGCTGGATGAACTTGCCGTAGCTGTTGCCGATCATGAAGTCGGGCTTCTCGGTCAACACCAGCGAACGGAAGTGCCACAAGTCAGCACCAGCGAACAACTGCGTGTTCTTGCCGTAAGGCGTCTCGGCCAACATCTTCTCCATGGCTTTCGTCCACTTCTTGCTGCCGTTGTTGCACAACACGTGAAGAGGCTCGATGCCGAGTTCGGTGAGGAACTTGGTCATACCGAGGGTGAAGTCAGGATCACCGTACAGGCTGATCTTCTTGCCGTGCAGCCAAGTGTGGCTGTCGGTCATCATGTCAACGAAGCGACCGCGCTCCTTCAGCAACGAAGCAGGAATCTCTTTGCCGGTGACTTTGGAGACTTCCATCAACCATTCGTCTGTCCACTCCAAGCCCATCGGAATGTTCAACTTCGGCACTTCGTGTTTCCATATCTGGTCGACATACTTCTTGGTCTTGTCGAGCTGCATCGGTTGCAACAGGAAAGTGGTCTTCGCATTGGCGGCGTCCTTCACTTCGTCCTGGGTCGTGCCGCCCGCATACATACGGAACTGGCCGTCAGCCGGGGTATCCAGCACTTCGGTCGGGTCGCTCAGCATGGTGTGCGCGACGCCCATCTCGTCCAGCATGCGATGGATGACGCGGTAGTTACCCAAGTACGTCTCGAAACCGGGAACGATGTTGATCTTGCCGTTCGAGCCCGCGACCTTGTCTTCCATGGTGTTGCGCGTGAAGTAGCCGATGATGCCTTCGAACATGTTGTCCCAACCGGTCACATGCGAACCCACGAACGACGGGGTGTGCGCGAACGGAACCGGATAGTCCTCGGGAATGTTGCCCGCTTTTTTGGTGTTGCGGATGAACGCGTTCAAGTCGTCACCGATAACTTCGGCCATACACGTGGTGGACACCGCGATGACGTCCGGCTTGTAGATGGCGCGGCAGTTTTCCAGACCGTCGATCATGTTCTTCTGACCGCCGAACACGGCGGCGTCTTCAGTCATGGAATCGGACACACACGAGACGGGCTCGCGGAAGTGACGGTTGAAGTAGGTGCGGAAATACGCCACGCAGCCCTGTGAACCGTGTACATACGGCATGGTCTTCTCGAAGCCGAGTGCGCACAACACCGCGCCCAACGGTTGGCAGGCTTTGGCCGGATTCACGGTCAACGCTTCGCGCTTGAAGTTCAACTCACGATATTCCATCGTGGTCGTCCAAGCGAAAGTGTCCTGCACTTTGCCTGTTTCGTGACGCTCTTCGAAATTCTCTTGTTTGTTAGTCAGCGATTCCTTGTATTCGTCCTGACGGAACAATGGATAACAAGGTTTGATGTCATCAGCTTGTTGCATTTTTATCTCCTTAGCCGCACTGCCAATATGCAGATGTCGGCACAGATTGATGGATGGGCGATGCGATCAAACATCGCCCCCGTATTGCTTACGCAGCCTTCTGTTCCACTTCCGCTTCGGGCTTCTTCAACCACGGTGCCTGCATCTTGCCCCAGCACGGATTGTTCAAAGTCATGTCCATGTCGCGGGCGAAGATGGCGAAACCGTCGTAGCCGTGATACGGACCGGAATAGTCCCAAGAGTGCATCTGACGGAAAGGCACACCCATCTTTTGGAAGATGAACTTTTCCTTGATGCCGGAACCGACCAGATCGGGCTTCACGCGTTTGACGAATTCTTCAAACTCAAAGCCGGTGACATCGTCATACAGCAAGGTTGCGTTGCCCATGTCTTTGATGGTGCGGTCGTAGTCGTCGTTGTGACCGAACTCGTAACCGGTACCGACCACTTCCATACCCAAGTCTTCGTAAGCACCGATGACGTGACGCGGACGCAGACCACCCACGTACAACATGACTCGCTTGCCTTGCAAACGTGGCTTGTACTTGTCGATCACGGCTTGCATCAGCGGCTGGTACTTGGCGATGACACGCTCGGCACCTTCTTTGATCTTGTCGTCGAACATTGCGGCGATAGCACGCAACGATTCAGCGACTTTAGTCGGGCCGAAGAAGTTGTATTCCATCCAGGGGATGTTGTATTTCTCTTCCATGTGGCGTGCGATGTAGTTCATCGAACGGTAGCAGTGGATCAGGTTGACCTTGACGTAAGGTGTCTTTTCCATTTCAGCGATGGTGCCGTCGCCGGACCATTGTGCAACCACGCGCAGACCCATCTCTTCCAGCAGAATGCGTGAAGACCAGGCATCGCCGCCGATGTTGTA
>CAYROQ010000028.1:0-36235 GCA_964425955.1 uncultured Sideroxydans sp.
GGATGTCTTCCAACCAGCGGATGGTGTTGATGTCCAGGTTGTTGGTCGGTTCGTCCAGCAACAGGATGTCGGGATTGGAAAACAGCGCCTGGGCCAGCAGCACACGCAACTTGAAACCCGGTGCCACCGCGCTCATCGGGCCGCTATGCAAATTGATGTCGATACCCAGACCCAGCAGCAATTCGCCCGCGCGCGCTTCGGCGGTATAACCGTCGTATTCGGCGAAAGTCGCTTCCAGATCGGCAGCGCGCATGTAGTCTTCTTCGCTCGCATCGGGATTGGCGTAAATCGCATCGCGTTCGCTCATCGCCTCCCACATCTCGTCGTGGCCCATCATCACCACATCCAGCACGCGCTTGTCTTCGTAGGCGAACTGGTCCTGGCGCAACTTGCCGAGGCGCTCGGTCTTGTCCAGCATGACTTCGCCGGAGGATTGCTCCAGGTCGCGCCCGAGAATCTTCATGAAAGTGGATTTGCCACAGCCGTTGGCGCCGATCAGACCGTAACGGTTGCCGTCGCCAAATTTGACCGAGACGTTTTCGAACAGGGGCTTGGCCCCGAACTGCATGGTGATATTAGCGGTAGATAACATGGTGTGCCTTACGAATACCGCCAAACCTACTGCGCAATTGATGTACTACGTTGCACGGTGCTCGAAATCCTCATGTATAAAAATACATTCCGGTTTCTGCGCACCGTGCGCCTTGCCCATCAATTGCTCGCTACGGTTATGCGGTATTCGGAAAAATTAAAGGCGCGCATTCTACCACCGACCGCAATTAGACCAATCCCATGTTCTTGGCTTGCAGTGCCGCTTCCGCGCGCGAGGTGATGTTCAATTTACGGTAGATGTTTTTCACGTGGTCGCTCACCGTATGGCGCGAAATGGCCATTTCCACACCGATGTCGGCGATGCTGATGCCGCGTGCCAGGTGGACCAGCACCTCCCGCTCCCTTGGTGAGAGTTGTACATGTTCCGCATCGGCCAAGGTCAATGGCCGTTGTTGTGCGACACGAAAATGTTCGAGCAAACGACGCGCGATCGAAGGCGACAAAGGGGGATGACCTTCGCTAATTCCTCGCAGTTGTTGCACCAATTGCTCCGGAGCCTGGTCTTTGAGCAGATAGCCTTGCGCACCGGAACGCAGTGCGGGAAAAAGATGTTCGTCATCGTCAAAAATTGTGGCGACCACGATCATGCAGTCGGGTAGTCGCAAGGACATTGCTTCCACCACTGTCCTGCCGTCTCCATCCGGCAGAGAGAGGTCGATCAGCGCCAAGTCGAACTGGAATTGGCTGATGATCTTCAGCGCCCCCGAAACACTTGCTTCGTACCGCACGCGGATGCCGGGAAACGCGGCCTGCGCAACCTCGCACAACATCTCTTGCGATTCGGGCATGTCTTCCAGGATGAGTGCGACTTTCATGCCAGTGGCACCGAAAGGATCAGGGTGACGGAATCATTACCGGACACGATATTAAGATTGCCGCCCAGCTCTTCCATACGTCCCCGGATGTTGCGCAAACCATAGCCGTCCTTCCACGTCAACGGGTCTGCGATTTCCCCGTCATTCGTCACGCGGGCTGTCAGGTTGGACTCACTTGTCGTGATGGCCACACCGATCTTGTTCGGTGAGGCATGCTTCAGCGCATTGGTGAGGATCTCGCGCATCACGGATTCCAGCATGCCTTTGATGCGCGGAAGTAATTCGAGAGAGGGCACGCTTTCATTTTGATCCCATGTTAATTGGCAACGTCCCGCTTCACACCGTGATCTCGCCTCTGCTCGCCAATCCGCAAGTGCATCCCGTAGCGGTACGGGTTGCGAATCCATTGCGGCGATGGAGGTACGCAAATCTTTCATCGCATCGCGCGCGATCTCCGCATCGGGTGTGCCGCGCAGATGATGGATGAGTTTCAATAATCGGGCACCAATATTGTCATGCAGGTCGCGTCCGATGCGCAGGCGCTCCTGTGCCACACCTTGCTCGTAGCTGGAGCGACCACTCATCACTTGTTCAAGCAGATGAGTCAGGGCCTCTGCGAATTCGGCATCACGGGTAGAGAAAAGCCGCACACCGCGGCCCGCATAACGCAAAACGTAAGACGGAAAATTGCCGCACGCGGCGACTTGCAGCCCGAGACCCTCCTCGCGGAGGCCGCACGTTGTGCCCGATACGTTTCCTTGTTTCATTTCCAGAGGATCGAAGACCTTGATGAGGAAAGCTTCCCATCTGCTTCTTTGTTCGATGTGATTCGCCGTGAAGGCGATGTCGGAAAGTTCGGGCAACAGACTTTCAAAATTCTGCGCATTTTTGTTCACGATGTGCTGCCACATCCACTGCCGAAGTGGGAAGTACAACCAACCGGCAATCAACAAACTCAGACCGAGCGAGGTTGCCTCCGTCAGACCAAAATAGATCAGCAAGCCATCCAGTGCGATGACTGACAACGCACCGACCACCCACATGAAACCGCGATACGCCCATTCATCCATGTCGAACAACTGGTAGCGACGCAAACCCAGGGCAAGACCCAGATAGATGATGAGAAAGTAGCCAAACGCATAGCCTTGCTGCGGCATCTCGAACAGCCCTAATAGCTGCGCGCCCACCGTGGTGAAAATGAACAAGCCACTGCCAATTAGTGTAGATAAAGTGAACCAGCGTAACGCTGCCCGCTCCAGAGGCTGATTTCGTGTCTTACGCCATTGCACCACTGCGCAGATGATGGCGGCCAGCATCGCTAACGTCACCGGAATGCGCGATCCCCAATCCTGGTCTGGCGCCCAGCGGAACACATCGGCGGCCAACCAAGCTCCAAAGATTGCAGGAAGCCATAACAAACGACTCGGGCGAACCAATCTGCGCGGATAGGTCATGAAAATGGCCACCAATGTGCAGCCAAACATGAATGCGCCGAAATGATTGAGGGAGGCAAGCCAACGGAAAATCTCACCCTGCAACGCCAATTCACGCGTGCTATAGATCGCAGCAGGCAAAGTGAAAATGGGGAACAACACACCCGAGAGACCGAACATGCGTGCGCCCCAATCGTCTTTGCGCAGCAAGAATATCCAACTCGCAATCAGGAATCCGATGAAGCCGACGATCACCTGGAACCAGAACACCAAAGGCAAGCTGGAAAGAGGGCGCTTCTTTGGAGTCACCCTCACCTGTTTTTCTACGCCCGAATCATCGACCCAAACCAAAGTCACTTGCTGCTCTCGCAACATCGCATCGAATGTCGTTTGACGCACGAAGAACTCGGCCATTTCAGAATAGGTATTGAAGAAGTCAGGTTCTTCGATGAGGTCAGAAACCAAAACATCCTGCGCCTCCCCTGTTGCAGAAACGAGACGTTTTACCTCAACCCCCTCAGGAATCTGTTGCCCCAAAGCTGCTATGACATGAACGACACGCACCTTGTCATCCACCACTGCCATCTGCACCCCTATCCAGGGCTGCTTCAACGCAAACCAAGCAGCACAGGCAATCAGCATCACGCTGACTAACGCCAGCGCCAACAATGCATAAGTAGGTCTTTTGTATAACGACAACATCGCTCGATCACCCAAGGCTTCAATGAGGAGACTTTAACAAATGCGGGCGTTAAAGCTACCCCCGCGTTCGCGGGATTGTGCGAACTGATATGCACCCTGAGAATTCACCTGCCTAGAAAAGCGTGCATTTCGACAATCACACCTTCTGCGCAAACTGACCGCTCACTCAATCTCGGAGGTTGTAATGTCGAAAATCACGCTCATCAAATCTATCACCACATTGTTCATCGGCTTCATCCTTGCCGGATGTGGCGGAGGTGGAAGTTCAACAAGTGGCGGCACTACACCCGCAACCACCTCACTCAGCGGCACGGCTGCTGTGGGATTTGCTCTTAGCAACGGCACGGTGAATATCAAATGTGCAAGCAGTACATCGATTGCGTCTTCGACAACGAGTGCGTCCGGTGCGATACAGACGACGCTCTCCGGACAAACCCTGCCTTGCGCCATTCAAGTAACGGGCGGCACGATCAACGGGGTTGCTAACACCACGAACTATCACTCCATCGCCACCAGCGCGGGCAATGTCAATGTGACACCGCTGACGGATCTGTTGATCGCCAATTTGGCTGGTACTGCAACACCGAGTTCTTGGTTCGCCAGCCTGACCACGGCACAGCTCGCCGCAATTACCGCCGGTAACGTAACTACAGCAACAACAAATGTAAAAACCGCTCTGGGTCTGGCCACGCAATTGGCAGGCATTGATCCCATCACCACGGCATTCACCCCCACCAACGATAACGTGATGGACAACACGCTGGAAGCGTTGCAAGCCGCCATCACAAGCAATGGCACTGCTTATGCCAGTTTGTTGAATGGCGCAGGTGCAAGTGCACATGCAGGCTTCACCACTCCGGCAGGCTTTAATTCAGCGCTCACCAGCGCTTATGTTGCACCAGCGGGCGGCAGTGGTGTCACCCCATGCGCATCCACACATTACAGCGTTCCAGTCCATGCGCCGACCGCGACAGAGTTGGCTGTATATGCCAAAACGTACACAGGAAATGTTGGTAATTTTGGCCCGAATATTGGCGACCCATTTGTTGCCTCGGGTAGCGCAGCATTCATATTGAGCACAGCGGGTGGCTTAACTTACAACGGAGCAACCAAACTCATCACTTCGATGTGCCTTGAAAATACGCCGACGACTGGTGCACCTTTGTATATCGAGATGCAGCCGTCCGACCATGTTGATTTTTTCACGGACAGTGGATTTACGGGATCGTTTGCTAATGGTGCGAACTTTGATGTGGTTAGAGGTGGATCATGCACAACGACTTGCGGATCGGGTGGCGGTGGAACAACACCCACTGTCACCGGCCTTAGCACAAACACAGGGCCAGTCGGAACTACAGTCACCATTACGGGAACCAATCTTGTTCTAGGTTTTCCTCCTGCACCCACCGTTAAATTTGGCACAACCAATGCGGGAGGCCCTTACACCAATGTTAGTAATACGGGCATCACGTTCACTGTGCCAACTGGTTTAGCTGCTGGTACATACACCGTCACTATTGGTGGCATGTCTGGTACGCCATTGACGGTGGGGACGTTCACGGTGACCGCGCCTGTGTCGGCTGTGCCCGCAGTACCGGTAGGGCTGACCGCAACAGCAGTCTCTTCGTCACAAGTTGATTTGAGCTGGACAGCAGCGGCAAATGCAACGGGCTATAACATATATCGAGCAAATGCCGCATACGTTGCAACCAGCTTGGCCAACAAGATCACAGCAACGCCCATCACTGGCACAACCTATAACGACACTGGCCTAACGGCTGGTACTACTTATTTTTACAGGGTAGCAGCAGTCAATACATCCGCCGCACTTCAAAGTATGGGTTCGGTTGAAGTGTCTGCCACGACGAGTGCGGCAGTGCCCGCCACCCCAGTGGGAATTCAGATGGGTGGCTCCCGTCAAGGTGTCGCTGTAAATTTAACTGTCGGAACAGCGCCCGCCCCTTTTAATGCTTATAGCTACTATTCAGGAGCAACTGTTTTCGCTGGTTCAGGCACCATCGCTTCTACTAACGGCACAGGTCTTTTGGCATCATTCAGTTCACCCAGCTACATCACCACAGATGGCATCAGCCTTTTTGTGACGGAACCCGCTAGTATTCGCAAAATCGATATTGCTTCAGGTGCGGTGGTTACCTTTGCGACCGTTAATGCGCCCGCCAACGGCATTACAACTGATGGCACTAATGTCTATGTCGCATCAGCAGGATGGGGAATCCAACAAGTCAATATAGCCACTGGCGTTGTCTCAACCATACCCTTGATCCAATACTCCCCCACAAACCCAACTGGAGTAAATCTTAATTGTGGATATTACGGGATGACCATTGTAGGGACTAATTTGTATTGTATTTCTGGGGCAAACTCAGGTGATGGCATTCAAGTCGTTGATATTAGCAACACTGCAACCAGAGGAACAGTGTCTAACCTTGCTATTACAAATATCACAGCGATGATCGGCGGACAACTCAATGGCAGCACAATTACTTTTCGCGGCTTAGTTGACCTTACAACCGATGGCACTAATCTATTCGTGACGCGCGCAGGAGACATCTATTCAAATCCAGCCATTGACAAAATTGTCATCTCGACTGGCGTTGTGTCGACTATAGCCGGTGGCGGACCTGCTGGTGTTGTTGACAACAATGTTGGCACATCCGCCAGCTTCACTCGACCCTATGGCATTACAACAGATGGCACGAGTCTGTTCGTTGTTGACCGGTCAACAGGCGGTGGGCTACGTAAAGTCAATATTCAAACGACTGCTGTGACAGGTGCCAATGTTGGTTTTGGAAACTTTACCAACATTGGAGGCCCCAATTTACCGACATTTACAAATCCCAGAGGAATAACGACTGACGGAAAAAATGTTTACACGGTTGATTCAAATTTTGGCTCTTCCGGCACGCCAAAAATCATTAAATTGCAGTAGATGCGGAATTAGTTGTACCGACTGATCGCCCGATTTTTTGGGCGGTTTTGTGTTTATAATTTCCACAGTTTTAACCTGTTGCAAATTTGCGACCCCCACCCCCGCGTTCGCGGGGTTGTGCAACGCTTTGAGTCGCATTATTTTACCGTTCGGAATCTTTTAACTCACTAGGGAGAACAATAATGGAACTGCAATTTTCAAAATTACCCGCCGTACTTTTTGCAAGTCTCGTGCTCGTCGGTTGCGCTTCTGCACCACCAAAGAGCGACATCGCTCTAAATGCCGGGGGGCAGATCAACAATGCTGAGGCATTGAAGGGTAAGAAGCTTCCGGTAAGTGGCATGAACGTCAATCTGGGTGTGCATCTTGAACGTCTCACGCTGTTAAGTGGTGAAGGCCATACCGGACAAAAAATTGCCAGCGGCCTGTTGGCGGGAGCGGCATCCTTGGCGGGCGCTGGAGGAGGCACTGACTTTGCTTCGCGCGAGCCGATCGAGGATCACCTGACCGAAGCCGACGCCAAGAAGATCAATGCCGATATCGTGAAGATCCTCAACTCCGCATTGCAGAAAGCGGGGGTGAATACCGCCGAGAGCAACACGGTGATCTCTTTGCCCGCCTATGCAAAGTTGAAGGGCGAAACCAAGCTCAAGTCGGATACCCAGATGGTGAAGGGCAAGATGTTCAACCCGGACTATTACTTCGGTCTCTACCAGATGCCAACCGCAGGTTACAAATACATGAGCGGCGGCCTTTTGAGTGATGGTCCCAAGGATGCGGCTTCTGCTGCGATGTCCGGCACCGGGATCCCTGCCAGCATGGATTGGGAGGTGGATATCGTGAACGACCGCAAAGTGATGCGTGTACGTAACCTGACCTTGCGCGTGTGGGCGAGCAACCCAAGTATGTTTGGCAACATCGTGGCTCCGCAGCTGACCCTCTCGGTGAATCCGGACGAGATCAATGTGCCAAGCGGCGAGAGTCATAAGAATCTCGAATATTGGAAAGCCCTGTCGCCTAAATTCGAAGTCGCCGCCAAAGCGATTGCTGAACGTTTGGCATTCGGACTTTCAGCAAAATAGCTTTCCCCATTCAATGGACGCGCCTGGTTTTTGCCGGGCGCGTACTTCCGGCACGATTATTCACAATTAACTATGAAAATCTATCACGCAGTATTGGGTTGCTTCGCTACAGCTATCACGCTGAGCGCCCTTGCTGACGAAGGCATCTTCTACGAACACAAGACTTGGAAATACATGCCAAAAATCGGTGTGCCCACGTCGCTATCACTGGGGGCTGGCTGGTATTCCTGATTCAACACCACGCCTACGATCTCATAAACGCAAAGGAGTCCAAGCTATGTATCGTCTATTAATCTCTTTGTTGCTCGTCTGTTTATCAATGCCGGCCTTTGCGGGATTAAAGGAAGCCGAGCAAGCAATGGAAAAGGAAGACTACGCGACTGCCCTCAAGGAATGGAAAGCTTTAGCCTCCAAGGGTAGTGCCGAGGCCCAATTCCAATTAGGGGTGATGTATGGCTCCGGCATGGGGGTCGAATCCAACATTGACACTGCTGTGCAGTGGTATGCCAAGGCCGCCAAACAGAATCACGCCAAAGCCGCCCATGTGATGAGCATTGCTTATCGCGGTGGACAAGGCGTAATAAAGGACGAGGCCGCTTCGCTCGAATGGTTGAAGAAAGCGGCTGAACTAGGGGCGCCTCGCGCCCAAAACTCACTGGGGGATCGTTATTTCGACGGTGATGGCCTTGCCAAAGATTTCGCTCAGGCGTTAGCTTGGTATCAAAAGGCAGCCAACCAAAATGATGCTTTAGGTCAGCGCAATATCGCTTACTGCCATGCAAACGGCGCGGGTATACCTAAAGACGAAGTGAAAGCAGAAGAATGGTATTTGAAGGCCGTCGCACAGAACCAGCGTGACGCGCAATACGAGCTTGGTGTTTTGTACATGGGGCAAAAGAAATTCAAGGAAGGCGTGCAGTTACTTAATAAAGCAGCGAAAGCGGGGCATTTAGATGCCCATGTTGATATGGCACTGGCCTTCGCTCTTGGCGATGGCGTAGACCAGAACTTAGAGCGAGCTTATCTCATTCTGCTCATGTCCGAAGACATAGGACAAAGTGATCGTGCCAACGATCTCAAGGGAAAAATCGGCAATATGCTCTCGGACGAACAAAAAGCCAGAGCGAAGCAGGATGCCATCCTGAACGGCCTATCGAGGTAGATCAAAAACGGATGCCCAGATGGTGAAGGGCAAGATGTTCAACCCGGACTATTACTTCGGTCTTTAGGTCGCATCGCATCCCAACTCTCGTCGTGCCCCCTGATCGGGGGGTGGGCGTGAAAGCGAACACCCGTTATGCTGTGCGCACTCCCAGCGATCGCATCGGTATGTATTTATTTACTTCAGCTTTCTCATTGTTTCGCAACCTGCCCAAACTTCCTTTGGCGGGATTGTTGCTGTGCGGAGCGCTGACCGTAAATCCCGCTTGCGCCGCAGTTGAAATACTGGAGGCCGAGGTCGTGGCGATACAAAGCGACACGCCCCCGTCTGACGCAGCGCAGTGGTCGCCGTTGCAATTACCCGATCAATGGAAGCACAGCCGCCCCGGCTACGGCGGCGATGTGTGGTATCGGCTGCGCTTTACGATGAGCGAGGTGCCGCGAGAGGAACAGGCTGTGTATTTGCCGCACCTGTGCATGAACGCGGCAATCTACTTGAACGGTGTATTTCTCGGCGACGGCGGCAGTTTCTCCGATCCGGTGGGACGCAACTGGAACAGGCCATTGATTTTCCTGGCTCCGCCGGCTTTGCAGAAAGTCGGAGAGAATACGTTGTTTATCCGCGTCCATTCACCCGCGTATTCCCTAGGCAG
The DNA here is from genome assembly GCA_964425955.1 of uncultured Sideroxydans sp. Taxonomy (GTDB): domain Bacteria; phylum Pseudomonadota; class Gammaproteobacteria; order Burkholderiales; family Gallionellaceae; genus Sideroxyarcus. Next base: position 9,409 of record CAYROQ010000028.1, read on the forward strand.
TCTGTCTCCGGTGCAAATCGGCGCGCACAGGGAATTGCGACCGCTATATGAGAAGCAATTCTTCTGGCACATCACGCTCAACCAGACCGCCACCCTGATCATCGCCGCGATGGGTCTGTTCATGCTGGCCTTGTGGTGGCGCAGGCGCCAGGACACGATGTACGGATTCTTCGGGTTGTCGTCTATCCTGTGGGCGTTCAATTCGAGCAATCTGTTCCTGCGCGACATCCCCATTCCGGCGCCATTGTGGGAATCGCTCATCAACGCCAGTTTTCAGGTGTTCATCTCGTTGTTGATGATCTCGCTGTTGCGATTTATCGGACTGAGGCAACGCATGCTCGAACGCACTTTGTGGGCCATTCTGATCGGCTCACCCGTCAGTTTGTTACTGCTGCCTGCATCCACTCTGATACCGGTTTCCATGATGTGGCATTTGCTCACCTTACTCAGCAGTCTTGCGGTGTGCGTTTACCTGGTACGTGAAACGCTACGCAAACCGCATACGGATTCGTTATTGCTGATCGGCGCGCTCGGATTGAATCTGGTGTTTGGCATTCACGATTGGTTGAAGCAAGCTGCCATTTCGAACAGCGGTGACACGCACTGGATTCACTACGGCGGGCCGGTGTTCTTTCTGGTGGTCGGCGGCATCATGACCAACCGGTTTGTTCAGGCACTCAACCAGTACGAACAACTCAACGCCGACCTTGAACAGCGTGTGGATGCCAAACACACCGAATTGGAAACACAATACGCCACCCTGCGGGAAGTCGAAAAACAGCGTGCCACGATGGAAGAGCGGGATCGTATCTACCGAGATTTACACGACGATGTCGGTGCAAAACTGCTGGGGCTGGCGATTTCCGCGCAACGCGCCAATCTGCCGCGTGAGGCTGATCTTGCGCGCTCCGCGCTACAGGATTTGCGCGATGTCGTATCCCGCTCGACGCAGGACAATACCCCGCTGGATGATCTGCTGGCAGACTGGCGCGCGGAAACCGAGCAGCGCGTGCATGCGGCCGGTCTGGTTCTGGAATGGCAGTTCCCAGAGGAATCGGCAGGGATCAATGTTAGTCCCCAGGCCGCTTTGAACCTGAGCCGAATCCTGCGCGAAACCGTCACCAATGTGTTGCGCCATGCAGGGGCCAGCCACATCCGCGTGCTAACGGAAGTTGGCGAAAGTGAATTTCATTTTAGTGTCGAAGATGACGGGGTCGGGTTCAATCCCGAAAAAATCAAACCGCATCGCGGCATGAGTGGCATGCAGGCACGTGCAGCCGCGCTGGGGGCGACGCTGATTTGGCAAACTGTTGATCCGCATGGATGCCGGGCAAAATTTTGTGCGCCTCTTGCCGCGCTAACACCCCCCTGAACGCGGGGCTGCAAACAACAATACTTTCGTTATCATTCGCCCGATGAAATCAGCCCTTATTCTCGACGACGTCGTTGACTCGCAAACCTGGCTGAGCCAGGCATTGCACACCGCTTTTGGCAACATCACGCTGCATTGCACCGGCAATCTGGCCGAGGCGCGCGCCTGGTTATCCGACCACCCGGCACCGGACATCGCGCTGATCGATCTGGGCTTGCCCGACGGCAGCGGGGTTGAACTCATCGGAGAACTTAACCGTGCCGCACCGCAGACGCTGTGCGTGGTCGCCAGCATTTACGATGACAACCAGCACTTGTTTCCCGCGTTACGCGCCGGCGCGCAGGGGTATCTGTTGAAAGATCAGCCGCTACCGCAGATCATCGAGTTGCTCAAAGGTATCGCCGACGGCCGTCCGCCGTTGTCGCCTGCCATCGCACGCAAATTGCTGGGGCATTTTCAACCTTCCCCGCAACCCGAATACGAAGCACTTACCGAGCGCGAACACGAAGTGCTGCGGTTGATCGCCAAAGGCATGACCCTGGCCGAAACGGCACGCATTCTAGGCATCAGCACCCACACCATTTCCGGCTATGTGAAGAATATCTACCGCAAACTCAACGTGTCATCGCGTGCCGAAGCCGCCTTGACCGCACGCAATTTGGGCATCGTTTAATACCCTGTACAGGGGGTTGGGGAACCTTTCCCACGAACATAGAATTCAGGACATCAACTAGAATTCTGCTACTTTATAACCAACCTTTGATCTGGAGATTGGCTTGATAAATTTAATCCGCGGACTTCCTTTATCGCTGATTTTGCTGTTCGTAACTTTCTCGGTACAGGCCGAGTCGTTGCCCGCCTCTTCCGGCCACGCCCTCGACGCGATGGCGCCGGTCGGACGTTGGGCGGCCAGGGTTGAGTTGCGCGTGAACAGTTACGACAAGTGGTACGACAATCAAGGCAATCGCGGGAATTTCAATGCCGCTTTCGACAGACTGAACCTCGACGGCGCGGTTTTCCCGGCTCTTGCATTGATGGGTTCCGGTGCGACACTGGGCACCAGCTCGCTTTACACCAAGGCCAATCTGCAAGCAGCGCAGATCATTCTGGGCTACGGACTGAGTGAAGAGATGACGTTGGGATTCATCTTTCCGATGGTGAGAACACGCACGCAAGTGGACTTTTCTGTTGCCGGAGGCAATATCGGATTTAACCCTGCGTTCGATCCCGGCCAACCTGTTGGTGCCTCCAATTTTCCATTCGCACCCGTGGGTGGCGGTGCCAGCGCACCACTCGGCACCGCAGGCGTAAAGCAGTTGCTCAGTAATCCGGCATTTGGCTACGGTTACGCCGCCGTCGAAAACAGCTCGACTTCCGGGCTTTCAGATTCCACTGCCGGAATCCTCTGGCGTTGTTACAAGGATCAGCGATCCAGCGTTATCCTGGGTGTGGGCATGCGTTTTGGCATCGCCAAAGGTGACAATCCCGACAGCCTGGTCGACATCCCCATTGGCGACGGCAGCAATGACGTGCGCTTGCGCTTGGAATATTTCCGTGACCTCGGCCATGACTTCGACCTGCATCTGCTGGCTGAAAACTTCACCCAACTTGCAGATCATGCAGAAATGCGCGTGCCTCAATCCGGCCAACTCCTTGCCACAGCCAGTAGCAAAGAGCGACTACGGCGTGATCTGGGCGACTATCAGGAATACGACATCGAGCTGGGTCACCGCTGGGGTGATTGGCGCGCTTCAACCACCGCACATCTTTACACCAAAGCAGCAGATCGCTACCGCTCCGAACTGGGCACCGATACCAGCGCATTGGAGACCAACACGAAAATACGCGCCGACCAATGGCGTGCCAGCCTTTCCTGGAGCGGCATCAACGCCTGGCAGCAGAAAAAGTTAGCTATCCCGATGATCCTCAAATTGGAAATGCAGGAGACCTACGGCGGTCGCAACTTTCCCAAAGTACGCGATTATTATTTGCAACTCACCAGCTTTTTTTAGCTTTCACGAATGTCTTTCTCGTTCGCGGGAACTGAGTAGCTCGCTTCGAATTAAAACACGCAATCCCATCGTCCAAACCCCCTGTTCAGGGGGTTTCCGATAGACCGGTTTACTTCCAGAATTCGACCATCACAACCAAAACGGAGTAAACCATGTATCTGAATTTCAAAATTTTGTCCGCAGCTGTTCTTGTCGCAATTGTCCCCCGACTTGCCAATGCTGATGACAGTTGGATGGGCATCGAATTTGGTACTCTGAATATGTCAGCAGTTACCGTTGTCGGAACTGGGGCAAGCACGTTAAGTGCCGCCGGATCTACTCCAGTGCTGAGATTCAGCGGAGAGGTTTGTTCGGCATCCTTTGGAACAACCGGCGAAATCACTCAAATTTTCGGCAATTTTGGCGTTGTAAATCAGAAAGCCCCTTCCGTACTAGGACTAGACTGCAGTTTCCCCTTTTGGGAGGAGCAATTTGTCCCAGTTGATGTTTCACTCAACTGGGGATTGCGTTATCGCTACCATTCCCAGTTTTCTTCGACTGCCAACACTTACGGTTCCATTCCGATTTCCGCTACTATTTCCAAAGAAATTATTGACGGCTTGATTCCGTATGGCAGTGTCGGGTTTGGTCCGATCGGGTTTCTGATGAAGGACAAGTATGGCAAATTCAGCAATTTTGAAGCAGGCATAAAATGGCAATTTGCCAAGAACTGGAAATTGACTGCCAGCTACAACAAAGCCCACGATGAAGCAAAACAAAGCAATTCATCGCTTTCCAATATTTACCAATACGACTCGACGATGACTACTGCGGGTATCCAATATTATTGGTAATCAATCTTCGAATATATGCCGGAAATTCACAGCCCGCCCTGCGCGGGCTTTTTATTGTTTATAAATTACAGTAGCAGGCCTCGTCTCTTGCTGTTCACCCCCCTGAACAGGGGGTAGGCAACTCCGTTTTCGTCGCCTATCTTCTCTCCCAGACTAAAGCGTGCGCCAATCATTTGTTCTGTTCTGGCGCTGAAATTATTCCGTTGCCCTACCATTTACAGGAGTACCCGCCATGCAACTCAACCCCATCCTGCGCAAAGTCACCGAAATCGGCATTGGCTTCACAGCGATTGCCACATTATTCCTAGCCGGTTGCGGAGGCGGGGGAGGTGGTAGTACACCGGCTTCCAACACACCCGCAACGATAGCGATGAGTGGTGTTGCTGCAGTCGGTTCACCGATAGTCGGCGGAACGATCAAATTGAACTGTGCAACAGGCAGCGCTCTCACCACTTCGACGGACACTTCGGGTAATTGGCAAGTCACACTTTCCGGACAGACCTTGCCCTGTGCGGTGCAAGTCAGCGGTGGCACCATCAACGGAGTGGCCAACTCCACGCCGTATCACGCCATAGCCACAACATCTGGTACGGTAAATGTCACACCTCTCACCGATCTGATCGTTGCCAATCTGGCAGGTGCGTCAACGCCGAGTACCTGGTTTTCCGGTTTGAATTCTGCCCCGGCGCCACTCGCCACGATCACCCAGACTAATGTGGATTCTGCCCTTACCAAACTACGCGCCGCTTTCCCAACCCTGACTCCGCTGGCCAGTATCAATCCAATCACCACATCTTTCACAGCCATTTCCGGTAACGCCAGTGACGATATGTTGGTGGCTCTTAAAACGGCAATGACCAATACCGCTGTTACACACGCAGCTTTGCTGAGCAATGCGGCTGTTCCGGCATTTAATCCGCCTGTTTCAGGATTCGGCACGGCGTTGACGACGGCGTATGCGGGGACAAGTAGCGGGGGAGGGGGAACAGGTGGAGCTGGGAGTGGGTCATCTGGCACCCCTCCGCTGGGTACATTGTTTGTGACTAATGCACCTTCCTATGTTGGCGACTTCACTCCAACAGTTCCTACAGCGGGAACGCTTGCCAATGGTGGTATAGCTCTGACTACTATTTCATGGACTGAGCCGCATATCCCTAATGTTGTGATTGAGCAGCTCAATATGACCTTTCATTTATCCGGTACTGCCTTACCGGTGGGCACACCTTCAAGCATCGAGTATTGGGCAGCTGATGCAACAAGCAGTGTTCCAGCTGCTCTGATCAACTGTAACGCCACTCCTGCCTTGTGTGCGGGTGTGGTGCACGATAACGTTGCACACACTGTGACGTTCACCAATTTTGTGTTCAGTAGCGTAACGATGAATGGAACGTTATCTTACTCACCGTCCCCTTCTGCCTCCATTCCATCAACACCAAGCAACGTAACTGCTACAGCCGTTGGTGAAACACAAATAAATTTGGGTTGGACTGCAGTTACCGGCGCAACAGGTTATAACGTTTATCGCTCCACTGCGACAGGTGTGGCTGGCTCCAAAATAACTGCTTCTCCGGTGACCTCGGCCTCATTCAACAACAGCGGGCTGTCATCATCGACACCCTACTATTACAAAGTCACTGCAGTGAATGCAGTCGGTGAAAGTCTCGGCTCGGCAGAAGTAACGGCTACAACAAATGCACCTGCAGTCGTTGTCCCCGCAGTGACCGGATACACTCCGTCATCGGGCTCGATAAGTTCGACAGTAACCATCACGGGAACTGATCTGAACGGCTTCTTACCACCCGCTGTGGTCAAATTTGGTACTACGGTCGCCACTACCAATCTGGTGAATAACCAAACCCTCACAGCCACGGTACCAGTTGGTTTGCCTCTTGGGAATCACACCATCACCATCGCAAACGGTGACGGTACCGGAGCCATTTCGGTCGGTTCATATAACGTTACGTTGTCCGTATCCACCCTTGCCGGAAGTGGTACACGCGGTACACTGAACGGCACCGGTACAGGTGCAACATTCAACGGTCCGACCGGGCTGGTCGCCACCGGTGGCAATATCTATGTGGCAGACGGCTATGTAATTCGCAGGGTTGAAATCGCCACCGGCATTGTGACCAACTACGCGGGGGCGACTAACGCTTATTCTCCGCTGGACGGTACAGGTACGGCGGCTTCTTTCTCCATGATACGTAGCCTTGCCACTGACGGCACCAATCTGTATGTAAGTGAATCCGCCAACGTTATTCGCAAGATCGACATCGCGTCAGGTGTCGTCAACACCTTGGCCGGCACTCCGAATAATCTCGGAGGCTACGCTGATGGAACCGGAACTGCTGCTGCATTCAACGGGGTGTTCGGTATGACCTTCATGAACGGCAATCTGTATGTAACTGAGTTATACAACCATGTGATCCGCAAGATCGACGTTGCCACTGGGACGGTCATTAGCATTGCCGGCACTGCCAATAATGTCGGTAGCTTTGCAGATGGGGTCGGAGCGTTGGCGGCCTTCAATCAACCTCTAGGCATCACGAACGACTCAAATTATCTTTATGTAGCGGATGCTAGCAACCGCTTAATACGCAGAATCAATGTGACGAGTACATCAGTAGAGACAGTGGCAGGCACTTACCCACCTTCAGGGGCTATCGGGGATGGTGTAGGCTTGCTGGCTCAGTTCTCCGGACCGCAAGGGATGCATTACGATGCAACCTGTCTTTGCATCTTTTTAGTGGACGCCCATACCGTGCGCAAGTTTGACCTCACCACCACGGCGGTAGTCACACTTGCAGGTGCATCATGGGGATCGGCCGAAGGTATAGGCACTGCGGCGCGTTTCAACACACCAAAATACATCACCGGTGATGGTGTTAGTCTGTTTGTGAGCGATTTTGGTAACTATAAAATTCGCAAAATTCAGTAAAAATATTGACGAATGCAACACCAACCGCCCGCCCCGCGCGGGCGGTTTCGTTTTGTTTCATCGCATCGGCTAAAATGCTCGCTCATCAATCTTCGGGCACATCATGGTTCCGCATCTCACCACCGCATTGAAAGGCCCGCTACTGGAACTGGAGCGGCGCATCCTCGCTGCCCAGCCTAACATCGAGCATTGGTTTCGCACGCAATGGCAGGAGCACACACCGCCGATCTACAGTTCGGTCGATCTGCGCAACAGTGGTTTCAAGCTGGCGCCCGTGGATACGAACTTGTTCCCCGGCGGATTCAATAATCTGAATTCCGATTTCTTGCCGCTGTGTGTGCATGCGCTGCAAAGTACGCTTGAAAAGATTTGCCCCGAAGCGCGGGGCGTTTTGCTCATCCCGGAGAACCACACACGCAACCAGTTCTATTTACAGAACGTGGCGCGACTCGCGCTCGTGTTGCGTCAGGCCGGATTGAAAGTTCGCATTGGTTCGCTGCTGCCCGAGATCACTTCACCCACCACACTGGAGCTGGCCAACGGTAGCTCGCTCACGCTGGAGCCGCTGGAACGCAGAGGTAACCGTCTCGTGGTGGACGGTTTCGACCCTTGCGTGGTGTTGCTCAACAACGATTTGTCTGCGGGTGCGCCCGATATCTTGAAGAACCTGGAACAGACCGTTCTGCCGCCACTGGAAGCCGGCTGGTATGTGCGCCGCAAGTCGAAGCATTTCGCCGCCTACCATCAAGTGAGCCAGAAGTTCGCCGAGTTGCTTTCCATCGACCCTTGGCTGATCGATCCGTATTTCGCCGTGTGTAATCAGGTCAATTTTCAAGAGCGCGTGGGTGAAGAATGTCTCGCTGCGCAGGTGGATGTCGTCCTGCAACAAATTCGCGCCAAGTATTCCGAATATGGCGTGAAACACGATCCCTTCGTCATCGTCAAAGCGGATGCGGGTACTTACGGCATGGGCATCATGTCGGTTAAAGATGCCAGCGAAGTGCGCGACCTCAACCGCAAACAACGCAACAAGATGGCGGTGGTCAAAGAAGGCATGCAAGTCTCCGACGTGCTGGTGCAAGAAGGTGTCTACACTTTCGAGAATCTGAACGAGGCAGTGGCGGAACCGGTGGTGTACATGATCGACCGTTACGTGGTCGGCGGCTTCTACCGCGTGCATACCGAACGCGGCGTGGACGAGAATCTCAATGCACCGGGCATGCGCTTCGAACCTTTGGCTTTCGAGTCCTGCTGCATCTTGCCCAATCCCGAATGCGAACCGGATGACGCTCCGAACCGTTTCTACGCCTACGGCGTGGTCGCCCGATTGGCCATGCTGGCAGCTTCGCTGGAACTGGAAGAGATGACGGCGGAATGATGCGTTCTGCTTTGTTGCTCGTGCTGGTTTTGTTCCTTGCCGCCTGCGGCAAAGAGCCCGTGTATCAAGAGCAAGGCTATGTGTTCGGCACGTTGGTCGAGGTCACGCTGTACGGTGCGGAGGAAGCGCGCGCCAAGCAGGGAATCGCCGACGTGATGCATGAATTCCAAGGTCTGCACGATCAACTGCACGCTTGGCAACCTTCCGAATTGAGCGCCTTGAATGCGGCGATCTCCCAAGGCAAAACCAAACCGGTTTCACCCGAGTTGGCCGCGATGCTGAAAGACGCGGCGCAACTCTCGGCGCGTTCGAATACTATTTTCAATCCCGCGATCGGCGGCTTGATCCAGGCCTGGGGCTTTCAGGCGGACGATTTCAAAGCGGTTCTGCCGGATGAAAAGAAAATTGCGGCTCTGCTGAAGGCGAATCCGCAAATGAGTGATTTAATTTTTTCAAACCCTAACCCTCCCCAACCCTCCCTTGTCAGGGAGGGAGCTGCTACTCCTCCCCTGACAAGGGGAGGCCGGGAGGGGTTAGGTTTTGAATTTGTGCGTAGCCGCAACCGCTCCGTGCAACTTGATCTTGGCGGCTACGCCAAAGGCTACGCACTGGATCGCGCGGCAGACATTCTTAAACAACAGGGGATGAATAACGCGCTGATCAACATTGGCGGTAATGTGTTGGCGCTGGGTTCGCACGGCAAACGTCCGTGGAGGGTGGGAATACAACATCCGCGCAAGCCCGGTGCGCTGGCCACGCTGGAGTTACAGGATGGCGAAGCCGTCGGCACCTCGGGTGACTATCAGCGCTACTTCGAGTTGGGCGGGAAACGTTATTGTCACGTGATCGATCCGCGTACCGGCCAACCCGTTCAGGGTGTACAAGCCGTCACCATCCTCACGCACGGTTCCCGCGCCGGTCTGCTGTCTGACGGTGCGTCCAAACCCTTGTTCATCGCGGGCGTCTCCGGCTGGGCTGCCGCTGCAAAAACGATGCAGTTGGATGAGGCTTTGCTCATCGACGCGGAGGGCGTGGTGCATCTCACCACCGCGATGCAGAAACGGCTAGAATTCACCGACAATAAAACCATCCGCAAGATCGAACCATGACTACCGACGACCCTTTACAACAAAACATCCGCCGAGCTGCGGCGGTGCATGCACTGAAGAAAATTCGGAAAATCGTTGATGAAGAAAATGCGGACGAAGCATTCAAAGCCCGTGCACTGGGCTTGCTCGCGCGATTCGGCTGGGTGATTCTGCTGCTTTTGGCGCTGGTACTCGCACGTTTATTGGGAGTGATCTGATGGCTGGCATTTTGGTGGTGGCGCATAACGCGCTGGGTGAAAGTCTGGTGGATTGTGTCAAGCATGTACTGGGCAGTGTGCCGGACAACGTGAAAGTCTTGTCTGTTTACGCCGACGATGATCTGCATGCCAAACTGGCCGAAGGACATAACCTCATCCAACAATTGGACACGGGAAAAGGGGTGCTCATCCTCGCCGATATCTTCGGGGCTACCCCGAGCAATGTGGCGCGCCAGCTGTGCCATGCCGAACATGTGATGGGCGTGGCCGGGGTCAATCTGCCCATGCTGCTGCGCACCGTGTGTTATCCCAACAAGACCATGCCGGAGCTGGCGCAGATTGCCATCGATGGCGGGCGCGAATGTATCGTTCCGATCAATCTCGAAAACTGACCAATCAAATGCAAAAACAGGACGCACAGATTATCAACATCCTTGGATTGCACGCGCGCGCCTCGGCCAAACTCACCCAGCTCGCCTCGCAATATCCGTGCGAAGTTTGGCTGGCGCGCAACGGCAAGCGCATCAATGCCAAGAGCATCATGGGGGTGATGATGCTGGCGGCAGCCAAGGGCACGACTATTTCTATCGAGACCAATGGCGAGCGCGAAGAGGAAGCGTTGAGCGCGATCATCGCCCTCATCAACGATTATTTCGGAGAAGGTCAGTGACATTCACCCTGCACGGATCCCCGGTTTCCAGCGGTATCGCCATCGGCCATGCGCACCTCGTTTCGCACACTTCACTGGAAGTGGTGCATTACATGTTGCCCAAACATCTGGTGGAAGAAGAGGTGGTGCGCCTCGATGCCGCACTGAAAACTACCCGTGACGAGATGAGCGCATTGCGCAGCAATCGCCCGTTGCAGGCCGCTGCCGAGTTCGATGCGTTTCTTGATCTGCACCTGATGATATTGGGGGACGAGCACATCAGCCACGCCGCCCGCGAAATGATCCAGCATGAACACTGCAATGCCGAGTGGGCGCTAAAGTCGCAAATGGATGCGCTGGTCACCCAGTTCGAAGCTTTTGATGATGCTTATTTGCGCGAACGCAAGACCGATGTGATCCAGGTGGTGGAGCGCATCCTCAAGGTATTGAGCGGCCATCCCGGCCATGTACCACCCGTGCCGCAGCACGATACCGAAATGGTGCTGGTGGCGCACGATGTCAGCCCGGCCGATCTGATCCAACTCAAGCCGCACCAGTTCTGCGCCATCCTCACCGACCTGGGCGGCGCGACTTCGCACACGGCCATCGTTGCGCGCGGTCTGAACACCCCCTGCGTGGTGGGTCTGCACCACGCGCGCGAGCTGATCAAAGACCGCGACATGCTGATCGTGGACGGCGAGCAGGGTGTGGTCATCGTCAATCCGGACAAGACGCTGCTGGCAGAATACAAATTGCGCCAGAGCCAATGGTCGCTGGAAAGGCAGAAACTTAAACGGCTCAGAACAGCTCGCGCCACCACGCTGGATGGCACGCGTATCGAGTTGCAAGCCAACATCGAATTGCCCAACGACCTGACCCAGGTGAAAGAAAACGGCGCCGCAGGAATCGGCTTGTTCCGCAGCGAGTTCCTGTTTCTGAACCGGGATGATCTGCCGGACGAAGAAGAACAATTCATCGCCTACCGCACTGTACTCGAAGGTATGGGCGAGCTGCCGGTGACCATCCGCACCTATGATCTGGGAGCGGACAAACAACTCAAGGGAATCACCCGTGTCGCCAGTAATCCCGCGCTGGGTTTGCGCGCGATCCGTTTATGTCTGGCCGAGCCGCAATTATTCCGTACCCAGTTGCGTGCGCTGTTGCGTGCCTCGATGCATGGCAATCTCAAGATACTGGTGCCTATGCTTTCCGGTGCTTCGGAGATCACCCAGACTTTACAGATCATCGAGGGCGTCAAACTCGACCTGGCTTCGCAAAATATTCCTTTCGCCCCCGATGTACAGATCGGTGGAATGATCGAGATACCGGCCGCCGCGCTGGCGCTCAATGTCTTCATCAAAAAACTGGATTTCCTTTCCATCGGCACCAATGATTTGATCCAGTACACCCTTGCCATCGACCGTACCGATGAGGAAGTCGCACATCTCTACGATCCGCTGCACCCCGCAGTATTGCAACTGCTGGCGCTGGTGATCGGCAGCGCGAACAAAGCCGAGGTGCCGGTCTCGGTGTGCGGTGAAATGGCGGGTGAACTTGCCTACACGCGTTTGCTACTGGGTTTGGGCTTGCGCCAATTCTCCATGCACCCGGCGCAATTGCTGGGAACCAAGCAACGCGTGCTGACCACCAATTTGCCCGAGATCACGGCACTCGTGCAAAAGATCATGCGCGCCGACGATCCGATCAAGATCCGCGATCTGTTGGATAAACTGAACGCAACCTGATCCGGGCAAATCGTCCGCGAATTGACAGCTTTCGGCAAATCACGGAAACTTCGCCTCGTGCCGATTTGACATCAGCTTGCGGGGCACTTAAAACATTCCAGCTAAAGCGACTCAACCCGTTTTGGCCCAAGCTGAACGGGTTTTTTGTTTTGGGGATCACGTGAATTCATCGGTAGGTATCGTCAGCGCACAACGCGCCTTTTTCGACACTCCGCTCACTTTCAAGAGCGGGGCGGTGTTGCCGCGCTACGAGTTGGTGTACGAAACTTATGGCGAATTGAATGCCGCCAAATCCAATGCCATCCTCATCTGCCACGCCTTGTCGGGGCACCATCATGTGGCCGGTTATTACGCCAACGATGAAAAGAACATCGGCTGGTGGGACAACATGGTGGGACCCGGCAAACCTATCGACACCGACAAGTTCTTTGTTATCGGCTTGAACAATCTGGGCGGCTGCCACGGCTCGACCGGCCCCTCCAGTATCGACCCGCTCACGGGCAAACCCTATGGCGCGTCCTTCCCGGTGATCACAGTGGAAGACTGGGTTGCAGCGCAGGCGCGACTCGCCGATCAGCTTGGCATCCGGCAATTTGCCGCCGTCATCGGTGGCAGTTTGGGCGGTATGCAGGCGATGCAGTGGTCGCTTTCATTTCCCGATCGTGTGCGCCACGTGTTGACCATCGCTTCCGCGCCGCACCTGACCGCGCAGAACATCGCTTTCAACGATGTGGCGCGCAATGCCATTCTTACCGATCCGGAATTTCACCAGGGTGACTTCTATCAGCACGGCGTGGTACCCACGCGAGGTTTGCGCCTGGCGCGCATGTTGGGGCATATCACGTATCTTTCCGACGATGCGATGGCGGACAAATTCGGCCGCGAATTGCGTAACGGTAAGCTCAGTTTCAATTACGAGGTGGAGTTCCAGATCGAATCCTATCTGCGCTACCAGGGCGACAAGTTCGCCGCGTATTTCGATGCCAACACGTATTTGCTGATGACCAAGGCACTGGATTATTTCGATCCCGCGCGCGAATTCGACGGTGATCTGAACCGCGCTTTTGCCGTGGCCAAGTCCAAATTCCTCGTGGTCTCATTCACGACCGACTGGCGCTTCTCACCCAAACGTTCGCGCGAGATCGTGCGTCCGCTGTTGCACAATAAATGCGACGTCAGTTACGCCGAGATCGCTTCCGACCACGGCCACGATTCTTTCCTGATGGATGACGAACAGTACCTCGCCGTGATGCGAAACTACTTGAACAATGTGTTTGAGGAGTCGGCCCTATGAGCGCTCCCATTATCCAATCGCGCCCTGATTTCGCCGCCATCGCCGCGTGGATCCCGCAAGGTTCTTCGGTGCTCGATCTTGGTTGTGGTGACGGCAGTCTGTTGCGTTATCTGCGCGAAACGCGCCAAGTGCGCGGATATGGTGTCGAGATCAGTGATGCCAATATCGCGGCTTGTATCGCCAACAATGTGAACGTGATCCAGAACGATCTGGATTCCGGTCTGGCGGATTTCGAGAGTAGCTCATTCGATTACGTCATCCTGTCGCAGACCCTGCAAGCGACGCGCCACACCGAGGCGTTGCTGAAAGAGATCGTGCGCGTGGGGCGCGAAGGCATCGTCAGTTTCCCCAATTTTGGATACTGGAGGAATCGGCTGCAAGTTTTGTTGGGCAACATGCCCGTTTCCAAAGAATTGCCGTACCAGTGGTACGACACACCGAACGTGCATCTGTGTACGCTGCACGATTTTGAATACCTGTGTGCCACACACGAGATCCGCATAATCGGGCGGCATGTGATGGCGGGTCGCAATGATGTTCGGATCTTGCCGAATCTGTTGGGTAGCACTGCGGTATATCGTTTTAAACGCGACGCTTGAGCATGGGTCAAATATCCCCCACCCTCAATCCCTCCCCCGGCGGGAGAGGGAAGCAAAGCCCTTCTCCCGCCGGGGGAAGGGAGGGGATGGGGGAAACACCTTTCAACAAAGTGCGAATCCATAACCCATGACTGTCTGGCAACAGCTTTTCACCCGGCGCATGTTGATCTGCGTGTTCATCGGGTTCTCTTCCGGCTTGCCTCTCTATCTGCTGTTCAACCTGGTCCCCGCGTGGCTGCGCAGTGAGCACATCGACCTCAAGACCATCGGCCTGTTCGCGCTGATCCAGTTTCCCTATACCTGGAAGTTCGTGTGGTCGCCCTTGCTGGACCGCTACGTCGTGCCGATGTTGGGACGACGACGCGGCTGGATGTTGCTGTCGCAGATCGGATTGCTGGGCGTGATCGCGGCACTCGGCGGTTTTTCACCGCAGACCGAGATGACGACCATCGTTTTATTCTGCACCCTGCTCGCATTCTTGAGCGCCACACAAGACATCGTGCTCGACGCCTATCGCCGCGAACTGTTGAGCGATACCGAGTTGGGGCTGGGCAATGCAGTGCATGTGAACGCCTATCGCATCGCCGGACTCATCCCCGGTTCGCTCTCGCTCATCCTGTCCGACCATTTGCCGTGGAGCATGGTTTTTATCATCACCGCACTGTTCATGCTACCCGGCATGGTGATGACACTGATGGTGAGCGAACCGCATCGCGCCTCACCGCCCAAGACCTTGCGCGCAGCGGTGGTCGAACCTTTCCATGAATTCATCAGCCGCGAAGGCTGGAACAGTGCGTTACTCATCCTCGCCTTCCTGTTCTTCTACAAACTCGGCGACAGCCTGTGTACTGCGCTGGCGACCCCGTTCTACATGGACATGGGATTCAGCAAAACCGAGATCGGCCTCATCGCCAAGAACGCGGGCTTGTGGCCTGCCGTCATCGGCGGCTTGCTGGGCGGATTGTGGATGCTGAAGATCGGTATCAATCGCGCGCTGTGGTTGTTCGGCGTGGTGCAAGTGGTGTCCATCTTCGGCTTCGCTTGGCTGGCTTCGAAAGGGCACTTCGACGTCATCGGCGCGGCCGAGCTCACGCAACTCGGCTTGGTGATCGGACTGGAAGCCTTCGGCGTCGGCGTGGGCACCGCCGCCTTCGTCGCCTTCATCGCCCGCACCACCCACCCCGCCTACACCGCCACCCAGTTCGCCCTGTTCACCAGCCTCGCCGCCGTGCCGCGCACCTTCATGAACGCCACGGCGGGTTGGTTGGTGGAATCGATGGGGTGGACGATGTTCTTCCTGCTGTGTGTGTTGTTGGCGATACCGGGGATGGTGTTGCTGTTGAAGGTTGCGCCGTGGAATGCATCAACTGATAAACTAACTCAAGAAAATTAATCTATTTGGAACGATGCATAATATGAAAAGTATTTTCTTTCTTCTAGCTCTTGGGATTACAAATTTTTCCGTAGCATCGACAAATCCTTCCCCTCTGCTCTTTGACCGAAATCAGCTATCTGGTTGGTGGGCTGAAAGTTATAACAACGATCTTACATGTGGCCCGCAAAATTTGAGATCCACAATGGAAATCAGTGCTGACGGTAAACGGCTAGATATGCGTTTTGATCGTCTCTGGGAAACAGAGCTTGGAAAGACGGATCGAATGGGAGCAAAAATAATTTCGGCTACAAGCCGTTCGCTTGTAATTCAATATGATAACGAAACAAGATTAAAGGTAACTGGTAAACCTGAAGAGTGGGAATTGATAATTGTGGCGCCCGGAGTTTATCGTTGGCGCGAAACTGACTGGAAGGAAGGTAAAGTCAATATTGTTGTTGGAATTAGGTGTCCGTAGTCCGGAACCAAATCACACAGTAAAACCTAGCTTCGCGTTAACTGCATGTCATGCGTCCTCCCCAACATCATCTGCGCCACAACCGCCCCGATCAACGCCATCAACATGTCCGACTGCGTATCCCAGACATAACCCTGTGTGCCGAGGAAAGCATCCACCCCTTGGCCCATCATCTCTGCCGCTGCCCATTCGATGAGTTCGTAGCTGGCGCTCACTGCGAGGCAACTGGCGACCACCAATGTGAACAGCAACTTTCCTTGCTTCAGCGGTGAGCTGCGCAGTAGCAGTTCGCGGAACAGCAAAGCGGGGATGAAACCCTGCGCGAGGTGACCGATCTTGTCGTAGTTGTTTCGCGCGAACCCGAACCAGTCTTCCATCCAGAATCCCAGCGGCACTTCGGCATAGGTGTAATGGCCGCCGACCATGAGGATGAGAGCGTGCAGGAACAGCAGGCGGTACAGCAGCGGGGTGAGGGTGTAGGTTTTGTAGGTGGCGACGAGGATGGGTACGGCGATGAAAATAGGGAAGGTTTCCATCCACCAGGTGGGGTAGTCGTATGGGTGGATGGCGGTGAGGGCGAGGAGGGCTGTGCCAAGTATCAGCAGAATCAAAGGTTCGTTGAGTGTCTTCGGCATTCTTAAACTCCCTCAGCGTCATTCCCGTGAAGTGGGGTAAGCAGGCAATCCGCGTAGCGGATGCTCGCAAAACGGGAATCCAGTCAATAAATCAGTTCTTGCAAAGCAAGACTAAACCAACTGCATTTTGAATTAACCCCGCTGGATTCCCGCCTGCGCGGGAATGACGGGCTATTTGTTTTGTCGTTATTCTCCGTAATCCACCCGCATCGGTGCGTGGTCGCTGAAACGTTGTTCCTTGTACACGCCCGTGTGGAGGGCTTTTTCGGCAATGCCGGGCGTGGTTACTTGGTAGTCCAGACGCCATCCCACGTCCTTTGTCCATGCTTGGCCGCGGTTCGACCACCAGGTGTAGGCTTCGAGATCGGGGTGTAATTTGCGGAACACATCGACGAACCCGACTTCGTTGTACAGGCAGGTAAGCCAGGCGCGTTCTTCCGGCAGGAAGCCGGAATTCTTTTTATTGCCGCGCCAGTTTCTCAAGTCCTTTTCGGTGTGGGCGATGTTCCAGTCACCGCACACGATAATGTCGCGTCCGCTCTGTTTTAACGCAACCAGATGCGGCAGGAAGGCTTCCATGAATTTGAATTTCACAGCCTGGCGTTCCTCACCGCTGGTACCCGACGGAAGATACAACGACACCACGCTCAAGTTGCCAAACTGTGCCTCGATGTAACGGCCCTCGGCATCAAATTCCGGAATGCCCAAGCCGATGATGACGTTGTCCGGCTTGTCTTTGCAGTAGATGCCCACGCCGCTGTAACCCTTCTTTTCGGCGTAATGAAAATAGCCGTGGTAACCGAACGGGGCAAGCATGTCGGGCGACATATCGGCGGCTTGGGCTTTGAGTTCCTGGACACACAGGATATCGGTGTCTTGTTTGCCCAACCATTCCAACAATCCTTTGTTAAAGGCAGAGCGGATGCCATTCAGATTCAGCGTGATGATGCGCATGTTTTTTCTCGTTGATGTTTGTCGCGACATTATAATGGCGACACCACCCATTTCTCCCCAACGCTTTTTATGGATTCCTTCCGCCAAGATTTCATACGATTCGCTGTTCAACAAAATGTGCTGCGTTTCGGCGAATTTCAAACCAAAGCCGGCAGGTTGTCACCTTATTTTTTCAACTCGGGTTTGTTCCAGGATGGTATCGCTCTGCGCGCGCTGTGCCAGTTCTACGCGCAAACGATCCTCAACTCCAAGATCGAATTTGATGTTTTATTCGGCCCCGCCTACAAGGGAATCCCGCTTGTGGCAGGTACTGCTATTGCGCTGGCTGAACTGGGCCGCAACGTGCCTTATTGTTTCAACCGCAAGGAAGCCAAGGATCACGGCGAGGGTGGCACGACAGTGGGTGCCAAATTGCAGGGCAGGGTACTCATCATCGACGATGTTATTTCCGCAGGCACTTCCGTGCGCGAGTCTATCGAGTTGATCCGCGCTGCCGGAGCGATTCCGTGCGGGGTGGTGATCTCTTTGGATCGGATGGAGCAGGGGCAGGGCGAGCTTTCAGCAACACAGGAAGTCAAACGAGACTTCGATTTGCCTGTTATCTCTATTGCCGCACTGGATGACCTGCTTGGATATTTGCAAGGACGAGCAGACTTGGTGCAGAATCTGCATGCGGTACAAACTTATCGTGACCGTTACGGAGTGAAATGATGATCGATTCCAGGATGTTGGCAAGTGCCGTCGCGTTGGCCGCTTTGTTCTCCATGAATGCGCACGCCAAGCTCTATAAGTGGGTCGACAATAACGGCACCACACATTACGGCGAAACGATCCCTGCCGAATACGCCGACAAAGAAGCCGTGAAACTGGAGAAGGGTCGAATCGAAAAGCGCGAGGACAAGCGCGGCAAAGATGGGCAAAAAGTTGATCTGAAAGCCAAAGCGGAAGAGAAGGCGCGCATCGAAGCCTCCCGCCGTGACAACGCTTTGCTCAATACCTACAGTTCGGAACAGGAGATCGACCTCGCTCGTGACCGCAATTTGCAACAAGTCAACGCGCGCACCAACAGCTTCACCACGCTGCTTAAATCGGCACAGGATAATCTGGCGAGTCTGAAACAGGAATTGGCCAAATTGAATGAGCAGGGTCGCAAGATTCCGAAGTCACTGGATGAAGATATCGAAGATGCAACGGTCCGCATCAGCAAACTGCAGAATGATTTCAATGCGAGTGTGAAGGAACTGGAATCGGTTAAAGCCCGTTACGCTTCCGACAAAGCCCGCTACCGTGAGTTGAAAGGCTTCCCACCCCAAAGCAACGAAACGGCTCAGCAGCAGTTGAAGTAATCAGACCTGTTCGAAGCAACCCTGCTTTGTGTTGTAAGACAGCAACTCGCCGTGCTCGATATCGAAATACCAGCCGTGCAGGGCTAACGTTCCGGCATTGACACTGTCGCAAATCCATTCAAACGTCATCAAGTTTTCCAGCGAACTCAGGATGGCTTGTTGCTCACACGCCCGTTCGCGTTCCTCGAATGACGCGTCTGGTATTTCACTTTGTACTTTGTTCTGGGCCTGCTCGGCAAGACGCATCCAACTGTTGATGTAGGTCTCCTGACCGTTTGTGGCATCATCACCCTGCAACAAAGAGCGGATGCCACCGCAATGCGCATGTCCCAACACGATGATGTGTTCGATACCCAGAATGCGTACCCCATATTCCAGTGCGGCACTGGTGCCGTGGCGACCGCTGTTGCGACTTTCGGCGGGTGGAACCAGATTGGCTACATTGCGGATGACGAACAGGTCACCCGGTGCGCAATCCAACACCAGCGCCGGATCGACGCGCGAATCACAACAGGCGACCACTAGTATCTTCGGAGTCTGCCCTTCCTGTACGAGTTGCTTGTATAGCGCGTCTTCATCCGCAAAGTGTTCTTCGCGAAAGCGATGGAAACCTTGGATTAGGTCGCTGGGTGAAGTCATACGCCGGTCAAGAGCCGCTGCGCTTCTCGGTATTTGTCGGCAGTCTTGAGCAATATTTCGGCAGGTACTTGAGGAGCGGGCGGTTGTTTGTTCCAACCGGACGATTCCAACCAATCACGCACGAACTGTTTGTCAAAACTGGGTGGATTGCTGCCCACCTTGTATTGGTCAGCGGGCCAGAAGCGCGAGGAATCCGGCGTGAGCGCTTCGTCGATCAGATACAACGTCCCGGAAGCATCGGTACCGAATTCGAACTTGGTGTCGGCGATGATAATGCCGCGAGTCAACGCATAGTCCGCCGCTTGGGTGTAAAGCGCCAAAGTGGCGTTTTTCACTTTCTCTGCCATCTCTGCTCCCAACAGCTTCCTGGCTTCTTCGAATGAAATGTTCTCGTCGTGGTCACCCACCGCAGCCTTGGTGGAAGGAGTGAACAAGGGTTGCGGCAACTTCTGCGCTTCTTGCAGTCCTGCCGGCAATTGAATGCCGCATACCGCGCCGGTCATCTTGTAGTCCTTCCAACCCGAACCCACCAGATAACCGCGCACGATGGCTTCGATAGGCAATGGCTTGAGCTTCTTGGTGACGAAAGATCGTCCACGCACTTGCGCGCGGTCTGCATCGGTCTTCACCACGGATTCAGGATCGATACCGGATAGATGATTCGGAATCACACCACCCAGTTTTTTGAACCAGAAATTCGATACTGCCGTGAGCACCTCGCCTTTCCCCGGAATAGGGTTCGGCAGGATGACGTCAAATGCGGACAAACGGTCGGTCTGCACGATGAGTAGATGGTCGGCATCCACTTCGTATAGATCGCGCACTTTGCCACGATGCAGGAACTTCAGGCTGGTCAGATTTGATTCGTGTAGAGCGGACATGTTTACCTCGGATTACAAAGTCGGCAAAGTGGTATTTGCGATCTGTTCCGCCTGTTTCTTGCGGTAGTCAGTGATTTTTTGTGCGAGTTGCTTATCGTTTAGCGCCAACATGGAGACCGCGAACAATCCCGCATTCGCCGCTCCTGCTTCGCCGATGGCAAAGGTGGCGACCGGGATGCCCTTGGGCATCTGCACAATTGAGAGCAGGGAATCCATCCCCTTCAGATATTTGGAGGGGATAGGGACACCCAGTACCGGCAACGTTGTCTTGCCGGCGATGACACCGGCCAAGTGTGCAGCACCGCCCGCACCCGCGATGAAGCATTGCACACCTTGTGTATGCATATCTTTGATGTAGTCGAACAACAAGTCGGGTGAACGGTGAGCCGAAATAACCCGAGCATCGAATGCCACGCCGAAGTCTTTCAGCTGTTGCCCGGCTTGCTGCATGATCTCCCAGTCATTGCTGCTGCCCATGACGATGGAAACGAGTGGTTTGCTCATGTTGCTTCCTTGTGTGTCAGACGTAAAAACGCCCCCGCGAACGGGGGCGCTTGTTTGGCATTACGCGCCTTTGTGGTAACCGACAACGCGATCGACTTCGTTCTTGGAGCCGAGGATGACCGGCACACGTTGGTGCAGCCCCGTTGGCTTCAATTCCATGATGCGCTCACGCCCGGTGGAGCTTACACCACCGGCTTGCTCGACGATAAAGGACATCGGGTTTGCTTCGTACATCAGGCGCAGTTTGCCGGCTTTGCTTGGATCCTTGGTGTCGAACGGATACATGAAGATACCGCCGCGAGTCAGGATGCGGTGAACTTCAGCAACCATGGAAGCAACCCAACGCATGTTGAAATTCTTTTCGCGTCCGCCGTCCTTGCCCTTCATACACTCGTCGATATATTTCTGTACCGGTTTTTCCCAGTAACGTTGGTTCGACATATTGATCGCGAACTCTTGTGTGTCCACGGGAATCTGCATGTTCGGATGAGTCAGGAAGAAATCGCCAACGTCGCGATCCAGTGTAAAGCCGTTCACACCGTGACCGGTGGTGATCACCATCATGGTGTTCGGGCCGTAGAGTGCATAACCTGCACACACTTGCTTGGTACCGGGTTGCATAAAGTCAGCGGCTGTCGGATTGGTCACGCCTTCCGGGCAACGCAAAATGGAGAAGATGGTACCGACGGAGATGTTCACGTCAATGTTGGAAGAGCCATCCAATGGATCGAACGTGATCAGGTATTTGCCGCGCGGGTATTGCTTGGGGATCTCATAGATGTCATCCATCTCTTCGGATGCCATCGCAGCCAAGTGGCCGCTCCATTCGTTGGCTTTGATGAAGACTTCGTTGGTGATGATGTCGAGTTTCTTTTGTGTCTCGCCTTGCACGTTCTCGCTACCCGCAGAACCCAGCACGCCGATCAGCGCCCCCTTGTTCACGTCGTGCGCGATCTGCTTGCACGCGGAGATCACATCGCTCAACAGGCCGGTAAAGTCGCCGCTGGCGTTTGGAATATGTCGTTGCTCTTCGATGATAAATTGGATAAGACTCTTGCTCATGCTGGTTTCTCCTCGTTGGTTTTTTAAATTTTGATTCGTGATTTTACTGCTTTTCCCGCTTACTCTCTATGGCTATTTAGTCAATGAAATGAATAACTCAGGCAAACGCTCCGGTAATTGCGCCACGTTGTCCACGATGGTGTACTGCTTGCCGAAAATGTCCGATACGTACTCGTCTGCTTTCGGGTCAAGATTGATGCAATAACTGTAGATGCCCTGCTGATCCAGTTCCTTCACCGCCTGACGCGCGTCCTCAATTAAAATTCGGCCATCTTTGCTGTCAATATCCGCCGGCTCGCCGTCGGTCAAAATTAGCATCAATTTTTTATCCGCTTGCTGCTTTTCCAAATAGTGCGCCGCATGGCGCATTGCCGCACCCATACGTGTCGAGTAACTGGCTTCCATCGCCGCCAAACGCGACTTCACAGCATCATCCCAGTGTTCCGCATAGCCCTTGATGTGCAGGTAACGCACGTCGTGACGGGTGTTGGAGTGGAATCCCGCGATAGCGAACGGATCGCCCAGTTTTTCCACCGCCCAACCCAAGATGGTTACCGCCTCTTGGCTGAGTTCTAAAATCGTCTGTTGGCTGCCTGCTGCTTTCTCGTTCAACGATTCCGACAAATCCAGCAACAACATCACCGCGATATTTCGCCCGTCGTTGCGATGACTCATGTTGATGCGTGTATCGGGCTGTGCGCCACTCTTGTAGTCGATGAGCGAACGGATGGCGATATCCAGATCCAGTTCGCTGCCTTCTTCCTGATAACGGATACGTACCTTGTCCTGCGGTTTGAGCAGGTCGAGTATCTTCTTCAGACGCTTGGCTAACCCCGCGTGTTTTTCCAGCAGCTTATCAATGTCTGCAGGATTACCTTGCGGGTGCAAACCTTCGTACACGCTGACCCAATCAGGTCGGTAGCTCTGGCTGTTGTAATCCCACTCGTGATAATGACGCGGGGGCAGGCCTTTAATCTCTTCGCCCGGTTCGATCTTGCGTTGCTCATCGAACGCTTCTTCCTCATCACCCTCTTCGATGAACTTCCACATCTGACGGTTATCGTCCCGATAGTCGATGACGGTGTCTTTGAAGTGCGCCTTGGGGAGGTTGTCGCTCTGCAAACGCGTACGCGCTACAAAGGTGATCGCCAGCTCTGAAATTTCTTGTGTGCTGGAATTACTTTGCTGCATCGACTCGTGAAATCGACGCGCGAACTCGATGATGTTTGGATTCTTGTAGGGGTGCTGCGGATCGAGGATAGCGCGCGACAACATCGTCAAACGATGACGCACACCCGACTCTTTCTCATGGTCGCACGCATCTTCAGCAGGTATGGGGTGCAATGCAGTAAAGATGTTGCGCAATCCGGGATACTCACGCATCGCCAGATGCTCGACACGGCAGTCTTCCAGGAATTCTGCCGCCATGCGCTGAAACGGACTCATGTTGTCCGCGATGATGGCTTTGGTCCAACGGCGGTGGCCGATGATGTGTGCCAACGTGGCACGGTAGCGGTCGATGCCTGTCACCCCATGTGCATCGTCATACACATCCGGCAAACGGATGCCCAGCTTGTCGTAATACGGTATCGGTTTGCGTAACTCATCGAAGACACTCGAATACGGGATAAGCATGTCTTCGTCTTGCCACAGCCCGCGCATGTACATGCTCAACTTGCGATCATTATCAACCAGCAAAGTACCGTGACGCTCGCGCTGCATCACCGCGCGACTGTCTGCCGATTGCAGACTGAAATATTCAACTTGTCGTTCTGGATGGTCGTCGTAATAACGCACACCGTAATCGGCCCAGCTCTTCAACCCGGTCAGGGACAATTGGCTCAATAGCACGGGGATCTGTTTGAACATCTCGGGCAGACCGGGGCTGGGGAAAGTTTGATGGATGCCGTGCACCGAGCCCGTGGTGCGCTCCATCAGGTCCAGCGCGATGGAGAGGTAATCACTGATCTGGTCGCGTGACGGCAATCTGCGCGCCGTGACAGGCAACGATTGCAAGAACGGTACGATAGCCTTGCTATTGGGTGATTTCCACATCTTGCGGATAAACAGCATGATGTCGATCAAAGTGTCTTCGCCGATGGACTTGGCGACTCCCGGCCACTCTTCCAGAAAGATCAGGATGGGTTCAGCACCGCGCCCCATCTTACCGAGGAATCGTGCATGCTCGATGTAGGACTCGATCCCATCGTTGGATAGCTTTGCGAAGGCTTCTTGCATGCACTCCGG
The DNA here is from genome assembly GCA_964425955.1 of uncultured Sideroxydans sp. Taxonomy (GTDB): domain Bacteria; phylum Pseudomonadota; class Gammaproteobacteria; order Burkholderiales; family Gallionellaceae; genus Sideroxyarcus. Next base: position 33,653 of record CAYROQ010000028.1, read on the forward strand.
AAATACCTCCGCCACGCGCGGGAAGCCGCAATCCAGATTCTTCCAATAGGATTGCAGTTGCGCCGGGATCTCGACTACTGGAGCTGACATGATTTATGCGAAGGTCGCAGCGATAGCGTGGTCAAGCGTGTCGCGAATATCCGCATCGTCGGTGATTGGACGCACCAGCGCCATACGGCATGCCGCTTTAACTTCTACACCGCCTTTAATCAGGGTGGCTGCGTATACCAGCAGACGTGTTGAGATACCTTCGTCCAAACCGTGACCTTTGAGATTGCGTGCCGCCTGACCGATCTTCACCAGCTTCGTTGCCAACTCCACTTCGATGCCTGCTTCCTTGCCCAGAATCTGCGCTTCAACCTTGGCTTCCGGATAGTCGAACTCGAACGCGGTGAAACGTTGCTTGGTGGACTGTTTCAAATCTTTCATCAGACTTTGATAGCCCGGGTTATACGAGATCACCAATTGGAAATCAGGATGTGCTGCTATCAGTTCGCCCTTCTTATCCAGCGGCAAAGTGCGGCGGTGATCGGTCAATGGGTGAATCACCACGGTGGTGTCCTGACGTGCTTCAACGATCTCGTCGAGATAGCAGATCGCGCCGATGCGCGCAGCGGTAGTGAGCGGGCCATCCAACCAACGTGTGCCGTTGGCATCCAGCAGATAGCGCCCCACGAGGTCGCTTGCCGTCATGTCTTCGTTGCACGCCACGGTGATGAGCGGCTTGTTCAACTTCCACGCCATGTATTCGACAAAGCGCGATTTACCGCAACCGGTCGGGCCTTTCACCATCACAGGCAGGCGTGCGGCATAGGCCGCTTCATACAGTTGAACTTCGTCGCCCTGTGCCTGATAGAACGGTTCTTTTTCCACGGTATATTGGTTCTTGTTTGTCATTTTTTGACTCCTGTCCCGCGTGTAACCCCACACGCCAAACGGTATTAATTCTTGGAAAAAAACGCCCCCAGCAAGTGGGGGCGCGTTTTTAATACAACGATACAGCCTTAACTTGCAGCTTACTTGTGTACACCCAACTTTTCGCGCCAGCCCGGGAAAATCTTGTCCGCGTCTTTCGGGAAAGACTCGAAAGCACGTGCAAACTCTTTATGCTCTTTCGCGTACTGGATGGGATCCGCACCCGACTTCCAGCACTCATAAGCTTGACGCAGAGAGATCGCACCGGCAGCTGGAGAGTCGATGTGACCATAAGATCCGCCGCCTGCTGTGTTGATCACGTTACCGTGGCCCAAGTTCTCGAAGAAGCCCGGCAGACGCAATGCGTTCATACCGCCGGAGATGATCGGTGTCGTTGGCTTCATGCCGTACCACTCTTGATGGTAGAACGGACCCATGCAGCTGTCGCGCTCGATCATGTAAGCGATGATACGGTCGTCAGCGCCACCTTCCATCTTGCCGAAGCCCATTGTGCCTACGTGGATGCCGGAAGCACCTTGCAGACGGGACATCTTGGCCAAAACGAACGCTGTGTAGCCGCGCTTGGAAGAAGGAGAAGTCACCGCACCGTGACCTGCGCGATGGTAGTGCAGGTACTGACCGGCGTATTGGCGACGCGCCGTTGTAACCATACCTGGGCCGCCAACATAACCGTCAACCAGGAATGCCAACTTGTCCGCATCCGGGCCGAATGTCTCAAGTGCGAAGTCAGCACGAGCACACATTTCGTAGTGGTCATCAGCGGTGATGTTCATGGAGAACAGTTTGGCTTGACCTGTTTCGTCTTGCGCACGCTTCATGGAGTCATAAACCAGTGGCAACACTTTCTTGATCGGGCAGAAAGTTTGGTTTCCCTGTGGTTCGTCGTTCTTGATGAAGTCGCCGCCCAACCAGAATTGGTAAGCTGCCTTTGCGAATGGCTCAGGACGCAGACCCAACTTTGGCTTGATGATGGTACCGGAGATGTAACCGCCGTCCACAACTGGACGACCCAAGATGCGCCACAGGTTGGAGATGTCTACTGCCGGACCATCAAACAGTTGCAACATGCGGGGTGGAACCCAGAAATCTTGCATTTGCAGGTCAGCTACGTCGCCCATACCTTGGTTGTTACCGATAGCCAAAGTCAGGAAGGAAACGATCATGGCGCGACCGTCGGTCACGTTGCGGTCGAACAATTCGTTCGGGTAAGCCACCTTCATGATGCCCTTGGCTTCGTCGATGAAGTACACCAGCGCGTCAACGCCCTTGGTGAAATCATCGGTAGTAGAAACTTCAACGTTGGTACCGGTTGAAGATTCAGCTGCAATGTGTGCAGCCACTTCCAAATAACCGTAACCCGCCATTGGGTGCATAGTGTAAGCAACCAGAATGTGCTTACCGTTCTTGATCAGTTCTGCTTCATCCAAGCTCAGATCTGCATAACGATTTGATTGATCCATTGTCTTCTCCTCTGTTGTTAGAAATGTCTCTACTACGTTGCGAACTTTACGGCCTTGCTACTATAAATAACAGTCAAATATTATTATCAAAACAATAAGCTCAGCTTATGGTTTAAAATCTCGCCATCATGCTGCCATTGAGTTTGCGACAACTTCAGGTCTTCGAAAGCGTAGCGCGCCATTTGAA